>NZ_JBWKDP010000001.1:0-558225 GCF_056435905.1 Streptomyces sp. NPDC043861 | reverse complement strand
GAGCGATGTTACGGACCTGCGAGGTCAGGTTGGACGCCATGAAGTTGACGTTGTCGGTGAGGTCTTTCCACACGCCCGAGACGCCGCGGACATGTGCCTGGCCGCCGAGTTGGCCTTCGGTGCCCACTTCGCGGGCGACACGGGTGACTTCGTCGGCGAACGCGGAGAGCTGATCGACCATCGTGTTCACCGTCAGTTTGAGCTCGAGCAGCTCGCCGGTGGCTTCCACCGTCACCGAACGGGTCAGGTCGCCACGAGCCACAGCAGTCGTCACCACCGCGATGTCCCGCACCTGAGCGGTAAGCCGGGTGGCCATCGTATTGACCGCCTCAGTGACGTCGCGCCAGCTGCCCGACAGGCCCCGTACCTGGGCCCGGCCTCCGAGCCGTCCTTCAATGCCGACCTCACGCGCCACCCGTGTCACCTCCCCGGTGAACAGCGACAGCTGGTCGACCATGTGGTTGACTCCTCGGCCCAGTCGGCGCAGGTCTCCCCTCAATTGGCGATTGCCGTCGTGCAGGTCCACGCGTTGCGTCAGATCGCCACCCGCCACCGCATCCAGCACGCGCGTGGCGTTCGCCGTGGGCACGATCAGGGCATCCATGAGCGTGTTCGCCGCTGCCACGTCCCCGGCCCAGGCACCCAGCCCTGGGCCGGCAGACAGCCGTTCGTCAAGACGACCGTTACGGATCACTTCCCGGCGCACCCTGTTCAGTTCGTCCATGAAGTGCTGATTACGGTCGGCGATCTGGTTGAACGCCGCGGCCAGCTCACTGGCGATGCCGTCGTCTTCGGCAGGCAGTCTGATCCTGAAGTCGCCGTCCCGCAGCGCGGTCATCGCCGCAAGCAGGGGACGCAGATCGTGGTGGCGAACCCATCCGGCCTTACGCGGCGACTCATCACTCTCGGCACACACGGCAGCGGTTCCGTACGGTCTCGTCTCCACAGCTTGTCTCCCATTGCCGGCGCCACTGGGGACGCGGTAATCCCCGCATGCGGGGCCGGGCGACGGCCCTCCAGCAGCTGATCCGGCGGTGAGGCCACGAACCGTCCCGTACGGGATGTCCGAGGAGCCGTCGGCACTGCCGTTGTGCGCTCACGGGGTCGGTCATGCCCCCCTTAAATGGTTCCTTCACGTGCAAACATGACTATCCGAACATCGTGTGCACGTTCATGAGTAACTTGTACCTAAAGCGGCCCCGCTGGCCGCCGAAGGGCCTCGAGGTGGGCGAATGCGCTCGGGACCCTGCCCCGTGAACCTGACCCGCGCGGAGGTTCATGCGTTCTCGGGCTTCCTGGCGTGAGTATGAACTGCTCATGGCATACGGGCTGGACAGCGTGGTCCGATGGTTCTTCAGCCTGGGTCGAATGCGAAGACGTCGTCGCACCGACAGTGTTGGGCTTCGTTGACAGGCCGGGCCTGCCGCGCCGGACTGCCCGACGGCCCGGGCGCCAGGCCGACGGATCGCGGAATGCCGGGGAGAGGTGTCTTGCTGTGGCGAGAGACGGTCACACGGGTGCAACGGCTTCGGCTGCGCCGGACGATCCGGAAAACCCGTCGAGTTCAGGCGACTGGCGTGCGCGAGCTGCTTGCGTCGGCGTCGACCCCGAACTCTTTTTCGTCAGCCGTGAGAAGCATGGTCGTGCGGCACGGGCCGTCTGCCTGTCCTGCCCTGTGACGGCCCAGTGCCGTAGGCACGCGGAGACGATGCCGGAACCGTACGGGATATGGGCGGGGCTTACCGCCGGGCAACGCGGCTGGGACAGCTACGGTCACCGCAGGAGGCAGGTCCCAACAGGAGCGACGGGCACTGCCGTGTGACTCTGGGGGTCGACGGGCGAGCGCGGAACGTGTTCAGCCTCCTCTCGATCGGTGAACGGCTGTTGGTGAGCAAAGCCCCGCCGGCAACCGGCCGGCCTGAATGGCTACGTCTGAGTATCAAATGCTCAGGCGCCGGCCGTGCACGCTTTGACAACCTCGGCATACACAGCGTTCTCGCCGGTCGGGGGGGACGCCGGCGCAGTCACTGACGGGGATTCCCGTGGCATCGACGGAGCTTCATCGTGCACCACGCTATTGAGAGCTGGCCATTCATCGGCAGGGATGTTGAGATCGGGAAGTTCATCGAAGCAGTAGCGGATGACAGGTATCGCGCTTTCATTATCCGTGGCCCCGTCGGGGTGGGAAAGTCCCGGCTGGCGAACGAGTGTCTGATCCAGGCTCGTCGCTCGGGTTTCCGCTGCGGTCGGGCTGTGCCGAACGCGGCGACGGGTGTCCCTCTGGGGGCCATCGCTCATTTGCTGCCCGTCGGCCTCGACACGTCCAATCCAGTACAGGCTTTCCGCTGCGTGCTTGAGGCATTGCAGTCTCGAGACAATTCTCGGGGTCGCTCCAGGAAACGCTTCGTGATTCTCGTGGACGACCTCGACCTCGTGGATTCGGCCTCCGCCACTTTGATCAGTCAACTTCTTGATTCCGGTGCTGCGTTTCTGCTCGCAACACTGTGCTTCGGCAGAAGACTTCATGATGTCGCAGCTGCTCTGGAAAAAGGGGATTCGGTCTACCGAATAGAAGTCTCAGAGTTTGACCGGAAACATGTTGAGAATGCCTTGGTCGCTGCACTGCGGGGACCCCTGGAGCCCCGCTCGGTGGACATACTGTTCGAGGTCAGCGGCGGGAATCCTCTCTATCTCAGGGAGTTGACGCTCGGGGCTTTGGCCAAAGACTCACTCACCACGGACGGTGAGGTGTGGCAGCTGATCGGCCCGCCGGAATGCACACGCCGGCTGAGCGATCTGCTGGTGACGCGTCTGGAGAGCGTTCACGAAGAGGCTCTGCGCGTACTCGAGCTGGTGGCTCTGTGTGAACCTGTGGGTGTGCGCGAGCATTCTCCTTCGACGATGAATGAATTGGAGAGTGCCGGCCTCATCCAGATCTCCAGAAAAGGGGGCCGTGAAATAGCGACCTTGGCGCATCCGCTCTACGGCGTCATTCTGAGATCCGGTTTGACGGCGGCGAAGCAGCGGACGCTGCTGCTGGAACAGGTGGCCAGGATTCGCGCCAACGGAGCGCGCCGAAGGGAAGACGTCCTGCGGATCGTCAGCTGGGAGCTCGCTGCAACAGGCAGATCCGACCCCATGCTGCTACTGCGTGGGGCCAGACTTGCCCGCCATGCCCAGGACCTTCACCAGGTGCTGACGCTCGCTACGGCGGCTTGCAAGGTCGACACCGGGTTCTGGCCGAGACTTCTGCTCGGAGAGGCCCTGACGGAGCTGGGAGACCTGCGTCAGGCCGAGCGGGTGCTGGCCGACGCTGAAGGCCGGGCCGCCGGCGACGAAGAACTCGTCCTGGTCGCCGTACAACGCATGCGGAACGCGGACCGAGGTGCCGCCGAGGTCGGGGAACTCCTGCTGATCAGTGATGAGATTTCCCGCAAGGTCGGGTCGCAGGAAGCCAGAACGGCCATGCGCGCCGTCCGTGCGGCGGTACTGGCTTCGTACGGGAAACACGACGAAGCGCTCGCCGTCATGGACGAGGCCCGGACGATCGGCCATGTACAGGCCGCTGTCAACTACCAGAGCGCCAAGGCGGTGGCCCTGGTTTCCACGGGCAGAGTGGAAGAAGGGCTCGAGGTCGCCAGGGCCAGCTACGTCGACCGGCAGCAACTGGTGGACCCGGTCACCCTTTCCCATCCAGCCTGCTTTCTCGCGCCGGTGATCTTCGCCATGGCGGAGTCGGGGCGATTGCAGGAGGCGTACCGCATCGGCCGGCAGGAATGGGAGAGGGTCGCCTCCGACGGGACCCCCGAAGCCCAGATCGGCCTTTCACTGTCCCTGGCGGAGTGTTCGCTGTTGCAGGGGGCGCCTGTACGCGCACGCCGGTGGGCGGGACAGGCGGCTGCCCTGGCGAGGCGCCATGGTATGACCAGGTCCTTGTGCCCGGCGCTGGCGCGGCTCGCGGAAGCCGCAGCACTGCTCGGTGACGTGGCCGCGGCCACAGACTGCCTCGCGGAGGCATCGGCCCTTCGTGCCCGGGAGACGGTGGAAGCCGACATGGCGCTCGGGGAGGCGTGGCTCGCAGTCGCCAACGGCGATCTGGGGGCCGGAAGGACTGCGCTCGGGAAAGCGGCAGACGCCGCACGGAAAGCCAATCATGTGTCGTCCGAGGCCCGCCTGCTCACCGACGTCGCGCGCATGGGTGCTGCGAGTGCTGTTTCCGAGCGGCTTGCCGAGCTGTCCCGGCTGTCCGACGGGTTCCTCACCGTCCTTCGAGCCGACTACGTGGACGCGCTGGCTCGTGGAAACTCAGACGCGCTGATGGCCAGTGCGGACGACCTGGAAAGAGCCGGGGCGTCGCTGCTGGCCGCGGAGGCGGTGACCGCGGCGGCAGCGGCTTGGCGGCATCAGGGACGCGCCCGAACGGCCACGGCGGCTCAGAACAGAGCGGCCCGCCTTGCTGAGCTCTGTGATCGGGCGCGTACGCCGATTCTTCTCACCAGCCTGGCGTCGACGCCACTGACCGGTCGTGAGAAAGAGATCGCCATGCTTGCATGCGAAGGGCTCACCAGCGCGGAGATAGCTGAACGCATAATGATTTCCAGGCGCACCGTGGACAATCATTTGCAGAGCGCGTACAGAAAGCTTGGGGTTACCAGTCGGAGATCCCTGAAGGTTGTTCTCCGGCCTGAGTTTCCCTAGCGATCCAAATATCCGCAGCACCGAGGCAGGAAAGGAGAAGGCGTCACCGTGGAGCCGCACTGTCAGGAGAGAAGACCACCGAGGAGAGACGGCATCACATGGCCTCCGGACGACCGACCCGCAGGTGACAGAAAAGCGCAACTCCTAAGGGGAGCGGTAAGACTCGCAGCCTACGTCGTGGCCTTCGGGATGACGGCGATCGTCATTATCGAGGTATGGGCCCTCACCACCCTGGGTGGCGGCTGGACTTTCCTCTGGTCCGCCCTTGCCCTGCTCGCTCCAGCGTGCGTTGCGGCAGCAATCGTGCACGTGCAGCTTCGGAGAAGAACTCGGCGAACCGCAAGAAGTGGTCGACGAAAACCCTTCATGTCGGTTCCGTACGGACACCAGGGCGGAGGGCGCGGGGACGGTCCTGCGGAAAGGGACAACCACGCCACCGCACTCGATCCCCTTCCCGGCTGTACTCTTGACGGGAATAATTGAGTTTTCACAGCGTGGGGCCGGCAGGGAAGGAGAGGTGCCGTGACTGCGAGGGGGCTGATGCGGCGCGGTGTCGTTCGGGCTCGAGGTGTGTCGTGGAGCAGACAAGTCTGGTGGGGCGCTGGCCCCTGGTAGGTCGCGAGGCGGAGCTCAACTCCTTCACGCGCATGTGGGCAGAGCGATGGTGCTGCGCATTCGTGGTCTGTGGTGCGGCCGGAGTGGGTAAGTCCCATCTGGCTGAGGAGTGCCTGGAACGGATCGCAGGTATCGAGCGGATCCGCATCGGCAAAGCGACGGCGAGCCGGGCCGCAAGTACGGTTCCACTGGGGGCAATCGCGCACCTCATTCCGACAGGGATCGACTTGTCGGATCCCGTCGCGGCCTTCGCGGCGGTGACGAACCAACTCGCAAGTGACAAGTGGACCGTACTGGTTGACGATCTGCACTTGTTGGACGAGGCGTCAGCGGTCCTGCTGCGCCAGCTCATGGACGCGGATGTACTTCGCGTCATCGCGACGGTTCGTACCGGGGAACCTCTCGGCAACGCGGTCGATGCCCTGACAAGCGGAAGCGCGGCGTACTGCGTGGAACTCCGGGAGTTCAGCCGGGACGCCGTGGAGGAGGTACTGGAAACGGTTCTGGGCGGCTCGGTGGGAAGGCGCACCCTCAACACCCTGTTCACGGCTTCCGGGGGCAACGCGCTGTTCCTGCGTGAACTCGTCCATGGAGCTCTCGTCGCGAACATGCTCCAGAATCAAGGAGAGGTCTGGGAACTGGCCGGCGGCCATCTGCCGAGCACCTGGCAGCTGACGGAACTGATCAGAGGACGTCTGGCAGCTGCGGCGTCGGAGGCCGGCCCCGTACTGGATCTGCTCGCATTGTGCGGTTCGCTTCCCCTGGCCGACGCCGAGTACTTCGCCGGCCCCGAAGTTGTGTCGGACCTCGAAGTGGCAGGACTGATCCGCATCATGACCGAGGGCCGTCGCACTGTAGCGGCCTTGGCGCATCCGCTCTACGGAGAGGTTCTGCAAGAGGGCCTTCCCGCCGTTCGACGTCGCGCTCTGCTCAAGGCTCAGGCGCGGCGTACCGAGAGAACGGGAGCCCGTCGCCGCGATGACGCACTCCACATCGCCAACTGGCAACTCAGTGCCACAGGCACGGCTGATCCGGCCCTCCTTCTCCAAGGCGCCGCCCTGGCTCGCCATTCCTGCGACTACCGGCAGGCGGTCACCCTCCTCAAGGCTCTTCCTGACGAGAGGACCAGTGCCGGTAGCCTCCTCATGCTCGGCGCGTCGCTTTTCGAGTCCGGGGAGCCGGAGCAGGCCGAAGAAACGCTGATGTGCGCACAGAACATGCCGTGCAGCGACCAGGAGGCGCTCCAGACCGTTTTCATCCGCAGCATGAACCTCAGCTGGGCCGCTGACCGCGTTGGCGACGCACTCGCCCTCAACAGCACGGCCTTGACGCGGCTGACAGGTCTCCGGGAACAGCGCATGCTGCATATCAACGAAGGCTGCCTGCGGCTCATGACGGGCGATCTCAAACGTGGTCTGAAGCTGCTCGAAGATCTGGAGCGTGACCCTTCCGAAGGCGCCGACATCGGGGTCTGGCTGATGGCATCCCTCCTCAAACCCGCGGCCCTCGCAGCTGTGGGGCGATGCCGGGAGGCAGTGGAGCTGGCCGAGCATGCCTACGAGCGGCGCTGCGAACTGACCGATCCCGCACCCCTGGTGCTCTTCAACCGGGTCGCCTATCTCATCAGCTTGGTAGCCACCCTCAATCTGTCCGGAAGACTCGACGAAGCGCGGGACGTCAGCAGTCGCGCCTGGACGAGGCTCAGGGAGACACACGATCCCCCTCTGCCCTGGATCATCCTGCCGTACCAGCAGGCCAACACGGAATGGAATGCCGGCCACGTCGGCGACGCACGCCGCTGGTACGCCGAGTCCGCAGCCCAGTGCCGTGTTTACCGCAACTTCCGGCTGATGCGCCGAGTGCTTTCCGGCCTGTCGGCCGCAGCTGCCGTCCAGGGTGATGTGGGGGCGGCCGAAGCTGCTCTACAGGAGGCCCGGTCCTACCCCCCTTCTCTTCCCCCTGAACGCGAGGAGCACCTCGCCGAGGCCTGGCTGCTGGCAGCGCGTGGACGGCTGCACCAAGCGCGTGCCGTACTCAGCGATGCGGCTCAGAAAGCCAGGCAGGGCGGCTGGGCTTCCATCGAGGCCCAGTTCCTCACTGACATCGCACGGTTCGGCGGGGCAAGGAGTGTCCAGCAGCGTCTCGCAGACCTCGCTGCCGAATGCGACAGCACACTGGTGTCGGCGCGTGCGGATCTGGTCGCAGCGCTGGCCGCCGATGATGCGGAACAACTGCTCGCCATCGCCGGCGAGTTCGAGGCACGGGGAATGGATCTCGTCGCTGCTGAGGCGGCCATGGCCGCCTCAGCAGTCTGGCAGGCCACCGACTCCACACGGCCTGCCATGTCCGCGGCTCGTCAGGCGGCCACCTACAGGGCTCATTGCCAGGACGCGCGTACTCCACTGCTTCAGACCTCTGCTCCCGCCATGACACCACTCACAAGCCGCGAGCGGGAGATCGCCCTTCTGGCAGCCAACCGCGTGCCGAGCAAGGAGATCGCCGCCGTTCTCCATCTGTCGCCGCGTACCGTCAACAACCATCTCCATCAGGTCTACACGAAGTTGGGCATCGCTTCGCGCCGTCAACTGCGCGATGCCTTCAAGTTCACGTGACGTCCCAGGGCCTGCTCGGTACGCGAAGGCCCCTCACGAGAATGAGCTCGGAGGTGACGGAGGCGGGATCTTTCGAGCCTGCATCGCGAGGTCCCTGAGGTATCGCTCCTCCGCAATGGTCCATGAGCTTTCAACGATCAGCAGGAAGAGGCAACTGATCGTGCGGCTCGAGAAGCGGCAATGACAGGTCCCAGGAACGAAGGAGGTACAACCGTCCATCATGGTCCTCAGCATCTCTCTCGGATGAAGGAATGGCAGCGTCAACTGTCTCCCGTGAGAGTCTCCTCGGCCTGAGCAGCAGGTACTTACATCTCGGCCTGTTCGGTAGTGAGTCCGCCCGGACACGGCCCCTGAGATGTGAGCAGCACGTACTCAGGCTGCGGCGTGACGAGTGCCGGAAACTGTCGTTGCGAGCATGGTTTGCCGTGAAACCGGGGCCATGTCTCGCGCCTGATCAGGCTTGTCACGATGCTTCGCTTGACAGTCGTTTCCCCGGGAGTACAGCCGGCTGTGATGGCGGCCGCATCCAGAGGCAAGGGCACGACGACTCAGTCCCCGGAGCGCCTGGCGGAGCGGCAGCAGCGCGACTCAAGGAACATACTTCGATGGCCATGATCCTGCACCGGAACAGCCGCGGCGTCCGTCGGCGCCGCGGCCATGTACTTGCCGCCGGGCTGGTCCTGCTTGCCGGTCTGCTCGCCGGCTTGGCGACGGTGGGCTGCGAGAACAAGCCGCACAACGCCTTCAGCCTTGCGGACCGGGAATCGCAGCAGGGGCTCGATGCGATGGACCACGAGTTCCCGGGGACGGCCGGCACAAGCGCTCGGATCGTCTTCGCCGCCCCGGCCGGCGCACATGTCACCGGCCCGGGCTTGGCCGCGGCCTTGGACGGTCCGGCCGTCGTCACCATCCCGTTCCTGGCCATGATGTGCCTCGCTGCTGCTGGCGCCGTTCTGGTTGCAGTGGCAGTGTCGACCACTCTGCCGGCGGCCATCCTCGGCCTTCGCGGGCGAGAACCTGGGGACTGCGCCCCCGCTCGTGAGGGGCTCTCCCCGCACAGGCCCGGACCTGGGGACCGTCCCGCTTAGGTACCGATTGCTCATGTGCGCCGTCCCTCCCCGCCATACGGTGTTCTCGTCGCCGGGTTCCCGCGCGAGAACGCGTACGACACCTGGAGGGCGACCTCGGCCCACCACGGCACAAGGGAAGTGGTTGCCGTCTGCCTCGCGGCTGACGACGTGCGCCGGATGCTGCTCTTGCGGGGCGACAGAGCCCGGAGACGACCGGCAGGCTCCGCAAGCTGATCGACCCGCCTCCTCACCGTTCCTTCGAGGACCGCTATGTTCCCATCGGCCACGGCCAAGGTGGTGCCCCTGTCCCGGCAGTGTCCCGATCCTGCCGATCGCGGGGTGCTGGACCGGTTCTTCAGGATCTCCGAGCAGGGTTCATCGTTCGCCCGCGAGATCTTCAGAGGCACGGCCACCTTTTGCGCGATGGCCTGCACCGTCGTTCTCAATCCCATCATCCTCGGCTCGGGGACGGACAGATTCGGCCAGCGACTCGACAGCGGTCAGCTGGTCACGGCCACCGTGGTGACCGCCGTATTCACCGCCCTCCTGATGGGCGTCATCGGCAACGCGCCGGTGGCCCTCGTCGTCGGCATCGCCGTGAACACCATCGTGACCTTGCAGCTCGCGCCGAGAATGAGCTGGCCGGACGCGATGGGACTGGTCGTCCTCGTGGGGTCAGCCATCACGCTGCTGATAGCCGCGGGCGTTCGTGAACGTGTGACGAGCGTCGTGCCCAGAGGGGTGTGCCGGGCGATCACGATCGGGATCGGCCTGTTCATCGTGCTGCTGGGAATGATCGACGTGGCATCCGTCAGCCGCGCCCCGGATACCTCGCGCACCGCCGTGCCGTTCCAGCTCGACGCGAACGGGCATCTCATCGGCTGGCCGACGCTGATCTTCGTCCTGGGTGCGCTGCTCACTCTCCTGCTGATCACCCGTAAGGTACCCGGAGCCATTCTGATCAGCGTGGTGGCGATGACCGCGGTCGCCGTGCTCGCCAACGTGGTCGCGAGTGGCAAGGCTTCCGCGTGGGGGCTGACCGTGCCGCAGTGGCCGGGCAGGCCCATCGCAGCCCCCGACTTCGGCCTGGTCAGCAGCATGACGCTGCTCGGGGGCTTCGAGTACATCGGGTTGCTTCCCGGGCTGCTGTTCGTCCTCATCGTGATGCTCAGTTGTCTCTGCCTCGGCAACACCTGCTACGCCGAGTCCGCTGCGGACGGCGGTAACGCCGCCACGGGACTGGCATCGATCGTCACTGGCCTTCTCTTCGCTGTAACACTCTTCCTCACGCCACTGCTCACCACCGTCCCGGCTCAGGCCGCCACCCCTGCGCTGATCGCGGTGGGCTTCCTGATCACGGCCCGCGGCGCTCGGGACTCCAGCACGCTGCAGGCGGTGTCGGTGAAGACAGAGACCGCCCGTGAACACCTCAGACTGCTCTACGACGCCGGGCTGTGCATGGGCACGACCCTGGACGTGGCCCGAACGGCAGACGAACTGGCGTCGGTGGCCGTCCCACGACTCGCCGACTTCGTGACGGTCGATCTGGCTGCCCCCGTGCTGCTCGGCGAGGAACCCGACGGCACAATTGTCCGCGAGATGCGCCGCACCGCCCTCCGCGGCATCCGTGACGACGCCCCGCTACATCCGCTCGGCGAGTTGGTCGCCTTCCTCCCGCCGATGCCGCAGGCCCGCGTCCTGGGTACTGCCCGCGCCCAGCTGGTACCGTCGCTCTCCACCGCACCAGGCTGGCTCGCACAAGGGCCGGAGTGCGCACAGAGCGTTGTCGAGTACGGCATCCACTCCCTGATCGCGACACCGCTCAAGGCGCGGGGCGTCCTCCTGGGGATGGCCCACTTCTGGCGTGCGGAGAAGCCCGAGCCGTTCGACCAGGCGGAGCTGTCGTTGGCGGAGGAACTGGCCGCGCGTGCAGCCGTCCACATTGACAACGCCCGCCGGTTCACTCGCGAGCACACCCTGGCGGTGGAGTTGCAGCGCAGCCTGCTGCCGCAGGCCCTGCCCGAGCAGAGTGCACTCCAGGTCGCCTGCCGCTACCTCCCCGCACAGTCCGGAGTGAGCGGTGACTGGTTCGATGTCATTCCTCTTCCGGGTGGGCGCGTGGCCATGGTGGTGGGCGACGTCGTGGGGCACGGGCTGCACGCGGCGGCCACCATGGGACGGCTGCGTACCGCGGTGCACAACTTCTCCACCCTTGACCTGCCTCCCGACGAACTACTCGGACACATGGACGAGTTGGTCGGGCGCATGGACCAGGAGGAGGCAGTCACGGAGGTGGGCGCAGGCGTGGTGGGAGCGACATGCCTGTACGCCGTCTATGACCCGGTGTCTCGGCATTGCCTCATAGCACGAGCCGGCCACCCCGAGCCTGCCCTCGTACGACCTGACGGCAGGGCGGAGTTCGCCGCCCTGCCGGCCGGGCCGCCGCTGGGCGTGGGCGGCATGCCGTTCCAGACCGTAGATCTGGAGCTGGCGGAAGGGACCCAGATGGTCCTGTACACCGATGGCCTCATCGAGGACCGGTCCAGGGACTTGGACGTAGGCATGGACATGCTCCTCCGGGCGCTGACCGGCCGTCCGCACCGACAACCGGAGGACAGCTGCCGGGCGGTGCTTGACGCGATGCTTCCTCACCGCCCCAAGGACGATGTGGCATTGCTCATCGCCCGCACCCGGACCACCCCCGTGGACCACTTCGCGGACTGGGAGGTGCCTGCCGACCCGGCAGCTGTGTCATCGATGCGCACGGACGCGGCCCGGAAACTGGACGAGTGGGGTCTGGACGATCTGGTCTTCAGTACAGAACTCGTGCTCAGTGAGCTCACCACCAACGCCATCTGCCACGGCTGCGCACCGATCCGGGTACGGCTCCTGCGCGACCGCGTACTGACCTGCGAGGTGTCCGACGGCAGCAGCACCTCGCCTCACCTTCGATACGCCGCCATGACGGACGAGGGAGGCAGAGGCCTGTTCCTCGTCGCTCAACTGGTGGAACGCTGGGGCGTACGGTACACGCCCGAAGGCAAGGTCATCTGGGCAGAGCAAGCCCTGAACGGCCACGGGACGCCATGGTGCGGCTCAGTGCCGTCCGATGAGGTGGGGAACGGCGAGCCAGCCGACCACTGCGGCCGCGAACAGACCGATTAGCAAGTGGCGGAGCCCGAAGCGGGAGGAGTCGATCGACTTTCGCCGGTGCTGTGCCCTGGGCGCCCTTCGGGACGTCGCCGATGGCGGTCCGCCCCCACTGGATCTGGGCGACCGTACGGCCGACTCGACGGAGGATTCCGTTCCGTCCGTTCGTGCCTGCCCGCCGACGTTCCGACTCCATGGCAGGCGCGGGGAGACGTGGAACATGACTTCATGTGGCTCGCTGTGGATGGCTTGGGCTTCGCGGAGTCGTTCCAGAGCCTGCTGAGGCGTACGTCGCGGCAAGGGAGCGATCGGTTCCCCCTCACGGGTTCCTGGTGCATGACGGCGGGCGAAAGCCGACTGCAGCGGGATCACATCGGCCGGAAAGTCCCCGGCTCGACGCTCACGGCCTTCCCTGTGGCCGTCTCTTTGTCCCGTTGCTGAACTCGAGTACCTGGAACCGGGCAATGGTGTCACTCCTTGCTGAGCACTGTCGGGCGGATCGGCCGCCGACAAGGCTCCATCCAAGGCGCTGAGGCGGTGACGAGCATGCGTATCACGTACTCAAAGAACGTCCGGCGGCACGAACGGGCACGTCGGGTCCGGTGACCGGCGGTTGACGGCAGGCGGCAGCCGTCGGGGCGGTCCGCCCGGAGGCGGGTGCCGTGCACACAACCTCCGGCCGCGCTGTGGATCGCCCGCGCCTTCGCACCCGACCGGCTCACCGCCACCATCGAAGCCTTCACCCGCGCCAGCGCCGCCGCAAGCGCCGCCGAGTCACCGACACCCGAGCAGGCCCAAGCCCGCAAAGCGATCAAGGACTGCGACCGTCGCCTCACCCGCTGCCAAGCCGCCCTCGACGCCGGCGCCGACCCCGCCGTCGTCACCTACTGGTTCAACGAAGCACGCAGAGACAGGGAAGGCGCCCAGAAGCAGCTCGACACACTCCCCCACGCGAGCCGACAGAAGGAGCCACCACTCGACGCCCAGCGCATCCGACAGATCACGGAGGGCCTCGGAGACATCGCACAACGCATTCACACAGCCGGCGCCGACAAGAAGGGCCCGCTCTACGAAGCCCTCGGCATCACGATCACCTGCGAACACGAAACGAGGACCGCGACCGTAAGGTCGAGGCCCTCGCATCCGTATCGTTATAGCGAGTGTCCGAGGGGGGACTTGAACCCCCACGCCCGATAAAGGGCACTAGCACCTCAAGCTAGCGCGTCTGCCATTCCGCCACCCGGACCAGGTGTTTTGTCGCTCCTGGGTGTTCCCCGCGGCGACATGGACAACTCTACCAGGGGTTCGAGGTGCCTCTGAACCGCATTTCTGGTGGTCAGTGGGTTGCCGGGGCACGGGAAGCCCCATCGCGGCCACTGCCGTGCCTGCCGCAACGCGTCATGAACGCAGTGTGATGTCGCACCTACGGAAGGTGCCCGGTCCTCTAGCCTTCGCGGGGTGAGCCGTGAACACCGCCGTCGCAGGCCCCGAGCCCTCTCACCGTTGCGGGAGCATCTGCGGGACACCTTCTGGTTCGCGCCCACGGCGACGCTGCTCCTCGTCTGTGTGCTCTGGGGTGCGGCGGACGCCCTCGACACGAAGATCGTGGACACGCTCCGGACGGAGGGCGACTACGACACCATCCGCTACCTCACCGGTATCGCCGAAGACGCCAAGACGATCATCACCACCATCAGCTCGGCGATGATGACCTTCATCGGTGTCGTCTTCAGCATCTCCCTCGTCGCCGTCCAGATGGCGGCGGGGAACTTCACTCCCCGCATCATCCGGATTTTCATCAGGAGCAGGATCACCAAGCTCACCTTCGCCGTGTTCCTGGCGACGTTCCTGCTGTCCCTGCTTGTGCTGACGTCGTACGAGAGCGAGGCGGAGCCCCAGGACGTGAGTGTCGTGCCGCTGGTGCAGAGTGCGCTGACGCTCGTCATGGTCGGTCTCAGTCTGCTGCTGTTCATCGCTTATGTGACGCAGACGCTTCAGCTGATGAAAGTCGGCCCGGTGACCGAGCGGATCAACAAGGAGGCGTTCGGAGTCCTCGCTGCAGTGCCGGTGCTGGGGCCTGACGGGCTCCCGCCGACGCCCGAGATCGCGCGGCTGAGCCATCAGGGGCGCGCGGGTGTGCTGCGTGATGTGCACATCGCACGGCTGGTGCGGATCGCGCGGCGACACGGTGTGGTGCTGCGGCTCCTGCCGAGGATCGGGGACTACGTCGTACCGGGGACCGCCGTGTTCGCCGTGCACGGCCGGCGCGTGCCGACGCCGGCGTCGCTCAGGTACACCGTGTCGGTCGGCGTCGAGCGGACATTCCACCAGGATCTCGGGTTCGGACTACGGCAGCTCTCCGACATCGCGCTGCGCGCCCTCTCGCCGGCCGTGAACGATCCCACGACCGCTGTGCAGTGCATCGACCGGATCGTGGAGTTTCTGGCGGCGCTTGCGGACCGGCCGCTGGGAGCCGTGCATCACCGGGACGGCGAGGGGGCGGTGCGGCTGGTGCAGGACGTTCCCGAGTGGGCGGATCTGGTGGACCTGGGATTCACGGAGATTCGTGGGCACGCGGTGGGCAGCCCCCAGGTGTCGCGCCGGCTCCTGGCGGGAATCGACGATCTCATGCCGCTCGTGCCGCGGGAGCGACGGGAGCCCTTGGTCCGGCACCGTACGCTCCTGGTCCAGGCCGTGGAGCGCACAGTGCCGCAGGCCGCCGAGCGGGCGTTCGCGCTGGAGCCCGACCGGCAGGGCATCGGTTGACGACAGGCCCCCGGACCGGCTCCGGACCACGGAACGGTCGGCGAACCGGAGGCAGCCGGAGGAGCGGAGCCACGGTCGCCGTGGTGGCCGGAAGACGGTCACCACGGCAGGCTCTCCGTTGGGGTCAGGACAGCCGCCGTGGTGGCCGGAAGACCGGTCACCACGGCAGGCCGGCCGTGTGGGTCAGGACAGCTGGCCGTCGTAGTCGGGCAGCTTGAACGTCCTCTCGGCGTGACCGCCCACGAGGTCGGTGCTCCGGTTTCCGATGTTGGCGATGATCGTGTAGCCCTTCGCCTCGATCTCGGCCCGCTTGCCGGTCTTGTACTTGCTGACCTCCTCGAAGAGATCGGGCAGATCCCGGACGTACAGCCCGTCGACCGGGTAGCCGGCCTTCCTCAGGTTGTAGTCGGTGATCGAGTAGATGATGCCGGGGCGGGCCGTGACGAAGAAGACGTCCACACCACGGGAGTCGGCGAACCGGGCCAGGTCGCGGACCTGCTGGACCGCGGGTGTCGGCCACTCCCAGAAGTAGTGGAAGTCCGTCTCGAGCGAGGTGTTGTCGATGTCGAGGACGATCGCCTGCTTCCGACCGCCTGTCTGCGCGGACCGCTCCTCGATGTAGGGGCGGGCCACGGCGATGACCGCTGCGACGTCACGCTGCCAGGTCGCGTAGTCGACGCCCGCCGCCTGTGCGGCGGTTGACGACGCGCGGGACTGGCCGGCCGGCGGTGCCGGGGCAGCGGCCGATGCCACCGGGGTGGCCATGGTGAGGGTTGCCGCGGTGAGGGCCGCGGCCACTCCGGTTCTCCAACTGCGTGCATGCATGGGGGGTTTCTCCTGGGTTCGGGGATGGCTCAGGAAACCGTTCGCCGGGCTCTGGCGACGGTGTTGGCATGCTCGCGCTCAATGATGTACGGAATGCAACATTCCATCTACCGGTCAGTAGCGAGAAGTTTCGACGACTGTCCGGGCACACGGCTCCGCCCGCGACGAACGACTCGGCGCGGGCGGAACGGGCGCGGCTCGGCGGGGACCCCTCTCAGCAGTCCTTCTCTCGCAGCGAGTGGAGATGCCTGCTCGATTTCCGGGCAAAGTCGAACGACTCGGCGGGGTCGTCGTGTTCCGCCTGCCAGTGGTGGTCGATGCGGCCACCACGCGCCCTGGAGACGGCCGAGATGAACCGCTTGTATGCAATGTCGCCGTCCCCGACGTCCACCATGCGGTAGCCGTCACGGGCGGAGTCGTCCCTTTCACCGTCCTTGACATGGAACAGCGGGTAGCGACCGGGCCGGTCGAGGACGTAGCGGAGCGGATCGAAGGGCGCGGGGGTGCCGTCGGCGCGCCTGGAGAAGCGGAACTGACCGGCATAGGCCCAGTAGATGTCCATCTCCAGGTACACCAGGCCGGGATCGGTCTCAGCGAGCAGGACGTCGTAGAGGCGTACGTCCGGGCGATCGGTGGCGAAGGAGAACTCCTCCGCGTGGTTGTGCTGGTAGAACTTCATGCCGCGGGCCCTGGCTGCGGCACCGAACTCGTTGAACTCCTCGGCGCAGCGCTTCCAGCCGTCGACGGTGGCGCCGTAGCGCCAGGGGCCGGAGGCGGTGCCGATGTGGTCGAGGCCGAGGGCCTGAGCGTCGTCGAGCACCTTGTCGAGGTTCTGGGCGAAGGTGTACGCGTTCGGGTCGCCGTCGTTGTAGTAGCCGACGTGGCTGCCGATGGCGCGCAGTCCGTGGTCGCGGGTGAGCCGGCGCAGCCGTGCGAGGGTGATGGGGCCCGCCGAGCCCTGGGTGTAGCCCGCGAACTCGACTTCGTCATAACCGTACTTCTCGAGTTCGGCGAACACCGGGGCGAAGCCGAGGGTGGAGACCTTGTCGCGGAGGGAGTAGAGCTGGATACCGAGGCGCCCCGGGGGCAGTACGGGGCGGCCGCGGCCGGATCCATGGGCGGCGGCGGGGGCGGCCGCGCCGAGGAGGGCGGAGGCCGCGGTTCCGGCGGCGACGCCGAGCATGCCGCGTCTGCTGAGCTGGTGGCCGAGCTCGGGATCGGGGGTCCTGCTCGTGCGGCTCATTGTGGATAACTCCTCGTTGTCGGTGGTTTCTGGTTCAGTGGAGTCCGGCGAGTCGAAGCAGCAGGGACTTCACATCGGTGGCCGCGACGCGGCCGCTTACGGCGCGGGGGGTGGAGCACAGGATGAGCGGTCCGTTGTCGGTGTCGTCGCTCGCGGGAAGGCGGCCATGGCTGCCGCGAATAGGTGAGGGATCGAGTGGTACGACCGCCATGCGGTAGCGCATACCGAGCTTCTTGCGGGCAAGGGCCGCGGCGGCCTTGACGCGCACATAGGGGTCCTCGGGGTCCATGAACAGTTCGACGGGGTCGTAGCCCGGCTTCCGGTGGATCTCGACGAGCTGTGCGAAGTCGGGTGCGCGTGCATCGTCGAGCCAGTAGTAGTACGTGAACCAGGCGTCGGGTTCGGCGACGGCGACGAGCTCGCCGGAGCGGGGGTGATCCAGGCCGTACTGCTTCTTGCCTTCGTCGTCGAGCAGTTCGGCGATGCCGGGAAGGCCCGCGAGGACCTCGTGAGTGGCGTCGAGGTCCTCGGGGCGGCGCACATGGACATGGGCGATCTGGTGGTCGGCAACGGCGAAGGCTCGGGACGCCATTGCGTCCAGGTATTCCATGCCGTCCTGGGTGTGCACCTCGAGGAGGCCGGCCCGGCGCAGTTCGCGGTTGATGTCGATGTGTCTGGTGACGCGGGTGATGCCGTATTCGGAGAGGGCAACGACGGTTCGGCGTTCGCTTCGTGCGTCGTCGAGGAGGGGAGCCATCGCCGCGTCCAGGTCTGCGGCGGCCCGGAAGGAGCGGGGGTCGTCGGGGCCGTACCGCTGGAGGTCGTAGTCGAGGTGAGGGAGGTAGCAGAGCGCGAGGTCGGGAGTGCGGGTCCGCAGGATGTGACGGGTGGCGTCGACGATCCACCGGCTTGAGGTGATGCCGGCGCCCGGGCCCCAGAAGTGGAAGAGGGGGAACGTGCCGAATCTGTCGGTGAGTTCGTCGTGCAGGGCTGGTGGCCGGGTGTAGCAGTCCGGTTCCTTGCGTCCGTCGGCGTAGTAGACGGGGCGGGGTGTGACGGTGATGTCGGTGTCCGCGCCCATGGCGTACCACCAGCAGATGTTGGCGACGGTGTAGCCGGGGTGGGCACGGCGGGCGGCGTCCCAGAGTTTGTCGCCGCCGACCAGTCCGTTGTGCTGGCGCCACAGGAGCACTTCGCCGATGTCGCGGAAGTACCAGCCGTTGCCGACGATGCCGTGCTCCGCAGGGAGCGTGCCGGTGAGGAAGGTGGACTGTGCGGCGCAGGTGACGGCGGGGAGGACCGTGCCGAGTGAGGCTCGGGAACCGGCGGCGGAGAGCTGCTTCAGCCGTGGCATGTGCTCCAGGAGCCGGGGGGTGAGTCCGACGACGTCCAGCACGAGAAGGGGGGTGGGTCGCGCGGTGCGGTGCAGGCGGGTGTCGCCGTCGGGAGGGCCGCTCATGGCAGTTCCTTGAGGCCGAGGTCGGTGAGCAGATCACGGGCGAGTGCGAGTTCGGCGGCGATGCCGTCGGCGAGCTGGGTGCGGCTGCGGGGACGCAGCTCAACGGGGAGGGCGTGCCAGGTGTACGTCTCGACCTCCAGGTGCCGGGTGAGAGGTGCGGGGCCGCCGACGAGTCGGGCCAGGGTGTCCTGGAGCACGGGCAGGGTGGAGCCGAGTGGTGGTGCGGGGGGCGCATGGAGGGGGATGTGGAAGTGGGCACGCCAGGGGGCGTCGTCCGGGAGGGTTCCGGCGGTGAGCGCCTCATGGAGGTCGTCGGTGCCGCGCAGTTCGGCCGTGGCGGAGGTTCTCCCGTCCCGGAGGTCTCGGGCGAGTGCGCGGGTCTGGTGGAGGAACCGGGGCTCGGCGAAGGCGGCGAGGGCTTCTCGTACTTCGGGGAGGCTGGGCTGTTCGGCGTGCAGTGCGGCGGAGAGCTGCGCCTTGGGGATGGTGATGCCGGCGGCCGTGAGTGCCTGGAGTGCGCGGCCGGGGTCTTCGAAGGAGGTGGCGAGATGGCAGGTGTCGACGCAGACTCCGATACGGGGGCTGGATATGGCGGTGAGGTGCCGGATGGCGTCCGCCGTGGTCTCGACGATGCAACCGGGTTCGGGTTCGAGGGCGACGAGGACGGATTTCCCGGTGAGCTCTTCGAGACCGTCGAGGCGCTCGGCGAGAGTGGCGAGGGCTGTGCGGGCGGTGAGGGCGGCGTTCTGGTCGAACGACGTGCGCCAGGCGAGCGGAAGGGTCGAGACCGACCCTTCGGTGACGTCGTCGGGGAGGAGCGAGACCAGCAGTCTGGCAAGATCTGTCGTGTGGTCGAGCCGTTCCGGCTCGGTCCAGTCCGGGCGGTAGACACGGTATTTGACCTTGTCGGCGCCGAAGCCCTCATAAGGGAAGCCGTTGAGGGTGACGACCTCGAGTCCACGCCGGTCGATTTCGGCGCGCAGCCCACGCATGGCCGACGGGTCGGCGATGAGGCCTCGGGCGGCATCCCTGGCGAGCCACAGACCGATGCCCAGGCGGTCGCGGCCGAGGCGTTTGCGTACGGGTTCGCAGTGGTCGCGGAGCTGGGCGAGGACACCGTCGAGAGTCTCGGCCGGGTGGACATTGGTGCAGTAGGACAGGTGGACGGTGGATCCGTCGGGATGACGGAAGCGCATGCGTTTCGCCTCCTCATTCCCCGCCGCGGAGGACGGAGTTGCCCTCGTGCAGGGACCCCGGGGCCGGGACGTCGAGCTGGAGACGGCCGCTCGGGCCGTAGAAGGCCACCGGGTTGCGCCACAGGACCTGATCCACCTCGTCGGCGGTGAATCCGGCGGCGAGCATGGCGTCGGCGACCCTCCGGGTCTTGAGCGGATCACTGCTGCCCCAGTCCGCTGCCGAGTTGACCAGGACCTGATGGGTGCCATGGCTCTTGAGCAGGGCGACCATGCGGTCCTCGTCCATCTTGGTGTCGGGGTATATCGAGAACCCGAGCCAGCATCCGCTGTCGGCGGCTTCCTTCACGGTCGTCTCGTTCAGGTGGTCGAGGAGGACGCGCTCGGGGGCGAGTGCCGACTCCCGGACGACGTCGACGGTGCGGCGCAGACCGGCGAGCTTGTCGCGGTGCGGGGTGTGCACCAGGGCGGGGAGGTCGTGGTCCGCGGCGAGCTGGAGCTGGACTGCAAGGGCGGTGTCCTCCGCCGGTGTCATCGAGTCGTAGCCGATCTCGCCGACGGCGACGACGCCGTCCTTGACGAGATAGCGGGGCAGTGCGTCGAGGACGGGGGTGCAGCGGGGATCGTTGGCCTCTTTGGGGTTGAGGGCGATCGCGCAGTGGTGGGCGATGCCGTACTGGGCCGCGCGGAACGGTTCCCAGCCGAGCAGGGAGTCGAAGTAGTCGAGGAAGGAGTCGGGTGAGGTGCGGGGCTGGCCGAGCCAGAACGAGGGTTCCACGAGGGCACGGACACCCGCGGCGTACATCGCCCGGTAGTCGTCCGTGGTGCGCGACGTCATATGGATGTGCGGGTCGAAGATGCGCATCAGGGTTCCTCCGTGGGGGACGTCAGGGCGAGTACACGGTGGACGTCGACGGGCACGGTGCGCCCGGCGGCGGTGCGCTCGGCGGCGTAGTCGCCGAGCATCCGGGCGAGTTCGGCATCTCCTCGGGCACGTCGTCGGAGGCCGTGGGCGGCTGCCGCGGGCACGCCGGTGAACAGGCACTTGAGCAGCGCGTGGCGCCAGGCGTGGGGGGCGAGGTGCTCGGCGGCGTACGGGCCCACGGCGGCGGCGACGAGCCGGGGGTCATTGGTGCGGAGTGCGTCCTCGAGGAGTGGGAGGCCGTCGGCGGGATCCGGGGCGAGAAGGGGCAGGGCGAGAAGGACGGCGCGGCGTTCGCCGGCGGTGCCGTGCCGGTAGAGGCGGGTGAGGGTGGCCGCGTCGGCGTGGGCCTCGTGGAGGAGGAGCGTGCGTACGGAGTCGGCGTGCTCCTGTCCGCAGTGGCGGCCTGCGGCGGCGAAGCGCAGTTCCCACACCGGTACGGCGTGAGCGGTGGCAACGCCGTCCCGTGCGGCGGCATGGGCGGCCTCGGCGAGTGCTTCGTGCAGCCAGGCGCGGGCGGCGCCGCCGAGCCGCGTGTCGAGTTGCTCTCGGGTCGGCGTCGTCATACCGGTGCTCCTCGCGTACGCAGGAACTCGATGGAGTTGCGGGCGAGTTCGGGGCCCGCGTGGGAGTGGCGGGGCAGTTCGACGACGGTGAGGCCCCGGTAGCCGGTGGCGGTGAGGGCGTCGAGGACGGGCGGGAAGTCGATCTCGCCCTCGCCGAACGGGAGGTGTTCATGGACGCCGCGGCGCATGTCCTCGATCTGTACGTGCCGCAGCCACGGGGCGGCCTGCGTGACGCAGTCGGCGGGAGCCGCGGGTTCAAGGCACTGGCAGTGGCCGATGTCGAGAGTGAGGCCGAGGGGTTCGGGATTGCCGAGGAGGGTGCGCAGGTGGTGGAAGTCCTCGAGGGTGGCGAGGAGATGGCCGGGTTCGGGCTCGACGGCGAGGGGGACACGGGCATCCGCCGCGGCCCCCAGGACGGGGGTGAGGGCGCTTTCGAGGCGCTTCCAGGCGGTGGAAGGGGACGTGGCCCCGGGGGTGATGCCGCTGAAGCAGTGGACGGCGTGTGCGCCGAGGTCCGCGGCGACCTGTACGGCACGGACGAGCAGTCCGGTGCGGGCGGCGCGGGCGTCGGGCTCGGGGTCGAGGAGGGAGGGTCCGTGCTTGCGGCGTGGGTCGAGGACGTAGCGGGCGCCGGTCTCGACGGTGACCTCCAGCCCCAGGTCCTCCAGGCGCCTCGCGAGTACGCGGGTGCGAGCGGCGAGGCCGGGGGCGAGGGGGTCGAGGTGCATGTGGTCGAGGGTGAGCCCGACACCGTCGTAGCCGAGGTCCGCGAGCAGGGCGAGGGCGTCGTCGAGGCGGAGGTCGGTCAGGCCGTTGGTTCCGTAGCCGAGACGCAGGCTCATGTCGGGCTCACCTTCCGGGCGATACGACGGGCGACGGGCGCGAGTGCGAGGACGGCCAGCCCCGTGCCGGTCGCACCGGACCGCAGGGCCAGGGCGGCCTGCAGCGGGATGACCGCACGGATCCCGGCACCGACGGCCCCCTGGGTGAGGGCCGGAGAGGGGTTGAGCGCGGCGTGCAGAAAGGGACGGGCAGTGGTGTGTGCGTAGGCGCCGGCGGCGAGCACTGTGGACAGGGCGGACAGCCGGTGCCCCGGGAGGCCGGGGTTGTACGGCCGACTGTTGCCGGGTGGGCCGGATGCCCGATCGGGGCGGGCGGGCGTGCTCCCGCCGCCCGAACCGATCCGGGGGTGGAGGGATGACCTGGTGCGGGCCGTCAGGGCTGCGGTGATGGTGAGTGCAGTGCCAAGCGCGGCGAGGGGGATCCTGGTGGAGCCGCCGTGGACCTCATGGCGGGAGACGGCGGTGAGGGCGTAGGTGTGGGCACCGAGCAGTCCGGCGTGCGCGGCAGCGGCACGCAGCGCGGGCGGGTGAGTGGCCGTCGCACCGAGGAGGAGGTCCAGCGTGCGGGCCGAGGCCATCGCCGCCGGGCCCGCAGGGGTGTGCTTCGCATACAGGTCGTACGACCAGACCGTCGCCGCCAGGCCGGTGGCCAGCGCGAGTGGGGTGCGACCCGCCCGGGCGGCCAGTGCCAGCCCTGCCGCGGTGAGGGCGCCTGCCGCGGTGAGGGCTGCGGCCGGTGAGACACGGCCAGAGGGTATCGGGCGGTGCGGGCGGTCGATGGCGTCCTCGTCGCGGTCCGCCCAGTCGTTGAGGGCCATGCCCGCCTCGTAGAGGCAGAGTGAGGCGCCCGCGGCGAGCACGGTGCCGCGGTTGGGGCGCAGACCGGCGGCTGCCGCACCGGCGAGGGCGTCGCCGGGCACGGTGAACAGAGCGGAGACCCGCAGCAGTTCGGCCCAGGCCCGCGCAGGACCACCTGTGCGTACGGCGTTGCGGCCCTCGTGCCCGTACGGGTCCCCCGGTCTCGCGGGCCCGGACGCATCGCCCCCGGACCCGCCCCGCTCCGCTCCTCCCTGCTCTGCTCCTCCGTGCTCCGCTCCGCCCGGCGGAGCCGCGGCCGCCGAAGCCGCCTGTGCATCCGGGCACCCGTGTACGGCTCCCGTCCCCGCGGGCCGGGGTCCGCCACGGTCCGCGGCCACCGGCCCGCGCCCCGCGCCTCCTGACACCCCCTCGCGCTGGGCGGCCTCCCCGGTCCGCAGAGCGGGACGCCTGTCCGTGCCCCGCACCTCCCCGTTCCCTTGTTCCGCCTTCCGCACTGCTGGGGATCGCGAACCGCCGGGCGACGCCGCGCCGCGGGCCGCCACCGGGTCCGCATCCTCGGGTGACCGCACCAGGCCGCGCAGGGCCCCGAGAATGCCGCGCCGGGCGCGGGTCACCGGTTCTCCCGGAGGCGGTCCGCGAACGCCAGCAGCGCCGCGTACTGGTCCGGCAGAGCCGCGGATGCGCCGGGATCCGGATCCTTGAAGTAGAAGGCGAGCTCGGGACGGGGGCCCGAGAACCCCGCTTCGTGGGCGCGGGCCAGCAGCCGGGCCAGGTCGAGCACGAGCGGGGCGGCGAGCGCGGAGTCGCAGCCCTGCCAGGTGGTCTGCAGCACCATACGGGCGCCGAGGAAGCCGTCGAAGGCGATGTGGTCCCAGGCGGTCTTCCAGTCGCCGAGCGCCGGGACGTCGTCGATGTGGACCTCGCCCTCCGGAGCCGTCCCGAGAGTGTCGGCGAGGACGCGTTCCTTGCCCGCGTTCTTCGCGGCGGCGGCCGCGGGGTCGGCCAGCGCCGCCCCGTCGCCGCCGCCCAGCAGATTGGTGCCGGACCACGCGCGCACCGAAAGAGCACGCTGTACGAACATGGGGGCGAGGACGGAGCGGAGCAGTGTCTGGCCCGTCTTGCCGTCGCGGCCCGCATACGGGAGTCCCCGGGAGGAGGCCGCATCGGCGAGAGCGGCCGTGCGCAACCCGGTGGAGGGCGTGAAGTTGGCGTAGGGACAGCCGGCCTCGACGGCCGCCGCGGCGTAGAGCGAGCTCGCGGGCTGCCTCGTGGAGTCCGGGGCCGGGGCGGGTTCCGTCGAGGCGAGGTGCACCACGACCACTCGCGCGAGCTCGTGACGTCGCCGGAAGGATGCGATGTCGGACGCGAAGCCGGCGATCACTTCCGTGTCGGTGCGGGTGTCGCCGGGGAGCGGGCCGCCTGTGCGGATCTCCTCGTCCGCCGCGGCGAGTTCGGAGCGCACCGCCGACGGCAGTCCGTGGGGCAGGACGCCGCCCTCGGCCAGCTGTTCGGCCCGCTTCGGCAGCGGGCAGCCGACCGTGTCGTGGCCGCCGAAGACCAGCGATGACAACGATGGCAGTCGGGAGGCGGCGAACGGCGGTGTCTCCGTCGCCATGCCCGTCGGCATGTGAAGCCCCGCCGCGACCGCCGCGCAGCCGGTGACCGTGGTGGTGGCGACGGAGCCGCGTGCTCCGATCAGCCAGATCCCGGTGCGTACCGTCGGGTCGTTCGGGTTCGTCACGGACAGCCTCCCTGGATGCGGTGGTGGGGACGGCGGGCGGGGGTACGGCGTCCCCGCCCGCCGCCGGCCTGTCGGAGCCGCGGACCGTCTACGACGAGGGCAGCTCCTTGAGCTGGATGTTGCGGAAGGACACCTGGTCGTCGGCGCCGTGGTTCTGGATGCCGATGTATCCGTCCTTGAGGCTCCGGACCGGGTCCGTGTTCGTAAAGGAGTTGATCTTCACGCCGTTGAGGAGGACGGTGAGCCGCTCCCCCTGCACCCGGATCTCGTAGCCGTTCCACTGTCCGGGCGGTCGCAGCACCCGGTCGCGGGCCTCGAGGTCGGCCGATTTGAAGCCGTAGACCGCTCCGGTGGTGCGCTCGGGTGCATCAGTGGCGTCGATCTGTATCTCGTAGCCCTTGTTCACGGCGGACCAGGGGTCGTCCGAGGCGAGAAAGCCCACGAAGACCCCGGAGTTGTCGTCACCCGCCGTCTTCCAGTCGAGCCTGAGCGAGTACGCGTTGAGCTCCTTGGCCTGGTACCAGAGCATTCCCATGCCGCCCTCGGACCGGAGCTCGCCGTCCACGACGTCGAACTTTCCCGGCCCGGCCTGTTTCCAGCCCTCCAGCGTCCGGCCGTTGAACAGGTCCCGGTAGCCGGCCTGCGGCCTGCAGTCGGCGTTGACCTGCCCGGAGGCGTAGCGCAGCCCGCCGAGCAGATGCTGCCGGAACGCGGGTTCGGCGTAGGACTCCGTGGTGTGTCCACCGCCCGTGTAGAAAGCGCGTCCTCCCTGATAGCTCCGGCACCAGGCGATCGGGTGGTCGCCCTTCATCGTGCCGCCCTGATAGGTGGTTTCGTCGAGTGTGGCGAGGATCCGGGCCCGACCGCGCGGGTTGGTGCGGTAGTTGTACCACTCGTCCGTGCGTTCCCATGCCTGGTCCAGGTGGGAGGTGGCCGGATGGGCGCGGTCCTCCACCCGCACCGTCGCCTTCTGGATCTGCGGGTGCGACTCGAAGTACGCGCCGACGAGTCCGCCGTAGAACTCCCAGTCGTACTCGGTGTCGGCGGCCGCGTGGACGCCCATGTAGCCGCCGCCTGTGGCGACGTAGTTCTCGAACGCCCTCTGCTGCTCGGCGTCGAGTACGTCACCGGTGGTCGACAGGAACACCACTGCGTCGTAGCGGGCGAGGTTGCCCGTGGTGAACTGGGCCGCCTCTTCCGTCGCGTCGACCGTGATGTTGCTGGTCCTTGCGAGTTCCTTCAGAGCCGCGATGCCGGCCGGGATGGAGTCGTGGCGGAAGCCGGCGGTCCTGGTGAAGACCAGGACGCGTTTGGCGGTCCGGTCGACGGGTGTGCTGGAGAGCTCGAAGTCGTCGACGTCGTAGAGCGCACCCGACCCGCCCTTGAAGACCAGGAAGAGCTCGGTGGTCCTCTTCGGCACGGCTCGCAGTGGTACGTCGATGTCCTGGAAGGTCTCCCAGCCGCCGGTCACCGGTACCGGCGCCGAGCCCAGCAGGGTGCCGTCCGGGGAGCCGGTGCGGACTTCGAGGAAGCCGCCCGAGCCACCGGAGGAGATACGGGCGGTGAGCTTGGTGGAGCCGGTGAGGTTGTAGGGCTTGAAGGAGATCCAGTCTCCGTCGTCGATGTCGCCCACGGTTCTGCCTCCGTTTGCGGGCGTCTTGTTGATGACGCCGACGCCTGACGAGCCGGTGAAGTGCTCGGCCTGCCGGTGGCGAGGCTGCAGCTGTGCCTGATCGTGGCCGGTGAGCGCGGCCTGGCCGCCGCCCCCGCCGTCCGTGTACTCGGCGTCGATGACACCGAAGATGTTCGCGTGGGGGTCGTGGCCCCCGTCGGCGGAGGTCCTGATGGCGCCCGTGCAGCCGTTGGCGGAGGTCACGGGGTGGCCGTGGCTGTCGTGGCCGAGCACATAGGTGACCTTGACCTTGGCGCAGTCGACGGGGCCGTCCTCCGGGTCGCTCACCGTCACCTTGAACGGGATCTCGTCCCCGAAGGCGAAGAGCGCTCCCTCGGCGGGCAGTTCCAGCGTCACCTTGGGTGCCGTGTTGCCCACCACGACCCGGACACCGGCCGAGCCGGCTCGCCCGGTCGGGTCCTTCGCCGTCACGGTCGCCGTGTAGGTGCCGTTCTTCCGGTACGTGTACGTCGGGTTGGCGGACGTGGACGTACCGCCGTCGCCGAAGTCCCAGGTGTACGTCAGAGCGTCGCCGTCCGCATCGCTCGTGCCGGCCGAGGAGAACGCGACCCGCAGCGGGGCCCTGCCCGAAGTCCTGTCGGCCGCCGCCTCTGCGACCGGCGAACGGCCGTCCGTCGCGTTCTCGATGCGGTAGAGCCCTGAGTGCTCGTCGCCACCGAACCAGGCGGTGCCGTAGTCGAGGACGTACAGCGCACCGTCGGGGCCGAAGGCCATGTCCATGATCTGCGTCCCGGTCCAGGCGACAGGGTTGATCGACTCGACCGCACCGTCGGTGCGGTGTGAAATGCGTTTGATCCAGCGGCGGCCGAACTCACCGGCGAAGAAGTCGCCGTCGTAGGCCTCGGGGAACTTGACGGGCGAGTCGAGTGCGGCGTCGTAGTGGTAGACGGGCCCGCCGATCGGCGACTCGGAGCCGGTGCCGAACTCGGGGACGGAGCCGTCGTCGTAGGGGATCCAGGCCGGTTCGGCGGGCGGCAGCTCGACGAGACCGGTGTTGTGCGGTGAGTCGTTCCTCGGCGCGGCGCAGTCGAACGTCCCACCCGAGACCTTCGTCGCGAAGTCGTAGTCCACGAAGGGGTCGTTCTTGCCGGTGCAGAAGGGCCAGCCGAAATTGCCCGGCTTGGTGACCCGGGTGAACTCGACCTGTCCGGCCGGTCCGCGCTCGGGGTCGGCCGCACCGGCGTCGGGACCGTAATCACCGACGTACAGCACGCCGGTCCTCTTGTCGACGCTGAAGCGGAACGGGTTGCGGAAGCCCATCGCGTAGATCTCGGGCCGTGTCCTTGCCGTGCCCGGGGCGAAGAGATTGCCGTCGGGAACGGTGTAGGAGCCGTCTTCGGCGACCTTGATGCGCAGGACCTTGCCGCGCAGGTCGTTGGTGTTGCCGGAGGTGCGGCGGGCGTCGTACGCCGGGTTGCGGGTGGGCCGCTCGTCGATGGGGGTGTAGCCGTCGGAGGCGAACGGGTTGGAGTCGTCACCCGTCGACAGGTACAGATTGCCCTGAGCGTCGAAGTCGATGTCGCCGCCGACGTGGCAGCAGATGCCACGGGTCGCGGGGATGTCGATGACCTTCTTCTCGCTGGCGTTGTCGAGGGTGCCGTCGGCCCTGAGCACGAAGCGGGAGAGCCGGTTGACCCCGTCGTACTCGGCGAAGTCCGCCGCCGTGCCGTCGTCGGGAGCGTCGCCGGTGGGTGTGTCCAGCGGGGGCGCGTAGTAGAGGTAGATCGCACGGTTCTCGCTGAACCGGGGGTCGATGCCGACGCCTTGGAGTCCCTCCTCGTCGTGTGAGTAGACGGGGACGGTTCCTATGACGCGGGTGTTGCCCGCGGCGTCGGTCATGCGCAGCTCGCCGTCGCGCGAGGTGTGCAGGACGCTTCGGTCGGGGAGGACGGCGAGCGACATCGGCTCGCCGACCTCGGGTTCACCCTTGGCGAGGCTGACCTGCTGGAATACCTCGGCCGCCGCGGCGCCTCCCGCATCTGCTGCGGATTGGGCGGCCCCCACGGGGGCGGCCATCGTGAGTGACGTCGCGGCCAGCAGGCCGCCGGTGAGGAGCGCGAGTCCCTTCCTGACTCTGCTTGCTCCGGGCCGTGTTCTGTGCACGTGTGTCCTCCGGAAGTAGCCGGTCGTACGGGCGGGTGCTGCTGCCGTGCGGTTCCGCGCGCGGACGTGCCGCGGGAACTCCGGGGACCGGCGTGCGCCGTCACGCTGGTCGAGATCGGGGACGACCCCTTGCGCTGTGTCCTGTACGCCTCAGGGACGGTAGCCGGGTTCATCTCGAGCCGAAAGCCCTTGCACACCAATGAAGTTGAACTTTCTCCTTAGGGAGGACAAAGCCGGGAAGGGGCAGGCCGGACGGGCCCGGCAGCGTTTCGTACCACCGGGCCTGGCCAGCATCGATGCTCTAGTCGTTACCCCCGAACGCCGCGTCGAACGATGCCGTCGGGGGATCGAAGTCGTAGCGCTTCAGGGTGGAAAGCGCTTCCGGAGCACCCATCAGACGGTCCATTCCGGCGTCCTCCCACTCGACCGAGACAGGGCCGTCGTAGCCGATGGAGCGCAGCATCCGGAACACGTCCTCCCACGGCACGTCCCCGTGCCCGGCCGAGACGAAGTCCCAGCCGCGCCGCGGGTCGCCCCACGGAAGATGCGAGCCGAGCCGCCCGTTGCGGCCGTCGAGCCGGCGCCGCGCCTCCTTGCAGTCGACGTGGTAGATCCGGTCACGGAAGTCGTAGAGAAAGCCGACCGGATCGAGGTCCTGCCACACGAAATGGCTCGGGTCGAAGTTCAGCCCGAACGCCGGTCGACGGCCGAGGGCCTCCAGCGCACGATGCGTGGTCCAGTAGTCGTAGGCGATCTCGCTCGGATGGACCTCGTGGGCGAAGCGCACTCCCTCCGCGTCGAACACGTCGAGGACCGGCTCCCACCGCTCGGCGAAGTCCTCGTAGCCCCGATCGATCATCCGCTCCGGCACCGGGGGGAACATGGCGACGAGGTGCCATATGGACGAGCCGGTGAAACCGATGACGGTACGAACCCCGAAGGCCGCCGCGGCACGCGCGGTGTCGGCCATTTCGCGTGCCGCCCGCCGGCGTACGCCTTCCGGCTCGCCGTCACCCCAGATCCGCGCGGGGACGATCGCCTGGTGCCGCTCGTCGATCGGGTGGTCGCAGACGGCCTGCCCGACGAGGTGATTGGAGATCGCCCAGCACTTCAGCCCGTACTTGTCGAGCAGTGCCCTGCGCCCGTCCAGGTACGACGGGTCGGCCAGGGCCTTGTCGACCTCGAAGTGGTCCCCCCAGCAGGCGAGTTCAAGGCCGTCGTAGCCGAAGTCGCGGGCGAGCCGGCAGACCTCCTCCAGCGGAAGGTCGGCCCATTGGCCGGTGAAGAGGGTGAAGGGGCGTGGCACGGCGAGGACCTCCTCAGACGGGGACGGTTGTGTAGACAGCGTTCTTCTCCGCGCTCTCCTCCACCGCCGCGAGCACCCGCTGCACCTGCAGCCCGTCGGCGAACGTCGGGGCCGGTTCGGTGCCCTCGGCGATGGCGTGCACCAGGTCGCGTGCCTGGTGGGTGAAGGTGTGCTCGTAGCCGAGCGCGTGGCCGGGCGGCCACCAGGCCCCCAGATAGGGATGGTCGGGTTCGGTGACCAGGATCCGCCGGAAGCCGGAGGCCGCTGCGGGTTCGGTGTTGTCGTGGAAGGACAGTTCGTTGAGCCGCTCCAGGTCGAAGGCGAGCGACCCCCGTTCGCCGTTGATCTCGAACCGCAGCGCGTTCTTGCGCCCGGACGCCATCCGGGTGGCCTCGAAGGATGCGAGCGCCCCCGAGGCCAGCCGGCCGGTGAACAGGGTCGCGTCGTCGACCGTGACCGCTCCCCGGCCGGAGCCGCCCGGTGACGACAGCCCGGCCGACGCACGAGCCGGCAGCGGCCGTTCCCGTACGAATGTCTCGGCCAGCGCCGACACACCGACCAGCGGCTCCCCCGCCAGATACTGGGCAAGGTCCACGATGTGGGCACCCAGATCGCCGAGCGCCCCTGATCCGGCGTGCTCGCGCCGGAGACGCCAGGTGAGCGGGAAGTCCGGGTCGACCAGCCAGTCCTGGAGATAGGTGAACCTGAGATGGCGCAGGGATCCGAGCCGTCCGTCGCCGATAAGTCGACGTGCGTAGGAAATCGCCGGTACGCGCCGGTAGTTGAAGCCGGCCATCGCCACTTGGCCGTGCGCCCTGGCGCTTTCGGCCGCCGCGGCCATGGCCTCGGCCTCGGCCACCGAGTTGGCCAGGGGCTTCTCGCACAGGACGTGCTTGCCCGCCTCCAGCGCGGCGATCGCGATCTGCGCATGGCTGTCGCCCGGTGTGCAGATGTCCACGATCTGTACGTCGTCCCGGGTGACGAGGGCACGCCAGTCGGTCTCCACGGCTGCCCAGCCGTGCTTGTCCGCCGCGGCCCGGACAGCTGCGGCGTCACGGCCGCAGACCGCGGCGAGGGCCGGTTGCACCGGCAGGTCGAAGACTCGGCCCACGGTCCGCCAGCCCTGGGAGTGCGCGGCTCCCATGAACGCGTACCCGACCATGCCGACGCCGAGCGCAGTCGGGGCCGCGCGGCCGGAGCCGACGGCACCACCTGCCCCTGGGGAGCTGCCGGTTCCGCCGACACCACTGGCAGCACCGCCCGCGCCGGATCCGGCGGTGCCACCGGCCTCTCCGGCATCGCTGTCCCTCTGCTCCATGCGGGTTCCTCCTCGTCGATTGCTCGGTGGGGGCGGGCCGGCGCGGCTCAGCTGAAGCCCGTGGGCAGGTAGTCGTCGACGTTCTCCTTGGTGACGACGCCCGAGTAGAGGGTGATGGAGGCCGGGATCTCCAGCTCCGCCAGCCCGCCGACGCCCTTGCCCTGGGCCAGCGCCCGCGCCAGGTCGACGGCCGATGCGGACATCGTGGGCGGATAGAGGACGGTCGCCTTCAGTACGCCCTTGTCGGCTTTGATGGCGTCCATCGCGGATCTGGCACCCGCACCGCCGACCATCAGGAAATCGCTGCGGCCGGCCTGCTGGATCGCGCGCAGGGCGCCCACTCCCTGGTCGTCGTCGTGGTTCCACAGGGCGTCGAACCTCTTCTGTGCCTGCAGCAGTTGGGCCATCCTGGCCTGGCCGGACTCCACGGTGAACTCGGCCGCCTGGCGGGCGACCTTCGTGATGTTGGGGTAGTTCTTGAGGGCGTCGTCGAAGCCCTGCGTGCGCTGCTGGGTGAGCTCCAGGTTGTCCATCCCGGCGAGCTCGACGACCCTGGCGTCCCGCTTGTCCCTCAGCCGTTCACCGATGTAGCGGCCTGCGTTGAGGCCCATCCCGTAGTTGTCGCCCCCGATCCAGCAGCGGTAGGCCTGCGGGGACGCGAAGATCCGGTCCAGGTTGACCACGGGGATCCCGGCCTTCATCGCCTGAAGTCCGATCTGGGTGAGGGCCTTGCCGTCGGCCGGAAGGATCACCAGCACATCGACCTTCTTGTTGATGAGCGTCTGGATCTGGCCGATCTGGGTGGCGGTGTCGTTCGAGCCCTCAGTGATCTCCAGGGTCACATCGGAGTACTTCTTCGCACGCTCCTTGGCGTTCTCGTTGATGGCGTTCAGCCAGCCGTGGTCTGCCTGGGGTCCGGCGAAGCCGATGGTGACCGGCCTGCCCGGCTTGTCGTCGACGGCCGCCGCGTCGTCGGCGGCCGCTTCCTTCCTCGAAGGCTCGTTGCTGGTGCACGCGGTGAGCAGGGCGCCGGCGGAGACGGCTGCGGTGCCGAAGAGCAGTCCTCTGCGGCTGGTGGAGGGGATTTCCGGCATGGCGATGAAACCCTTCGGGATCGGGCGTGCGGGCGGGGGACCCGGCCGGGCGGTGGTGCGCGTGGTGCGGGGGGTGCGTGTGGTGTGTGTGGTGCGTCAGGTCTCGTCGCCGCGCAAGGTCCGGCGCTGGACCAGCACGGCGGCGACGATGATCGCGCCCTTGGCTATCTGCTGAACGTCGCTCTGCAGATTGCTGAGGGCGAAGATGTTGGTGATCGTGGTGAAGACGAGGACACCGAGGACGGAGCCGACGATGGTGCCGCGGCCGCCGCTCAGCAGGGTGCCGCCGATGATCGCGGCGGCAATGGCGTCGAGTTCGTACAGGTTGCCGTTGGTGTTCTGGCCTGATCCGGACAGGATGATCAGCAGGAAGGCCGCGATTCCGCAGCACAGCCCGGACAGCAGATAGAGATGGAGCCGCTGGCGGCGGACATCGATACCGGCGAGGCGGGCGGCTTCAGCGTTCCCGCCGACGGCGACGGTACGGCGCCCGAACGTCGTCCGGTTCAGCAGCAGCCAGCCGATCACCGTGACCGCGGCGAAGACCAGGACCAGCGGCGGCACCCCGAGCAGGTACGCGTCGGGGACACCGAGGTCGAGTACCGGCTGCACGGTCACGATCTGTGTTCTGCCCTCGGTGATCTGGAGCGCGAGGCCGCGCGCCGAGGCAAGCATGGCCAGGGTCGCGATGAACGGCACCATCCCCCCGTACGCGATGAGCAGCCCGTTCACCAGTCCGCAGCCGAGGCCGACGACGACCGACGTGAAGAGGATGCCGGCGAAACCGTATTCCTGGGTGGCGACCGTCGTCGCCCACACCGACGCGAGGGCGACGATCGCACCGACGGACAGATCGATGCCGCCGCTGGTGATGACGAACGTCATGCCGACCGTGACGACACCGATGACGGACGCCTGGGTGAGCACCAGTTGGAGATTGACGGTGTCCAGGAAGGTGTCCGGACTGGTGAGGCCTCCGACGGCGATCAGCGCGGCGAGGACGCCCAGGAGGGAGAGGTTGCGGACGTCGGCACGCAGTCCGAGTGCCCGGCCGCCGCCGGCCCGGGCGAAGGTCCTGGCGGCTGCGGGACCGGCCGGCCCTCCTCCCCCGCCATGTGCGGGGCCTGTGCCGTCCTGCGGCGCGGACGGCACCTGCTGCTGTGTCACTGGGACTCCCTTCGCGGACGTGCGCCGGCGTTCGGCCCGGCGGACCGACCGGAGGAGCTGCCTTCCATGACCAGGTCCAGTACACGGTGCTCGTCGAGATCCCGGGCCGGGGCCGTGTGCACGACCCGGCCCTCGCGCAGGACGACGACCCGGTCGGCGAGCCCGAGGACCTCGGGCACCTCGCTGGAGACCAGGAGGACGGCCAGGCCTTCCCCGGCGAGACGCCGGATCACCGCGTAGAGCTCGGCGCGTGCACCGACGTCGACACCACGGGTCGGCTCGTCGAGCAGCAGGACACGGCAACCCTTGAGCAGCCAGCGGGCGAGAACGGCCTTCTGCTGGTTGCCGCCGGAGAGGGTACGAATACGGGCGTCGGGGTCGTCCGGGCGCAGCGACAGCTCCCGCGTCGCCTCCCGGGCGGCCCGTCGCTCCTCGTTCCGCTTGATCCACCCGCCGCGCGAGAAGCGGGAGAGGGAGGACACCGACACATTGCGGGTGACGGACTCGAGCATCAGCAGACCCTGGGCCTTGCGTTCCTCGGGGGCGAGTCCGAGACCCGCCCGGACCGCGGAGCGTACGCTGCCGGGCCTGAGCGAACGGCCGTCGACGGTGATGCGGCCCGCGTCGGCCCGCCTCGCGCCGTAGACGGTCTCCAGGATCTCCGAGCGCCCGGAGCCCACGAGCCCTGCCAGACCGACGATCTCGCCAGGGCGCACCTCGAGGTCGACGAGGGCGAACTCTCCTTTCCTGGTGAGCCCTTCGACCCGGAGGACGGGTGCGCCGGCGGGAGGTTCACGGGGCCGGTCGGGGAAGACGTACTCGACACTGCGACCGGTCATCATGGCAACGATGTCACGGGTGGGGGTGCCCTCGGCCGGCAGTCCGCAGGCCACCGCCCGGCCGTCCTTGAGAACGGTCACGCGGTCGCCGATACGCCGGATCTCCTCCAGGCGGTGGGAGATGTACACGACGGCGACGCCGTCGGAGGTGAGGTCGGAGACGATCCGGAAGAGATTGGCAGTCTCATCGGGGTCCAGGGCCGCCGAAGGCTCGTCCATGACGATGAGGCGTACGTCGTGGGAGAGCGCGCGGGCCATCGAGACGATCTGCTGCTGGGCGGCGGAGAGTTCACCCACGGCCCGGACGGGGTCGATCTCGGGGTGGCCCAGGCGGCGCAGGAGTGCGGCGGTGGACCGTCTGGCCTCCCGGCCACGGACGACGAACCCGGCCGAAGTCGGTTCATGGCCGAGGAAGACGTTCTCGGCCACGGACAGGCCCTCGACCAGGTCGAGTTCCTGGTAGATGGTGGCGATGCCGAGGCGCATCGCGGCGATGGGCGACCTGAGCGAAACCGGGTCACCGCGCCAGGTGATCCGTCCGTCGTCGGGCTGGTGCGCTCCGGCGAGCACCTTGATCAGGGTGGACTTGCCGGCGCCGTTCTGGCCGAGGAGGCAGTGGACCTCGCCCGCCTGGACATCGAGGTCGACCCCGTCGAGGGCGCGGACACCGGGGAACGACTTGGTGATCCCGGACATGGTGAGGAGCGGCGGTGCGGATGGCGTCGGCGATGGCGGTGGTGGTTCTGGTGCCATGACGAATCCCCTCGGCGAGTCTGCGGCCGGTGAGCGGGCGGGGTGGTACCGGTGCGCTGTGCCGTTGCGGTGCACCGCGGTGTGCCGGTCGCGGTGCACGGTGCCGTTGTGGTGCGCCGTTGTGGTGCGCCGTTGTGGTGCGCCGTTGTGGTGCGCCGTTGTGGTGCGCCGTTGCGATGATCCGCGATGGCTGCGGCGCTCCGGGGTCTGCTGGGGTGCGGGCCGCCGGTCCGAGAGGTCAGGCCGGGGAGAACAGATGGTCGCTGATGAGCCGGGCTGCGCCGATCACTCCGGCAGCGGGGCCCAGTTCGCCCAGCACGATCGGAAGATTGCCGGTGGCCAGTGGCAGCGACTTCCGGTAGACCTGGGTGCGCACACTGGCGAGCAGGGTGTGTCCGAGGCCCGTGACACCGCCGCCGATCACGACCAGGCCGGGGTTGAAGAAGCTGACGAGCCCGGCGATGACCTGGCCGACGCGGTTGCCGCCCTCGCGGACAAGGTCGAGTGCCGTGGCGTCACCGGCGGCTGCCGCCGCGGCAACGTCGACGGCGGTGAGCTTCCCTGCCGCCTCCAGCCGCGCGGCGAGTTCCGGAGACTGTCCCGTACGGGCGCTCTCCTCCGCGTCACGGGCCAGCGCGGCGCCGCTGAAGTGCGCTTCCAGGCAGCCCTTGTTGCCACAGGCACAGGCGCGCCCGTAGGGCTCGACCTGGATATGGCCGATGTCGCCCGCGCTCCCGGTCGTGCCCCGGTGGACCTCGCCACCGACGACGATGCCGCAGCCGATCCCCGTGCCGATCTTGACGCAGAGGAAGTCACCGACGGACCGTGCCACTCCCGCGTGTTGTTCCCCCATGGCCATGAGGTTCACATCGTTGTCGACCATGACCGGACAGCCGAGTTCCTGGCTGAGAGCCTCACGGACCGGGAATCCGTCCCAGCCGGGCATGATCGGGGGCGCCACGGGAACGCCCTCGGGGAAGCGGACGGGGCCCGGAACGCCGACCCCGGCCCCGTCGAAGCCCTCTGCGAGCCCCGACACCTTGAGTTTGGCGGCCATCGCGAGGACCTGCTCGAAGACGGCGACCGGACCCTCGCGGACGTCCATCGGGTGGTTGAGATGCCCGAGGACCTCCAACTCGGCGTTGGTGACCGCGACATCGATCGAGGTGGCCCCGATGTCGACGCCGAGGAAACGCAGGCCGGGCGCGAGCCGGATGTTGTGCGATCGCCGCCCGCCGCGTGAGGCGGCGAGGCCGTCCGCGACGACAAGGCCGGTCTCCAGCAGCCGGTCGACCTCGACGGCGAGCTTGGAGCGCGAGAGTTCGACCTGGTCCCCCAGCTGTGCACGGGAGTTGGGGCCACCATCACGCAACAGTTTCAGCAGTCGCGCCTGATGCGCATTGGCGGGTCGAGCCGTCATTCGTCTCACGTTCCCTCCCCTCCTCCGGCTTGCGGCATGGGGAACCCCGGTCGGCTCCGGGGCCGGCCTGTTCCGTCGGGCTTTCGAGGGGAACGTAGCAGCGCCGTCCCCGGCGGGGAAGAAGTCGAGCAGCAATGCATCACAACTTTCTCCACACCCAGGACAAAGCCTTCGGAGCGCCCTCGCGCCGCCCGGCGTTGTGGTGTCGGTGCGCGTGCGGGGAGTGCCGTGCAGGGCGTCGCGAGCCGGTGAACCCATCCGGTCACAGCACCAGCAGCCGGGTCAGGTACCGGCCGGGCCGCCCAGGGTCCGGTCGGAATCGAGCGCGGACCAGCGCGCGGTGAGCAGCAGCGCGATGTCGTCGGGCCGGTCCGTGGCCTGGCGTGCCTCGCGGATCAGGCGGTCGGCGGCATCGGCGATGGTCGTCCCTCCGGCCCGGGCGAGGGTGCTGCGCAGCCGCTCGATGCCATGGTCGATGTCCTTGCCGGGACGCTCGATCAGCCCGTCGGTGAACAGGGCCAGCACCGCCCCGGGATCGATGGTGAGCTCGCTGACGGGATACGTCTCGTCCGTGTCCACACCCAGAACGACTCCGCCGGGGAGCTCCAGCACCTCGGTCCGTCCGTCGGGCATCCGCAGCAGGGGCTGCGGATGCCCGGCGCGTACGGCCTGGGCGACCCCGGAGTCCAGATCGAGACAGATGTAGCAGCAGGTGGCGAACTGGCCGGGATCGAGATCGATGAGGAGTCGGTTGGTGCCCCTCATCACCTCCTGCGGTTCCCGGCCGGCGAGCGCGAACGCTCGTACCGCGCTGCGCAGTTGGCCCATGGTCGCGGCAGCCGAAACGCCGTGGCCCTGCACGTCCCCGATGACGAGCGCGATGCCCTGGCCCGTCTCGATGACGTCGTACCAGTCGCCGCCGACCTCCATTCCCTGCGTGCCGGGGAGATAGCGCGCGACGGTTTCCACGTTCTCGAGCACGGGAAGCCTGCGCGGCAGCAGTGCGTCCTGGAGGCCCCGGGCGAGTGCCGCCTCCGTGTCGTACCGCTGCGCGCGGGCGAGTGCCTGTGCGATCAGTCCGGCGAGCGCGGTGAGGACCGTGCGCTCCTCGGGGGCGAAGCCCCGCGGCTGGTCGAAACCGAGGATGCAGGTGCCCACCGGGCGGCCCGAGGCGATGAGCGGCAGGAAGGCGCGGGCGCCGACGGAGGCGTCCATCGGGATACCGGGGTACGCGGCGCCCAGCTGCTGCATGGACTCGTAGAAGAGCGGACGCCCGGTGGTGAGCGTTTCCACTCCCGGCAGCCGGGCGTCGAGCCCCACCCCGTCGAAGGGTTCGAGGAAGCCGGGCGGGAAGCCGGTCTCCCAGGCCAGATACAGATGCCGCTCGTGCAGGACGTAGATGGCCAGCTGACGGCCGCCGAACGCGGGCAGCAGTTCCTCGGTGACGACGGCGGACACCTGACGGGCAGTGATGGCCTCGGTCAGCGCGATGGCCAGGGCGACCGGCCGGTACAGCGCGCTCGCCCGGTCGGCCGGGGAGGCGAACTGCCGGTTCCCGGTGCCCGGCCGAGCGACGGAACCGGGCTCGTGGCCAGGATGGTCCAGAGCCGATATCTGGCCCGTCACGCCGTGGTGTCCGGGGTGGAGGACGAGGGAGACCCAGTCCCCCTGAGGCCGCCGGACCTGGAAGTCGACGGTTTCGTCCGAGAGCAGCGATGCACGGTAGTAGTCCTCGTACGCCGGCCGGTCCAGCCAGGGCACGGCCTCCCACAGCACCCGCCCGGTCAGCTCCTGGCGCGTGCCGCCGAGCAGTGCCAGTGCGCTGCGGTTGGCATAGGTGATCCGTCCGGATCTGTCGAGGGAGAACAGGCCTTCGGGCAGGCGGTCGCCCGCCTCGCCCGCGGTCGCCCCCGAGCCCAGGTCGACGACGAACCCGGTCAGCCGCCGTCCTCCGCCGGTGCCGGGCGGTGTTGTCCGGGCCGTCTCCTGGTGGCCCTCCCCGGGTACGTCCCGGTCCGCTCCCGAGCCCGCACCGGAATCCGCCCCTGTGACTGCTCCCCCTCCGGCGTCGCTGTCCGTGCCGTTGCCGGTGGCGCCCTTTGCATCCCCGGACCGGCGGTCGAACCGTCCCATGAACTCCACGAGCGACGCGGAGCCGTCGGCACGCCGCAACCGCAGCCTGCGGCTCACGGATCCGTCGTCCTGGTCCGGCTGCTGAGCGACCGCCCACAACTGGTGCACGTCCTCGGGGTCCACGGCCGCCGCCAGAGCATCGATCGTGCCGCCGAAGCGCGACGGTTCGATGCCGAGGATGTCGCACAGTTCGGCGTCCGCGGTCAGCCGGCCGCTCCCGAGGTCCCACTCGAAGCGGCCGATGCGCAACGGGGGCCCCGCACCCTCGGTGGCCTGGGCGACGACGGGTTCGCCGGCCCAGCGGACATGGGTCCCCCGTGACTCGAGCCGGGCGAGGGCGGTACCCAGTCGCTCGGCCGCATCGTCGAAACGGCGGCGGTCGGCCTCTCCGACCGGCTCGCCGCTTGTGGCGGGTCGCAGCGCCACAAGGACTCCGAACCGGTCACTGCCACTGTGGACGGGGGCGTACAGCGAGCCGAACGGAAAGGGCAGTCCGGCCATGAGCTGCGGGAACAGGCGCATCGCATCCTCGGCATCGGCGAGATGGATGGCCTTTCCCGAGCGGAACGCCTCGGCGACGGGGAACGGGCGGTTCACATGCATCCGCCACCAGGGCCTGAACAGCTCACCGGGCAGTCCCACCAACACGGCCAGGCGTAGCAGCCCCGGCGTCTCCGAGCGCAGGTACACCCCGCCGGCGTAGCCACCGACCGCACCGATCGCATTGACCGCGGCCTCGGCGAGCACCAGGTCCAGCTCGTCCGGGCGGTGGACACCGCTCTTGCCCGGCCCGCGCTTCGGCCTGTCCTCCCGGGCCTGGCCGCGCCTGGCCGCGCCGTACCAGGTCACACAGCAAGGATGCGTCAGGGGTGGGCCGCCGCGCACCTCCAGGGCGCCTTCCGCCCCGAGGAGTGCCAGTGCTCGCCCAGGGCCGCTCCCACCCCCGTCCCGCACACCCATTCGACAGGTGCCGTCGTGCAAGGGGGTCATGGCCATGCCCATTCGGGCGGCGGACGCCCTGCGGTTCACGGGCGGCGGACCGCCCTGCCGTTCACGGGCAGCGGACGACCTGACCCGCGTAGGACAGATTGCCGCCGAAGCCGAAGAGCAGCGCAGGTGCGCCCGGGGCGACCTCGCCGCGTTCCACCAGCTTGGCGAGGGCCATCGGGATGGAGGCAGCCGAGGTGTTGCCGGATTCGACGACGTCACGGGCGACGACGGCGTTCACCGCGCCGATGCGCCGGGCCAGGGGCTCGATGATGCGCAGATTGGCCTGGTGCAGGACGACGGCCGCGAGGTCCTCGGGGGCGACCCCGGCCCGCTCGCACACCTCGCGGGCGATCGGGGGCAGCTGGGTCGTGGCCCAGCGGTAGACGGTCTGGCCCTCCTGGGCGAAGCGGGGCGGCATGCCCTCGATCCGTACGGCGTGACCCATCCCCGGGACCGAACCCCACAGCACCGGTCCGATGCCCGCCCCGGCCGCATCGGGGCACGCTTCCACCACGGCGGCCCCCGCGCCGTCGCCGACGAGTACGCAGGTGCTGCGGTCGGTCCAGTCCGTGACGTCGGACATCTTGTCGGCGCCGATCACCAGCGCACGGGCCGCGGAACCGGCCCGCACGGCGTGGTCGGCGGTGGCAAGGGCGTGGGTGAAACCCGCGCACACGACGTTGAGGTCCATCGTCGCGGGCGCGGCCATCCCGAGGCGGGCGGCGACACGGGCAGCGGTGTTGGGAGAGCGGTCGGTCGCCGTGGAGGTGGCGACCAGGACCAGGTCGATGTCGGCGGGCGCCAGCCCGGCGGATGCGAGCGCCTTCGCCGCGGCATGGGCAGCAAGTTCGTCCACGGGCTCGTCGGGTCCGGCCACATGGCGGGTCCTGATCCCGACCCGGCTGGTGATCCACTCGTCATTGGTGTCGACCATGGCCGCCAGGTCGGCGTTGGTGAGTACCTGGGCGGGCTGGTAGTGCCCGAGCGCGGCGATTCGCGTGCCGGTCATGCCCGGGGTCCCCCTTTTGTCGTCGGTGTCGGAGCGTTCCAGTCTCGTCAGCGACTCACGGGTAGGGGGGCGGGTGATCCCACAGGAAACCGACCGGCCTGTTGGAGACTCCCGCAGCGGTTCAGGCGGCGCCGGTCGCGCCGGCGGGAGGCTCGTGAAGGCCGAACGGCGAGCCCTGGTCGTCGTGGCAGAAGCGGAAGCGTCCGAAGCGCGCCACGGTGGCGGGGTCCTCGTCGTCCGTGCCGCCGGGGCCGGGCTCGACCGTACCGCCCAACTCGACGACCCTGGCGAGCGCGAGGTCGAGGTCGTCGACCCTGAAGAACAGATAGGGGCTCGCCTCGGCGTCGGCCCCGTGGACGCCCCCGGGGACGTTGGGTGTGCCGATCGAGAAGCCGGTCCCCGAGGGGACCGCCTCGAAGGTCCAGCCGAAGAGGCCTCCGTAGAAGGTGCGGGCCTGCTGCGCGTCGTCCACGCCGAGTTCGAAGAAGGAGATCTCGCCGGCCATCGCTCACTCCTGTCCGTTCTGCGGGGCTGTCTTTCCTCCACGCTCCCACATGCCCTGCCGGCCGCACCCCGTCGGCGGCGGGGTGCCGGACGCCCCGCCCGTCCAGGACAATGAGAACGACAAGGTCATCTCGCCGTGCGACGCTCAAGGTCATCCCGCCGTACGACGCTTCGGCTCCCACGCACACAGAATCGGGTCTGATCAATCATGGGACGGGTCACCGAGCACCGCCGCACCATCAGGGTCAGGAACGGGGCCGTAACCGCCCGCCCTGACACGCTGGTCGCCGAGGAGCCGCTGGAGATCCGGCTGAACGGCCGCCCGCTCGCGATCACCATGCGCACACCGGGCGACGACTTCGCGCTCGCGGCCGGCTTCCTGGTGAGTGAGGGCGTGATCGGCTCGGCCGCGGACGTACGGTCCATCGTCTACTGCGCGGGTGCGCAGGAAGACGGCTCGAACACCTACAACGTCGTCGATGTGCAGCTCGCTCCCGGCGTGCCGGTCCCGGAGATCACCCTGGAACGCAATGTGTACACGACGTCGTCGTGCGGTCTGTGCGGTAAGGCGAGCCTCGACGCCGTGCGCACCACCACCCGCTTCCCGATCGCCGACAGCCCCCGTCTGCGGGTCGAGCCCGCGCTGCTGTCCCTGCTCCCGGACCGTCTGAGGGCCGCGCAACGGGTGTTCGACCGAACCGGCGGGCTGCACGCCGCCGCGCTGTTCTCGGAAGACGGCGAGCTGCTCGACATCCGCGAGGACGTGGGACGGCACAATGCCGTCGACAAGCTGATCGGCCGGGCGCTGCGCGAGGATCGGCTGCCGCTGTCGCGGGCGATCCTGCTGGTGTCGGGCCGGGCGTCGTTCGAGCTGGCGCAGAAGGCGGTGATGGCCGGCATCCCGGTGCTCGCGGCGGTCTCGGCGCCTTCGTCGCTGGCCGTGGATCTGGCCGCCGGGACGGGGCTGACGCTGGTCGGCTTTCTCCGCGGGCCCGACATGAACGTGTACGCGGGCGAGGAGCGCATCGCCCTGCGTTCGGAGGTGTGAGGGGCTCGGCGCCGTCCGGGTCTCCCGTCGTGCGGGCCCGGTCAGCGCGTTGCGCGGGGGCGTGCCGGGGGCGGCACGATCAGCCGGAGCGGACAGGGTGGCGGAGGCTCGGCGAGCCCCGGTCCTCCGGCCTCCGGCAGGCGAGGATGTCGTCCAAATGGCCTCGTCGTCCCGCGCCCGCCCAGCCGATCCGAACGGCGCGCTGTTCACGGGGACGGGGGCCACCATGGTGCCCGCGGCGCCGACGAGTAGGGGCCGAGGCCGGCCGCGGGACGGGGCCCCACGCCGGGTCCGTACGGCTTCGGCGCGGCCGGCGGCGCCTGCGGCTCCGCCTCATCCGTCGGACCGACGGGAACGGGCGCGTTGCCGCGGGCATCGGTACGGACATCACGGCACGCTGTCCGGCCGGAGATCTCCGCCCTCCGGAGGGGCGGGGTTTGCCCCGGGGGCGCTCAGCCGGGCACATGGGCGGACGGCTCACGGGCCGGCGCGTGCGGAGCCGCCGGCGCCGGGAGCCGTGGATCCTTGGCGCACCGCTTCGCGATCACCGCGCAGACCAGCAGCTGCATCTGGTGGAAGAGCATCAGGGGCAGCACGGCGAGACTCGCCTGAGCGCCGAAGAGCACACTCGCCATGGGAAGCCCGGCCGCGAGGCTCTTCTTGGACCCGGCGAACTGGATCGCGATGCGGTCCGCGCGGTCGAAGCCGAGCCGCTCGGCGCCGTACCGGGTCAGAGTGAGCATCACGGCCAGGATGACCGCCTCGATCAGCAGCAGCACGCCAAGTCGTCCAGGCGTGACCTGGTGCCAGACGCCGGCGACGATGCCTTCGCTGAACGCCGTGTAGACCACGAGCAGTATCGAGCCGCGGTCCACCTGGCCGAGGAGTTTCCTGTGGCGGGCCAGGAAACCCCCGATCCATCGGCGCAGCATCTGCCCCGCCAGGAACGGCACCAGCAGCTGCAGAACGATCTTCAGCAGAGAACCGGCGGAGAAGCCGCCCGCGCCCGCCCCCAGGAGCAGCGCGGCCAGCAACGGGGTGAGAACCATTCCCGCCAGGCTGGAGAAGGACCCGGCGCACATCGCGGCGGGCACGTTGCCGCGGGCCACCGAGGTGAAGGCGATCGACGACTGGATCGTCGAAGGCACCAGGCACAGGAAGAGGAGTCCGCTGTGGAGCTGCGGTGTCAGGGCATGAGGAACCGCGGCGTTCACGGCGAGCCCGAGAAGCGGGAAGACCACGAACGTGCAGGTCAGTATGGTCAGATGCAGGCGCCAGTGGCGTAGCCCTGCCACCGTCTCCCGGGTCGACAGCCGCGCACCGTAGAGGAAGAAGAGCAGTCCGACAGCCGCGGTGGCGGCCCCGTCGGTGACCGTGGCCGCCGTACCCGAAGCAGGCAGCAGTGCCGCGAGGAGCACCGTGGCGAGCAGCGCCAGGACGTACGGGTCGAGCGGCAGCCAGGACGGCAGGCGCGGGGCGGTGCGGCGGCTCATATGCTCCACTTGCTCTCGGTACCAGGTCAGGCGCATTCCATCGTCCCCGTGGCCCGCTCGATCGGGAATCCCGTACACCACTCTTACTGTCATCACGTTCTCCGATGACCACGGCTAGTCTGGAGTTGTGTACGACCCCGCCCAGCTGCGTACGTTCCTCGTGGTCGCCCAGACACTGAGCTTCACCCGGGCCGCCCGGCGGCTCGGCGTGCGGCAGTCGACGGTCAGCCAGCATGTGCGGCGACTGGAGGAGGCCACGGCCCGGCGGCTCTTCACACGCGACACCCACAGCGTCGAGCTCACGGAGGACGGCGAGGCCATGCTCGGCTTCGCCCGGACCATCCTGGATGCGCACGAGCGCGCGGCCGCCTTCTTCACGGGCACGCGGCTGCGCGGGCGCCTTCGCTTCGGCGCCTCCGAGGACTTCGTCCTCACCCGGCTCCCGGAGATCCTGGAGTCGTTCCGCCGCCACCATCCCGAGGTCGACCTGGAACTGACGGTCGAGCTGTCCGGCACGCTGCACGAGCAACTGGCGGCGGGCGGCCTCGACCTCGTCCTCGCCAAACGCCCTGCCGGCGGCGGCCACGGCGAGCTGGTCTGGCAGGACTCCCTGACCTGGATCGGCGCACCCCAGCTGCGGCTGGACCCGGAGCGCCCCGTACCGCTGATCGTCTACCCGCCGCCCGGAATCACCCGTGCCCGCGCACTGGAGGTCCTGGAGGCGCACGGGCGCGCATGGCGGATCGTCTGCACGAGCACGAGCCTCAGCGGTCTGATCGCAGCGGCCCGGGCCGGCCTCGGCGTCATGGCCCACACCCGCGGGCTGATCCCACCGGGCCTCTCCCCGGTCCCGGCCCGGGCCGGCCTGCCCGAGCTCGGCGACGTGGACTTCGTCCTGCTCCACGGCCACCGGGCGGGCGTACCGCAGGGCACCCGGCAGGCCGCGGACGCGCTGGCCACCTCGATCCTCGCGGGCGGAGACCGGCTGCACCGCCCGGCCGCACCGGTGTGAAGGCCGACCTCAGGCCGGCGTAGAGCGGGCGTGTCTGCCGCGTACAGATTCGGTGCAGATTCCTCCGGACGCTACTGACTCTTCGGTCAGAACTCCGCCCAACGCTTGCCCTCATGGCCGGATTTGGACGGCTGACCAGCAGCTATGCGATATGTGCCGAGTTGCTCGAGGGGCTCCCCCGCGCAGGCGCGGTGGGGTACCGTCACCGGCGCTGTGCGGAGCGCCACAAGGAGCAGGTCATTGCGTGAGTTCACGGTTCCACCCTTGGCGATGGCACCCCCTGTCGGCGGACTGGCGGATGTCGTGTTCGACCATGCCCTCAGTGATCCGCACCGGGTTGCCCTCGGCCGCAAGGACGAGCAGGGCGAATGGCGCGACGTGACCTCCGCCGAGTTCCGTGACGAGGTGCTGGCCATCGCCAAGGGCCTGCTCGCGGAGGGCGTGCGGTTCGGCGACCGGGTCGCGATCATGTGCCGTACGAGATACGAGTGGACCCTTTTCGACTTCGCACTGTGGACGGTGGGCGCGCAGTCCGTACCCGTCTACCCCACCTCGTCCGCCGAGCAGGTCTACTGGATGCTGCACGATGCCGAGGTGTCTGCCTGCATGGTCGAACAGGAGGACCATGCGATGACGATCGGCTCGGTCATCGACCGGCTCCCGCAGCTGAACCGTCTCTGGCAGCTCGACAAGGCGGCCGTCTCCGAACTGGTCGCGGCGGGCACGCACATCGACGACGAGGTCGTGCACCGGCACCGGCGGGCCGTGACGCCCGAGTCGGTCGCGACCGTGATCTACACATCGGGGACGACGGGCCGCCCCAAGGGCTGTGTGATCACACACGCCAACTTCATGTACGAGACCGACACGCTCATCGAGCGCTGGGAGCCGGTGTTCCACTCCAAGCCGGGTGACGAGGCCGCGACCCTGCTCTTCCTGCCACTCGCGCATGTCTTCGGGCGGATGGTCGAGGTGGCAGCGGTACGCGGCCGGGTCAAGATGGGCCACCAGCCCGTGCTGCAGGCAAGCGCACTGCTGCCCGATCTCGCGTCCTTCCGGCCGACGTTCATCCTTGCCGTCCCGTACATCTTCGAGAAGGTCTTCAACGCGGCCAGGCGCAAGGCGGAGGCGGGAGGCAAGGCGGGGCCCTTCGACAAGGCGGCCGATGTGGCGGTGCGATACGCGGAGGCCATGGAGCACCGGGCCTTCGGTCTCGGTCCCGGGCCCTCGGCGGGACTGCGGTTGCAGCACCAGTTCTTCGAGAAGGTGGTCTACCAGAAGGTCCGGGAGGCGATGGGCGGCCGGGTCCGCCATGCGATGTCCGGAGGTTCGGGCATGGACCGCCGGCTCGGTCTCTTCTTCGAGGGCGCCGGTGTCACCGTGTTCGAGGGGTACGGGCTCACGGAGTCGACCGCTGCGGCGACGGCGAACCCTCCGGAGCGCACCAAGTACGGGACGGTCGGGCAGCCCATCCCCGGGACGACGATCCATATCGCCGAGGACGGCGAGGTGTGGGTGAACGGCGGCCAGGTCTTCTCCGGCTATCTGAACGATCCGAAGTCGACCGACGCCGTGCTGAACGACGGCTGGCTGGCGACGGGTGACCTGGGCGCGCTGGACGAGGACGGCTATCTGACGATCACCGGGCGGAAGAAGGAGATCCTGGTGACCTCGGGCGGCAAGAGCGTCTCGCCCGTCGGCCTCGAGGAGCGGGTCCGGTCGCATCCGCTGGTGGCCCAGTGCATCGTCGTGGGCAACGACCGGCCCTTCATCGCGGCGCTGGTCACCGTGGACCAGGAAGCGGTCGAGCACTGGCTGGCCATGCACAACAGGGCACCGATGCCGCCGGCCGAGCTGGTGCGGGACCCGGAGTTGGAGAAGGAGATCCGCAGGGCGGTGGTCGCCGCCAACACGCTGGTGTCACAGGCCGAATCCATCCGGACCTTCCGGATACTCGCGCATCCGTTCAGCGAGGAGCACGGGCTGCTGACTCCGTCGCTGAAGCTGAAGCGGAAGGCGATCGAGAAGGCCTACGCGGCCGAGGTGGACGCGTTGTACGGCTGAGCCGACAGGCGCTTCTCCAGGACGCCTCATCCCGGGCACCGCACCCCCGTCCGTCCCCCGTCGTCCCCGCGCGGACCGGCAGGTCTCTCCCGGACCGGCGAGGAGTGCGAGTCATGACGGAACACGGTCAATGATTCCATGGCCGTGGCGGTTCCGGCCGGCTTCGCCCGCGGGAATGTGACGGCCGAAGTGATCGTTGACCTGGAAAGCAGCAACCGACGACGTAAGGATCGACCGCTCGTGAGCAAGGTCCCCTCCATCACCCTCAACAACGGTGTCTCGATGCCGCAGCTCGGCTTCGGCGTCTGGCAGGTGCCGGACGAAGAGGCGGCAAGGGCCGTCGGTACGGCCCTGGAGGCCGGTTACCGCAGCATCGACACCGCAGCCATCTACGAGAACGAGAAGGGGACCGGCAAGGCTCTCGCCGCGTCCGGGATCCCCCGCGATCAGCTCTTCGTCACCACCAAGCTCTGGAACAGTGCCGCTGAGACCTGGACGCGTGACAACGTCCTGCGCGAGTTCGACGCATCGCTCTCCAAGCTCGGCCTCGACCATGTGGACCTGTACCTGATCCACTGGCCGCGCGCCGTGCGCGACGACTACGTGGCGATCTGGAAGGCATTCGGCGAGCTGGCGGCGAGCGGTCGCGCGAAGGCCGTCGGCGTCTCCAACTTCAAGCCGGCCCAGTTGCGCCGCGTGATCGACGAGGTCGGTCTCGTTCCCGCCGTCAACCAGATCGAGCTCCACCCCCAGTTCTCCCAGGCGGAGTCGCGCGCCTTCCACGCGGAACACGGCATAGTCACCGAGGCCTGGTCGCCGCTCGGGCAGGGCAGGGGTCTGCTCGAGGTACCGACGATCGTCGCGATCGCCCAGAAGTACGACAAGACGCCGGCCCAGATCGTGCTCCGCTGGCATCTCCAGCTCGGCAACGTGGTGATCCCGAAGTCCGTGACCCCGTCCCGGATCGCCGAGAACATCGACGTGTTCGGTTTCGAGCTGGACGACGAGGACATGACGGCCCTGGCCGCCCTCGACGAGGGCAGGCGCCTCGGGCCGGACCCGGACGACTTCGACTGGAACTGAGCCGGGGAGCCCGGCGCCGCCACCGGCCTCGCGGTCCTGACGGCGGCGTCGTACCGCCGGTGCTCACAGCGGCACCCTCGGAAGCGGCGCACGGCCCCGGTGGCCGGTCACCGGGTGCGGAACCCGGCCACCGGTGGTGCCACGCGCCGCCCCGGCTCCTGCCCGGGGCCGGTTGCCGGTGGATGCAGCCGCATCCGGGCCCGGGCTCCCACGCCTCGGCACAACTCACGTACGTGGAAAACCACTTCTCGTCCCGCGCTCGGCCCGCACCTCCCGCCATCGGCTCCCCTCCGCAGGGCTGGACGCCGCACGCGAGCCAGCGGCTCCGCGACGACGCCGGCCGGGCGGCCGGCGCGGGGGACCGCCGGCCGCCGGCGTCGCCCGAGGCCCTCGGCAGGGACACACCTCACGTAAGGTGAGGCACATGAGCGAGCCCCACTCCCCCGCGACGGCACCGTTCCGGGAAGGCCGCCATCTGGTGCGCAACGTCGGCAGCGGACTGCTCCTCGAGGTGTACAACGGCGCCAAGGGCAGCGGTGCCAATGTGCAGCAGGGCAGGGAGACGGGGGCGCCCGCGCAGCAGTGGGACGTGACACTCGCCGGCGGCGGCTTCTACCACCTGATCAACGCGAACAGCGGCAAACGACTCGACGTCGCCAATGCGTCGACCGAGAACGGTGCCAATGTGCAGCAGTGGAAGGCGAACAATTTCGGCGCCCAGGAGTGGCTGATCGAGCAGCATCTGGACGCGCCCGGGACGGTGACGCTGATCAGCCACATCAGCGGGCTGTTGCTGGAGGTCGCGGACGGATCGACCGCCGACGGGGCCAATGTGAGGCAGTGGGAGGACACCGACTCGCCTTTCCAGTGGTGGCGACTGGAGCCCGTCGTTCCGTAGTCGTCACCGACTCAAAAGCACTGCCCCGGCACCATCGCACCCTCCCAATTTCTGCTTATGCTTTTTCCTTGTGTTCGACTCCCGCTACATCAAGACCTTCCACGAGGTGGTCAGGACCGGTTCCTACTCGGCCGCCGCCCGGTCGCTCGGCTACACCCAGCCGGCCGTCAGCCAGCAGATGAAAGCGCTGGAACGGGATGTCGGCACACCGCTGTTCACCCGGGTCGGACGGGGTATCCGCCTCACCGAGGCCGGGGAGTCGCTGAGACGGCACGCCGGGACCATCCTCGACAGCCTGACGACGGCCCAGGAACAGATAGACGCCATAGCGAGGCTGCGGTCCGGACGAGTACGGGTGTGCGCCTTCCCCAGCGCCGGAGCCACCGTGATCCCCGAGGCGATGGCCCGCCTTGCTGCCGAACACCCTGGAATCAGGGTGGAGTTGGTGGAGAGCGAGCCACCCGAGTCGCTGCGGCTGGTAGCCCGGGGCAGTTGCGACATCACCCTGGCCTTCAGCTATCCGGGACAGCGCACCGAGATCCCCGACGGGCTGGAGGAGATCCGGCTGCTGGAGGATCCGCTGACGGTACTGCTTCCCACCGGGCACCCGCTGGCCCGGCGCCGTGCCGTGCGGCTGGCGGACCTGGCGCACGAGAGATGGATCGCCGGGTGTCTGCGCTGCCGGGCGAACTTCCTGCATGCCTGTGCCGAGGAAGGATTCACTCCGGACATCGCCTGCACCACGGACGACAATCTGGTGATGCAGAGCCTTGTCGCGGCTGGGGTCGGCATCGCCATGGTCCCGGCGCTGGTGCTCTCGTTCCTCTGTCACAGCAAGGTGACCGGACGGATCGTGGAGCCCCACACCCGCCGTCAGGTCTATGCCTACGCACTCCGCGACCATCTGCGCATTCCCGCCACGGCTCTGGTGCTCGACCGGCTCGCGGCGGTTGCCGAGGCGAAGTCCGGCTGTTGAGAACGGCTGTTCAGAGCGGTCGTCGGGTATCGCCCGATCCATAAGCGGTTGTTGGGGGCCCGGCAAGCAATCGTCCTTGGACGCATGGCCTCCGACGGGCCGACGCTGCGTCCATGACTCCTCCGAACGCGGCCACGACCAGCCCTTCCCGGACCACGGCCCGTCTTCGCGCCCTGGTGGCGGAGATACGCGAGGCCGTGAACCAGGGGCTGCCACCGGAGCCCACGGCACGGCTTGTCGCGGATCGGCTCGGCCCGTACCTCGGCACACCCGACCTGCTCACCCCCGAGCACTGCGAGGGTGACCCCGAGCAGTACCGCCAACATGTGCTGCACGCCGAACACGACGGCAGTTTCTCCGTCGTGGCCCTGGTCTGGCTGCCCGGCCAGGTCACACCGATCCACGACCACGTCTCCTGGTGTGTGACCGGTGTCCATCAGGGCGAGGAGCACGAACGGCGCTACCGGCTGGTCCCGGACGGCACCACGGCCCGGCTCGTCGCCACGCACGACGTGGTGAACCCGGTCGGCGCGGTCGCCGCGTTCGCCCCGCCCGGTGACATCCACCTCGTACGCAACGGCGGTACGGGCACGGCGCTGTCCCTCCATGTCTACGGCGCCGACATCTCCCGCCTGGGCAGCAGCATCCGGCGTGTCTACCGCCTGCCGGCCGACCTCTGATGGCCCTCGCAGGATCGCGCACACACGGCATCGGTACACGCCGCGGGGGCGCCCGGCCAACCGCTCCTTCCGGTCCCGGCCCGGGTCTCGTCCTGGCCGCCGCGGGGGTGGGCACGGCATGGCTGGTGCACTTCGCCCTGCCGGGCGTGCCGATGCTGACCGCCGCCGTCGTGCTGGGCGTCGCCGCGGCGCACACCCCGTGGCTGCGCGCCCGTATCCGTGGCAACTGCCGTCCCGGGCTCACCCTGGCCACGAAGAGGCTGATGCGTGCCGGGGTCGTCCTGCTCGGTCTCAAACTGAGCATGGCGGACGTCCTGGGCCTGGGGTGGACCACGGTCGCCATGGTGCTCGCGGTGGTCGCCGCGACGTTCCTGGGCACCTGGTGGCTGGGGCACCGGCTCGGACTGCCCGGCGACCAGCCCCTGCTGATCGCCACCGGCTACTCCATCTGCGGAGCTTCCGCGATCGGCGCGGTGAGCGCGGTGCACGACAGCGACGAGGACGACGTCGTCACCTCGGTGGCCGTCGTGACGCTGTGCGGCACCCTCGCCATCGGCGTACTGCCCTTGCTGCAGGGGCCGTTGGGCCTGGCGGACGCCGAGTTCGGCCGCTGGGTCGGCGCGGGGGTCCATGATGTGGGGCAAGTGGTCGCCACCGCCCAGACGGCGGGCAGCGGGGCACTGGGCGAGGCCGTCCTGGTCAAACTCATGCGGGTGGCGCTGCTGGCCCCGCTGGTCGCAGCGGTCGTGGTCGCGGCGCGCCGCCCCGGCCGCACGGCCGCACGCGCAGGGCGCCCACCGCTCGTGCCGCTGTTCGTCATGGGCTTCCTCGCCATGGTGGCCGTCCGCACCACGGGCGTGCTGCCCGAAACCGCCCTGGGCGCAGCCGGCACGGCTCAGGAACTCCTGCTCGCCACAGCCCTCTTCGGCCTGGGCAGCGCCGTGCATCTGCCGTCGCTCACCCGGACCGGCCCCCGGGTGGCCGTGCTGGGTCTGACTGCCTGGGTTCTCATCGCCGGGGCTTCGTACGCGGGCGTGGTGATCACGGGCTGAGGGCCCTCCCGGACCGCGGCGACCGTCCTGTGGTCATGCCGCCGAGGCCGGCTTCCGGATGGTCCCGGGCGGGATCCGGAAGCCGCTGTCCCCGCCCGCTCAGCTGCGTCGCGCCGTGTGCACCGTGCGGACCTCCAGCATGAAGCAGTCCGGGCGGTGCATCAGTCCCCCCTTGTCGTCCGGGTCCAGCAGGCGGTCGAGCACGGCCGTGTCGTCGACGCTCAGCCGCCCGTCCAGGGCCTTGCGCTGCCAGGCGAACGAGGCGACGAGATGCTCGCGCACGGCGACGGTGACCGGGGCGGGGATGTCGAGCAGGAAGGACCGGCTGACGGAGGGGGTCAGGCTCGCCGCGGCGAGCAGGGCCCGCCAGTCCTCGGTCTCCGACCTGGCGTCCGGCAGGCCTTCCCGCATCTCCTCGAACCATTCGGCGCCGGCCGCATCCAGGCGGCTTTCGAGGCCCGGCCGGCCGATGCCGATGTCGCGGGGCAGCCGACGCGTCGGCAGTCCGCCTTCGACGAGAGCCAGCAGCCCACCGGGGCGCAGCAGCCGTGCCAGTGCTGTCAGAGCAGCACGCTGGTCGCCCAGGTGGTGCAGTGAGTTGCCCGCCCAGACGAGATCCGCTTCGCCCAAGTCACCGATGTCGTCGGGCATTTCGGCCGGGTGGACCTGCACCCGGCCACCGAGCCCCATGCGCTCGGCCCGGGCTCGGGCCCGGTCGAGGAGTGCCGGAGTGGAATCCACCGCGACCACCTCCGCGTCCGGGAACGCCTCGGCCAGGTGGCAGCTGACCACTCCCGGGCCGCTGCCGATGTCGAGGATGCGGCGCACGGCAGCGGCGGGCAGCTGCTCGGCGATCCAGGCCGCCGTCTGCGTGTACATCGGTCGTTGCAGTTCGGCGCCGCGTTCCATGAGCGGGGCGAGTTCGTCCCAGTCGATCGCGGTGGATCCGGTGCCGTGATGTTCGTGGTGGTGAGAGCTCATGCCGTCAGGGTGCGCGCTCGTGGGCGGTCATGGCGAGTCGTGTTGCCGTTCCGGCAAAGCCGCCGCGGTGCGGTGCTCCTGCGGGCTCAGTCCGCGCACCCGCTTGAACGCGGCGCTCAGCGCGAACGCTCCGCCGTACCCGACCTGACGCGCCACCGCCTCCACGGTCGCGTCCGTGTCCCGGAGCAGGTCGGCGGCAAGGGCGAGCCGCCAGTCCGTGAGGTACGCCATCGGCGGCCGCCCCACCAGATCGGTGAAGCGGCGCGCGAGCCCGGCCCGGGAGACCCCGCACTTCGAAGCGAGCGAGGCGACGGTCCATGGGTGCGCAGGATCGTTCTGCATCAGCCGCAGTGCCCGGCCGACGACCGGGTCGCCCATCGCCCGGTACCAGGCGGGCGGCTCGGCACCGGGCCGGGAGAACCAGGTCCGTACCACCGCGATCAGCAGCAGGTCCAGCACCCGGTCCAGGACCACGCTCTGGCCCGGCTCGTCACGGCTGATCTCCTCGTCGAGCACGGGCATCAGCGGGCAGTTCCACATCTCTGCGGGCAGGTGCAGCAGACCCGGCAGGGCGTCCAGCAGCCGCCTGCTGACCTCGCTGTCCATCCGGTAGGTGCCGATGAGCACGGTGGTGCTGCCGTCGGGCGCGTTTCCCCAGGTCCGCACGCCCAGGTGCATGGACTCGGCGAGCGGCTCGTTCTGGAGGGTGGTACAGCTGCCGCCCTGGCCGATCACCGCATACGGCGGGGTGTCCGGGCGGTCGGCGGCGAGATACGGATCGGGCCCGCGGGCGATCGCGACATCCCCGGGGCGCAGCAGTACCGGGTCACCGGTGTCGGGCACGACCCAGGCCTCGCCGCGGGTGACGCACATCAGACAGAGCGGTGCACGGTCCTCGATGCGTACGGACCAGGGTGGTTCCATCACCATGCGGAGCAGAAAGGCTCCCCTGGCGCGGGGCCCGTCGAGCAGTCCGGCGAGTGCGTCCATGGGCCGAGCCTAAGGGCCGTCCCGTAATCCCCGGCGGGCGCACCACGACAGCTACGGCACTCCCCCAGCTGCCGCTGGGAGGCCCCCCACGCTGTGTTGTCGGAGCGTCCGAACACCCCCAGTACGAGGACACCCCTCCGCCTGACGATGCTTCCCCCCGACCCTGGCGGGCCCGGGGAGACCCCATGCATCCGACGCCGCGCGCCGATCCACCAGAGATGACCGGACAGCACTTAGGCCGTCCTCGTGGACGCTTGCGTAGGGAATCGAGCCTCTTCCGCATGGAGAGTCCAGGCTGCGGCCGGGAATCTGGAGCCATGACCGAGAACACGAAGCAGGCGGAGCAGCAGATGACGGTGCTGGTGACGGCGGCGAGCGGCAAGACCGGCCGCCGAGTGGCGGAGCGTCTGGTGGAGCGTGGAGTGACCCTGCGGGCCGGCTCGCGCCGGGGCGGGGTTCCCTTCGACTGGGAGGAGGAGCTGTCATGGGGTCCCGCGCTGCAGGGCGTGGACGCCGCCTATGTGACGTACTACCCGGATCTGGCCGCGCCGGGTGCGGTCCACGCCATGCGCAGCTTCGGGCGGCTGGCGGCGCAGAACGGGGTGCGGCGGCTGGTGCTGCTCTCGGGCCGGGGCGAGCCGGAGGCGGCGCGCGCCGAGGAGGCACTGCGGTCGGCCGGGGTGCCGCTGACGGTGGTGCGTGCCGCGTTCTTCGCGCAGAACTTCAGCGAGGGGGCGATGGCACCGGGAGTCCTGGCCGGGGAGATCCCGTTCCCGGCGGGCACCACGGCCGAGCCCTTCCTCGACCTCGACGACCTGGCGGACGTGGTGGTCACTGCCCTCACGGAGGACGGCCACGAGGGGGTGACGCACGAGCTGACGGGGCCCCGCCCGCTGACGTTCGACGAGGTCGCGGCGGAACTCTCCGTCGTGACGGGCCGCCCGGTCCGCTATGTCGCGGTGTCCGGCGAGGAATACCGGGTCGTCCTCGAGCAGTTCGGTGTCCCGGCCGCCGACGCGCAGTGGCTGACCGATCTGTTCACCCTGCTGATGGATGGCCGCAACTCCCGTGCCACGGACGGTGTCCAGCAGGCCATCGGCCGCGCTCCGAAGGACTTCACGGACTTCGCGAAGGGTGCGGCCGCGTCGGGGGCATGGCCGGCCTGACGCACCTGCCCCGGCCGGGGCAGGTGCGTTCGCGCTGAGCGCGGGTCAATCGCCCCGGACGACCCGGCGCAGTGCGACGAGGCGGAATCGGGGATCGGGGCGGGGCTCGTCCGGATCGGGCAGGGCGGACAGCCGCGCGGCGAGCCCTTCGGCGAGGGTGCCACGGGCCGTCAGCCGGGAGGCGTACTCACCGCGCAGCAGCGCCTGGGCGGTGCTGCGCGGCGAACGCCCCTGCCCGTGGCCGGTGAAGTACGTGTCACCGGCCGGGGCCAGTCCCACTGCCGCACCGAACGCCTCGATGCGCTCCGCGTCGTCGTAGACGTCGGTCGTCCGGTAGGGCGCGAGCACCGCATCGACGTCGCTGCCCACGTCGTGCCCTGCGTCCTTGTCGACGGTGGTGACGAGGACCCCGCCGGGACGCAGCACCCGCGCCGCCTCGGCGACGACCGCACGTGCGTCCCGCACAAGGTGCAACAGCCACACCGCGCTCACCGCGTCCACGGAGGCGGCGGGCAGCGGCAACCGCCGCACGTCGGCGAGGACGACGTCCCTCGCCCGGCGCGCGGCGATCCTGGCCATGCCGTGCGAGGAGTCGGCACCGAACACCCTCAGCCCCGGGCGGCCGAGCCGCTCGGTGACGAGTCCGGTGCCGCAGCCGACGTCGAGGAGCGTGCGGGCGGCCGCCGGCACGAGGGAGAGCACCGCCATGGCCGCCGCGGCGGCTCGGGGAACCCCGCCGCGCGTGGCGTCGTAGAGCGCTGCCTCCACGTCGTAGTCGAGCAGTCGGTCCTGCCCGGCGCCGGCGGCCCCCGATGCCTCGTGGGCGCTCTCTTCGTCCTTCAGCACTGTTCAGCTCGCTCCATGGTCCGGGGCGACGGTCTCCACGCGCCGGGCGAGTTCGAAGTCGCGGTCGGTGATGGCTCCGCCGGCGTCGTGCGTGTTCACGGTCAGATTGACGGTGTTGTAGCCCAGCGTGAGATCCGAGTGATGGTTCAGCTCGTCCTGGATCTGCGCGACATGCACGACGAGTGCGGTGGCCGCGAAATGGTTGCCGAGCCGGTATGTGCGGGCGATCCGGTCGCCTTCCTGGGACCAGCCTGGCAGTTCCCGCAGCCTGTCCTCGATCTCCTTCTGCGACAGTGGCTCTGTGGGCATGGGGCTCCCTCCGGGATCGTCTCCGGGCGACGTTACGGTTCGTCAGGACAACTGTCGCGCCCGACACGGGAGCGGCGCCACTGCTGCGCGGTCGGCATGAAGGGCGAAGTCCGATTCGGCGGGAACCGGCTCTGTGCGCCGACTCCTCGGGCACTCGTCGAACGGCTCCCCCATCGCACCGGGAAAGGGCGTGATCGCCGGATGGGCCTTCCCCGCCGGACCCGCACCGGGGCCGGAGCCACACCCCCGCCGGTGGGTGGCGGGTCCGCCGGGCCAGGTGCAGATCTTCCCGACGCCCGTGCGGGCGTCGGGGGCAGCGCCGCCACGGCGGCGGCGAAGGCCGTCCGGTGGCCGTGCTCGCGGGACAGACACGGCGGACGACGCATCGACGCCGCTGCCGGTCGAGAAGTCCTGTCGGCGCCCCGGCCCGCCGGCGTCCTCACCGGCAGCGGACAGACCGGCAGTGGACGGTCCCGTGTGGCCGGACCGGGCCGTGCCGGCCCGCAACCGGGGGGACGGGTCCCGTGCACAGTCGTCCGGCTTGGCGGGCTCCGGTCCACTGTGCCTGCACGGCGGCAGCGATGGCGCCCACTGGTCCCCGTGTCCCGGTCGCCGGCGTCACCGCGCCGCCGGTCGGCAGGCACAGCCGAAGGCCGGGATCTCCTCCTCATATGAAGGGCATCGAAACGGCGCGGAGGGGCGCGCCCTGGCACCACTGCCCCGAGGGGGCTGCCGAGTTCCGGTCACAGGGGCACACCGGCATCGGCCGGATGCGGTGTGACGCCTGGTGTTCCGCCACGACATGCGCAAGTGCCGGATCCCCGCTTCACGGCCACATCACCACCTGGCAGGGCCCGTTGCCACAAAGCTCTCCCCCACAGGAAGACTTGCTCCAGAAGCGCGGCTCCCACGAGGAATCGCCTCTTCGGTAGGGGCACGGCGCATGTTTTTGATCACGATCATTCTTCCTGTCACCCGTTGACCGTCGCCAGGCCCTCCGGATAGAAACGATGCATTGCACACCCAAGCCGCCCGTCGTCCCGCGCACGGGCGTCTCGCCCCAGGCGCCGCAGTCCATGGGTTCGACCCGACTCCCCCTGTTCCGGAAAGACTTCGCCTTGTCACCAGCACCGTCCCTGAACTCCGCGCGCATCGTCGTGGTCGAGCCCGCCTCCTCCGGGGGATCCACCCTGATCGGTGTCGCGGCCGGGATGGGGCTGCGCGTTGTCGTGGCAACGGCCGATGCGGGCGACCGCACGCTCCCGGATGCGGTACGTGCCGCCGCCGAAACGGTGCTGCGCGTGGAAACCAACGACCAGGCGGCGTTGGAAGCAGCTGTGCGTGAACTGCACAGGCAGGAGCCCTTCGAGGCGGTCCTTGCGGGTTCCGACATCTATGTGTCGGCGACCGCCCGGGTCGCGCACGCCCTGGGGCTCCCCGGACTTGCGGTCGACACCGTGGACCGGGTGAGGGACAAGGGTGTCATGCGGGCCGCGGTGTCCAGGGCGGGACTGCGCACACCCCGGTTCGCCGAGGCCACCTCGGTGGGTGAACTCACCGCAGCGGCCGAACACGTCGGTTTTCCCTGTGTGATGAAGCCGGTGGCCTGCTCCGGCAGCATCCATGTCAGCCGGGCGAACGACATGGCGGAGCTCTCTGCGGCTTTCCGCCGGCTGGTCACGGACCCCGTCCCCGACATGGGAGAGCTCCACGAGCACCGCGTACTGGTCGAAGAGTACGTCGACGGGCCCGAGTTCAGTGCCGACGGCTACGTTCTGAACGGCCGGGTGAACCTCGTCGCGCTCACCCGCACCCTGCTCGGCCCCGAGCCCGGCTTCGTCGAGATGGGTCATCTCACCCCGGCACAGGTCGACACCGGAACACTGAAGGCGGTCGAGACCTATGTGGCCGATGTCGTGGATGCCGTCAACCTGAGCTCCGGCCCCTTCCACTGCGAGCTGCGGGTGACTGCCGAGGGACCGGTCCTCATCGAGATCGGCGCACGACTGCCCGGAGGCCGGATCGTCGAGCTGCTGCGTCTGGTCACCGGCGTGAGCCTCCCCAAGGTCGCGATCGCCACCTCTCTCGGACTGGCCCTGGAGGAGGTGGGAGCGTTCGCCCCCGCGCAGGCCGCGAGTGCCGGGGTCCGCTTCTTCTCCGCCGAGGGTCGCACGTCCTACGACGAACTGGTGGGGTGGCAGGAGGTGACGGCGCTGCCGGGGGTCACGGAGACGTCGCTGTACTTCGGGCCCGGCGAGGCCATCCTCGATGTCGAGGACTGCCGCTCACGGCTGGGCCACGCGTTGTTCACGGCCGACTCGCCCGGGGACGCGCTCGCCCGCTGGCAGTCCCTCGGCGATGCCGTCACCCTGAGCTGACCGGACACAATCACCGTCCGTGCACAGACCCGTCCACGGGCGGCCGCACGGCGATGCCCGTCGCAGCAGAACCGGACGCACGGGCATCCGCCGGGTGCCGGCCTGCAGGTCGCTCGGCACTCAGGACCGCGGACGCAGCGCGGTGGCGGTGTTCCTCGCAGACGGCCCACCAGCTGTCGCCTCCCTCGCCCGCCACGTTCACACTTCAGCATGCGGTGTGGGGACACGGGGCATTCCAGGCACAGCGCCGTCGGTGGGACGGTGTACCCGGGCGGCGCCTGTCCCGCCTCCACCTGATCGGCGGCTCCATCAGCGCCATGGGCTCGGTGAAACGGATCCCTGCGCGCCTCGCGGCCGAATGGCACAGAAGCGTGGAAACGACACGGGATCCGATCGTCCGCTTCGCCCGGGCAGCGATCACGTCCGCACGTGCGAGGAGTCGTCCGTCGCGATCACGGATGAGCGGCGGTCGGCAACCCCGCGACCCGGTGGCCGACTTGCGCCTCGAGCGCCCTGCCGAAGGCCTTCACGGGGAGCCACCGCACTGACATGGGGTGGCTCCCCCTTGCGAAGGGCTGAATGCAGCCCGGAGGCCCGGCGCTCGTCCGCACCACCGGGGCGAGCCGGTGCGGGTGCGGGGGGTTCCCGAGGACGGACGCTCCGGGGAGAGGACGGGGTCAGTGGGCCGGACCCGCGTTCCGTCCGTCGCTGTTCTCCGCAGCGGGCGCGGACGGTTCGGTTTCCCTGTCGTCGGCCCCGGACGGCGAGTCGTGCGCGGTCGACGACGGGTCCGTACGGACGACCTCGGCACGGATCATGGCGTTCACGGCTGCATAGGGGTCGATGTGCATGGCTGTCTCCTTGCGCATGAGGAGGGGGATGGAGTCCGGAACGGGACACGGCACGCAGGTGCCGGCCCCGTGGGACCTCTCAGCAGCGCAGAACCATCGACCTGGTGGAACGGTGCGGGCGCAGCGGCGCAGAAGGCACCGCCGCGCCGGGCAGGCACCACCCGCAGGCGCCGGTGTCCTCGTCGTCCGACGCGGGTGGCCCGCAGACCCGCGCACGCCGCTCCGCCCGGCCGGACGGGGACTGTTCCGTTTCGGATGTGTCCTGCTGGCCCTCACCGGCCGGGTCCGCGGGTGCGGAGGCAGGCAGGGGTTCGGCACCCCGCGGTACGAGGGCCGCGGCGCCCGTCTGCGTGCCGAGTACGGCGACGAGCGACATCAGCACGACGAGTGCGGCACGAACGCCTGCACGGTGCGCGGAACGGTTCACGGGCACAACCTCCTGCACCTGCCACTTGTGCCCGCCGACCGCTCCGGGCCGAACGCCCCGGGCCGGGAACCGCTCCTGTGGCCTACGCCCGTTACGCCGAACGCACCTCGCGTGCCGCGTCCGCCTCGCCGGCCCTGGCGAGGACCTCGCCCTCGGCCGTGGCCGCGGCATGCCGGCTGCGCGCCGACATCCAGGCATGGACGAGCACACCTGCGAAGAGGAACAGCACGCCCTGGTAGACGGCCGCATGGCCCGATCCGGCCACGAGCCACAGCGAGAAGGCGGCGGCGACCGCCGCGAGCGTCCCGTCGCGCAGCAGCCGGGCCCGGCTGACCAGGTGCGACCGCCCCGAGGCCAGGTAGTGGATCTGCGCCGCGGTGGACAGCAGATACGGCACGGTGGCCGTGAACGTGGTGACGAGGACCAGCATCTCGAAGACCCCGTCCGAGCCGAGGGTGTAGTTGTACACCGTGAGCAGCGAGGCCAGGACGACGGTCACGAGCACGCCCACGGTCGGAACTCCGCGGCGCTTGCGTGCGAAGGCCGCCGGGAACAGGCCGTCCCGAGCCGCCGCGTAGGGCGTCTGGGCGCTCAGCAGCGTCCAGCCGTTCAGGGCTCCGACCATCGAGACGAGCGCCATGCAGGCCACCGCAGTACCGCCCCAGGTTCCGCCGAACATCGCGTCGACGGCGTCGGAGAACGGTGCGGTGGATTCGACGAGCCGGTCGTGTGCGACGGTGCCGAACACCGCGAGCGTGCCGAGCAGATAGAGCACCGCGGCCCCCACCGTGCCGAGGATCGTGGCGCGCCCGACATTGCGTTGCGGGTCCCGGACCTCGCCCGCGCTCACCGCCGCGGACTCGACGCCCAGATAGCTGAAGAGCAGGATCGCCGCGGAGGCCGAGAGCGCGCCCATCGTGCCCGAGCCGCTCGCCTCGAAGGGTCCGAGGTTGTCCGCGTCGAAGAAGAGGAGTCCGCCGACTGCCACCAGCAGCAGGGGGACGAACTTCATCACGGTCGCGATGAGCTGGACGGCACCGACGTACCGCGTGCCGGCCAGGTTCGCGAGAGCGGGCAGCCACTGCAGGAGCAACGCGGCCGCGATGGTCGCCGGCCTGGACCCGTCGAGCGGCACCAGGATGTCGAGGTAGCCGACTGCGGCGACGGCGAGGGCGGCGTTGGACACCCATGCCGTGATCCAGTACGACCAGGCGGCGAGGAAGCCGGCGAAGTCACCGAAGGCCTCACGGGTGTAGACGTAGGGCCCGCCGGTCCGCGGATGGCGCTCGGAGAGCCGCCCGAAGACGAGCGCGAGTGCAATGGCGCCGACGGTCAGGACGGCGAAGGCGAGAAGGCTCACGGTGCCGAAAGGAGCCACGGAGGCGGGCAGCAGGAAGATCCCGCCTCCGATGATGTTGCCCATGACCAGAGTGGTGGCGACCGGGAGCCCGAATCGCCTGGCATGTTTGCTCTGCCCCTCGCTTCGCTCCCCGGCGGCCGCCATGGTCGAGTCGTGCTGGGGAACCGTCGTGGTCATGGGGGTGGTGCGCCTTTCTCCGTGCAAACCCGACCATGTTCGGGGACGGTGAACGCTGCACCAAATCAATCCATTTTGTCCTGCGCGGTCCCCTCGGCCGCCGGAAATGCTTCGCCCTTCCGGCCCGGTGACCGCTGATCCTCCGCCTTGCCGAGGGGTACCTGAGGAGCATGTGCGTCGCCCGGCGACTCACCGAGCCAGCGCCGCAGCACCTGGTGCACCCGCTCCGCGCCGACGAGTCCCCCGCCGTCCCGGACGGGTGCGGAGAGCTCGCAGGGGTACAGCAGGAAGGGGTACGACTGCTCCCCGCCGAGGCCGCCGTGCGAACCGATCTGTTCCTCGAAGGCGTGCACCCGGCCGCTCGCGGGGTCGTACATCGAGTTGACCATGATGTCCGCGACATGCGGGAACGAGTCGGTGCGCCGGACGCTCTCCGCGGCTCCCCGGCCGAAGACTGCCAGCGGTCCGGAACCGTCGAGTGTGTCCACCGGCAGTTCCGCGCCGTCCCTGGCGAGCACCACCGAGCCGTGCCGTTCGCTGCGCACCAGCAGGAAGGCGATACCGGGGTGGTTGGCGAGTGTGCGCAGCAGGGCGGGGTGGCGACGATCGATCTGCTCCCGGCTGAGCCGTCCCGGCACTCCGGGGAAGGAGATGAGGCCCAGGTTCCCGGAGGCGAGGACCACCGGGTCACAGTCGCCCGACGGCAGCTCGTCGGTGTCCTCGCCGCCCACGGGCGGCCGGTGCAGCGCACTGCGCAAGGCGTCCCTGGCTGCGTCGCGGGCCTCCGCTCCGCTCCTGGTGCGCCCGGCGCGGCGCGACACGGGCAGTCCGCAGCCGGCCCGGACAAGGTCCTTGAGCGTCAGCCCGTATGCGGCCCGGAAAGTCTCGCCGGGGCTCTGGCCGTGGTCGGAGAGGAGCACGATCCGATAGGTGCGGGGCGCGTGGTCGGCGACCTTGGCGATCAGCGCGACGGCACGGTCGATCCGTTCGAGCACCTTCGCCGCGTCACGGCTGTGCGGCCCCGAGTGGTGGGCGACCTCGTCGTAGGCGACGAGGTCTGCGTACACCGCCGCACGCCCGGCCAGCATGTCCCCGATCACCGCGGCGACCACGACGTCCCGCTCCACGACCGTCGCGAAGGCCCGGATGAACGGATAGAGCCCACCGCGGCCGACGCGGGGCTCGTCGCCGCGCAGCCGGGAGCGGAGCGACTGGCCGATCTCACGGGCCACCTCGGCCACGAAGGAGACGGCGGTGCGCACGGCGTTGGCGGGATCGGAGAAGTAGGCGAAGTAGCCGGCCCGGGAGCGATTGGCCCTGCCGCGGCGGGCGGCGACGGAGAGCACCAGCGCGAGCTGGTCGGCGCCTCCGCTGAACAGATTGCCGCGGCTGGCCCCGTCCAGACTGAGCAGTCCGGCGTCGCGCGTGCGGACCATGGCCCGTCGCTGCAGCTCGGCGGCGCTCGCCGGCCGGTTGCTGACCATGATCCGGCCGGTGTCCTTCTCGTACCAGCGGAATCCGGGGACGTCATGGTTCGATCCGTGCAGGATGCCCAGCTGGCTGGCACCCGTCTGGCTGGACCAGTCGGTGCGCCAGCGGGTCAGCCGGTGGGACCTGTCCAGCCAGCGCGCCACCGTCGGCATCAGACCGTCCCCGACGGCGCGGAGCAGCACGGCGTGGCCGACCCCGTCGAGCTGCAGGAACACCGTTCCCGGCGGGGCGTTGCCGGCAACCCGGCCGCCGCGGCGGCGCCGCCGCCGGTCCGCGAGACGGGAGAGCCGGCGTCGGTAGGCGTTGTCGTCCCCTACGGCGAGCGCGGTCGACGTGGCGGAGGCGACCGCCGACATGACCGCGGCGACCACGACCGCGGTCTCCGGGTCGGCAGCGCCGCGCCCGTCGGGGATCAGCCAGAGCGCTATCAGCAGCAGCGAGCCGTTGAGGAAGAACACCAGCAGCCCGAGCACGAGGGCCGGGACGAGCAGCAGCGCGCGTACGACCACGGGCCAGACCAGCGCGCCGAGCAGACCGAACGCCCCCGCGCCCCAGGCCGCGGTGATCGCCGTTCTTGTGACGCTGTCACCGTCGGGGGACTGGAGCTCGAAGTCCGGGAGGATCCCGGCGAGCGCGAGCATCGTCAGGGTGGACACGATCCACACCACGATCACCCGCAGCAGGGCGCCGCCGGCGGTATGCCATCGTCGCTCGCCCACGCGCCGTCACTGCCTCTCGCCGTGCCTGGGATCCAGCGTGGCACAAAGCCGGGCAGGCTCCCCCGTATCCCTCGGAAGAAGAACCCGGGACACACGGAGCGTCCATGCGTCCGGCCGCCCGACGGCTTCGGGGAGCCCGGGCACAGCGGCCGGTGTCCGGCGTACGGGAACGCGGCCGTCCGGCCCGGCACGGAGACGAAGGCGCGGCCACAGCTGCCGGCGGACATCGCGGCACGGGCACGGCTGCCTGGCGCGGGACCGGGCTCCGGCGCCCTCAGCAGCCGTCGTACCCCGCAGTCGGCATCGACAGCCGCCGGTGCACGCTCGCCTTCTTCGCCGCGTCGTAGACCGGCTCGTCGAGACCTGCGGTCTCCAGCCGCACCCCACGGCGTTCGCACTCGGCAGAGAACGCAGGCACGGAGGTCAGGGCCCGCGCGAGCACCCGTTCGTTGGGGGCGACGAACAGGTCGACGAGGCCCGCTTCGACGTCCGCCCACAGCACACCGTGATCGGGGCGCAGTCCGTAGAACAGCAGCTCCCGGGTGACCACATAGCCTTTGCCGGCGGCCCAGCCGGCACACATGGCGTGCTGGCTGCGGGTGTCGACGAGGAAGGGATCGCTGTCGAGTTCCTCGAGCGGGGTCAGACTGGCGATCGACGCCACTCGCACGCCGTCACGTACGTCGTCCATGGACCGTCCCCCTGCGCCCTGCCCGCTGCATCGCCTGTCGTCGGCGACGACCCTACTCCGAGTACGGCGGGGTGAGGGAGGCGCATTCGGGGGGCTGACGGGGCATGGTCCTGGTGTCGCGAGCGCCTACGCTCGTACGGGAGGACGGTCGCCGGAAGCGAGGAGGCGGTGCGTGCCGGTGGAGGTCACATGGTGGGGTCATGCCACCTGCACGGTCGAGGACTCCGGGGTCAGGGTGCTGACCGACCCGTTGTTCGTGGGCAGGCTCGCCCATCTGCGGCGCCGTCGCGGTGAACTGCCGCCGCCCGCGGCCGCGGTCGCCGAAGCCGTCCTCGTCTCCCATCTGCACTCCGACCATCTGCATCTGCCCTCGCTGGCGCGTCTCGCACCCGGCACGCGCCTGGTGGTGCCGCGCGGGGCCGCGCGAGCGGTGCCGGGGCTGAGAAGACTGGACGGGCTGCGGATCATCGAGGTGGCACCGGGCGACGAAGTGGTGGTGGAGGAGCTGCGCGTAAGGGCCGTACCGGCGGCGCACGACGGGCGGCGGCTTCCGGTCGGCCCCCATCGCTCACCGGCGCTCGGCTATGTGATCCGGGGCGAGGCACGGACGTACTTCGCCGGCGACACCGGGCTGTTCGACGGAATGGCCGAGGCGGTCGGACCCGTCGATGTGGCCCTGCTGCCGGTCGGCGGCTGGGGACCGTTCCTCGGGCACGGGCATCTGAACCCGGACCGTGCGGCGCGGGCGCTCGCGGCGCTGGTGCCGCGCTCGGCCGTGCCCGTGCACTACGGCACGTACTGGCCGATCGGCATGGACGCGATCCGGCCGCATGAGTTCCACTCCCCGGGGGACGAGTTCGTACGGAAGGCGGCGCGCCTGGCGCCGAGGGTGGCGGTGCACCGGCTGGGGCACGGCGAGAGCGTCCGGCCGGAGGTCGCCTGGTGACGGTCGGGAACGTGGTGGGGCAACTGCCTCCGGAGTCGACGCAGCAGGCCGTCGGCTACCCGTCCCTGTTCCTGCTCGTGGCGCTGGGTGCCCTGGTGCCGGTGATTCCGACGGGGGCGATCGTGAGCTCCGCGGCGGTGGTGGCGTTCCATCAGACTCTGCCGCTCACGCTGCTGCTCGTGTTCGTCGTGTCGGCTTTTGCGGCGTTCACCGGTGACATTGCACTGTACTGGCTCGGGCGACGTGGCGTCGGGTCGACGAACGGTTCGAGGTGGCTGGAGGCGCTGCGGGAGCGGGCCGCGCCGGAACGGCTCGCCCGGGCACAGCACAAGCTCGACGAGCGTGGCGCGACCGTTCTGGTGCTGTCGCGGCTGGTGCCGGCGGGGCGTGTCCCCGTGATGCTGGCATGTCTGCTCGCCGGAATGCCGCTGCGGCGGTTCGCCCGGGGCGATGTGCCCGCCTGTCTGGCGTGGGCGGCGACGTACGGTCTCATCGGGATCCTCGGAGGCTCGCTGTTCCAGGAGCCGTGGCAGGGCGTGCTCGCCGCGGTGGCGCTCACCGTGGTGATCAGTGCGGGGCCCGCGTTGTGGCACAGGCTGCGGCGGCCGCGACCGGGCACGTCCGGTGGTCCGCGGGCGTGAGTCACCGCCCGGCTTCCGGTCCGTGGACAGGGACCGGGCGGCCGCCGGTCCGGTCCGAGGACGGGGCCGCCGGTTCAGCCCATGGCCGACGGGCCCAGCTCGGCGCCGGTCCGGTCCGAGGACAGCAGGCGTGAGCCGCCGACCGGCAGATCCCACAGCCGATCGCGCGGGAGACCGGTGTGTTCCCAGGCGACCAGCAGACGGGTGAACGGCTCCAGCACGGGCTCGGCCGAGAGCACGAACGTCGCCCAGTGCATCGGCGCCATGTTGCGGGCGCCGAGGTCGACGAATGCCTGCACGGCCTCTTCGGGATCCGTGTGCACCGTACTGAGCCACCACCGCGGCGCGTACGCCCCGATGGGCAACAGCGCCAGATCGATGTCCGGATGGCGCCGGCCGATCTCCTTGAACCAGTGGCCGTATCCCGTGTCGCCCGCGAAGTAGACCTGCCGTCCGCACCGGTCCGTGAGGACCCATCCGCCCCAGAGCGAGCGACAGGTGTCGGTGAGGGTGCGCTTGGACCAGTGGTGCGCCGGTACGAAGTCGAACCGCACCGAATCCCCACCGGGCGCCGGGAGCTCGGCCGCCTCCCACCAGTCGAGCTCGGTGACACGGGTGAATCTGCGCCGCCGGAACCAGCGGCCCAGCCCGGCGGGTACGAACACCGGGGTGCGCCTGGGGAGACGGGCGATGGTGGGGGCGTCGAGGTGGTCGTAGTGGTTGTGGCTGATCACCACGGCATCGACGGGTGGCAGATCCTCCCAGCGGACGCCGACGGGTGTGAGGCGGGCCGGGGTGCCGAGGATCCTGCGCGACCACACGGGGTCGGTGAGCACGGTCAGTCCCCCGATCGCGACCACCCAGCTGGCGTGCCCTGCCCAGGTCACCGCGACGTTGCCGGTGCCGGCCGCGGGCAGCGGCCCGGGCGCGAACGGCAGTTGCGGAATGTCGGCCAGTCCCGCGGCGGCGGGCCGCAGGGCTCCCTCCCGCGCCAGCCGGGCCATCGCCCGCACCCCGGGCAGCGGCGCGGTGAGCCGGTGGGCGAAGGAACGAGGCCAGCGGCGGGTGAGTCCGAGCGGGCGGAGCCTGCCGGTGCTCCCGGCCCCGGCCTCCGCTCCCGCTCCCGCTCCCGCTCCCGCTCCCGGCGGATGTTCCCGGGGCGCCGTCCCGGGCGGGTGCCCCGCGCTCCCCGGCCGCGCTGAGTCCGGCAGGGCCGGGCGCGGCGTGTTCCCGGTGGGCGGGACGGTCCGGGCCGGTCCGCGGGCGTCGGGCCGTCCGGCCGGACCACCGGGCGGTGCGGGGGCGGTCCGCGCGGCCGGGTGCCCGGTCCTCGGACCGCGGGTGGCATGCGGCGGGGGCTCCGTGTGGTCCGTCATCTCGGCTCCGTTCGGCGCGGGTGGGGCTCGCGGTTCGGGGGCGGGGTCAGCGGAGTTCCTCGAGCACAGCTCCGAAAGAGGTCAACGACCGGGCCACATGGGGCAATTCCAGTGGCCGGTCGGCGGCGAGCGCCTCCAGCCGCTCCTCCGGCGTGGCGCCGAGCAGCGGGCCGGTGCCCAGGCGGACGCGGAGAGCGCCGAGTTCGTCGCCGAAACGGTGACCTCCGGGGGACAGGGCATCGAGGCGGGCGGTGAGATAGTCCTCGAGTTCCATGGAGTCGGTGACTCCGCGGGCGGCGAGGCGTGCACGGAGCGGGCCGAGGTCGGCGTACAGATGCCGGCCGGCCTGCGGCGGGCGGGCGAGGGCACCGGCCGCGAGGACTGCGCGGTGGGCCGCGGCGGCGACCTGGGCGTGGAGCGCGGCCGCACGTGCGGCCCGCGCCGTGACGGGCCCGGGTTCGCCGAGGGCGTGGGCGGCCGCGACTGCGACCGGGCCGGCCACGAATGCCCCCAGGGCGGTGAGGATGTCGAGAACCCGGGCCCGGCGGCCCGCCGCCCGCTCGGTGGCGGGAAATCGGGCGGTCGCCACCGGCCATGCCGCCGGGGTGAGCGCACCCGACAGATCGCTGACCACGGTCACGTCGTCGGGACACATCTCGGCCGGGCTCAGCAGGACCCGCTCGTGCGGCCGGTGCAGGGTGTCCCGCCAGGTCTCGTCGCTGATGATGTGCAGCCCCTCGTCGACCGCGGCCTCACAGGCCTCGCGCACCAGCTCCGGCGGGGCGACCGTGGCGGTCGGGTCGTCGGCGACGGACAGGAGCAGGAGATGCGGTGCACCGCCCTCGGCCCGTACCCTGCGCACGGTCTCGAGGAGTGCGTACGGATCGGGTACACCGCCGCACTCCGCAGGTGTCGGCACGTGGTACGCGGGGCGTCCGAGCAACCGGGCCTGCGGCGTCCACCAGGCGGGGCACGGCCGCGGCATCAGCACATCGCCGCCGTGCGCGGCGAGCAGGGCGAGCAGCAGCGGCTGTGCGCCGGGGGCCGCGACGAGGTCCTCGGGGCGGCTGCGCAGCCCGCGCCGCCACCAGTAGCCGACCGCCGCCTCCCGTAGAACCGGTCCCCCGCCGGACGGCTCCGGGGTCGAGGTGCGGCCGGCCGCGGAAGCGAGCACTTCGGCGAGTTCGGGAAGCACGGGCAGACCCGGTTCCGGTGCGGGCGGACCGTAACGGACTGGACCATGGCCTTCCGGTTCCGTCCGCTGCATGTGCCCACCTCCCGTGCTCGCGCCCGGGGGACCTTGCCCCGGCCCACGTGCCCTTTATACGGAGGTTCGGCCCGCCCCGCCGCTCCGGTCAGCCCATTCCCGTGATCAGGGTGCGCGTCCGAGCAGGCAGAGCAGCCGTGTCTGCGCGTCCGCTCCCGGGGGCGGCTCCACGGCGGGGGCGAACAGTCCGCTCTTCGCCAGGCCCGCGGCGTACGGCGCAACCTCACGGCTGGTGAAGTCCACGAGCTCGTCGGGAAGGGCCTCGTCCGCACCGATGCCCCGGGACAGGTCCCAGGCGTGCACGGTCGCGTCGGCGACCATCTGCGTGCAGTAGGCGGCGACGGTGCTCTCGCCGAACGACAGGCGGACCGTTCGGTCGAGCGCGCCCGGCGCGCTGAAGGCGGCCTTCGCGGCCGAGGCGGCCCGGTCCCATGCGACCGCAGGATGCTCGCCGAGGACGTCGCCCTCGAACGCGTCGCCGATGTCGGCGATGGTCCGGCCCTCGCCGACGAGAGGGTGCACCCAGAGTTGTTCCACGGTCAGATGGCCGACCAGGTCCCGGACGGACCACTCGGTGCAGGGGGTCGGGGCGTCCCACTGGTCGGGCCGCACGGCGTGCACCCGGTCCGTGAAGAGCGCGAGCGCGTCGGCGTGCCGGTCCAGCAGGCGGTTCTCCATACGGTCCACTCTGCTCCCGCGCCGGTTCCCGCGCGAATGCTCCGTCGGGGCCGTGCAGGGGTGCGGACCGCAGCGGTGTGACGGGCGCACCGGCGAACTTCACCCGGAGCCTGCTTGGCCCCGGCGCCTGCGGGGTACCCGCGTCTGCATGTCGGCCTTCCCCCGGAATCCAGCCCCGCACACCGCCCCGCACAGCGTGCGGCACACCGTAGAACGGACCGTGGAGCACGCTGTCGAGCGTGCCTCCGCGCATCTCCCGCCACACGGGAAGCACGCGCGTTCCCTGCCGGCGGCCCGGCGTCTCATGGAACTGCTGTCGCGCTGGGACCGGAGTCTCTTCCACGAGGTCGCCACGCGTCACTGGCCGGGTGCCGAGCCCTTCCTGCCGCGGCTCAGCCGGAGCGCCGATCACGGAAAGCTCTGGTTCGGCACCGCGGCCGCGATGGCACTCGCAGGTTCGGGTTCGGGCGCGCGCCGGGCAGCCGTGCGCGGCGCGGTGTCGCTGGCACTCGCGTCCGCGACGATCAACACCATCGCCAAGCGGTCCGTGCGCAGGGACCGGCCGGTGCTCGACGTGGTACCGCTGATCCGGCAGCTGAAACGCCAGCCGATCACCACGTCCTTCCCGTCCGGCCATTCGGCATCGGCTGCGGCGTTCGCCACCGGTGTGGCGATGGAGTCGAAGGCCTGGGGCGCGGTGGTCGCGCCTGTCGCGGCCGCGGTCGCGCTGTCCCGCGTGTACACGGGCGCCCACTATCCGAGCGATGTGCTGGTGGGCGCGGCGCTCGGGGTGGGCGCGGCGTTCGCGGTGCGCGGGCTGGTTCCGACGCGCGGACAGCTGCCCGCGCCCGGCCGGCCGCACATCGAGGCGCCCGCGCTGGCGGACGGCCGGGACCTGGTGGTCGTCGTCAATCGCTCGGCCGGTTCCGCGCCCGACGCGAAGCTCGTGCGGGACGCACTGCCGCTCGCCCGGGTGGTGGAGTGCGCGCCCGACGAGCTGGACGCGGCGCTGGAGGAGGCGGCCGCCGACTGCCGGGCGCTCGGTGTGCTCGGCGGAGACGGGACCATCAACCGTGCCGCGGCGGTGGCGGCCCGCCACGGACTGCCGCTCGCGGTGTTCCCGGGCGGCACGCTGAACCACTTCGCGTACGACCTGGGCATCGAGACCGTGTACGACACCTGCCGGGCCCTGGTGGCGGGGGACGCCGTCAGGGTCGACCTCGGCCGGTTCGCCCCGGGTCCGGGCGGGAGGCCGGAGGGGCATTTCATCAACAACTTCAGCCTGGGCGTCTATCCGGAGCTGGTGCGGGTGCGGGAGCACTGGTCACCGCGCATCGGCGGCTGGCCCGCCGGGGTGCTGGCGGCACTGCGGACGCTACGGGGGGACCATCCGCTGGAGGCCGAGTTCGAGGGCCGCAGACGGCCACTGTGGCTGCTGTTCGCGGGGAACGGCATGTACCAGCGGCTCGGCCCGGCGCCGGGACACCGGCGCGACCTTGCGGACGGTCTGCTCGATGTGCGGGTGGTGCACGGGGGTCGTGGTCCTGGCCTGCGATTGCTGGCCGCGGCACTCGCCGGTCCGCTCAGCCGCTCCCCGTTCCATGCGGCGGTACGGCTCAGGCAGCTGCGGATCTCCGGCCTGGCTCCCGGTACACCGATCGCGTTCGACGGTGAAGTCTCCGAAACCCAGGGCGAGTTGGTCCTGGACAAGGCGCCCGAGCCGCTGATCGTGTACCGGCCGTCGACGACGGGCGCGACAGGGGCCGGCGCTCTTCCGCCGGTCGTGGTGGGAATGCCCCAACAGTCCACATAGCAAGACACAGGTCTCACCATTCGGCGTGGCGGCGTACCGTGGCCATATCGCTTCTCCTGGGAAGAGAAAGGGAGTTACGACCATGCCGAGGGATACCACCGTCTACACCCATGGGCACCACGAGTCGGTGCTGCGCTCTCACCGCTGGCGGACCGCAGCCAACTCCGCTGCCTACCTGGTCCCCGAACTGCGGCCGGGCATGGACGTTCTGGACGTCGGCTGCGGGCCGGGGACGATCACGGCGGACCTGGCCGCGCTGGTGGCGCCGGGCGCGGTCACGGCTGTGGACGCCTCCTCGGACGTCCTCGGCCAGGCTCGTGAGGTGGTGGCGGAACGGGGACGGGACAACGTCCGGTTCGCGGTGGCCGACGTCCACCGACTGGACTTCCCCGACGGCTCCTTCGATGTCGTCCATGCCCACCAGGTGCTGCAGCACGTCGGCGACCCGGTGCAGGCACTGCGCGAGATGCGCCGGGTCTGCCGCCCCGGCGGGTTCGTCGCCGTCCGCGACAGCGACTACGGCGCATTCACCTGGTACCCCGAGGTACCTGCCCTGGAGGAGTGGCGCGAGCTGTACCACCGCGTGGCCCGGGCGGCCGGCGGCGAACCCGACGCCGGCCGCATGCTGTACTCCTGGGCGCGCAGCGCCGGTTTCACCGACATCACCGCGACCGCGTCCGCCTGGTGCTTCACCACACCGGCCGAGCGCGACTGGTGGAGCGGACTGTGGGCGGACCGTACGACGGCGTCCTCGTACGCACAGCTGGCCGTCGACGGCGGGCACGCGAGCAGCGCCGACCTGGCCGCGCTCGCCGATGCCTGGCGCGAGTGGGGCAGCCAGGAGGACGGCTGGTTCACGGTCCCGCACGGCGAACTGCTCTGCCGGGTGTAGCGGACGGGCCGCGCGGCGCGAATCGAACTCCCGACGCGATGCCACCAACTACCCTCCCCCGTATGGAGATCCTCGGAACCACGCTGCGCATCTGCGTCGACGACCTGGAGAGCGCGACCCGCTTCTACGAACGCCTCACCGGCGCCGCCGCGCTGCGCTTCGAGCGCGGCGGCGTGTCGGTCGCCGCCGTGAGCTGCTTCCTGCTGATGAGCGGTCCGGAGCCGGAGCTGGAGGTGCTCCGGAAGGTCACGGCGACCATCGCTGTCCAGGATGTGGACGATGCCCATGCCGCACTGAGGGAGGTCGGCGCCGAGGTCCTCGCCGGCCCGGTGCCGACTCCGGTGGGGCGCAATCTCATCGCCGTGCATCCCGACGGGTCGGTCTTCGAGTACGTCGACCGCAAGGCCGCCGCCTGAAGGCTGTCCCGCACATCCCGGTGGATCGGCGCGCGGCGTCGGATGCACGGGGTCTCCCCCGTGTTCTCCGGTCACACGCGTGGTCAGCGCGGCCGAATCGCCGACAACAGAGGCGGCTGGACTTCCTCCACGGGAACGACTGGTTCCTGAAACGGTGCGGGGGTTCCTCGTACGCGAACGGCGTCGGGCACGACGAGTACGAGTACCGGAACTCGGACTAGTCGTGCTCACCTTCGGGGCGACCGCCCACCGATGCGCGCGGGGCCGTTCGCATCGTCCGGTGGTCCCCCGGCACCCAACGCCTTTTGCCGTCGACGTCGACGAAGGCGCGTCAGTGGTGGTGTCCGTGCCGGCCGAGGGTCTCCACGGGGGTCGCGCCGGGGCGGGTCCACTGCGGCACGGGCCGGCTGGTCGGGCCCCAGGTGGCGGCGCCGTCGGCGTCCGAGCGCCAGTACCAGCAGGCCTGGCGGGCCTGGGACGGATACCCCTCCCGGACATCGCCGATCACGGGCCTGCCCTCGGGGTTGTCCTCCCACGCCTCGCCACGGCCGTAGGGCGTCATGTCGAGCAGCCCGAAGGACCCGTTGACCGGCTCGTTGCCACGGCCTGTCGTGGAGTAGGTGAGGAACACGCGGTCGCCGTCGCGCAGGAAACAGACGATGTGCCCCATTTCTCCGCCGACCGGCGCCTCCACGCCCCTCACCGAGTACCAGGGCTGGGTGTAACCCATGAACTCGACGTAGGGAGCCACCTCGTCCCAGGGGCCCGAGGTCAGGACGGCGAACGAGACGCCCCGGGCGTTGAGGTAGACGGCGTCCTTCACGTGCCAGACCGTGGTGGTGCAGCCCTCGCACTGCCCCTGGTACGGCGCGCCGTCGTACCACATGTGCTGGTAGACCACGAGCTCGTCACGACCCTGGAACAGGTCGAGGAACGGGACCGGCCCGTCAGCACCGGTGACCTCGACCGCGCCGTCGAGCTCGACCATCGGCAGCCGCCGCCGGGCCGCGGCGATCGCGTCGCCCTCATGGGTGTGCGCCTTCTCGCGCACCAGCAGCTCCTCGCGCGCCGCCTGCCAGGTGGCCAGGTCGACGACCGGCGGCTTGCCGGGGAGGTTGCTGCTCGCGTTGCCGGGCGTGGTCGCCATGGTGTCCTCCGTCTGACTCGTGCCGGGCAGCGTCGTACCACGTCCTACGACGCTCACCAGTACAGACTCGCGACCCGGCCGGAATTCATCGCGGCAGGCGGCGCCCTCGGCCGAGCCAGGCGGCCCCTCCCGGTCACCGCGGCCGCGTCGCGCCGGTGCCGGGCGTCCCGGACCGTACCCAGGGCTCGCCGGGGGACGTACATCCGCGGCCGCCACCGCCGCGCGGCAGTGGCGCCCGGTCCCGGCACGGAGGGTGCACCGTGTCAGTCGGCGGACAGCGGCCGCATCCGGAAGTCGTACCGGTCCGGCAGTGGTTCATCGGTCACCTGCGACCACAGTTCACCGAGGACCCCGGAGCCCTCGCGCAGGTCGGCCACGTCGAAGCCCTCGTCGAAGACGGCCCGCGCGGCGGCACGGTCGCCCTCGGCGATGAGGAGCCGGATCTCCAGCAGCCGGAAGCGTCCACGGCTGCGCAGTGACGGGGCAAGGCGGTCGTGGACGGCACGGGCGGCCGCAGTGCGGCCCGACACGAGCAGCGCCTCGATCGTTTCGCGAGCCAGCGCCGCCGTGGCCGCGATCCAGGCGTCCCCGTCGTCGCGGCGTTCCGCGCACAGGTCGTCGAAGGCCTCCGCGTAGAGTTCGGCGGCACGTTCCGGGTGGCCGCCCAGGCGGTCGGCAAGCGCGAGGCAGCGGAGCAACGGCCAGCGTGAGGGCGCGAGTCCCAGTCCCCGCTCCCAGCTCCGCACGGCCTGGGCGAAGTCTCCCGCGTGCCATTGGGCGACGCCGAGGTGGTACTCGGTGTGCGGCTCCGCCGGTGCGGTCTCCAGCATGTCGCGCCAGTGCGTGGCGACGAGCGTGGGTCCGGGTGGGGCGACACGTTGTGCTGCGGGCAGTGAGCCGGTCCGCAGCAGTTCGAGCCAGGGCGCCTGCTCCGCACCGAGCGTACTCGCGTCGAACGGTGTGCCCGGCAACTTATGGCCGGCGCACAGCACTTCGAGTGCGCCCCAGCCGGAGCCGGCTGCCAGCACTTCGCCGGGTTCGGTGTCGGCGCTCCGCCGCCATGCCTCGTAGGCGGCATCGACCTCCGCGCGCGGCAGGGCGGCCTCCAGCCGGGCTGCCGTCTCCGCGCGCGCGGCGCTCCAGTCGTCCCCGTGCACCAGCGCCGGGTCGGCGTCCAGCGGACCGTACGCCTCCAGCCAGCTGAACTCCTCGCCCGCTCCGAGCCGTACGTGCTCCAACTGTGTACGGGCGAGCCCGGCCTGGATTTCGGCGTACCCGGCGGAGCCGGGTTCCGTGAGCCACTCCTGCCAGCGCCGTCCGCCGCGTCCCGAACCCCAGAGGAACAGCTTGCGGCCCCTCAGCAGGTCCGTCGAGGTCTGCACGAGCCCGCGGCCGTACACGTCGAGCGCGGCGATCCACCTCCGGGCGCCCTGCGGTACGTCGTAGAAGTAGTCGGCGGGGTACGTGCTTCGCTCCGGGTAGGTGCGGTCGGTGCCGCAGTCTTCCGGCACGGGGACCTTCCGCAGGGTGCGCCCGTAGCCGAAGTGCCAGGCCTCGTCGGCCGGGACGATGATCCGTTGCCGGAAGCTCTCCTCCACGGCGATGTTGGACCACCAGTAGACCGGCGCGGGCCGCTCATGGGGATTGCGTATACGGATGCCTGCGTAGAGGAAATCGGCGTCCTCGGGCAGCCAGAGATCGACCTGGAAGGGCAGATCGCGCAGCCGCTCCCACTCCCAGAGTCTGACCATGGCACCGCCGTCGGGGGCCGGGACGACGGCCGCGTGCAATGGTGCGCAGGAAAGAGCCGTGTGTCCCGTGGCGCCGATGTTCCATTCGATGCCACCGGAGAACCAGGCCCCGTTGAGGGCGAAGGCGGCGGGCTGGAGGACGGGGTTGCGGTGGACGAGTTCTCGGCCCGTGGGCTTGTGGTGCAGGGAGTGGACACGGCCACCGAGCCCCGGCAGCACGGTGACCCTGAGCCGGTCGTTCTCGATGACGATCGTGTCGATCTCCGTCTCGGCCCGCTCCCTCCCGTACCCGTCGCGCAGTCGGGTGGGCAGGGGGGTGCGCAGCGGCTCGTACCCGATCTGGCGTGCCATGTCGCGGGGCAGCCCGTCCCTGGCCCGCTCGTCCAGGGTGAGCGGCTCGTCGAGCGGGCGCAGGGCGGGGAGCGGGTTCTCGGGCCCCAACGGAGCCCCGGGCAGGGTCAGTACGGCACGTCGCACGGTCGTGGCCAAGGCAACCTCGCTTCATTCGCTTTGCTCACACGGGCTCGCCGTCGCAACTCGTGCGGTCGGCAGCCCCGTTGACCATGGAACACGGTTGCCCCGGCCCTGACCAGGGGCGCCGTGCGTCAGGCTTCGGCAAAAAGGCCGGCCGCGGCCGGCCGCAGACCGCGTGCCGTTCCTGCCGGTCGCCCCGGTCGTCGCGCAGCCGGCGGGCCACGTCGCAGCGCAGCCGCAGGGCCACACCGCCCCCGAAGGCCGCGGGCAGCGGGACCCCGCCCAGGGCAGCGGACCAGCCGGTGGCCGCCCTCAGCGCCGGCGCGGAAATGCATCGGCCCGACGGCTGGTCTACGGTGAAGTGGACTGCACTCGTGACCTACGGGGCCGCGCCCCGGGCTTCAGGGCCTTCCCGCCGGAAGCCGCGCCACGACCTGGACGACAGGCGCGTCGTGGGTCCGCAATCAGCAGTCGGTCAGCAGTCGTCGATCACGGAGTACCGCCATGTCACGGCCGAAGCACGTCCGTACGGGCAATCTGAACGGCCACTCTCCCGAAGGCCGAAGCCACGCCCTGCGCAGCCATGCCGTATGCGTCATGGCCGCGGTGGCCGTGGCCGCTCCGGTGGTCGTGGCCGCGCCTGCGGCGGCAGCGCCACCACCCCCCTGTCTGACCTCGGACCTGGCGTTGTCATGGGCATCCGGCGGTACCGCCGTCTCCGGTGGCGGCGACCCGGGAACCCAGCAGAGCGCCGTTGTCACGCTGAGGAACCTCGCACGCTCCACGTGCATGCTGGACGGTTTTCCCAAGGTGACGCTCGCACGGGGGAACACGGCGGAGACCGTCACCCGCGAGGCATCGACCGCGCACTCGGCCGTGACTCTCGCGTCCGGGGCGGCGGCTCGGTTCACCCTTACCTTCATGTCGGCGCGGGCGGGAGACGACGGCTCCGTCGAGCCGGTCGTCGCGAACATCACCCCGCCCAACAACACGGGTTCCAAGGACCTCAGTTGGCGCTGGGGCCCGGTCGCCCTGCGGGAGCCGGGCACGCCTCCCGTCAACCAAGTGGGTCCGGTGCACGGTTGAGTCTCCCGCCGAGGTGGTCAAAGGAGTGTCATCTCGGCGGTCATCGCCCAGCGTTCGTGGTCGCGCCAGGCACCGTCGATGAAGAGGAAGTCGGGTGAGAACCCCTCCTGCCGGAACCCGAGGCGCCGTACGAGCGCGATGGACGCGGCGTTTCCCGGCTGGATGTTGGCCTCGATGCGGTGCAGGCCCAGCGGGCCGAAGGCGTACCGGACGACAAGGCGGAGCCCCTCGCTCATCAGGCCGCGGCCCGCGGCGTGCGCGAAAGCTCCGTAGCCGACGGCCCCGCAGAGGAAGCTGCCCCAGACGATGTTGTTGATGTTGATGAACCCGGCGATCCTGTCGTCCTCGCGCTCGCAGACGAGGAAGCCGGTCCTGGCCGGATCGTCCATCAGCCCGCGGGCATAGACGGTGTACGCGGAGACCGTTTCGGGTGGGAAGAGCCAGGGCCGGTGGAGTTCCCTGCTTTCGCGGGCACGCCCGGTGAACTCCTCGGCGTCGTCGAGTCGGAAGGGCCGGATGCCCACGCGTGCGCCCTCGGAGAGAAAGCCGGGGCGGGACTCGCCGGGACCGGACGCACCGAAGGCGGATTCACCGGGACGGGCGGCATCGGCGGGCATGGCGCCAGGCTAGCCGCCGGTCATCGGTTGCGGCGACGCGAGAAGTAGAGCGCACCGCAGAGGGCACCCAGGACCGCCGCCGCCAGCAGAGCGAGGTAGAGCGGCATGACGACCTCGGGGATCAGCAGCCTGACCGTCACCTTGCTCGTGTTCTCGAAGATGAAGATCAGCGTGACGGCCACCACCACCAGGAAGGTCGCTCTGGCCGGGGTGAACCAGCCACGGCTGCCGGCTCCCCGCGCATGGCCGCTCCTGGCGCCGCTCGTCGACGCGTCCTTGGGACTCATGGGACCAGGATGGACGGATCCTGGCCCCATGAGGCTGGTGGAGCGGGCCGTACGGGTGAGACGCCCGCACAGAAACCCCGGGCGGAGCGACGCGACCCTTGACCGCCAATCGATCTTGTCAGACAAGTGACGTCGAGAACAGACTGACATCTACAGGCGTAGACCCTCAAGAGCTCGTGGCGGTGAATTACGGTGGGCGCGATGATGGATCCACATCCGTACGAGTGAGCAGACAAGTGAGCCGGGGAGACGCAGTGGCAGTCAACGGGCCGGCGAGCGCACCGCAGCGCAGGCCGGTCGTCGTCCTCTACGAGCGGATCGCGGATGCCATCCACGAGGGGACCTATCCACCGGGTTCCACCCTGCCGTCCGAGCCCCGTCTCGCAGCCGAGCTCGGCGTCAGCAGACCCGCACTGCGGGAGGCCCTGCTGCTGCTCCAGGAGGACGGGCTGCTGACCGTCCGCCGGGGAGTCGGCAGGACCGTGAACGACCAGCCGCCGCGCCGCGGCTTCGAGCACATCCGCCCCCTGGAGGAGCAGCTCTCGGCCGGCGCGCCACTCCGGGTGCGGGCGCTGCTGCGGACCGTCGAGGAGCCGACCGACTTCACCACACAGCATCTGCTCGCACCGGCCCGGTCGGAGCTGCGGTTCTGGGAGACCCTGCTGTCCGGCGACGGCGCGGCGGCCGCTCTCAGCCAGGAGTGGGCGGCACCCGACGTCGTGCTGGAGCGGGCACATCCGGCGTTCGCCCGGGCGCTCGGCGCAACCGGTCGCGCCGAGCGGATCTCGATGCTGGCGGTGCTGGCCGGGGCGTCGCGCGGGGTGCCGCTGACCGCGTACTCGGGGGTGACCGCGACCTTGCTCGGGCAACGGCGCGGGGCCCAGCTGGACCGGCCTGCCGACACTCCCGCCGTGCTGATCACGCAGGTCGTGCGCACCGGGGACGTACCGGTGCTGGCGGCCAAGCACATGCTGCCGACAGGCGCTCCCCCGCTGCCCGTCCTGCAGTCGAACTGAGGGCAGTCCGCACGGTTCGCCGGAAGCCCGCGGCGCCGGATGCCGTCGTGTCCGGTGCCGTCGTGTCCGGTGCGGTCGTGTCCGGTGCGGTCGTTCCGGTGCCGTCGTGTCTGGCGCCGTCGTGTCTGGCGCCGTCGTGTCCGGCGCGGTCGTTCGGGCGCCGTCGTGTCCGGGGTCGGTGGCGACCGGCGCGGTGGACCGCGAGCCGGTGACCCCCTCCGATCACCGCACCGGCGGCCGGGCGCAATGCGCCGGCCCGGTTGCCGGGCGGTGCGTGGCACGGGGCGCATGTCCGGCGGGCCCGGCCGGCCGCACCAGTGCCGCGCCCGGTCGGCCGTGCGCCCCGTCACGGTGCACGCCGCCGCCGTGCCGTACACTCCCGCTGCATGCACTTGTCTGACAACTCCGTGGATGCCCCGGCCGCCGCCCCTGACGCCGTCGCCGACTGGATCCGTCGCGCCCCCAAGGCCGTCCTCCATGACCACCTGGACGGCGGTCTGCGCCCCGCCACGATCATCGAGCTGGCCGGTGAATGCGGCTACGGCGATCTGCCCACACAGGACCCCGAGGCACTCGCCGTCTGGTTCCGCGACGCCGCGGACTCCGGATCGCTGGAGCGCTATCTGGAGACCTTCGCCCACACCTGCGCGGTGATGCAGACCCGCGAGGCCCTCTTCCGCATCGCCGCCGAGTGCGCCGAGGACCTCGCGGCCGACGGTGTCGTCTACGCCGAGGTGCGCTACGCACCGGAGCAGCACCAGGAACGCGGCCTGAGCCTCGACGAGGTCGTCGACGCCGTCAACGAGGGCTTCCGCGAGGGCGAGCGCCGGGCGGGTGGCCGGATCACCGTCCGTGCGCTGCTGACGGGAATGCGGCACACACAGCGCTCCCTCGAGATAGCCGAGCTCACGGTCGCCCACCGCGACCGTGGTGTGGCGGGCTTCGACATCGCGGGCGGCGAGATCGGCAACCCGCCGGCGAACCACCTCCCCGCCTTCCAGCACCTGAAGCGGCACAACTGCCACTTCACGATCCACGCCGGCGAGGCCGTCGGCGCCGAGTCCATCCACGAGGCGGTCCAGGTCTGCGGCGCCGAGCGGATCGGGCACGGTGTCCGCATCACCGACGACATCCAGGTCCACGACGACGGCACCGCCACGCTCGGCCACCTCGCCGCGTACGTCCGCGACAACCGGATCGCGCTCGAGGTCTGCCCGACCTCCAACCTCCAGACGGGCGCGGCGAAGGACTACGCCACGCACCCGATCGACCTGCTGCGCCGCCTCGGCTTCCGGGTCACCCTCAACACGGACAACCGTCTGGTCTCCGGCACCACCATGGGCCGCGAGTTCCAGCACATGGCGGACGCCTTCGGTTACGGCCCGGAGGTCTTCGAGGCATTCACCGTCGCGGCCGTCGAGTCGGCGTTCCTGCCGCTGCCGGAACGCCGTCGCATCATCGACGAGGTGATCCGGCCGGGATACGAGGCGCTCCAGGACGTATCCGCGAAGTAGCGTCTTCCGCCGGAAGGCCGGCGGGGCGTACGGACGTCGTCCGAGCTCCCGCGGAAACCCGACAGTGCTGTGACCGGGCCGGTCGCAGCGGCCCGTGCGCCGTTGCGACCGGTCCGTTCGGGCCTCCGGTGCGTCCCCGTGCCCGCCGGGCCGTCGAGCGGCCGTCCCCGTCCCCGTCCGGGGCCCCGAGGGCTGCTCCCTCGTCCCTCAGGCCAGCGCGGGTGCGTCCAGCGTCAGCGTCCCGTCGTCCGCGTCCAGCACCGCGGGGACCCCGAGCGGCATCGTGAGCGCCGTCGCGCCGTGACCGAAGCCCAGCTCCTCGACGACCGGGACCCCGAGACCGCCGAGCCGGTCCGCCAGCAGCGCCCGGACCTCCTCGTAGGGCCCGCACTCCGCCCAGGAACCGAGGGCGATCCCGGCGACCCCCTCGAGCCATCCGGACCGCAGCAACTGGGTCAGGATCCGGTCCAGCCGGTACGGCTCCTCGCCCACGTCCTCGATCAGCAGCAGCCCGCCCGCGGCGGAGGCCCGGGCATGCGGAGTGCCGATGTCGGCGGCCAGGAGGCTCACGCACCCGCCCAGGGTGACGCCGCTCGCGCGGCCCGGCACCAGCGCTCGCGCCGCCCCGAGTCCGAGCCGTCGCACCGACTCGGGCTCGAAGAGCGTGGCGCGCAGCGACTCCCGGGTGCGCGGGTCCGCGAGGAAGGCCGCCGTCGCGGGCATCGGTCCGTGCAGTGTCGACAGTCCGGTCCGCATCGCGAAGGCCTCGTGGAGCGCCGTGACATCGCTGTAGCCGATGAAGACCTTCGGCCCGGCGGCGTGGATCGCGCTCCAGTCGAGGAGATCGACCATGCGCTGGGCGCCGTATCCGCCGCGGGCGCAGATCACGGCGGACACCGAGGGGTCGCACCAGGCCTGCTGCAGATCCCGTGCGCGGGCCGCGTCCTGTCCCGCGAGATACCCGAGCCTCGGGTGCGCGTCACGGACATGGGGCATCACCACCGGCTCCAGCCCCCAGCCCCGCAGTACGGCCAGCCCCTCTTCGAGCCGTTCGTCCGGGACGGGTCCGCTGGGCGCCACGACGGCGATCCTCGCGCCCGGTTGCAGTCGCGCGGGCCGCACGAGCGGCGCGACGGCCGTCCTCCGGAGTCCCGGGTTCATTTCGCCCCGCCTCATGTCGCGCGCTTCACTTCTTCCTGCCCGTCTCTCGGGTCTTCTTGAGTTCGAGGACGGGAACGTCGGTGCGCACGATGCCGAAGACCTGTACGTACAGGGACAGTTCGGCTTCCAGAGCACGGATCAGGGTGTCCGCACGGCGGAATCCATGGCTCTCGCCCTCGAAGGCGACGTAGGCATGCGCAATGCCGCGTCCGGCCATCCGGGCCAGGAACCGCTCGCTCTGCGCCGGCGGACACACCGGGTCGTCCAGGCCCTGGAGCAGCAGGAACGGTGCGGTGATCCGGTCCACGTGCTCGACCGGCGACCGTTCCCGGTAGCGTCCCGGGACATCGGCGAGCGGCCCGATCAGCGACTCCGGATACCGGGACTCGAAGTCATGGGTCTCACCGGTGGCCCACCCCACCGGATCCAGGATGGGGTAGATGATCGTCCCGCACGCATACGCGTCGGTGCCCGTGAGGGAGGCGGCGGCGGTCCAGCCGCCCGCGCTGCCGCCACGGATCGCAAGCCGGCCGGGATCCGCCGTGCCCTCGGCCGCGAGTGCCTCGGCGACGGCCGCGCAGTCCTCCACATCGACGACGCCCCACTGCTCGCGCAGCCTGTTGCGGTACTCCCTGCCGTAGCCGGTCGAACCGCCGTAGTTGACCTCGGCGACCCCGATGCCGCGCGAGGTGAAGTAGGCGATCTCCAGGTCGAGGACGAGCGGGGCATGCCCGGTCGGCCCGCCGTGTGCCCACACCACGTAGGGCGGCAGTTCGTCGTCGGGTGCGACGCGGTCGGGGTTGTGGGGCGGATAGATGTGGGCGTGGATCTCGCGGTTGTCGGGGCCTGTGAAGGTGCGTATCTGCGGCTCGGGGTAGTAGGCGGGGTCCACCGGGTCGTCGTGGGCCGAGCCGATGACACGGGTTCGGCCCGTGCAGGTGTCGAGCTCCACCACCTCGTACCCGCTGCGCGGGCTCGCGGCGATCCCGAGGACCCGGGTGCCCTGCACCGCCAGGGCCGGTGCCCACTCGGTCCAGGGGCCCGCGGAGTCGACCAGTTCGCCGCTCTCCGGGTCGAGGATGCCCAGTGCGGTGGCACCCCTGCCGTGGATGGCGGCGATCAGACCGTTCTCCAGCGGCCGGAACCAGGTGAGGCCGATCCTCCACAGCGGCCCGCCGAACTCCTCCCCGCGGCCCGGGCACAGTGCGGCCACGGCCGCCTCGCCTCCCTCGATGCCTTCGGGCCGGATGCGCTGCAGCTCCCACCAGCCACCCCGGTCCGAGCTGTAGAGCAGCGAGCCGTCCGCGGCCCAGTCAATCTGGGGGACCGACTCGTCGGCGCCCCCCGCAACCTGCCGCACCGCGCCGAAGGGGCCGTCGTCCACGACCTCGCCGAGCATCACCTCCGTGCCGTCCCACGGCATCCTCGGGTGGTCCCAGGCGAGCCACGCGGCGCGCCTCCCGTCGGGCGAAAGCCGGGGGCCCGTCACGAAGCGGTGCCGGCCGTCCGTCAACTCCCTCACCGCGGAACGGTCCTGCGCCGCCGAGCCGTCGAGTGGGACCGCGGCGATCACCCGCCGCACATCCGTGGGGCCCTCCCCGGTGAACTCCTCGAGGACGCACCAGACTTCACCGCGCTGCAGGTCGATCGACGGGTCCACCCAGCGCAGTCCGCCACCGGTGCGGGACACGGGGGTGAGCGGTCGGGGCTCGCCGTCCCCGTCCGGCTCGTACGCGTACAACCGCTGGTCGAGAAGGTGGACGAACACGACGAGCGGTCCGTCGTCCGCTCGCGGCACTCCCGCCCAGGGCCGTCCGCCGTACTCGATGACCCTGCTGCGGACGTTCCAGAGAGCGGGCAGCACCGACTCCTCGCCCCCGTCGGCCCGCAGCCGGACCAGGGCCCGCCGGCCGCCCTCGGCGGGGCGTGGAGCGGTCCACCAGACCTCGTCGCCGACCGTACCGATGTAGTCCGGCCGGCCGTCGTGCGAGGCGGCGAGTGCGGCGTCGATCGGCGAAGGCCAGGTCCCGTAGGACCCCATGGGTACCATTGCCCCTCCCCCTAAGCGGACTTCAGATAGTGGTCGAGGACCCGGATACCGAAGTGCAACGCCTCGACAGGGACGCGCTCGTCGACTCCGTGGAACATCGCACCATAGTCGAAGCCCTCGGGCAGCTTCAGCGGTGAGAAGCCGTACCCGGTGATGCCCAGGCGGGAGAACTGCTTGGCGTCCGTGCCACCGGACATGCAGTACGGCACCACGTGCCCGGCCGGGTCGAAGTGCTCGATGGCCGCGCGCAGTTTGGCGAACGTCGGGGAGTCGACGGGCGCCTGCAGGGCCTTCTCCCGGTGGTGGAACTCCCAGTCGACGTCCGGCCCCGTGAGCCGGTCGAGGGTGTCGCGGAACTCGTCCTCGCCACCGGGCAGCATCCGCCCGTCGACGAACGCGGTGGCGTGCCCGGGAATGACATTGACCTTGTAACCGGCGTCCAGCATGGTCGGATTGGCGCTGTTGCGCACGACCGGCTCGACGAGCAGGGCGGCGCGGCCGAGCTTGTCCATGAGTGCGTCCACGTCGAGGTCCGGCCCGTCCAGGTCCACGGCGACACCGTGCAGAGCTGCCAGTTCGGCCAGGGCGGCGCGCACGGTCGGGACGAGTCGTACGGGCCACTCGTGCGCACCGATCCTGGCGATCGCGGCGGCCAGCCTGGTGACCGCGTTGGAACGGTTCACCTTGGACCCGTGGCCGGCCCGGCCGTGGGCGGTCAGCTTCAGCCAGGCGGTCCCGCGCTCCCCCGCGCCGATCGGGTACAGCGCCATCCCGGGCCCGGCGTGGAAGGTGAAGGCCCCGGATTCGCTGATGCCCTCGGTGCAGCCCTCGAACAGCTCGGGGTGCCGGCCGGCGAGGAAGTCGGCGCCGTCGACGGCACTGGCCTCCTCGTCCGCCGTGTACGCGATGACGATGTCCCGGCGCGGTCTGACTCCGGCGCGGTGCCAGGCCCGTACGACGGCGAGGACCATCGCGTCCATGTTCTTCATGTCCACGGCGCCGCGCCCCCAGACGACGTCGTCGAGGACTTCACCGGAGAAGGGATGCACGGACCAGTCGGCCGGCTCGGCGGGAACCACGTCGAGATGGCCGTGGACGAGCAGGGCGTCCGCGGACGGGTCCGTGCCCTCGATCCTGGCCACCACGTTGGTGCGCCCCTCGGTGCGCTCGAGGAGCACCGGCTCGAGTCCGGCTCCTGCGAGCCTCTCTGCCACGTACTCGGCGGCGGGTCTCTCACGGCAGTCGCCGCCACCACGGTTGGTGGTGTCGATGCGGATCAGCTCGGAGGTGAAGGCCACCACCTCGTCGAGGGCGGTGTCGTCGATGGCGGGGGGCGGTGTCCTGGGCTCTGGGTGATTCACATCAGCCATACTGCTCCTCCACCGCGGCAGAGACGATCGTCGTGACGGCCTTGAATGTGCGAATGGCCTCGTACATCGTCTCGCTGGTGCAGGCGGTGCGGCGCTCACCGCTGCGGGTCGCTCCCGGCACGACGGTCACGGCCGCGGCGAGGTGCTCGGCATCGAACTCCAGCTCCACCGTGAACGGCCCGCCCCGGACCGGCTCATGGCGGACCGCCAGCGCCGTGGCCTCCTTCGCGGCGGCGCGGATGTCCGCGGCGGTGCGGGCCGGGGTGCGGCACACCGCCGCGTACCGCGAGACATGGTCCTTGACCGCGACCTTGCGCGCCTCCGGTGCATAGCCGAGGGCATCCTCGCAGGTCAGATCGTCGCCGGTGACGAGGACCACCGGCACTCCGTACTCCGCGACCACATGGGCGTTGAGCAGACCCTCGCTCGCCCGCGCCCCGTTCAGCCAGACTCCCGTGATGGAGTTCGGGAGATAGGTGTGTGCCAGCACGCCCTCCGTACCCGCACCGGTGTGGTAGCCGACGAAGGCGACCCCGTCCACATCTCCGTGCTGCACGCCTTCCACCATGGACAGGGTCTTGTGACGCCCCGTCAGCATCTCGGCCCGGTCGTCCAGTTGCTCGAGCAGGAGGTTGCGCATGCTCCAGTGCGCTTCGTTGATGAGCACCCGGTCGGCGCCGCCGTCGAGGAAGCCGAGCACCGCGGCGTTCACGTCGGAGGTGAACATGGGCCGGCAGCGCTCCCACTGAGGGGTGCCGGGCAGCACATCGGCCGGCCAGGTGACACCTGTGGCGCCCTCCATGTCGGCGCTGATGAGGATCTTCACAACCGTCTCCGTTCTGCCCGGGCCGGGCACCGAGGCCGGCTCCCGCGTCAGCACCCGACGTGGTCGTCGTCGGTACCCGGCAGATCCCCTACCCGGTGCGGGGACGCCCCAGCCCCGAGCCGGGAGCGGTTCGCACGCAGGGCGCAACCGGCGCCGGTCCTTCCGCCCCGGGGCGGCTCGCCGCCGCGGCCCGGCACCTGCCTCCCGCGGCTCTCCCACGCATCGCGCGGCCGCCCGGCAGGTGCGCCATCGGATGCGGCGCACCCCCGCGACAGGGACCCGTGCGGTGGGCCGGGGTCCGGCACGAAAAGGGTCTCCGGCCCGGTGGTCAGCGGGGCACGGTGCGGCCACGTCGCACCGTGCTCGCCCGGGTCGGCGACCGGCTTCCGGTCAGGATGGAGGCCTTCCGCGGTAACTCAGCCGCCTTCCCAACTCCCGGCACTCGGGGGAAGGTTGGGAGTTCCACCGGGCTGCCCCGATGCCTCCGGGGGGCACTCACCCGAGCCTTTCGGCACGCTGAACCCGACCGACCAGTACGCGCCGGGCGGGCGGTGACCTTCTCGCGCCGGGGTCGTCCTCGTTCTCCCGCCTGCTCGGACGGGCCTGCTGCCGGGGCGGTGGCCGTCACCGCGGGGCGGCACTGACGGCCGGGGGCAGCTCCTCAGTCCTCGTGCCCCAGCTGCAGGTCACGCTCCGTGCGTCCGCCGCCTGCGACCTGCAGCACCGTGGCCACGGGCGGATATCCGGCAGCGATCACCGTGTACTCGCCCGACGAGAGGTCGACGAAGCGGAAGGTGCCGTCGGGACCGGTCGTGAGGGTGTCGACGACATTGCCTGCGGCGTCGAGCAGTGTCACGCGCGCGTCCTCGACAGGCCGTCCGCCCCCGGCGCGTACGGTGCCGCGCAGCACCGCACCGCCTGCGAGCTCGATGTCCTGCCGGGTTTCACGGGAGGCCTGCACGCTCACCGGGAGCGCGGCGGGACGGAAGGCGGGAGCACTGGCCGCGAGGGTGTACTCACCTGCCACCAGGTCGTCGATCACATAGCCTCCCTCGCGCCCGCTGCGCGTACTGGCGACCACCTCGCCACGCACATCGGTCAGGGTCACCGCGGCGTCGCGCACCGGGCTGCCGTCCGCCGTGACGACGGTTCCGGCGAGCCTCCCCGCGCCGCCGAGCACGACATCGAGATCGACGGGCCGTTCGCCGACCGTGACCGAGACGGCCTGCGGCTGGTGGCCGCCTGCCGCCGCGATCAGGACGTACGCGCCCGGGGCGGGGACGCTGAGCGCGTACCGCCCGTCCTCACCGCTCCCTCCGCGCCCGATCTGCCGCCCCTGCACATCGATGAGAGTGAGCGCGGCGCGTGGGACGGTGCTGCCGTCGTGGTGCTGGACGGTTCCGCAGACGGGCACTCCGGCGATGCGGGGCGCGGGCGCCTGGACCGGGGTCGAAGTGCGTGCGTGCGGTACGGAGGCGGGCTCGGCGGTGGCGTGGGCATGGTGTGACACCAGCGGTTTCTCCTTGAGGAAGAAGGCGAGTACGAGGCCGAGGACGAGCACCGGCACAAGATGGAGGAAGATCCGCGGCATCGCGTCGGCGTACGCCTGGATGTAGCCGTCGCGCAGGGCGGGCGGCATGGCGTGGACGAGCTGCGGGGTGATCGACTCGGGGTCGGGGAGTCCCGCTCCGGCCGGCAGCCGGTCGGCGAGGGCATCGGTGAGCCGGTCGGCGAAGAGCGTGCCGAAGACCGCGGCGCCGACACTTCCGCCGATCTGCCGGAAGTAGTTGTTGGCGCTGGTCGCGGTGCCGAGATCGGCGGGCGGTACGGAATTCTGCACGGCCAGGACGAGGACCGGCATCACCAGACCGATGCCGACGCCGAGCACGGCCTGCCAGATCGAGTACTCGAGCCGGGGGGTGTCGCTCTCCAGCCGGGACAGCAGCCACATCCCGGCGGCCGAGACGGCGCTGCCGAGTACCGGGTAGACCTTGTAGTGGCCCGTGCGGCTGATGAGCTGTCCCGAGATGATCGAGGCGAAGACGATGCCACCCATCATCGGCAGCATCAGCAGGCCCGACTCGGTGGCGCTGGCACCGTCGACCATCTGCAGGAAGGTGGGCAGATAGCTGGCGGCGCCGAAGAGCGCGACGCCGATGACCGCGCCGACCAGGCCGGTCACATTGAAGACGGAGTCGCGGAACAGCCGCAGGGGGATGACCGGTTCCAGCGCGTAGTGTTCGACGACCAGGAAGAGAAGGGTGGTTCCTGCGGCGCCGGCGGCGAGCCCGAGGATGACGCGTGAGTTCCATGCGTACTCGGTTCCGCCCCAACTGGTCAGCAGCACCACGCAGGTGGAGGCCGCGGTGAGGAAGAGGGCGCCGAGGACGTCGAAGCGGGCCCGCGCCACCGGCTTCGGCAGTTTCAGTACGACGGCGACGACCGCGAGCGTGACCAGGCCGAACGGCACGTTGAAGTAGAAGCACCAGCGCCAGGAGACATGGTCGGTGAAGAAGCCGCCGAGGAGCGGGCCCGCGACCGAGGCGAGTCCGAAGGCTGCGCCGATGAGGCCCATGAACCGGCCGCGTTCCCTGGCCGGGACGATGTCGGCGATGATCGCCTGCACACCGATCATGAGGCCGCCCGCACCGATGCCCTGGACGGCTCGGAAGGCGATGAGCTGGTCCATGGTGCGCGACCAGCCCGCGAGGGCGGAACCGATGACGAAGACGACGATGGCGAACTGGAAGACGCCCTTGCGTCCGTAGAGATCGCCGAGTTTTCCGTAGATGGGTAGCCCGACGGTGGCGGTGAGGAGATAGGCGGTGATCGCCCAGGGCATTCGGTCCAGGCCCTGGAGTTCGCCGACGATCTTCGGTAGTGCGGTGGCGACGATCATCTGCTCCAGCGCGGCGAGCAGCAGCGCGAGCATGAGGCCGAAGAACACGAGGCGCACTCGGCGGGGGCTGAGGGCGGTGGCCGCCCCGGCCTCCGGGCCGCCACCGGGCGGCGCCGGATCGGCGCCGGGGACGCCGTCCGCACCGTCGGGCACGGGGGCCGCACCGGCGTACAGGGGGTCCGCGCCGACGGGCCGGTGGTCCTCGGGTGCGGCCGCCGCCCCGTCGGCCTGCCCGTGCTTCGCCAGCGTGATCCCGCCCACGTACTGCTCCCCTCGTCGCGGCTGCGCGGCGCCATTCTTCGCATCGCACGCCAAGACGGAGCAAGTGGGACGCCACGGGGGGCGGGGAGAGGACGGCGGGAACAGCGGACCCGCGGGGGCGCACTACAGGCGCTCAACAGGAGCTTTCCCGCGGGGCCGTTGCGCCGGGCGCACCACGGCACCGCGGGGAAAACCACTCGATACGGTGACGGTCACGACAGCTCACCGGACGGTGGTGCCGAGTACTACTTCTCCACCTCGGCGGCCAGCCTGGTGAGGACCTCGTCGTAGATCCGGCCGAGTCCCTTGGGGGCGAAGGTCCGCTCGAAGAATCCGCCGATACCGCCGGCGCCCGCCCAGACCGTGGTGACCACGGCCTTGGAACGGCCCTCACCGGCGGGGGTGACGGTCCAGGTGGTGACCATCGAGGAGTTGCGGTCCTTCTCGACGAGTTGCCCGTCGGTGGGCTCGGTCACCTCGAGCAGACAGTCACGGACTCGCTTGCTGGTGGCCTGGAGTTTCCAGTGGACGAGCGTGCCCGCACCGTCGCCGCCCTGGCGCACCTCGTACTCGCTGAAGTGCTCGGGCAGGAGCTTCGCGCGGGTGTCCTTGTAGTCGGCCAGCGCGTCGAACACGGTCTCCGCGTCCGCCGCGATGATCCGCTCCGTCGTGGCCTCGACCTGCGCCATTCGTCATCCTCCAGCACTCGGTTCCTCGGGGGGCGGGCCCCAGCCAACCACCTCCGGCACAGCCGCCCAAATTCAGGGTTGCAGCGATCAAGGGAACACATGTTCTATTCTGTGCCGAGTGCTACCGAGGAGGCGCCCATGCGCTGGGACAATCTCGCCGAGAACACGCCGACCCCCGACAACCGGAACAGCGACCGGAACACCCTCGCCGCCGGCAGGGGCGCAGCGGGGGACATCGCGCTCTTCGGCACGGAGGCGGTGACCACGCGCACCTTCGACACGCCGGAGTTCCGCGGGATCACCTTCCACGAGGTCCGTGCCCGCTCGATCCTGAACCAGGTTCCCGGGGCCTCGCGGATGCCGTTCGAATGGACCGTGAATCCGTACCGCGGGTGCACCCATGCATGTGTGTACTGCTTCGCCCGCAAGACGCACGGCTATCTGGACCTCGACACCGGACTCGGCTTCGACACCCAGATCGTCGTCAAGATCAACGCGCCCGAGCTGCTCCGCCGGCAGCTGGCCTCGCACCGCTGGCACGGCGCGCACATCGCGATGGGGACCAATGTCGACTGCTACCAGCGGGCGGAGGGACGCTACCGGCTGATGCCCGGGATCATCGGCGCGCTGCGCGACTACGCGAACCCGTTCTCGATCCTCACCAAGGGCACGCTGATCCTGCGCGATCTGGAGCTGCTGCGACAGGCCGCGGCGGTGACGGAGGTCGGGGTCTCCGTCTCGGTCGGCTTCACGGACCGGGAGCTGTGGCGCACCGTGGAGCCGGGTACGCCCTCCCCCGAGCGGCGCCTCGACGTCGTACGGACACTGACGGACCACGGCATCGGCTGCGGGGTGCTGATGGCACCGGTCATCCCGTTCCTCGGTGATCACCCGGACCAGCTGCGGGCGACGGTACGGGCGATCGCCTCGGCCGGGGCGACGTCCGTGACGCCCCTGGTACTGCATCTGCGGCCCGGGGCGCGCGAATGGTTCATGGCGTGGCTCGGGCGGGAGCATCCGCATCTGGTGCGTCGGTACGAGCGGCTGTACGCGGAGGGGGCGTACGCACCCAAGTGGTACCAACGTCGGATCACACGCCATGTGCATGAACTCGCCAATGAGTTCGGGATAGGTCCGGCGCAGCGTGGCGCCCCGAGGCGGATACCGGTGCCCGAGGAGTCGTCACCCGCGGAGCCCACCGCCACACAGCTGACGCTGCTGTGACCCGTACCGCCGGGCCGGGCCGTCCCGGGGGGCGGAGCAGGCGCGGGGGCAAGGACCAAACGGGTCAACTCTGGATCGAACATGTCCTTCCGGGTGGGAATCCGGGAAAGCTGCCGCCGGGGCCGAGTCCGCTCCGGGCCGCGCCCCCGCCACCACGGGAGACCACATGTACAGACGCACAGGAGCGCTGGTCGCCGTCGGGGCAGCGGTGACCGGACTGGTCGCCGGCCTGCCGTCGGCGGCGACCGCCGGGGGGCCGGTACCGCCACGGCCCGCCGGTGCGCTGATCTGGAAGAAGTGCGCCACGGACGAGTTTCCGCGGCTCGAGTGCTCCGCGTTGCAGGTGCCGCTCGACCACGCGCGGCCGAACGGCACGTGGATCACCCTCGCGCTGTCGCGGGTACGCCACACCTCGAAGACCTTCCAGGGACCCCTGCTGGTCAATCCGGGCGGACCGGGCTCGAGCGGGCTGAAGCTGGCCGGGTTCGTGGCGGGTTCACTCCCCCCGAAGGTCGCGGCGCAGTACGACGTCATCGGCTTCGACCCGCGCGGAGTGGGCTCCTCGAGGCCGGCCCTCAACTGCAGGCCGGGGCACTTCACGCCCGTACGCGCCGACTCGGTGCCCCGCTCCCCGGCGGACGAGGCCGCGAATCTGAGGCGGGCCGTGGCCTTCTCCCGGAGCTGTGCTTCCCGGCACGCGGATCTGCTGCCGCACATGAGCACGGTGGACTCGGCGAAGGATCTCGACGCCATCAGGGCCGCCCTCGGTGCCGAGAAGATCAACTACTTCGGGTACTCGTACGGCACCTACCTCGGTGCCGTGTACGCCAAGTACTTCCCGCACCGGGTACGGCGCGCCGTGCTCGACTCGGTGGTGAACCCCGACGGGGTCTGGTACCGCAACAATCTCGACCAGGACCTCGGCTTCGACGCCCGGCACAAGGCCTTCGCCGCGTGGGTGGCAAAACACAACGCGGCATACCGGCTGGGAAGCGATCCTGCGAAGGTCGAGGCGACCTGGTACGCGATGCGCGACGCGCTGCGCCGGAGCCCTGCGGGCGGGAAGGTGGGTCCCGCAGAGCTGGAGGACACATTCCTGCCCGGCGGCTACTACAACGGCTTCTGGCCGCACCTGGCCGGGGCGTTCTCGGCGTTCGTGCGCGGCCGGGACACCCGGCCGCTGGTCGAGGCGTACGAGAACTTCGGTGCGCTCGACGCCGAGGGCGAGAACGGCTATTCCGTCTACACGGCGGTGCAGTGCAGTGATGCCCCATGGCCCCGGAACTGGGCCGTCTGGCACGCCGACAACCGGTCGGTCCATGCCAAGGCACCCTTCTCCACCTGGAACAACGCCTGGTACAACGCCCCCTGCGCCACCTGGCCGGTCGCCCCGTCCGCTCCGACGGACGTCTCGAACACCGCTCTTCCGCCGGTGCTCATCTTCCAGGCGACGGAGGACGCGGCGACTCCGTACGAAGGCGGCGTCGCCGCCCACCGCAAGCTGCGCGGCTCCCGGCTGGTCGTCGAGCAGGGCGGCGGCAACCATGCGATCACGCTGAGCGGGAACACCTGCCTGGACCGATATCTGACGGACTATCTCGCCACTGGCAGACTGCCCGCCGCCAAGGCGTCCGGCGCGCCGGACGCGGTCTGCGCCGCGACACCGGAACCGAAGCCGCTGAAGCCGCCCGCACGGGCCGGCACCACGGCGGACAGCTCCAGGGCCGGGGCGGCGCTCCACGGATTGCTCGGCCGCAAGGGCTGAGAGGCGGACCGACAGGGTCCGCGGGGCGGCGCGCCGGGTACCTGGGGTTCACGCCTCCTCCTGTGCCTGCGGCGTTGCGCCCGGGGATGGGGACAAGCGCTGATGACATCACCGCTCCCGCCGCCGCGGAGGAGGTCTGGCGAAACGCGCGCGGCGGAGGCGGCGGATGAACGCCGACGCCGCCTACGGAAGACGGCCGAGCGCGGCGGAGGCGGCGGCGGACAGACGCGGGTGCGTCCGGGCCGATTCCAGGACCGGGCGGGCGCGCTCGTCCGCGAGCGCACCGAGACCCTCGACGCAGGCCAGCGCCACCCGCCAGTGCGGATCGCCCGGGGTGGTCAGCCGGCGGCTCAGAGCGGTGATCAGCGCGGGCACGGACTCGGGAGCGCGCAGGGCGGTGAGGAGGCGCACCGGGACCAGGGCATAGGCGACGCGCAGCTCGTTGGTGGCAAGGGCGGCCGCGGCCCGCGAGGTGCGGGGGTCACCGAGGCGGACCAGCGCGCAGGACGCGGAGACACAGCGCTCGGGGTCGCGGTGGTTGAGCAGCAGGACGAGCGACTCGAAGGCACGGCGGTCCCCTGCTGAACCGAGGCGGAAGGCGGCGATCTCCCGCGCCCATAACGGGCGTTCGGGCTCCGTGAGCACGGTGGCGAGGGCGTCGAGGTCCCTGGTCGCGGTCAGGCGCCCGTGCAGCTCGTGGTCGGTGGGACCGGTCAGCTCGGCCCGGGTGCGCAGCGCCAGGTCCTCGAGATCCGCGTCCATGACGGGAAGCGTATGCCCGGCGGGCGGGTCCGTGCGGCGGGATGCGCGGCACAGATCACATCGGCCGGGGACTGGCGCGCTCGTTACCCGCCAGTTAAGCTCAAGTGAGCGGGTACCACCCGTATGGCTCTCGGCGGCCTGGTGACGCAGCCGCCGTGAGTGTTGTCGGTTCGGCAGTTCTGTACGACGTGACTCCGGGACAGAGTCCGTCGCTCCCTCACCGCGGTCCGCCGCGGTTCACAGCGACACGCAGCGCCGCGCATTTTCCGCGCAGGCGCGCCCTCCCTCAGTCGTCACTCATTCCTGGAGTCCCGTGATGGACACCCCTCTCTCCACCATTGCCGTCGTCGGCCTCGGCACGATGGGCACCGGTATCGCCGAGGTCTTCGCCCGCGCCGGCCGTGAGGTCATCGGCATCGACATCAGCGACGCGGCCGCCCGGCATGCCGTTGCCGCCCTCGAGGCGTCCACCGCTCGTGCCGTCGAGCGCGAGCGGATCACCGAGGAGGAGCGGCGCACCGTGCTCGCCCGCTTCCGGACCTTCTCGGACCTGCAGGCGGCTGCCGATGCCGACCTCGTGATCGAGGTCGTCCCCGAGTCGTACGAGGCCAAGCAGCAGGTCTTCCGCGCGCTCGACGGCATCGTGCGACCGGACGCGATCCTCGCCACGGGAACCAACGCCCTGTCGGTGACCCGCCTCGCCGCGGAGTCGGCGCACCCCGAGCGCGTCCTCGGCCTGCACTTCTTCAACCCGGCGCCGGCGATGAAGCTCGTCGAGGTGGTCTCCTCCGTGCTGACCGCCCCGAGCGCTGTGGAGACCGTCACCGCACTCGCCCGTGAGCTCGGCAAGGAGCCCGTCGCGGTCGGCGACCGGCCCGGCTTCGTCGCGGACGGGCTGCTCTTCGGCTACCTCAACCAGGCGGCCGCGATGTACGAGGCGAAGTATGCGTCGCGCGAGGACATCGACGCCGCCATGAAGCTGGGCTGCGGCCTGCCGATGGGCCCGCTCGCACTGCTCGACCTGATCGGCATCGACACCGCCCGCACGGTTCTCGACGCGATGTACGCCGAGTCCCGTGACCGTCTGCACGCGCCGGCCCCCATCCTCAAGCAGCTCAGTGAGGCGGGCCTGACCGGCCGCAAGTCGGGCCGCGGCTTCTACACCTACGAGGCGCCGGACAGCGGCACGGTGGTGCGTGACGCACTCACCCCGCTGGAGGCCGCGCAGGCCGCCGGCGGCCGCCCGGTCGGCTCGGTCGGCGTGGCGGGGTCGGGCACGATGGCGAGCGGCATCGCGGAGGTCTTCGCCAAGGCCGGCTACGACGTCGTTCTCGCCGCCCGCGGCCAGGAGAAGGCGGAGACCGCCAAGTCCCGTATCGCCAAGTCGCTTTCGCGCTCCGTCGACAAGGGCCGCATGACCGCCGAGGCCCGGGACGAGACGCTGGCGCGGATCACCCCGGCCGGCTCGCTCGACGCCTTCGCCGAGGTCGACCTCGCCGTGGAGGCCGTCGCCGAGGACCTGGAGATCAAGCAGCAGCTGTTCGCCACCCTGGACAAGATCTGCAAGCCGGGTGCGGTGCTCGCCACCACCACGTCCTCGCTGCCCGTCGTCGCCTGCGCCCGCGCGACCTCGCGGCCGCAGGACGTCATCGGTATGCACTTCTTCAACCCGGCCCCGGCGATGAAGCTCGTCGAGGTGGTGCGTACGGTCCTGACCGCGGACGACGTCCACGCCACCGTCCGCGAGGTCACCGCGAAGATCCGCAAGCACCCGGTGGACTGCGGCGACCGGGCCGGCTTCATCGTCAACGCGCTGCTGTTCCCGTACCTGAACAACGCGATCAAGATGGTCGAGGAGCACTACGCGTCCCTCGACGACATCGACGCCGCGATGAAGCTCGGCGGCGGCTACCCGATGGGGCCGTTCGAGCTGCTCGACGTGGTCGGACTCGATGTCTCGCTCGCCATCGAGAAGGTGCTCCACCGCGAGTTCCGCGACCCGGGCCTGGCCCCGGCTCCGCTGCTCGAGCACCTGGTGGCGGCGGGCTGCCTCGGCCGCAAGACGGGGCGCGGCTTCCGCGAATATGCCCGACGCTGATTCCGGCGCTGCCTGGGGCGGGCTGTTCGACGGCGCGAGCGGCTCGCCCCCGCAGGCGCGCCCCCCTGCGCAAATGCAGTACGTTCAGGTCATGTCCCAGCCCGCTGACGCTCCCCGACGGACCTCCCGGACCGCTGCCGTGCCCGACGCCCCGGAAAGTGCCGCAGGCAGTCGAGCCGCCGCCCAGCGGCTCAAGATGCGCCGAGAACTGGCCGCGGCCGCCATGGAATTGTTCGCGACCAAGGGCTACGAGGCGACCACCGTCGATGAGATCGCCGCGGCGGCCGGGGTCGCGCGCCGGACCTTCTTCCGGCACTTCCGCTCCAAGGAAGAGGCGATCTTCCCGGACCACGACGACACGCTCGTGCGTGCCGAGGCGGTGCTGAACGCCGCTCCGGCGCATGAGCACCCGCTCGACACCGTGTGCCGGGGCATCAAGGAAGTCATGAAGATGTACGCGTCCTCGCCCGCGGTCTCCGTCGAGCGCTACCGCCTGACCCGTGAAGTGCCCACGCTGCGGGAGCGCGAGATCGCCTCGGTGGCGCGTTACGAGCGGCTGTTCACCCGCTATCTGCTGGGCCACTTCGACGAGCGCGACCATCACGACGGCAACGACGATCCGCTGCTGGCGGAGGTGGCCGCGTCCGCCGTCGTCACCGCACACAACCATGTGCTGCGGCGTTGGCTGCGGGCGGGCGGCCAGGGCGACGTGGAGGCCCAGCTGGACCACGCCTTCGACATCGTGCGCGACACCTTCGGCTCGGGCATCGGGGCGGGGCGCACCGGCGCCGACCGCGGCCCGGCGGCGCAGGTGCACAACGGCGGCGAGGTCCTTGTGGCCGTTGCGCGCACGGATGCCCCGCTGCCCGAGGTGATGCGCACCATCGAACAGGCACTTCGCAACAGCTGACCTCGTGCGGCCGCCGGCACTCCGTCCTCCGGAGCGGCCGGCCGGGGGCTTTGCACCGCCGGCCGCCACGGCCCGCAGGCCATGCTCGCAGCGACCCCGACACGACCCGACCGCCGGGTGGCTCCGGATCCGGAGCCACCCGGCGGTTCTTTTTGCGCTTCAGCGATCGATCATCGCTCATCTGTGACCGCCGGATTGCATCTGAGTGAAATTCTTGGCACCCAGTGTCTTGCGGACTGGCACGGGGTGCCATACGTTGATGTTGTCCGGGCGGCCGGCGTGCAGAGATCACTCGTACGCCGGCTGTCCCCGCAAGCCACCCGGCCTGCGCGCCCGGACGCCTGCGTCACAGGCAACCTCCGCGCCCACCAGCGCTGCCAAGCACCACCCTCGCCGAACCGACGGCACACCTCCTCAGCAGCACTTCCCCGACGTTCCCCTCAGCGTTCGCCAATCGAGCGCTTGTCCTCCGGACTCGGTCCGGGGGGACCCCCTGGAGGCAACACCGTGAAGGAAATCCTGGACGCGATCCAGTCGCCGGACTCCACGTCCGCCGACTTCGCCGCACTCCCCCTCCCCGAGGCGTACCGTGCGGTGACCGTGCACAAGGACGAGACCGAGATGTTCTCGGGCCTCACCACGCGGGAGAAGGATCCCCGCAAGTCCCTCCACCTCGACGAGGTCCCGGTCCCGGAGCTCGGCCCGGGCGAGGCACTGGTGGCCGTCATGGCCAGCTCGGTGAACTACAACTCGGTGTGGACCTCGATCTTCGAGCCGCTTTCGACCTTCGGCTTCCTCGAGCGCTACGGAAAGCTCTCGGAGCTCACCAAGCGTCACGACCTGCCGTACCACGTCATCGGCTCCGACCTCGCGGGTGTCGTGCTGCGCACCGGCCCCGGCGTCAACGCCTGGCAGCCCGGTGACGAAGTCGTCGCGCACTGCCTCTCCGTCGAGCTGGAGTCCTCGGACGGCCACAACGACACGATGCTCGACCCGGAGCAGCGGATCTGGGGCTTCGAGACCAACTTCGGCGGCCTGGCCGAGATAGCCCTGGTCAAGTCGAACCAGCTGATGCCCAAGCCCAAGCACCTGAGCTGGGAGGAGGCCGCGGCACCGGGCCTGGTCAACTCGACCGCCTACCGCCAGCTGGTCTCCCGCAACGGCGCCGGGATGAAGCAGGGCGACAACGTGCTCATCTGGGGCGCGAGCGGTGGACTCGGCTCGTACGCCACCCAGTTCGCCCTGGCCGGCGGCGCCAATCCGATCTGCGTCGTCTCCAGCGAGCAGAAGGCGGACATCTGCCGCTCGATGGGCGCCGAGGCGATCATCGACCGCAGCGCCGAGGGCTACAAGTTCTGGAAGGACGAGCGGACCCAGGACCCGAAGGAGTGGAAGCGCTTCGGCAAGCGCATCCGCGAGTTCACCGGGGGCGAGGACATCGACATCGTCTTCGAGCACCCCGGCCGCGAGACCTTCGGTGCGAGCGTCTACGTCACCCGCAAGGGCGGCACCATCACCACCTGCGCCTCCACCTCGGGCTACATGCACGAGTACGACAACCGCTACCTGTGGATGTCGCTGAAGCGGATCATCGGCTCGCACTTCGCGAACTACCGCGAGGCGTGGGAGGCCAACCGCCTGATCGCCAAGGGCAAGATCCACCCGACGCTCTCCAAGGTCTACTCCCTGGAGGACACCGGTCAGGCCGCCTACGACGTGCACCGCAACCTCCACCAGGGCAAGGTCGGCGTGCTCGCCCTGGCGCCCAGCGAGGGGCTCGGTGTGCGCGACGAGGAGATGCGCGCCAAGCACCTCGACGCCATCAACCGCTTCCGGAACATCTGAGTCAGAGGTCCACCAGATGACAGAGCGTCAGAAGGACAGGCCGTGGCTCATGCGGACGTACGCCGGCCACTCCACGGCCGAGGCGTCCAACGAGCTGTACCGGCGCAACCTGGCCAAGGGCCAGACCGGTCTGTCGGTCGCGTTCGACCTGCCGACGCAGACCGGCTACGACCCCGACCACATCCTCGCCCGCGGCGAGGTCGGCCGGGTCGGGGTCCCGGTCTCCCACCTCGGTGACATGCGCAGGCTGTTCCAGGACATCCCCCTGGAGCAGATGAACACCTCGATGACCATCAACGCCACCGCCATGTGGCTGCTGGCGCTCTATCAGGTGGTCGCGGAGGAGCAGGGCGCGGACATCACCAAACTCCAGGGGACGACGCAGAACGACATCGTCAAGGAGTACCTGTCGCGCGGGACGCACGTCTTCCCGCCGGTGCCGTCGCTGCGTCTGACGACCGACATGATCACCTACACGGTGGCGAACATCCCCAAGTGGAACCCGATCAACATCTGCAGCTACCACCTGCAGGAGGCCGGGGCCACGCCCGTCCAGGAGATCGCCTACGCGATGTCCACCGCGATAGCGGTCCTGGACGCGGTACGGGACTCGGGGCAGGTGCCCCAGGAGAAGTTCGGGGATGTCGTCGCCCGTATCTCCTTCTTCGTGAACGCGGGCGTCCGCTTCGTCGAGGAGATGTGCAAGATGCGCGCCTTCGGCCGCATCTGGGACAAGATCACGCGTGAGCGCTACGGCATCGAGAACGACAAGCAGCGCCGATTCCGCTACGGCGTCCAGGTCAACTCCCTCGGTCTGACCGAGGCCCAGCCGGAGAACAACGTCCAGCGCATCGTTCTCGAGATGCTGGCCGTGACACTGTCGAAGGACGCCCGCGCCCGCGCCGTGCAGCTCCCTGCGTGGAACGAGGCGCTCGGCCTGCCCCGGCCGTGGGACCAGCAGTGGTCGCTCCGCATCCAGCAGGTGCTCGCACACGAGAGCGATCTGCTGGAGTACGAGGACATCTTCGCGGGCTCGCACGTCATCGAGGCCAAGGTCGGCGACCTGGTCGAGCAGTCGTTCGCCGAGATCGACCGGATCCAGGAGATGGGCGGCGCGATGGCGGCCGTCGAGTCCGGCTACCTCAAGTCCCAGCTGGTGTCCTCCCACGCCGAGCGGCGTGCCCGGATCGAGGCCGGTGACGAGAAGATCATCGGTGTCAACATCTTCGAGACCACCGAGCCGAATCCGCTCACCGCCGACCTCGACACCGCGATCATGACGGTCGACCCGGCGAACGAGGCCCGTGTCGTCGCAAAGCTCCACGAGTGGCGCGACAACCGCGAGGAGGGCCGCGCCCAGGACGCCCTGGCGGCGCTGAAGGCCACGGCGGCCGGTGACGGCAATCTGATGGCCGCCACCGTCGAGTGCGCCCGGGCGGGCGTCACCACCGGCGAGTGGGCGTGGGCGCTGCGGGACGTCTTCGGCGAGTTCCGCGCACCGACTGGAGTCTCCTCGGCGCCGGTCGCCGTCACCGCCGAGGCCGGCACTCCGTTGGCACTGGTACGGGAGAAGGTGGCCCGCACCGCCGACGAGCTGGCCTCCGGCCGGCTGCGGCTGCTGGTCGGCAAGCCCGGCCTGGACGGGCACTCCAACGGTGCCGAACAGATTGCCGTACGCGCGCGCGACGCCGGCTTCGAGGTGGTCTACCAGGGCATCCGTCTCACGCCCGAGCAGATCGTCAACGCGGCACTGGCGGAGGACGTGCACTGTGTCGGCCTGTCGATCCTGTCCGGTTCGCACGCGGAGCTCGTGCCGGACGTGCTGACGCGCCTGCGCGAGGCCGGCGCCTCCGACATACCGGTGATCGTGGGCGGGATCATCCCGAACAGCGACGCCGAGGATCTGAAGCGTGCGGGTGTGGCCGCCGTCTTCACCCCGAAGGACTTCGGTATCACGGAGATCATCGGACGTATCGTCGACGAGATCCGGAAAGCGAACAAGCTCGACCCCCTGGAGGTCCCCGCATGACCAGCCCCGTGAACCGCCTGCGTCCGCGACGCTCCTGCCTCGCGGTCCCCGGTTCGAACCCGCGCTTCCTGGAGAAGGCCCAGGGACTGCCGGCCGACCAGGTCTTCCTCGACCTGGAGGACGCCTGCGCGCCGCTGGCCAAGCCCGAGGCCCGGCACACCATCGTCAAGTTCCTGAACGAGGGCGACTGGACGGGCAAGACGCGAGTCGTGCGGGTCAACGACTGGACGACGCACTGGACGTACCGGGACGTGGTGACCGTCGTCGAGGGCGCGGGCCAGAACCTCGACTGCATCATGCTGCCGAAGGTCCAGAACGCCGAGCAGATCGTCGCGCTCGACCTGCTGCTCACCCAGATCGAGAAGACGATGGGCTTCGAGGTCGGCAAGATCGGCATCGAGGCCCAGATCGAGAACGCCCAGGGCCTCAACAACGTCAACGCGATCGCCGAGGCCTCGCCGCGGGTCGAGACGATCATCTTCGGCCCGGCCGACTTCATGGCCTCCATCAACATGAAGTCGCTGGTCGTGGGCGAGCAGCCGCCCGGCTACCCGGCGGACGCCTACCACTACATCCTGATGAAGATCCTCATGGCCGCCCGCGCCAACAACCTCCAGGCGATCGACGGCCCCTACCTGCAGATCCGCAACCAGGAGGGGTATCGCGCCGTCGCCCAGCGCGCCGCGGCCCTCGGCTTCGACGGCAAGTGGGTGCTGCACCCGGACCAGGTCGCCGCCGCCAACGAGATCTTCTCGCCGTCCCAGGAGGACTTCGACCACGCCGAGCTGATCCTGGACGCGTACGAGTACTACACGTCCGAGGCGGGCGGCAAGAAGGGCTCCGCGATGCTCGGCGACGAGATGATCGACGAGGCCAGCCGCAAGATGGCGCTGGTCATCTCCGGCAAGGGGCGTGCCGCCGGAATGACCCGTACCTCGAAGTTCGAAACCCCCGTCGACTAAGGAAGCCCTGAGCATCATGCAGTTCGGACGCACTTATGAGGAGTTCGAGGTCGGTGCGGTTTACAAGCACTGGCCCGGGAAGACGGTCACGGAGTACGACGACCACCTCTTCTGCCTCCTGACGATGAACCACCACCCGCTCCACATGGACACCAACTATGCGGAGAAGACGACCGACTTCGGGAAGAACGTCGTCGTGGGCAATTACATCTACTCGCTGCTGCTCGGCATGTCCGTGCCGGACGTCTCGGGCAAGGCCATCGCCAATCTGGAGATCGAGTCGCTGCGCCATGTGGCGCCGACCTTCCACGGCGACACGATCTACGGCGAGACGACCGTTCTCGACAAGACCCCGTCCAGGTCGAAGAACGACCGCGGGATCGTCTACGTCGAGACCAAGGGCTACAAGCAGGACGGCACGCTCGTGTGCGTGTTCCGCCGCAAGGTGATGGTCCCCACCGAGACGTACATCAAGGAGCGCGGCGGCGAGCAGCCCGGCCGTCCGGAGCTGATCGAGCCCACGAAGAAGGCGGAGAAGTAGTCATGGCCCGACTCGCCCAGACCGCAGGTCTGACCGATATCCAGCAGGAGATCCTGGCGACCGTCAGGGACTTTGTCGACAAGGAGATCATCCCGGTCGCGACCGAGCTGGAGCACCGCGACGAGTACCCGCAGCAGATCGTCGACGGCCTCAAGGAGCTCGGGCTCTTCGGCCTGATGATCCCGGAGGAGTACGGGGGCCTGGGCGAGTCCCTGCTCACGTACGCGCTGTGCGTCGAGGAGATCGCCCGCGGCTGGATGTCCGTGTCGGGCATCATCAACACGCACTTCATCGTGGCGTACATGCTGAAGCAGCACGGCACGCAGGAGCAGAAGGAGTACTTCCTTCCGCGCATGGCGGCCGGCGAGGTGCGCGGCGCGTTCTCGATGTCCGAGCCGGCCCTCGGCTCGGATGTGTCGGCCATCACGTCGAAGGCGGTGAAGGACGGCGACGAGTACGTCCTGAACGGTCAGAAGATGTGGCTGACGAACGGTGGCACGTCGACTCTGGTCGCGGTTCTCGTCCGGAGTGACGAAGGACACCCCGAGGGCACCGCCGCGCACAAGTCGATGACGACCTTCCTCGTCGAGAAGGAGCCCGGCTTCGGAGAGGTCCGTCCGGGCCTCACCATTCCCGGGAAGATCGACAAGATGGGCTACAAGGGCGTCGACACGACCGAGCTCATCATGGACGGACTGCGCATTCCCGCCAATCGGGTACTCGGCGGCACCACCGGCCGAGGGTTTTACCAAATGATGGACGGCGTGGAAGTCGGCCGGGTGAACGTGGCGGCTCGTGGCTGCGGCGTCGCTCAGCGCGCCTTTGAGCTGGGCGTCTCCTACGCCCAGCAGCGCCACACCTTCGGCAAGCCGATCGCGCAGCACCAGGCGATTCAGTTCAAGCTCGCCGAGATGGCTACCAAGGTCGAGGCCGCGCATGCCATGATGGTCAACGCAGCACGCAAAAAGGACTCCGGGGAACGAAACGACCTGGAGGCAGGGATGGCGAAGTACCTCGCCTCCGAGTACTGCAAGGAAGTCGTCGAGGACGCCTTCCGCATCCACGGCGGTTACGGCTTCTCCAAGGAGTACGAGATCGAGCGCCTCTACCGCGAGGCTCCGATGCTGCTGATCGGCGAAGGTACCGCCGAGATCCAGAAAATGATCATCGGTCGTCGACTCCTCGAGGAGTACCGGCTCCAGAGCTGAATGTCGCTTTTGAGTCGGTTTGGCCGGGAGGAAGATCACACCCAGTCATCATCTTCCGGCCGCCGACTCGGCTTTCGGCTTGCCCAGTTGCGGTGCGCAACCGATACCATCACCGGAAAGCCGCCGTCCCCCTGTTGCCAGCGCGGCATCATCCGCTACGAAGGTCATCCATGCCCCACAGCCAAACCTCTGCACCACGCGGCAGCCTCCTCGGCGTACGCCTAGCGCGCGGAGCATCGCCGTGGCTTCTGCCGACCGTCGCGACCGCGGCCCTGAGCCTGGCGCGTGCGCGCCGGTCGAAGCGTGCCGCGGCCATCGCCGTGCCCACCACCGCGCTCGCGGCGGGCATGCTGTGGTTCTTCCGCGACCCCGAGCGAGAGATCGCCCAGGGGCGAGTCATCTCCCCTGCCGACGGGGTGGTGCAGAGCATCATGCCGTGGAAGGACGGGCGCACCCGCGTCGCCATCTTCATGAGCCCGCTGAACGTCCACGTGAACCGCGCTCCCCTCTCCGGCACCGTGACGTCCGTCGAGCACGTGCCCGGCGGATTCGTCCCGGCGTTCAACAAGGAGAGCGAGAACAACGAGCGCGTCGTCTGGCATTTCGACACCGAGCTCGGTGACATCGAAATGGTCCAGATCGCGGGTGCCGTCGCCCGGCGCATCGTTCCGTACATCCCGCAGGGCACCAAGGTCGAGCAGGGCGAGCGCATCGGCCTGATCCGCTTCGGTTCGCGTGTCGACATCTACCTCCCCGCAGGTGTCGAGGTCGCCGTCGAGGTCGGCCAGGCCACGACCGCGGGGGTGACTCGCATTGACCGTGATTGATCCCGAGACACAGGCGGGCTGGGCAGCGGAGGCCGAGGCCTCCGCTGTCGGCTCAGGGTCGACGGACGACGCCGAGGAGATGCCCCTCTCCCTGCGGCTGTCGATAGCGGACACCCTCACACTCGGTAACGCGACGTGCGGATTCATGGCGGTGTACTTCACCACCACCGGAATCCTCATTCCGCACCTCGTCGGCAGCGGCGAGAGCGGCATGGCACGGCACTCGGCCGCCACCGCGGTGATCCTGATGCTCTGCGCCGCCGTCTTCGACCTCTTCGACGGACTCGTGGCGCGCAAGCTCCGCAGCTCGCCGATGGGCGCGGAGCTGGACAATCTGTCCGACCTGATCAGCTTCGGACTGGCACCGGCGTACTTCGTGCTGGTGTACGGCATGGTCGCCGACGACGCCCATCAGAAGGTGTCGGCGGTGGCCGCGATCGTCGTGCTGCTCGCCGTCGTCCTGCGGCTGGCCAGATTCTCCTGCGTGACGATGAAGGACGGCATGTTCCAGGGCATGCCCAGCCCCTTCGGCGCACTGACCGTCGTCTCGATCGTGCTGCTGGAGCTGCCCTTCATCCCCACCCTGCTGGCGATCATCGGTACCGCATGGCTGATGGTGAGCCGGGTCGAGTACCCGAAGCCGCGGGGCGTCCTCGCGGTGGCCATGCTCTCCTGGATCGTTGCGGCGATGGGCCTCCTGGCCGCGTGGGCGCTCGACGCGCCGGGCGGCCAGCTGCTGCTGCAGACCGGCTGCGCACTGCAGATCGTGCTGGCAGCGACCATCCCGCTGTTCGCAACGGCGCGGCGGGTGAACACCTTCCGGGACAACCGGCGTGAGGCCCGGGCGTCCGCACAGCTGCCGTAGCGGTTTCTCCACCCCTCGACGGGCCCGGGTGCACTGGCACCCGGGCCCGTCGTCGTACGGTCGGGCCCCGCCGCCGCGCTCCGGAGCCCCCGTCGTCGTGCGCCACCCCTGGGCGAGCCGCCCGGGCCGTCGGCGGATCCCCCCGCGGGACAACCGCAACGGCTGTCCGACGATCGGGTCCGGCAGGCGCCGAAGGCATTCCGCCGCGGTCACCGAGGACTCGTGGATCGGCTACGGGGATCGGCTACCGGGAACGGACGAGTGCGCCCACCGGCCGGCCCGTCATCTCCGGAGAGCCCCGCGGCTCCCGCAGTCGTCCGGCCCGGACACCGGCCACAGGGCGATGGCCGTGCGCTCCGCACGGCCACCCGGGACCACGACGGGCGCGAACGCTGCCGTGCCCTTCCCCGTGGGCCGTGGGCACGGGACGGGTACGAGGCCCGGGCGGACGCCTCCCGTGTCACGGCTGACGGCCGCATACCGTGCGGGGCACGAGGTGTACCGGCCGACGGGCCGCGACGCACTGCCGGGACGGGCCGCTCCGGGGACGACCGGGTGCACGGGGACGACCGGGTGCACGGGGACGGCCGGGAGCCGGGCACTGCGCGCCGGGCGGCGCCGGTGACCACCGGGCGGGCCGGTGAGACGGTCACGGGCGCGGGCGTGGATCCGGTCACCCCCGAGAGCGCGCCGCCCCGGACACACGGTGGCCCTGGCCCTCGCGGGTGCCGTTCCCGCAGGGGGTCGCTGAACGGACGGACGAGGACACCGGGGCGACGGCGCAACAGGACGAAGGGCCGGGGCGACGATCAAGGCGACTTGGGCCGTTTCACCACGGCGGGGGGAGCCTCAGACGGCGGCGGGGACCGTCAGGCTGGCCCATACGGCCTTGCCCTGCGGCGGAGCGGGAGACCAGGACCAGCTGTCGCTCAGGGCACTGACGAGGGCGAGGCCCCTGCCACCGGGTGCCGACGCCTCGGGGACGCGGGGGCGGGGAGGCTCGGGGCTCGGGTCCGTGACGGTGCAGACGACGTGGCCCGGGCGTCTGGTGAGGCCGAGCCAGAGGGGGTAGCCCGGAAGCTCGTCCGGGGACCCGAGGATCGCGTGCACGACCGCGTTGGTGACCAGTTCGCCGACGACGAGCTCCATGTCGGGGACGAGCGCGTCCAGAGCCCAGCCGTTCAGCGTGATGCCGACGAACCGCCGTGCCTGACGGGCGTTCTGGAGGTTTCCGTCCAGTCCGCATGCGGCGAAGCTGCCGGGCCGGAGGCACTCCTCCAGGCTGGGCAGCGGCTGCACCCGCGATCCGTCGAGCAAGGGTTCCGGGGTGAATTCCGCAGCCGAGAGCCGCTCTTCCGGCTCGGACATGGTGCTCGCACTGGTTGACATGTAAGTCGTCACTGGTCATGTCCCCCTGCAGGCTTCGGTGTTCGACGCTGCGGTAGCCGATGCGGAACGAGTATTGTCGAGAGCACCCCGAAAATGCAATTGCATCTGAGATTGCATGGCCGGTTCCGGGGCGAACTGACGTACGGACAAAAGGGGTTCGTGGGCATGGAGCACTCCAACGGCATCCAGGCGGACGCGCTGCACTCGGCGGTCTGGGTCAAGAGCAGTCACAGCAACGCCACAGGAAACTGCGTGGAGTTGGCTGCGCTGCCCGGCGACCTGGTGGCCATGCGCAACTCCCGTGATCCGCACGGGCCGGCGCTTGTCTATACGCGGGACGAGGTGGCAGCCTTCGTTGCGGGGGCCCGGGATGGCGACTTCGACTCCATGATTGGCTGAATTCCTGTATGGGGCCGACCAGTTCCCCATGGCTCCCGCCACCGTGTGCGGGATAGTGTCGTCGTCTTCACATAATCCGCAGGAGCACGCGATGGCTGCAGTCGAACCAAGCCCGTCGTTGTTCGTCGGGCCGCTGGGGGCGGTCGAAAGCAACCCGACCGCCTTGAAGCTGATTCTGGGCGGCAAGCTGCGTGAGCTGCGCGCCGGCGCCGGACTCGATCCTTCCGCGGTCGACGACCGGCTCGGCTTCTCCAGGTCGAAGACCAGCCGTATCGAGCTCGGCCGACACGGCTGCAAGCCGGCCGACGCCCTCGCCCTGCTCAGTCTCTACGGGGTGACCGACGAAGACCGTGTCGCGGAGTTCCTGCGGCTGGTGGATCAGTCCCGCAGGCCCGACTGGTGGCGCTCCTTCAGCGACGTCCTGTCCGACTTCTTCACTCCGCTGGTCGCGCTCGAGGGCGCCGCCGCGACGATCCGCACCTACGAGCCGTTCTACGTGCCGGGTCTGCTGCAGACTCCCGACTACACCCGTGCAGTCATCCAGTCCGGGCCCACCCGGCTGTACGCCCACGACGTCGTGCGCAGGGTCGATCTGCGACAGGAGCGGCAGCGGCAGCTCGGCCAGTCGGACGGCCCCCGCCTCTGGGCCGTGATCGACGAGTCCGTGCTGATGCGCACGGTCGGCGGTCCGGACGTCATGAGCGGCCAGCTCGAGCATCTCGTCGCGATGACGGAGCAGCCCCGTGTCACCCTTCAGATCGCGCCCTTGGACGTGACCGCATCGGTCGGCGTCGGCACGGGTGTGACCTATCTGCGCTTCGCCGTCGACGATCTGAAGGACGCCGTCTACATCGAGCATCTGACGGACAGCACCTTCAGTCAGAAACCGCAGGTCGTCGAGCAGTACCGCGACATGATGGACCGTCTGGGGGCGTGCGCCCTCACGCCCAAGGAATCGCGCGTCCTGATCCAGGAGCGCCTGAGCAGTCTCTGAACGCCGGGTCCCGACGGGCCACCGCGACCTCGGGCAGGATGCTGTCGAAGCATCCTGCCCCAGGCCGCGGCTTGCCGGGCAAGGTGCTTCGTCGCCGGGGTCCGGGCGTCATACGAGACGAGCGACCCCGCCCCACTCGATCCACTCGTCGGTCAGCTGCACCGGCGCGAGATCGTTGTCCGGCCGCCAGGTCGACACCTCCACCAGACCCGGCTCCAGAATCTCCAGCCCCGCGAAGTACTCCGTCACTTCGCGCTCCTCGCGCACCCGGCCCCAGTGCCCGCCCGTGGCCTCCGCCATGAAGTCGGTGACGAACCTGCGGATTTCGGGACGGTCGCTGACCAGCTGGCAGACCACGAGGAAGCTGCCCGGCACCAGGCGCTCGGCGACCTGTCTGACCAGTGCGGCCGGATCGGACTCGTCCGGGATGCAGTGCATCACCGAGACGAAGAGCGCCGCGACCGGCCGGCTGAAGTCGATGAGTCGCTTGGTCTCTTCGTGCCCGAAGATGCCTTCGGTGTCACGCATGTCGGCCTGGATGACCGCCGTACGGTCGTTCTCCTCCAGCAGTGCGCGGCCGTGCGCCAGCACGATCGGGTCGTTGTCGACGTAGACCACGCGGGATGCCGGATCGACGGCCTGGGCGACCTGGTGGACGTTGTCCTGGGTCGGGAGCCCGGAGCCGTGGTCGATGAACTGCCGCACTCCGTGCTCGGCGGCGAGCACACGTACCACGCGCTTGAGGAAGCGGCGGTTGTTGACGGCCAGTGTCTTGGTACTCGGAACCTGCTTGAGCAATTCGGCGCAGGCGTCGCGGTCGGACTGGTAGTTGTCGTCGCCCCCCAGGAAGTAGTCGTACATCCGTGCCACGCTGGGCACCTTCGTGTCGATGGCGTCCGGGCGCCACGACTCGCGTTGCATCCAGTCCTCATTCACATCGGCGGGATTCGGGTCGTGCAGGACGCACATGCTAGGGAGGGCTGGGGAGGCGGGACAGGCGGTTCGCAGGGCGGGTAAATGGCAAGGGCGTCTTTCGGCCATCCCCGGGACGTGGGCTCGGCCCCGACCAGGGGTCCACGAAAGCCCCCGGGCACGGCCGGGGGCTTCTGGTGTCCTGATTCCGGAAGCGGCCAGGGTCTTTCGTTTGGATCGGGCTGGATCAGTGAGCGGGGTCCGGTGCGTGCGATCGCAAGGCGGAGGAAGGAGCCCACGCGGAGCGTAGGCGACCGACGACAACGCGGCGAGCGTGCGTACCGGGGCACGCGAGCCCGGCAAGATCCAAACGAGAGGCCCCAGGGGCTGTCCCGTTATCCCTGGTGGATCAGCGCGCGGCGTCGGATGCATGGGGTCTCCCCGGGCCCGCCAGGGGGCGAGGGGAAGCATCGTCAGGTGGACGGGTGTCCTCATGCTGGGCGTATTCGGGCACTCCGACAACGCAGCGTGGGGGTTGCCTCCCAGCGGCAGCCGGTGGAGTGCCGTAGCCGCCGTCGTGCGCCCGCCGGGGATCACGGGACAGCCCTCAGGACAGGTAGTCCCTCGCAATGTTCTCCGCCGCCCGCTCGAGCAGCGGGCCGGCCTGCGCCATGCAGACCGCGGGGTCCGGTTCCAGGTCCAGGAGCGCGTAGGCACGGCCGATGCCCGCCCTCCCCAGCGCTTCCGGGGGGAGCGTGATCCGGCCGCAGACGGCGACGACCTCCTTGCCCGCCGCGCGGGCAGCCGCGGCGACGCCGGCCGGGGCCTTGCCATGGAGGGTCTGCTCGTCCAGGGAACCCTCGCCGGTGATCACCAGTGTGGATCGTTCGAGGGCAGGGGCGAATCCCAGGATGTCGAGCATGACCTCGATACCGGGACGGAAGCTCGCGTGGAGGGCGACGAGCGCCCCGTAGCCGATTCCGCCTGCCGCGCCCGCGCCGGGAGCCTCGGCCTGCTCGGGGCCGAGGAGCGAGGCATAGTGGGCGAGCGCGGAATCCAGCGTGGCGACGTCCTCCGGCGATGCGCCCTTCTGCGGGCCGAAGACCGCCGGTGCTCCCTTCGGCCCGGTCAGCGGGTTGTCCACATCACTGGCGAGGACCAGCTCGACTTCGCCGAAGCGTGCGTCCAGGCCGGACAGATCCACGGTGACCAGTTCGCGCAGCGCGCCTCCGCCCGGCCCGACCGGAGCTCCCTGCGCGTCCAGGAAACGTGCCCCCAGCGCTGCGAGCATCCCGGCGCCGCCGTCCGTCGTCGCGCTTCCCCCGACGCCGAAGACGATGGTCCGCGCCCCCGCGTCGAGCGCGGCGCGCAACAGCTCACCGGAGCCGTACGTGGTGGCCGTGAGGGGCGCGAAGACGCCGTCGGGGAGGTGCTGGAGACCGGACGCCTCGGCCATCTCGACCACCGCGGTGCTGCCTCGCAGTGCGTATGCCGCGGTCAGCGGCTCGCCCAGCGGCCCGGTGACGCGCACTTCACGGCGTTCGAACCCGGCGGCCACCGCCGCCGCGACCGTACCGTCGCCGCCGTCCGCGACCGGAAGGGTCTCCACGGCCAGCCCGGGCACGACCCGCCGCAGTCCCGCCGTCACCCGCTCGGCGACCTGCACGGCCGTGAGCGAGCCTTTGAACTTGTCCGCCGCGACGAGCACTCGCGCGGCAGTAACTGCTCCGTTCGCCACCTTGCTATCCCTTGCTTTCGAACAGGCAGTCGCGCCGCCCCGACCCTATCCGGAGCCCGAACGGCATGCCACTCCCCCGCCGGCCGCCTGGGAGCGACGCCAGAGGGCCGGAAAGGGGATCGGTGAGGAGCGGACCGGTACGCCGGACGGGAGACCCATGAGGACAGAAACTGACCTGTTTCAGTCCTACCGTCCTACCGGACCCGGAAAGATCCGGACCCGAGAGGGAAGGAAGCGGAAAATGCTGCGAGGACTCACCACCGTCAGTTTCTGGGCCGCGGACCTGGACGCGGCGAATGACTGGTACAGCGAGCTGCTGGGCGTCCCCCCGTACTTCGTGCGGCCGGGGTACATCGAATTCCGCATCGGCGACTACCAGCACGAGCTGGGGATCATCGACAGCCGCTACGCCCCCGCCGGGCACGCGACCGGGCCCGCCGACCCCGGCGGCGCCGTCGTCTACTGGCACGTCGACGATGTGGCCGGGACGCTCGAGCGGCTGCGCTCCATGGGCGCGAAAGAGCACGAGGCGTTGACGGAGCGCGGGCCCGGATTCATCACCGCGTCCGTCGTCGACCCCTTCGGGAATGTTCTGGGGATCATGTACAACGCGCACTATCTGGAGATTCTGGGGACCGATCCGACCGGTTCCTGAGCCGTCCCCGGGCGGAACGGGGTACACCCCAGACATGACGCCTTCACCGAGGCCTCCTGCGGGCACACCGACGGCCGACCGGATACTGGGCGGCTGGCTGGGCCGTATCGCCGGCAACATGCTCGGGAAACCCATCGAGCGCGGTGACTACTGGACGCGTGACCGCATCGACCGCTACCTCCGGCTCACCGATGCGCTTCCGCTCACCGACTATCTGCCAGAGCCGCCGCCGGGGGCGGCGGACACGACGGGCACGACGGATGCAGCCGGTTTCGAGCTTCGCCCCGAGTGGCGTCAGTGCGTTCGCGGCCGGATCCACGGCAGCTGCCGTGACGACGACGTGGACTACGCGATCCTGGGTCTCCACCTTCTGGAGACCCATGGCTTCGCGTTCACCACGGAGCAGGTGGGCGAGCTCTGGCTGCTGCGGCTTCCGTACCTCCAGACGTTCACCGCGGAGCGGGCGGCCTACCGCAATCTCACGGCCGGGCTCAAACCGCCGCTGACGGCGACGTACGACAACCCCCACCAGGAGTGGATCGGAGCCCTGATCCGCGCCGACATCTTCGGCTGGACCAGCCCCGGCGATCCGGTCCGGGCCGCGTCCCTCGCCCGCAGGGACGCCGTGCTCTCCCACACCGGCAACGGCGTGTACGGGGCGATGTGGGCGGCCGCGATGATCGCCGCGGCGTTCACGGCGGCCGATGCCCGCGAAGCCGTCGAGACGGCCCTCGGCCGCATCCCGGCGAGCAGCCGTCTCGCCCGCACGGTCCGCCGCACCATCGCCCTCCACGACAGCGGCCTTCCCTGGTCCGACTCCCTCGATGTGCTCGCCGGGGAGACCGGCGGACTCGGCTGGATCCATACCGTCCCCAACGCCGCACTGATCACGGCCGGACTGCTGTACGGGGAAGGGGACTTCACCGCCACCATCGCCCTCACCGTACGCGGGGGCCTGGACACGGACTCCAACGGGGCGACGGCCGGTTCGGTGGCCGGGGTCCTGTGCGGCGCCGCCGGTATCCCGCCCCAGTGGACCCGCCCCCTGGAGGACCGGGTGCGCAGCGCGGTCTTCGGCTTCGACGGTTCGAGGATCGGTGAACTGGCCAACCGCACGGCACGGTTGGCGTCCGTCTGACACGATTCGCGGGTACGCACCTGCCCGGCCGTTACGCTGCACAGGTGACCACCTCCGACTACGCCGCATACCTCGCCGGGCTCCCGCGCATCCTCTCCGGCGCCGCCACACTCTTCCGCGACACCGGGGGCCGGGTCCTTCTCGTCGAGCCCAACTACCGGGAGGGCTGGGCACTTCCGGGCGGAACCATCGAGTCCGACACGGGCGAGACCCCGCGTGAGGCGGCCCGGCGCGAGACCCTCGAGGAGATCGGTCTGGACGTCGCATCGGGACGGCTGCTCGCCATCGACTGGGTGCGGGATCCGGCCAGACCCCCGCTCATCGCCTATGTGTTTGACGGCGGGACGCTGACCGACGCGCAGTTCACGGCGATCCGGCTGCAGGAGGAGGAGTTGGTGTCGTGGAAGCTGGTCGCGCGCGACGAGATCACGACGTATCTGCTGGGCTCGCTGGGCCATCGTGTCCTGGCCGCGCTCGACGCGCTCACGGCGGGCACGGGCCCGGTGGATCTGGTGGAGGGACGCCCGGCCGGCTGATCAGTCGGGGCTGACATCGGCCGTGTACTGCGCCGGACCCCTCGTCGGAACCGTCTCCCACGCCCTCGATCTGCGGGCGTAGGGCGCCTCCGCGCACAGCGCATGCCCGCCTGCCCGCCCGGACCTGTCCCGGTCGTCGCTGCTCCTGCCGGATCCGGCCGCCCTGGCACTCCTGCTCCTGCGGCGCCGGGCCGGCCTCGCCCTTCTCGGCGCCATGGCGGTCACCGACCCGGCCGCGAACCGGTATGCCGTGACGGGCTGCTCGACAGCGGCTCCGGCGCCCGGCCGGGGCTGCAGCGGCTCACCGCCTGCGCCCCCTGTTCATGTGGGTGACCGTGCCCTGTACGTGGCGCGGGCCGGCGTGCGCGACCCCGGGTAATCCGGTCGCCGCCGTACCGGTGTCGTGCGTACGCTCACCGCATGACTCTCGTCGCGATTCTCAGCGGCGCCGGTATTTCCACCGACTCCGGCATTCCCGACTACCGTGGACCCAACGGTCTGTGGCGACGCGATCCGGAGGCCGAGAAACTCGTCACCTACGACTACTACATGGCTGATCCGCAGATCCGGCGCCGCTCGTGGCGCATGCGGAGCGACAGCCCGACGCTGCGGGCAGAGCCGAACGGCGCGCACCGGGCGGTGGCCGAGCTGGAGCGTGCGGACAACGGGGTCGCGGTACGAGTGATCACGCAGAACGTCGACGGGCTGCATCAGCGGGCCGGACTGCCCGAGCGCAAGGTCATCGAACTGCATGGCACCGCACGGCAGGTGGAGTGCACCCGCTGCCATGTGCGCTCGCCGATGGCGGATGCGCTCGTGCGGGTCGCGGACGGCGAGGAGGACCCGCCCTGCCGGGTCTGCGGCGGGATCCTGAAGTCGGCGACGGTGATGTTCGGGCAGCGGCTCGACCCGGTCGTGCTGGGTGAGGCGATGGGGATCGCGAAGGCCTGTGAGGTCTTCATCGCCGTCGGCACGAGCCTCCAGGTCCAGCCTGCCGCATCACTCGCCGGGATCGCGGCGGAGCACGGCGCCCGGTTGATCGTTGTGAACGCGGAACCGACCCCGTACGACGAACTCGCCGCGGAGATCGTGCGCGAACCCATCGGCACGGCGCTGCCCGCCCTGCTGAAGCGGCTGCACTGAGCACCCGCGTCAGAACAGCACGCCCTCCGGCGCGCCGTTCTCGAACGCCAGCAGCCGCTGCTTGCGGTCGAGCCCGCCGCCGTAGCCGATGAGGCTCCCCGAGGAGCCGATCACCCGGTGACAGGGCACGATGATGCCGATCGGGTTCTTGCCGTTGGCGAGGCCGACGGCACGGGAGGCGCCGGACCTGCCGAGTGCGCCGGCCAGGTCGCCGTAGGTGCGTGTTTCGCCGTACGGAATCAGACGGAGCTGTTCCCAGACGCTGCGCTGGAACGGTGTGCCGGCCAGGTGCAGCGGCAGGTCGAACTCCTTCAGCTCGCCCGCGAAATACGCGTCGAGCTGGCGGATCGCTTCCCCGAAGGGGCGGGGGTCGTGGTCGCCGAAGGTCTCCTCGGCCGGCCTGTGGCGCTGCTCGGTCATGTAGAGGCCGCTGAGGACGGAGTCCGTCGCGACGAGCGTCAGCGGGCCGTACGGACTGTCGACGACGGTGTGGGCTCGGGTCATGGCCACGGTCATGGTTCGGGGTCCTCAGACGGGGAGACGGTTGACGGGGTGGTCGCCGGTGGCCCAGAGGTACTGGACGGCGTAGGCACGCCAGGGCCGCCAGGCCGCGGCGCGGGACGTGAGGGCCGCCGGCGTCGAGGGCAGGCCGAGCTCGCGGGCGGCGTGGCGGATCCCGAGGTCCGTGGGGAGAAAGGCGTCGGGGTCACCGAGCGCGCGCATCGCGATGACCTCGACGGTCCACGGGCCGAACCCTGGCAGCGCAGCGAGCCGGGCGCGGGCCTCGTCCCAGTCGGTGCCGGGGCCGAGCCGCAGGGTGCCGTCGGCGAGGGCACCGATCAGTGTGGTGAGGGTGGTGCGGCGGCTGCGGGGAAAGGCGAGGGACTCCGGGTCGAGTCCGGCCAGTGCTCCGGGAGCGGGGAAGACGTGGGTGAGTCCGCCTTCGGAATCGGCGATCGGTGTGCCGTGTGCGGTGACCAGCCGGGCCGCATGGGTGCGGGCCGCGGCGGTGGAGACCTGCTGGCCGAGCACGGCCCGTACGGCGAACTCCGCCGCGTCGACCGTCCGCGGTACACGTCGGCCCGGCGCCTTGTCGACGAGCGGCGCCAGCAGCGGATCGGTGCGCAGCTGGTCGTCGACGGCGACCGGGTCGGCGTCGAGATCGAGCATGCGGCGGCACAGGCTGATGGCGAGGGTGAGGTCGCGCGGGTCGGTGAGGGAGAGCTTGCAGGCGATGTGGCCGGGGCGCGGTGCCAGGGCCACGATGCCGTGTCCGTGCGGCAGCCCGAGCGTGCGGCGGTACGCGCCGTCCCGCCACTCCTCCACACCGGGCACCGCGGTCGCGGCGAGGTGTCCGAAGAGATTGTCGGGGTTGAGCGGCTCGCGGTACGGAAGCCGCAGCACGAGCACGCCCGGCGTCGCCTGATGCTCCTCGCGGTGGCGACCGGCGCGGGTGCGCAGCTCGCTCGGGGAGAGCGCGAACACCTCACGGACGGTGTCGTTGAAGGTGCGGATGGAGGAGAATCCGGCGGCGAAGGCGACCTCGGCCATGGGGAGCGCGGTCGTCTCGATGAGCAGTCGCGCCGTCTGCGCACGCTGTGCCCGGGCCAGGGCGAGCGGTCCGGCTCCGACCTCGGCGAGCAGCTGGCGCTCGATCTGCCGGGTGGAGTAGCCGAGCCGGGCGGCGAGCCCGGGGACGCCCTCACGGTCGACGACTCCGTCCTGGATCAGCCTCATGGCTCGCGCGACGGCGTCGGCACGGGCGTTCCACTCCGGGGAGCCGGGGCTGGTGTCGGGCCTGCAGCGCTTGCACGCCCGGAAACCCGCCTGCTGGCAGGCGGCCGCGCTGGGGTAGAACGTCATGTTCTCGGCCTTGGGCGGTACGACCGGGCAGCTGGGTCGACAGTAGATCCGGGTTGTCAGGACGGCGGTGAAGAACCAGCCGTCGAAGCGTGCGTCCTTCGACCGGACGGCCCGTACGCAGCGCTCGGTGTCGGTGTGCATGGCGGGGTGCATGGCTCAAGCATCGGGCACGGGCGCGGGTCCGGCTGGCGAGAATGCGACATCAGCTTTCCGCTGCCTGGGCAGCCTTGATTTGCCCTGTGCCTGTTCGCCGAGAGGCGGGATCGTCCATCGGCCGGGCGGGTTCCCGGACCGCGACCGGGTGCCGGGCCGGGGCAGCTCCTCCCGGTGACGCGTCGAGGGACCGGAAGGGGCGTGACGGGCAGCGTGCAGCACCGGGGCGATCAGTCCAGCTGCGCCGCGAACGCCGTGTACGCCTGCTCGTCGAACAGAACGAAGCGGACCGCCTCCACCGATGTCTCCGCGTTCCGCACCGTCTCCACCGCGATCCGGGCCCCGTCGTCCATCGGCCAGCCGTAGATGCCCGTGGAGATCGCGGGGAAGGCGACGGATCGGGCGCCCAACTCGGCGGCGACACGCAGTGATTCGCGGTAGCACGAGGCGAGGAGCTCGGAACGGTCCTCGGTGCTGCTGTGCACGGGCCCCACGGTGTGGACGACCCACTGGGCATGCAGTCTGCCCGCCGCGGTGGCGACGGCCTGTCCGGTCGGCAGGCCCTTGCCGTACTGCGAGGCCCGCAGCCTGCGGCAGTCGTCGAGGATCTCGGGCCCGCCCCGCCGGTGGATCGCGCCGTCGACCCCGCCACCGCCGAGGAGCGAGGAGTTCGCAGCGTTGACGATGACGTCCACGTGCTGCTCGGTGATGTCACCACGGACGAGGGTGATGGCGGGGCTGCTCATACCTCCATCATCGCGCGGACACCGCGGCGCGCTGATCGTCCACTGCCGGGATCACCGTCCGCGCAGGTGCCGCCACACCGCCTTCGCGGCATTGTGCCCCGACATGCCGTGCACGCCCGGCCCCGGCGGGGTCGCCGACGAGCAGAGGAAGACCGCCGGGTGCGGTGTCGAGTAGGGGAAGAGCGACAGCTTGGGGCGCAGCAGCAGCTGAAGACCGCTCGCGGCGCCGCAGGCGATGTCCCCTCCCACGTAGTTGGCGTTGCGTGCGGCCAGTCGGGGAGGGCCGGCGGTGGCACGGGCGAGCACACGGTCACGGAAGCCGGGAGCGAAGCGCTCGATCTGGCGTTCGATCGCCTCGGTGAGGTCCCCCTCCCAGCCGTGCGGCGCATGACCGTAGGCCCAGAAGACGTGCTTGCCCGCGGGGGCACGGGAGGGGTCGACGAGGCTGGGCTGCGCGGTGATCAGGAACGGGGTCCGCGGAGCGCGGCCGCCCGACGCCTGGTCGAGCGCCGTGCCGATCTCTCGGGTGCTCGGACCGATCTGCACGGTGCCGGCGCGGCGGGGCGCTTCGGCGGTCCAGGGAACGGGGCCGTCCAGGGCGTAGTCGATCTTGAAGACGCTCGCTCCGTAACGGTAGCCGTCGTAGGCCCGGCCGAGGCCCGCGATCCTGGCGAGCGCGGTCGGGGAGGTGTCGAAGACATAGGCGCGTGCCGGCGGCAGATCGTCGAGACGCTTGATCTCGGCGCCGGTGTGGATCACGCCACCCAGGTCCCTCACGTACGCGGCGAGGGCGTCGGAGATGGACTGGGAACCGCCGCGCGGCATCGGCCAGCCGCCGGCGTGCGCGGCGAGCGCGAAGACGAGGCCGACCGCGCCGGTACCGATGCCGTGGAGCGGGGCGATGACATGTGCGACGAGCCCGGCGAACAGTGCGCGGGCCCGGTCGTCGCGGAACCGCCTCAGCAGCCAGGTGGAGGGCGGCAGACCGTCGAGACCGAAGCGGGCCAGGGTCACCGGGTCACGGGGCAGCGCGGTGAGCGGAAGGGACATGAAGTCCCGCGCGAGCGTGTCCCACTTGCCGAGGTAGGGGGCGACCAGACGGCGGTAGGCCCCCGCGTCCCGGGGGCCGAAGGATGCGGCGGTCTCCGGCACCGAACGGGACAGCACGGCGGCGGTGCCGTCGTCGAACGGGTGGGCCATGGGGAGCGGGGCGTGCAGCCACTCCAGCCCGTACCGGGCGAGCGGCATGGCCTTGAAGGCGGGTGAGCCCGCGCCCAGCGGATGCACGGCGGAGCACGGATCGTGGCGGAAACCGGGGAGAGTGAGTTCCTCGGTCCTGGCTCCGCCGCCCACGGTGTCCAGGGCCTCGAACACCGCGACCGAGAAGCCGCGGCGGGCCAACTCGGCAGCTGCGGTCAGTCCGTTGGGTCCCGCACCCACAACGACGGCATCGAGCATCGACGGCACCTTCGGACTCCTTCGTCAGCCGATGGCCAAGGTGTCCAGCATATTCGGCGGCGCGCTCAACAGGGCCTGGGGTAGCTTCTGCCGCGATGCACGAGGTGATCGAAGCAATGGGGGCGCGGCTTGCGCGCGTGGGGGGCGTGCGTGCCGTCGCCCTGGGCGGCAGCCGGGCCCGCGGGACGCACAGACCGGACTCCGACTGGGACGTGGGAATCTACTACCGGGGTGAGCCGGATGGGGCGGGGCTTGCCGCTCTTGCCGCCGAGGTGACGGGCTCCCCTGTCGAGGTGGCGGGGCCGGGCGGCTGGGGGCCCTGGGTGAACGGCGGCGCCTGGCTGTCGGTGGACGGGGTCAAGGTCGACTGGATCCTGCGGGACCTGGACCGGGTGGAGTCCGTCTGGGCGGACTGCCGCGCGGGCCGCTACCAGGTGGGCGACCAGGCGGGTCACCCGCTGGGCTTCTGGTCCCCCGCCTACGCGGGGGAGGTGGCCCTGTGCCGGGTACTGGCGGACCCGGCCGGCGAGCTGACCGATCTGCGGTCGAGGACGGCCGTGTATCCGGAACCGCTGCGGCGGGCGCTGACCGGGGCGGCGTGGGAGGCGGAGTTCTCGGTGGCAGCGGCGGCCAGGTCCGCGGGCTCGGGCGATGCACTGCACGTCTCGCTGTGCCTCTCCCGCGCCTTCGGCATCCTCGCCCAGTCGCTCCACGCCCACCACGGAGTGTGGCTCCTCAACGAAAAGGGCGCACTGACAGCGGCCTCGTCCCTCCCGTCGGCCCCGCCCGACTTCGCATCCCGTGTCGCGGCGGCGCTTCGCGGACTGGACACGGACGCGGTCGCCGCCGCGGCGGACCTGGTGCGGGAGACCAGGGCGTCCATCGCCTGACGACCCGGGATCCCGTGCCGTCAGACCCCGTCGTAGGACCGGCCGAGCGGCTGTGGCGCAAGGAGGGCGTGCAGACGGCGGGCCGTCGCCGCGTCGCGTGCGGCGGTGAAGGGCAGCGCGTTGGAGCCGGCGATGCGAAAGCGCTCGCCGGTGAAGGTGAGATCGGTGCCGCCCGCCTCACTGACGAGGAGGAGTCCTGCCGCGTGGTCCCAGGCGTTCTCCCACGAGAACGCGACCGCATCGAGCTCACCACGGGCGACCGCGAGATACTCGAGGCCGGCGGAGCCGCAGGGGCGGCCATGGATGCCCTCGGTGAACAGGGCGAGCAGGGCCTGCTTCTCTTCCGGGGTGGTGAAATCGGGGTGGGACATGGCCACTTCGAGGACCGCGCCCGGCTCGGGGGAACCCGCGCGCACCGGCGCCCCGTCCAGCCGCGCACCGTGCCCGCGCACCGCGACCGCCATCTCGTCCAGCGCAGGGGCGTACGTCCAGGACGCCAGCACCTCGCCCTGCAGCGCCAGCGCGACCAGGGTGCAGAAGCCGGGGTCGCCTTGGACGAACTGCCGTGTGCCGTCGACCGGGTCGACGATCCACACCGGTGCGTCGCCGTGCAGTGCGTCGTACACCGCCGGTTCCGCGTGGACCGCCTCCTCGCCCACCACGACCGAGCCCGGCAGCAGTGCGGTGAGGGATGCCGTGAGGTGCTCCTCGGCGCTGCGGTCGGCGACCGTCACCAGATCGTGCGGGCCGTTCTTCTCGACGATCTCGTGCGCGGCGAGCTGCCGGAAGCGCGGCATGATCTCGGCGGCGGCCGCCTTGCGGACCGCCTCCTCGACCAGGGCAAGGTTGCCGGACTCCCAGGGGCTCCCCGTCGTTCCGGACAGAAACTCTTCGGTCATGCGTCCAGCAAAGCACGCCGGACCGACATCCCCGGCGACACCCGGCATCAGGAAGGTGGACACCAGGTATATTTCGGGCAACTTCCACCTGGACGGGACGCCTTGTGCGGCTGATCCGTCGCCTTCTTCCCGGTACGGAAGCGGGCCACGCGGCTCCTGCGCACGGGCGGTGCGCAGGAGCCCGACCCCGCCGTGGACATCCGGTCGTACGCTGATCGGCCACGGGCGACGCTCCGCACGAGGTCAGCGCATGGCATCAGGGACGCAACCCGCAGCGCCGGGGAATCGGGATGCTCGGCTGGGCGTTGCTGGTCCTGCTCGTCGTCGCGCTGTTCACTCCGGGGCCATGCTGACTCATGACCCTGCGCTGCGGCTGCCCGGCGCAGCCGGCCCGTCCCACCCGGGCGCGATCACACTCACGACCGGTGCCCGGCCGGGTCCTGCCCGCCGGCTTCCGGAACCCTGCCGCAGAACTCGGCCTCGATCACGTTGATGTAGAGGGAAGGGTCCACGAGCCAGTCGCCGTTGATGTTGAACGTCAGCTGGTGCTCGCCGTCCACCGTGCCGACCAGCGCGGACAGCGAGCCGTTGGTGCGGCCCGTCTTGCCGACCACACTGATGCCGCAGGTCAGGGTGGCGGTCTCGACCCCGAGCCCGAACCCGAACCCCTCGGTTCCCGGGACGGCCTCGAGCATGTCCTTCATCTGGGCGCGGGGCAGCAGCCGGCCCTGCAGCAGTGCACGGTGGAAGCGGTTCAGGTCGCCCGCGGTGGAGATCAGATCGCCCGATGCGCCGAGCCAGGTCATGTTCTGCTCGGTGGCGTCGTGAATCCTGGCATCTGGTGCCGGGTCGTGGAAGCGGGAGTAACCGACGGGGTGCGGCCTCGGCATCCGTGCCCCGGTCCCGGGGAACGACGTCTCGCGCAGTTTCAGCGGCTTGATGATGCGGCGTCCGGCCTCCTCGGCGTACGGACGTCCCGTCACCTTCTCGATGACCATGCCGGCGAGGACGTAGTTGGTGTTCGAGTAGAACGCCTGCTTGCCCGGCGCGGAGACCGACGGGTACTTCATGGCGATCGACACCAGTTCTTCGGGGGTGTGGGTGTCGTAGCGGTGCTCGGGAAAGCCCTTGCCGACGGCGTTGTGCCGGAATGCGGGGTCGTCGGTGTGATTGGGCAGGCCACTGGTGTGGTTGAGCAGTTGGCGCAGGCTGATGGCGCGACCGTCGTTCCCGTTCCCCCGCACCAGCCCCGGCAGCCACTCGTCCACGGTGTCGTCGAGACTCAGCCTTCCTTCGGCCTCCAGCTGGAGGAGGACGGTCGCGATGAACACCTTGGTGATGCTCGCCGCCCGGAAGTGGTCACCGGCCGAGCGCTCCCGCAGCGTCCTTGTGTCCGCGAGGCCCGCCGAGCCGAACCACGTATGCCCGCCGTCCCGGGCCACGGCCGCCGCGCCGGGCAGTCCGCCGGCTTCCACCAGCTGCCGCAGTGCGGCCTGAGTCGCCCGGTGGCCGCCGCCGGACAGGCGGTCGGAAGGGACTGCCGCCGGTACGCCGCGGGAACCGTCCCCTGCCATGTCCTGCACCGCGTAGGCGGACACGGGGGTGGCAGTGGCGGCTCCCGCGGTGGCGGTCAGGACAAGGGCGGTTAACGCGCTCCGTACTGCACGACGTGGACGTGTCACAAATGGCCTCCGGTCACTCCTGGGGCTGATCGCCCTTTGCCCATGGAGTGACGCCGAACCCGCCCCGGAAGTTGACCGCTGTTGGATCAGAAGGCCTGGGGGTGGCGGAAGAGACGTCCGGGGTCGTAGGAGGCCTTCACCCGGGCCAGACGGCCGGCGTTCGCACCGAAGTAGGCCCGGCGCCAGTCCCGCAGCTTGGGGTCCGTGTAGTTCTGGTACGCCTGGCCGCTCGCCCAGGGCCGCATCGCTCCGTGGGTACCGTCGAGCCATGCCTGGTGCCGGGCCACGGTGGTCGCGGAGGCGTTGTCCGGCCAGGAGACGATGTACTGGGCCAGGAACAGCGCGTTGCGGTGGACGAATGCCGTGTCGGCCGCCCGGACCCGCCCCACCGCGCCGCCCAGCGCGTCCAGGGCTATGCTGCCCGCGCCGCCTCCACCGAGCGCGGAGAGCCGTTCCACCCGGGCGAGCAGCGCCTTGATCCCGTCGGCCGGGATGCTCCGGGTGTAGAAGTCCGAACGTGCTGCGTACGATTCGCGTGCCACCCGGCCCTGAGCGGTCCGGCCCGGCAGGCTGCCCTGCTGATGGGCCTGGGCGATGGTGAAGCCGGACACGCCGCCCATCACCTTCATCGCATCCATGAACGGCCGGGTGCGCACGGACATCGATCGTGCGGGCGCGCCGACGGCGTCGGCGAGGCGGTCGAGGCGGTTCTCGAGGTCGCCACGCCGTCCGAGGGTCAGTCCGCCGACCCGGACCGATCCCGGCCGGCCGCCCACCGGAGCGGACAGGTGGAGGTTCGCCCAGATCTCGTCGGGCGCTGTGGGAGCCCACCGCTGCCACTCGCGAACCACTGCCGCTGCCCGGGCCCACGGCCAGCTGAGGAAGAACGTGGTGCACTGCGGCGCCGCGTGGGTGCGCAGCCGGAGCTCGGTGACCACTCCGAACTGGGCGTTGCCGCCGCCCCGCAGAGCCCAGAACAGATCGGGGTCGTGCCCGGCGTCCACGTTCCGGATGCGGCCGTCCGCGGTGACGATGCGGGCGCCCACGACACTGTCGCTGGTCAGGCCGTAGGCGCGGCTGACCACGCCGATGCCGCCGCCGAGGGCCAGTCCGGAGATACCCACGGTGGGACAGGATCCTGCCGGTACGGTCCGGCCGCGTGCCGTCAACCGGTCGTACACGTCTATCAGTTTGGCCCCGGCGCCGATCGTCGCCGTGTTGCCCGTGAGCGAGACGGCCGCCATCCTCTGGACGTCGACGATCAGGCCGGGCCCGGACGACCAGCCCGTGTACGAGTGCCCTCCGCTGCGCACGGCGACGGGCACGTCGTGCCGGCGGGCGAACGCCAGACAACTGCGGACGTCCTCGGGCCGCGCACAGTACGCGACACCGGCCGGCCGGACTGCGTCGAAACGGGGGTTGAACAGTTTGCGGGCGGCGTCGTAGTCACGGCTGCCGGGCCGTACGAGTGTTCCGTCCAGCTCACCCGCCAGCGCTGCCCAGTCACCGGCTCGGGGCGGCCGGGCGGCCCGGCCCTGTGCGGCGGGGGCCCCGGGTGCGGCGGATGCGCCTGCCGCCCAGGCGGCCGCTCCCACCCCGGCGCCCGCCGCAAATCCCGCGCCGAGCAGTCGGCGGCGGGTGAGGGCCCGGGCAGCCGCGGGCCCCGCCTCCCCTTCCCCGCCGGTCCCGTTCTCCCACCGCGCCGTCTTGCCCATGGCCCCGTCCTCGTTCTCGCCCTTGTCTGGCATCCGGTCGGGAGGATGGTCGGGAAGGGGTGGCGGGTTCCGTGGAAACCGTGTGGACCGTGCGGAGTTGTCCGCTACGAGCCGGTGGCGGCGTCGTCCCACAGGTCGGTGCTGTGGGCATCCACGAGGGCGCCGATGAGCGCGAGCACCTCGTCGGCCGACCGCGGGGCGATCCGGCGTCCGTCCCTGAGCCGCAGGGCGACCTGGTCGCCGGCCGCCTCCCTGGCGCCGATGACGGCCTGGTAGGGCACGAGGCGTGCTTCCCGGATCCGCGCACCCAGGCTGCCTCGTTCCGGCCCGGCGGTCTCCGCCCTCAGTCCGAGTCCGGCACAGCGCCGGACGAGGGCCGCTGCCTGCGGCAGTTCGGTTTCCGAGACCGGGAGGACCATCAGCTGGGTGGGGGCGAGCCAGGCCGGGAAGGCACCTCCGTGCTGTTCGACGAGATGGGCGACGGCCCGCTCCACGCTGCCAATGATGCTGCGGTGGACCATGACGGGCCGGTGTCTGGCTCCGTCCGCGCCGATGTAGTGCAGACCGAACTGTTCGGGCTGGTGGAAGTCGACCTGCACGGTGGACAGGGTGGACTCCCGGCCTGCACTGTCGGTGACCTGGACGTCGATCTTGGGTCCGTAGAACGCGGCCTCGCCCTCGGCCGCCTCGTACGGCAGACCCGAGCGGTCGAGAACCTCGGTCAGCAGGGCGGTGGCCCGTTGCCACTTGTCGGGGGCGGCGACGTACTTCCCGCCGGGGCCCGGAAGGGAGAGCCGGTAGCGGGCCGGGGTGATGGCGAGGGCCCCGTACGCCCGGCGGATCATGTCCAGGGCGGCCTCTGCCTCCTCGGCGACCTGGTCCAGGGTGCAGAAGATGTGTGCGTCGTTGAGCTGGATGGCCCGGACCCGGGTCAGCCCGCCGAGCACGCCCGAGAGTTCGGCACGGAACATGCCGCCCAGCTCGGCCATCCTCAGCGGCAGCTCACGATAGCTGTGCGAGCGGGAGCGGTAGATCAGCGCGTGGTGCGGACACAGGCTCGGCCGCAGCACGACCTGCTCACCGCCCAGGTCCATGGGCGGGAACATGTCCTCGCTGTAGTGGGACCAGTGCCCGGAGATCTCGTACAGCTCCCGTTTGCCGAGCACCGGCGAGTACACGTGCCGGTAGCCCGCACGCCGTTCCGCGGCGCGGATGTACTCCTCCAGGGTGTGCCGCACGGTCGCGCCGTCGGGCAGCCAGTACGGCAGACCGGCGCCGATCAGCGGGTCGGTGTCGAACAGGCCCAGTTCACGGCCGAGTTTGCGGTGGTCGTGCATGGCGCTCTCCTCGCGGAATGCCGGCCGAGTGACCTCCGCCGGCCCTGGGCCGGGGTACCCCCATGGCAAAGCCCCGGGGCCACTCGCCCGGGGCTTCGGATCAGGACGTCTGTCAGCGCGCCGGGACACTCTCCGGCGTCGTCGTCACAAGACCGGCGCGCTTCATGCCGGGAAGGTAGCAGAGGCAAGGGCCGCGTCCACCTGAATTTTTTCCGCGGGTGAGCGCCGCCCTCGTCAGGACGGGGAGGCCGAGGGGGACGCGGGGGCGGGCGGTGCGGGTGGCAGGTCGTAGACGTTGGCAGGAGTCACGATGCCGGTGATGGCCTTGGCGAAGAGCGTGCTGTTCTCGTTGCCCCGGTAGTTGTTGTCGGTATTGCTGAGCACCACCAGCGTCGCCTTCGCCGAGGGCAGGTAGACCACCACCGTCTGATAGCCCGGCAGTGAACCGTTGTGTCCGAGCCAGCCGTGGTTGGTGAAGATACCGAGGCCGTAGGCGGTGCCGGGATAGCCGGTGGGAAGGGTGCGCAGCCGCTGGGCCTGGGTGGCGGGCTCGAGCAGTGTTCCCGTCGCGACGATGTGCGCCCACCGGCGCAGATCGGACAGGTCCGAGATCACCGCTCCGGCGGCCCAGGCCCAGGAGGGGTCCCAGTCCGTCGCATTGGCCTCCTCGCCGTTCAGCGTCTGGTCGGTGTAGCCCTGGGCATGTGGTTCCGGGAACTCGGCCCCGACCGGGAAGAGCGTGTCGTCCAGGCCGCCCGGTTCGAGCACCGCCTGTCTGAGGTAGTCGGCGAGGCTCTTGCCGCTCGCCTTCTCCACGACGAGGCCGAGCAGGATCGTGTTCGTGTTGGAGTACTGAAACTTCTGCCCGGGCGGGAAGCCCGGGGGGTGCGCGAAGGCGTAGGCGAGCAATTGCTGCGGTGTGAACACCCGGTTGGGGTCGGAGAGGAACGCCTTGTCGAATTCGGGGTCATCGGTGTACGAGAACAGCCCGCTGCGCATCTCGGCCAGTTGACGCAAAGTGATCCGGTCGCCCCCGGGGACGTCCGGTACATAGCGGGACACCGGGTCGTCGAGTCCGACCTTCCCCTCGTCCACGAGGCGCAGCAACGCGGTCACGGTGAAGGTCTTCGTCTCGCTGCCGATCCTCATCCGCAGCCCGTCGGACATGGCGGTGCCGTTGCTCTTGTCGGCGACGCCGAAGGAGCGGACGTATTCGCCCTTGCCCGGAATCCACAGCCCCACGATGACGCCCGGGACGCCGGCCTGCTTCATCGTCCGGGTGATGGCCTTGTCGAGCCGTGCCGTCACGGCCGGACTCAGCGCGCGGGCCGAAGCGACCGGGGACGGTGTCCGGGCAGCCGCGGCCCGGGGCACCGCGGCCGGGGACGCGGTGCACGCCGTGGCCGCCAGCAGCCCCACGGCCACGAGTGCCGCCGCCGCGTTCCTGCCCAGTGTTCCGGCCGCCCCGGACAGGGGTCGGCCGTGCATCCGCAACATTCCAGGCGCCTCTTTCGGCCGTGCGGTCGTTGCCACGGCACCACCGGGAGGGGAGCCCGGCCCGGGCGTGCCGATGCACAACGTACGTCGCTCCGCTGCGTCCGTCGGCGAGACCGGGCCCGGCACTGACCCGTTCGGCAGCGTCGCCGCACGAGGGGCCCCTGCCTTCGTCGTCCACATGGCCCATGCTGCGGGAGGCGGCTGCTGCGGACGCCCGCGCCCGCGTGCACCCGTCCGGCCGGACGGTCAGCCCGCCCCGCGCACCAGGAGCAGCAGGGCGTCCGTGAGGTCCTCGGCCGGGGAGCCCGTTGCCAGGCGCCGCAGCTGAAGACCGGTGACCAGGGCGACGGTGGTCGCGGCGAGACGGTCGGCGTCGGGGACGCCCAGGGCCGTGAGGATCTGTGCGGCAAGTCGGTCGTAGGCCGTGAAGCATTCCGCGGCCGCCTCACGCAGCCGCTCGTCGCGCCCGGCCTGGATGTACAGCTCGAACGGCGCGATGTGTTCGGTGTCGAAGGCCGGTCCGCCCGCGGCCTGGGCCGCCAGGGCGGCCGCGCCGTCGACGTCGACGCCCTCGGCCTTGCCCGCGTCGGCGAGTTCGGTGAGCCGACGTGTCTCCTCGTGCACGAAGTGCAGCATCGACTCGCGCAGCAGTTCGTGCTGGCTGGCGAAGTGATAGGTGACCGAGCCGAGCGAGACGCCGGCCTCCTTGGCGATCCGCCGGTTGGTGACCGCGGCGATGCCGTCCTGGCCGATGATGTGCAGGACGGCACCGATGATGCGCTGCCGCGTCGATGGTGCGGGTATGGCTGGCGCGGCGGACTCGCTGGACATGTGCGTCATTGTTCCACCGGTGCGCTCCCGGCGATCACGGGGTCGGGGTGGCGCTCGTACCAGCGGCGGTCCGCCTCCAGCTGGGCGGCGAGCGAGATCAGCCGCTCCTCGCTGCCCTCGGGGCCGAGCAGCTGTGCGCCGACGGGCAGGCCCGCACCGGTGAATCCCGCGGGGACGTTCACCCCGGGCCAGCCGAGGACGTTCCAGGGCCAGGCGTACGGGCAGACCGCCGCCATCGTCGCGTTGGTGCGCCAGGCACTCAGCCCGTCGAAGGTGCCGATGCGCGGCGGGGGCGCCGCCGTGGTGGGGGTGAGGACGACGTCGTACGTGCCGAACAGCTCGCCGATCCGCCGGTGCTGGCGTGCCTCACGTGCCCGTGCGGCGCGCACGATCCGGCCGCCCAGCAGCCGGCCGTTGCGCAGGGCCGTCCGGGTGCGCGGGTCGAGCAGTGCGGGCTCGGGGTGCAGGGCGGCCAGTTCGGCGATGCCGGCGGTGCCGCGCGGGACGAACCCGAGACCGATCAGGCCGTAGCGGGGGCGAGCCTCCTCCACATGGTGGCCGAGGCGGGCGAGGGCCTCGGCCAGCTCGGTCACGGCACGGCGGACGTCGGGGTGGGGCCTGGTGCCGGTGAGGGTGAGCGGGGGGCGCCAGGCCAGGGCGATGCGCAGCCGGCCCGGGTCGCGGCGGGCGGCGGCCGAGGCGTCGATGGGGTCCGGCCGGTGCAGGTCCTCGGGATGCGAACCCTGGACGACGTCGAGCAGCAGCGCGGCGTCGGCCACCGTTCGCGCGAGCGGGCCGTTGACGGTGAGGCCCTGGAAGGCATCGGTGTGCGGGTGGACCGAGACCCGGCCGCGCTGCGGTTTGATGCCGACGAGGTGGGTCCAGGCCGCGGGGATGCGGATGGATCCGGCGCCGTCCGATCCGAGGGCGGCGGGGACCAGACCTGCGGCGACGGCAGCCGCCGATCCGCCGGACGATCCGCCCGGGGTGTGGTCCGTGGACCAGGGGTTCCGGGTGGCGCCGAAGGCGGGACCCTCGGTGAACGCCCACTGACCGAGCTCGCAGGAGTTGGTCTTGCCGACGATGACGGCACCGGCCGCGCGCAGCCTCCGGACCACTTCACCGTCCGCGGGCGCGGGGGCCAGGTCGCCCTGACAGCCGAACAGGGTGGGCAGCCCCGCCACATCGGTGTCGTCCTTCACTGCAACGGGTACTCCGAGCAGGGGCAGCCTCTCCCCCGCCGCGAGGCGCCGGTCGGCGTTCTCGGCCTCGGCGAGCGCTTCCTCCGCACGGACGTGCCGGAAGGCGTTGAGCGTGGGCCGGCTCGCCTCGATGCGTTCGATCGACGCCCCGACGAGCTCCACCGAGGTGGCCTGGCCTTCTGCCAGCGCAGCCACCTGGTCGACGAGCCCCGAGAAATCCGCTGTGGACATGACCACCCTCGCTCCCTATTGTTCGTTCGAACGAACAGAACTGGAGGGTAACCAGATGCGCATCGCCGGATCAACCGTTCTGCTCACCGGTGTCACCGGGGGCATCGGCGCGGCCCTGGCCGCCGAACTCGCCGCCCGGGGCACCAAGTTGATCCTCACGGGCCGCAGGGCCGAGGCGCTCGAACCACTCGTGGAGCGCTACGGCGCCCGTGGCATCGTCGCCGATCTGGCCGACCCGGACGATGTCGAGCGCCTGGCCCGCGAGGCGGCCGGCACCGAGATCCTCATCGCGAACGCCGCCCTCCCCTCCAGCGGCGAGCTCCTCGACTACACCCCGGACCAGATCGACCGTGCCCTGGCGGTCAACCTCCGGGCCCCGGCCATGCTGGCCCGTCTGCTCGCGCCTGCCATGGTCGAGGCGCGCCGAGGGCATCTGGCCTTCGTCGGATCGATGTCCGGCAAGACGGCGACGAAGCACTCGGCGCTGTACAACGCCACCAAGTTCGGCCTGCGCGGCTTCGTCCTGGGACTGCGCCAGGACCTGCACGAGCACGGCGTGGGCGTCTCGATCGTCCAGCCCGGCTTCGTCCGGGACGCCGGCATGTTCGCCGAGACGGGTGCCGAGCCGCCTGCGGGCATGCGCACGGTCTCGCCGCGCCAGGTCGTCGCGGGAGTCGTGCGATCCGTCGAACAGAACCGTGCCGAAGTCAACGTGGCACCGGTGGAGATGAAGGTACTCACCGCGATCGGTGGCCAGTTCCCGGGCATCTCCGAGCGTGTCCAGCGCCGTTCGGGCGGGGCGGATCGTACGCTCCGCCGCGTCGTGGAGGCACAGCGCGACAGCCGCTGAGCGCGCCTCCCGCCCAGGGCGGCGGGAGTCGGTGGCCCTGGTGACGGTCGACCGCAACAGTGATCCCCGGATGGTGCGGGCGCCTGACGGGAACACCGGGATTCACCGCAGCCTTCGGGACACGTCCTGCCGTGCGCAGGCCCGGACGACGGAGAGAGACGGGTCCGGGCGCCGGGCCGGTGTTCAGCGCTCGATGACGCCGGGGCCGGTGTTCAGCGCTCGGTGGCGCCGGCCCGGAACGGCAGCATCAGCAGCACGTACAGCAGCAGTGACGCCGCCAGCCCCACCGCCCAGCCGTAGTCTGCGAGCGGTTTCAGGAAGGGGATCAGGCCCTCCTCGGGGAAGGGGCCCTTGCCCTGCTGGGAGTGGGAGCCGCCCACCGCCAGCACGCCGCCCACCAGGAAGGCGACGACTGCGCGCCAGTTCCAGCCGGAGGAGTACCAGTAGCGTCCGCCCGGCCGGTAGAGGTCCGCCAGCTGAAGATGGGCGCGGCGGATGACCCAGTAGTCGGCGATGAGGATCCCCGCGACCGTGCCGAGCAGACCGCCGACCAGCCCCAGCCAGGTGAAGATGTAGAGCTCGGGGGTAGCGGTCAGTTTCCACGGCATGATGAGGACACCCACGACCCCGGTGATCAGCGCGCCGGTGCGGAAGTTGATGAAGCGCGGGGCCAGGTTGGAGAGGTCGTACGCGGGTGAGACCACGTTCGCCGCGATGTTCACGGAGATGGTCGCGACCAGCACCGTCACAAGCGCGAAGAGCAGGCCGAACACGCTGTCGGTCTTCGCGGCGAGCTCGACCGGGTCCCAGATCGGTGCCCCGTACACCGCCTGGGATCCGGAGGTGACGAACACGGACAGCAGGGCGAACAGCGTCATGGTCGTCGGCAGTCCCAGGGTCTGCCCCCAGACCTGGGCACGCTGGCCGGCGCCGAAGCGGGTGAAGTCCGGAATGTTCAGGGACAGTGTGGACCAGAAGGCGATCATCCCCATGAGGGAGGGGAAGAAGACCTGCCAGAACTCCGGTCCCCAGCCGAGCTGGGACGGCTGGTCGAGCAGCGGGCCGAAGCCTCCCGCCTTGACCGCGATCCACACCAGCAGCACCAGGGCGCCGACGATGACGAACGGTGCCGCCCAGTTCTCGAAGCGCCGCAGGGTCTCCATCCCCCGGTAGATGATGGCCAGTTCGAGCACCCAGAAGACGACGAAGCAGAGCCAGAGCGTCCACGGCTGACCGGCGATCTCCGACGCCTCGGTCCAGCCGCCGAAGATATTGCCGAGCAGGAGGAAGATGCCCTGGCCGCCGATCCAGGTCTGGATGCCGAACCAGGCACAGGCGACCGCCGCCCTGATGAGGGCGGGGAGGTTCGCGCCGCGCAGCCCGAAGGAGGCACGGGCTAGCACCGGGAAGGGGATGCCGTACTTGGGCCCGGCGTGACCGGTGAGCAGCATCGGGAACAGCACGATCACATTGGCGAGTGCGATGGTGAGGACGGCCTGCTTCCAGTCCATGCCGATCGCGACGAGGCCGGAGGCGAGCAGCCAGGACGGGATGTTGTGGGCCATGCCGACCCACAGCGCGGCGAAGTTGTACGTCGTCCAGTGGCGCCGGGCGACGGGGACGGGCAGCAGATCGCCGTTGACGAAGCGTCCTTCGGCGGGGACCGCTCCGGGGGCCAGTTCCACCCGGCCGTGGGCATCGGTGATCTGGTCGGAGTCAGGGGACGACGGGGCCGGGGGAACTGTCGCGGTCATGGCCTGGACCCTTCAGCGGAGGTCGGATGCCGTTCAGCGGTTGAGTGCCGGGATGATCTCCGCGCCGTACGCGTCGATCGTCGCTTCCTTGGCGTCATGCATGTTGTAGACGGCGAACTGGTGCACGCCCAGCTCGCGCAGCGCCTCCAGTTTCTCGAGGTGTGCGGACACGGGCCCGAGCAGACAGAATCGGTCCACGATCTCGTCGGGCACGAAGTCGGTGGACGGGTTTCCGGCGCGCCCGTGGTGGCTGTAGTCGTAGCCGTGCCGCTCCTTGATGTACGCGGTCAGCGCCTCGGGCACCATCCCCGAATGCTCGCCGTACCGCTCGACGAGATCGGCGACGTGGTTGCCGACCATTCCGCCGAACCAGCGGCACTGTTCACGCGCGTGTGCCAGGTCGTCGCCGACGTACGCGGGTGCCGCGACACAGATCGTGACCGAGTCCGGGTCGCGTCCGGCCGCTGCCGCCGCGTCGCGCACGGCCTTCACCATCCACTCGGTGAGGTAGAGGTCGGCGAGCTGCAGGATGAATCCGTCGGCCTTCTGCCCGGCGAGGGCCAGGGCCTTCGGGCCGTAGGCCGCCATCCACACCGGGAGCTTCCCGCCCCGTACCCAGGGCAGGCGCACCGGCTGGCCGTCGATGACGGTCTCCCGGCCCTCGGCGAGGTCGCGGATGGCCGGGATCGCCTCCGCCAGCCGTGCCAGGGTGTTGGGTTTGCGGCCTGCGACGCGCATCGCGGAGTCGCCGCGCCCGATGCCGCAGACCGTGCGGTTGCCGTACATGTCGTTGAGGGTGGCGAAGGTGGAGGCGGTGACTTCCCAGGTCCTGGTACCGGGGTTCGTCACCATGGGTCCGACGTGCAGCTTCTCTGTGTGTTCCAGGATCTGGCTGTAGATGACGAACGGCTCCTGCCAGAGCACCGCCGAGTCGAAGGTCCAGCCGTAGCGGAAGCCGTTGCGCTCTGCGCGCCGCATGAGGCCGATGACTTCCGATGCGGGCGGATCGGTCTGCAGGACAAGTCCGAAGTCCACGAGGCGACCTCCCATTTCGGGTACTGACCAGTTTCGGGTACTGACTAGTTCAGGTACTGACAGGTGGACCTGGGGGTGTACACGCCGTGGCCCGCCCGGCCGGTGAACTCCCGCTGGTCGATGACGACTTCTCCGCGCGAGAGGACGGTCTCCACCCGACCGGTGATCCGCTTACCCTCGTAGGCCGAGTAGTCGACGTTCATGTGGTGCGTTTCGGCGGAGATGATCCCCGAGGCGCCCGGGTCGTAGATGACGACATCGGCATCGGTTCCGGGCGCGATCGTGCCCTTCTTCGGGTAGAGGCCGAACATCCGGGCCGGGGTGGCGCAGGCGATCTCGATCCACCGGCGGCGCGTGATGTGCCCGTCGAGCACCGCCTGGTGCAGCAGGTCCATCCGGTTCTCCACACCCGGCAGTCCATTCGGGATCTTGGAGAAGTCACCCCGGCCCAGCTCCTTCTGTCCGACGAAGCAGAAGGGACAGTGGTCGGTGGAGACGACCTGGAGGTCATTGGTGCGCAGTCCGCGCCAGAGCGCCGCCTGATGCTCCTTCGGGCGAAGCGGTGTGCTGCACACGTACTTGGCACCCTCGAAGCCGGGCTCGGCGAGATTGTCGGTGGACAGGAACAGATACTGCGGACAGGTCTCGCCGAAGACGGGGAGCCCTTTGCCGCGCGCGGCGGCGATCTCGTCGACGGCCTCCTCGGCCGAGACATGGACGACGTAGAGGGGTGCGCCGGCGACCCGGGCGAGCTGGATGGCCCGGTGGGTCGCCTCCGCCTCCAGCAGCACCTTCCTGACCTCGCCGTGGTAGCGCGGGTCGGTCTCTCCGCGCGCCAGGGCCTGTTCGACGAGGACGTCGATCGCGATGCCGTTCTCGGCGTGCATCATGATCAGCCCGCCGTTGGCGGTTCCGCGCTGCATGGCCCGCAGGATCTGCCCGTCGTCGCTGTAGAAGACACCGGGGTAGGCCATGAAGAGCTTGAACGAGGTGACGCCCTCCTCCACGAGGAGGTCCATCTCCTTGAGGGACGAATCGTTGACGTCGGAGAGGATCATGTGGAAGGCGTAGTCGATGGCGCAGTTGCCGTCCGCCTTCGCGTACCAGGCGTCGAGCCCTTCGCGCAGGCCCTGGCCCATCGTCTGCACAGCGAAGTCCACGATGGTGGTGGTGCCGCCCCAGGCCGCGGCCCGGGTGCCGGTCTCGAAGGTGTCGGAGGCGAACGTGCCGCCGAACGGCAGCTCCATGTGGGTGTGCGCGTCCACGCCGCCCGGGATCACGTACTTCCCGGTGGCGTCGATGGTGCGGTCACCGGTCCAGCTCTCGGCCACGGTGGAGCCGTGCGTGGCGAGGGCGGCGATGCGGCCGTCCTCGATCAGTACATCGGCGTGGATCTCTTCGGCGGCGGTGATGACGAGTCCGCCGCGGATCAGGGTGCGGTTGCTCATGGTTCCCGTACTCCTCGCGTGGAATGAACTAGACGCTTCGCAAGGCCCGTTCGAGGATCGCCGCCCCCTCCTCCGCCTCCGCGACGGTGAGCGACAGCGGAGGCGCGATCCTGAGCACGCTGGTGTTGTGCGCACCGCCCTTCCCGATGAGCAGGCCGCCTTCGCGGGCCGCCTCGAGCACGGCCGAGGCGGCCTCGGGATGTGCCTTGTCCGTACCGGGTTCGACGAGCTCGACGGCGGCCATCAGTCCGCGGCCGCGCACTTCGCGGACAGCCGGGACAGCGGCACCGATGGCGCGCAGCCGTTCGATGAGCAGTCCGCCGACGCGCCGGGCGTTGCCCTGCAGATCGTGCTCGAGCACGTACGAGAGGTTCGCGAGGCCCGCCGCCATGGTGACGGGCGAGCCGCCGAAGGTGGAGATGGAGTTGGCGTCGATGCAGTTCATGACCTCGGCACGGGCGACCACACCGCCGATGGACATGCCGTTGCCGATGCCCTTGGCGAAGGTGAGCATGTCCGGCGGGCCGTTCTCGGCGTGGGCCTGCCAGCCCCAGAAGTGCTCGCCCGTCCTGCCCCAGCCGGTCTGCACCTCGTCGGAGATCCACAGGATGCCGTGCCGGTCGAGGACTTCACGGAAGGCGGCGTACAGCCCGTCGGGGGGCGAGGTGAATCCGCCGACGCCCTGGATGGGCTCGGCGATCAGCGCGGCGACGTCGTGGGTGTGGCCGAGCAGGTCCTCCAGATCGGCCACGCATGCCTCGATGAACCGGGCGTCCGACAGATGGGCGAAGGGCCCCCGGGTGCGGACGCCGCCGTGCACGTACAGCGTCTGCAGCGGGGAGAGGCCGGTCGGTGACCAGGCGCGGTTGCCGGTGATGGAAACGGCCGAGAAGGAGCGCCCGTGGTAGCTGTTGCGCATCGCGAGGATCTGGCCCGATCCGCGGAACGCGGTGGCCATCAGCAGTGCCGTGTCATTGGCCTCGGTGCCGGAAGTGGTGAAGAAGACACGGGCGTCGGGGATGCCGGAGAGGGCGGCGATGCGCTCGGCGAGCTCGACCATGGGCCGGTTGAGATAGAGCGTGGAGGTGTGGATGATCCGCCCCGCCTGCTCGCTCACCGCCTTGGTGACCTCCGGCAGGGCGTGTGCGGTCATGGTGGTGAGGATGCCGCCGAAGAAGTCGAGGTAGCGGTTGCCTTCCGCGTCCCAGACGTACCGCCCCTCGCCGTGGGTGATCTCGAGGGGCTGCCGGTAGTAGAGCGCCACCCAGTCGGGGATGACGGACCGGTGCCGGTCGTACAGGTCGCTCACGGCTGCACCAGCCCGTCGTAGGCGTCGGGCCGGCGGTCGCGGTAGAACGCCCACTGCTGCCGGACCTCTTCGATGAGGCCGAAGTCGAGGTCCCTGACGATCAGTTCCTCCTGCTTGTCGCTGGCGAGGTCACCGACGAACTGGCCACGGGGATTGACGAAGTAGCTGGTGCCGTAGAAGTCGTTGTCGCCGTACTCCTCCCGGCCGACTCGGTTGATCGCGGCGATGAAGTACTCGTTGGCGACGGCGGCCGCAGGCTGCTCCAGCTGCCAGAGGTAGGACGAGAGACCTCGGTGGGTGGCCGACGGGTTGTAGACCAACTGGGCACCGTTGAGGCCGAGTTGGCGCCAGCCCTCCGGGAAGTGGCGGTCGTAGCAGATATAGACGCCGACCTTGCCGACGGAGGTGTCGAAGACCGGCCAGCCGAGGTTGCCGGGCCTGAAGTAGTACTTCTCCCAGAACCCCTTCACTTGCGGGATGTGGTGCTTGCGGTACTTGCCGAGGTAGGTGCCGTCGGCGTCGATGACCGCCGCGGTGTTGTAGTAGAAGCCCGAGTCCTCGACCTCGAAGACCGGGACGACGATCACCATTCCGGTCTCGCGGGCGAGATCCCGCATCCTCAGCACGGTGGGGCCGTCCGGCACCGGTTCGGCCCAGCGGTAGTGCTCCGGCTCCTGGACCTGGCAGAAGTACGGCGCGTTGAACACTTCCTGGAATCCGATGACCTTGGCGCCCTGCCGGGCCGCCTCACGGGCGTGCTCCTCATGCTTGGCGATCATCGATTCGGTGTCGCCGGTCCAGGTCGCCTGGACGAGTGCGGCGCGTACGACATTGGTCATGAGCTGCTCCTTCGACAAGACGTCAGAGAGCCTCTACGCACGTAGACGCGATACGTAGGAGGAGAACGTAAGCCCCGTCACACACTGGGGCAAGACCATCGTCGTCAACCCGCAGTGTCGATCATGTTTCGCACCCTAGCGGTCGACAAACAGCGTATACCGTACTTTTTCAACCGCTGATGAACCCTGCAACACGCAGAGCGTGCACCAGATCGCGCTCCCGGTCCTGCGACACGGCACGCGCCGCGGAGAGCAGCCGGGGGACGAGCCCACGGGGGTCCGACGCGGCAACGCGTGCGGCCTCCTCCGCAGTGCGGACCTGCACGAACGCGGCGAGCAGGGCGTTCGCTCCGCTCCGTTCACCCGCCTCCTCGAGCGCGACCACGGCGTCCGCGATCTCGTTCGCCGGGCGCGCGACACCCTGCCGCAACAGATGTCCGCAGTCCTCGGTCCGGCCCGCCGCGGCGAGCGCCACCGCCGCGGCCGCCAGCTGCGCCGGCGGCAGTGACGCGACCTCCCAGAGCAGGGTGGCCCAGTCGGCGCCCAGACCGGCGCGGTGCAGCTCCGCCGCCAGCACCGGCAGCCAGGCTGCCGGACGGACCGCGGCCTCGCACAGCAGGGCGTGCGCCTCGCCGCTGCGCGCCTCGGCACGCAGCCTTCCGAGTTCGGCGACGGTGTCCGCGGCGGCGCGCTGTGCCTGCGCGTGAACGTGCGCGTGTACGGAGGATGCGCTCCCTTCCACCGTCGGCACATCGTTCTCCGCTGCGCCGCCGAATCGCGCCCCGCGCGGCCGCGCCCCGGTCACGGGCAGGGAGGGGACAGGGTCTGCCCGGCTCCCGCGAACGTCTTCGGCCCCGTCGTCCAGCCATGCGTAGCGGGCTCCTCGCGGCCGCCGCTTCCCGGATGCGTCACGCCCCCGCCCACGCCTGCGCCGCGATTCGCCGCCGGCCGCCTCGTCCGCCGAAACGGCGCCCCCGCGGCCGCCACCACGGCGGAACCAGGAATCCGCAAACCCGGGCGCCGCGTGTGCATCCGGGTCCCCCGCCGGGCCGGTGGCCCGGGAAGGTCCGCGCTGCGAAGCCGGATCGGTTTCCCGAAGCCCCGGCAGGACCGTGTCCGTCCCGTCCGACTGCGGCGCCCCGGGCCCGGACACCCACGGGGCCTGCCCGACGGCCGGAGTTCCCGGCTCCGGCCGCGCCCCGCCGGGGCCGAGCGGGCCGATGCCTCCGGACCGGCTCGCCACCGCGTCCCCCGCAGGCGGCAAGGCGGCGAGCCGGGCCTCGAGTTCGGCCCGGCGGGCGGTCGCGCGGGTGTGGTCGTCGTTGGCCCAGGACAGTTCGCCGGCCAGACGCCCGTACTCCGCCGTTCCCTCGGCGACGGCGGCCAACTGCCGCAGCAGGTCCTGGCCGCGGTCTGCCGCGTACGCCTGCTCGCGGCACATCAGCTCCAGGCGCTCCTGGAGAGCCCGGCGGCCGCCGGCGAGACCGTCGTGGGCGGCGGCAGCGGCTGAGTGGAGCGCACGGGCGTGTACGGTCTCGTCCTCGTCGGCAGAGAGGTCGCGAAGCAGCGACTCCACCACGTCCCAGGGCGGGATCTCCGCGCCCTGGAGGCAGGCGACCAGTCCGTCGGGGTCGCGCTGCCAGAAGACTCCGTACCAGCCGGCGCCCCGGTCGAGATGCTCGGTCAGCTCTCGCAGATACTGCGCGAACACCCCTATTTCCATGGGGAGTTGATGCACCGCCATCGTCGCCGCCCTCCGCCGCCGGTACGCATGGCATTCGACCTCAGCCGTGTTACGGGAGGGCTACGCGCAGTTTTCGGCGACGGAGCGGATCGCTCAACGTGTCGGGATGGTCACTGCGATGCCCGTGTGCGGGCGCTTGCCGAGCCGGAAGACCGCGGCGGGAACGTCGACGAGCCAGAACTGCCAGGTGTACTTGCGGGAGAGAAGCCGCCGCACCTTCCTCAGCTCCGCCTCGGCCATCAGCCGGGCCGTCCCTTCCACGGCGGGAGCACCCTCCTCGACCCGTCCGCGCAGATCACATGCCCTGACGGTGACACGGCTGTCCCTGCGCAGCCGCTTGACCTTCCAGGAGTCGGAGCGGGTCCAGACATAGAGTTCACCGCCGTCGACGGCGAACCACACGGGAGTCGCGACACCCGTGCCGTCCTTCCGGAAGGTGGTGAGGCTGATGTATTTCGCGCGGCTGAGCTGCTGGAGGTCCACAGGCGCGAGACTACGCCCCATGCGCCGGGCCGTAACGGTCGACGGCCCCGGCCCCGACCCCGACCCCGACCCCAGTGGACCTCGGTGACGCCCCGACCGGGCCCAGGAGGGGCTCGTGTCCGGACAGCCGCCGGAACGGCGACGGCACGGCGACGGCACGATCGCGGACGGGGACGGGGACGGGGCGACGCGGGGCGGGTCCGCCGCTCGGGCTGCCGCACCGCGGCCTGGTCACCGCGTCGCAGCCGGCCACCCACGCCAACGGAGCGGCTACACGGGCATCGGCGCACAGAGCGCGGCGAGTTCGTCCAGTGACAGGCCGAGCTCCCCGGCCAGCGCCGCGACGGTGAAGAAGGCCGGAGTCGGTGCCCTGCCCGTCTCGATCTTGCGGAGGGTCTCGGGGGAGAGACCGGCGGCCGCGGCGACCTCCACCATGCTCCGCGGGCCACGCGCAGCGCGGAGCAACCGGCCCAGCCGCTCGCCGCGTTTGCGCTCTTCGGGGGTCAGGGGTGTACGAACCATGCCGTCATTCTAATACCGCTTCGACCGGTATAGTAATTGGCATGGTGGAGATCAAGACGGATGCCTCGCTGGATGCCATGCGTGCTGCCGGCCGGGTCGTCGCACAAGTGCTCACAGCGGTACGGGACGCAGCAGCGGTGGGCGTCAGCCTGCGGGACCTGGACGAGACCGCGCGCGCGGTGCTGCGGGAGGCGGGCGCGGGGTCACCGTTTCTCGGCTACCGCCCGGACTGGGCGCCCACTCCCTTCCCGGCGGTCGTCTGCACGTCCGTCAACGATGCGATCGTGCACGGCATCCCGGACGACCACCGGCTCGGCGACGGCGACCTCCTGAGCATCGACTGCGGCGCGGTCCTGGACGGCTGGGTCGGTGACTCGGCCATCAGCTTCGTCGTCGGTCGCCCGCGCCCCGAGGACGTCCGCCTTGTCGACACGGCGTACGAGGCGCTCGACGCGGGCATCGCCGCGGCGGTGGTGGGCAACCGTATCGGGGACATCGCGCACGCGATCGGCCGCGTGTGCCGGGCGGCGGGCTACGGCATTCCCTCCGGCTACGGCGGCCATGGCGTGGGCCGCACGATGCACGAGGACCCCGGTGTACCGAACGAGGGCCGCCCGGGCCGTGGCATGCCGCTGCGCCACGGCATGGTGCTCGCCATCGAGCCGATGCTGATCGGCAGCGGCGGGGACGGCTACCGCACCGCCCACGACGGCTGGACCCTCCGGACGTCCGACGGTTCCCGCGCATCCCACGCGGAACACACCGTGGCCATCACCGACGACGGGCCGCGCATCCTCACCGCACCGTGAGCCGCACCTGAGCCCTGAGCCGCCCCTGGGCCGCCCCCGAACGGACCGCTCAGGGGCGGATGTCGTCGCAGGCGATGGGCAGATGGCGGGGGCCGCGCAGCACCGCGTTCTGCCGGTACTCGGGCGGGTCCTCCAGCAGCCGGGGATTGACGAGCCTGCGGGCCAGCTCGCTCAGCGCGAGCTGCGCCTCCAGCCTGGCGAGCGGAGCGCCGAAGCAGCTGTGGATTCCGCTGCCGAAGCCGAGGTGCTCGATGTCCTTGCGGTCCGGGTTGAACCGCTCCGGGTCCTCGAACCGCAACGGGTCGCGGTTGGCCGCGGCCACGACGAGCCAGAGCGAGGCTCCCTTGGGGATGGTGACACCGCCGATGTGGATGTCCGTGAGCGTGGTGCGGTTGGGCACCAGCTGCACGGGCGGCTCGTAGCGCAGCAGTTCCTCCACGATCGGGACCGCCAGCTTCGGGTCCTCGCGCAGCCGCACCAGCACGTCCGGGTGGCGCAGCAGGGTGAGCATCCCGTTCGTGATCAGATTGACGGTGGTCTCATGGCCGGCGATCAGCAGCAGGGCCGCGGTGCTCAGCAGCTCCATGGTCGTCATGGTCCCGTCCGGACCGTGGGCGGTGGCCAGTTCGGAGAGCATGTCGTCGCCGGGCTTCTTGCGGCGCTCCTCGATCAGCCCGGCCAGATACATGCCCAGCTCCGTCCGGGCCTTCTGAGCGATCTTGTTCCGCTCGGTCGGGTCCTCCCCCGGCGTCGGGTCGAGGCTGGCGGCGAGGGTGTCGGCCCAGACGTGGAAGCGCGCCTCGTCCTCGCGCGGAACGCCGAGCAGCCGGCAGATGACGGTGACGGGGAACGGATAGGAGAACTGCTCGACGAGATCGATCCGGTCCGTGTTCCCGATACCGTCGACGAGCCCGGCCACGATCTTCTCGAGTTCGCCGTGCATCTCATGGACCCGGCGCGGCTTGTGGGGCGGCCCGAACGACGTGTTCGTCATGCGGCGCAACCGGTCGTGCTCCGGGGGGTCGAGACGGATGAAGCTCGGAGGCAGTGCAGTCTCCTCCTGCTGCTCCAGGTCATAGCCGGCCGGCTGGGACAGGTTCCGGGCGTCCGAACTGACTCGCGGATCGTGGAGCAGGCTGAGGACCTCGTAGTACGTACTGACGACGTACGCGCCGTCGCCCTCGTTGAGCACCGGCGTCTTGCGGAGCTCCGCGTAGAGGGGATACGGGTTCGCGCGGCTCTTGTAGTCGATGATCTGCCGCAGGAGATTGCCTTGGGTCATGACGAGTCCTTGTGCGTCGCGCGCGGGTCAGTGCCGGCCGGGAGTGAAGGTCATGCGCCGATCGGACGGCGAATAGCCACTGAGAGTCACGGTCGGCCCGTGGGTGGGCACCGACGGGTCGGGGAAGTCGGCCGACACCGGCCGCATCCCCTCGGGGCGGCGGTCGACGGTCGGGAACTGCGGCGGGAACGGCGCGGTCGTCTCGATCAACTGCTGGTAGAAGGGCAGCCAGCGTGCCTGGTCGAAGGCGACGGCGCCGATGACGCGCCCCTGGTATCCGTACACGCCGACGAATCTGCGCTCCGCGAGCGAGCCCTGCGCGATGAGGATCTCCGTGCCCATGGACGGCACACCGACCGACTTGATGTTCACTCCGAACTGGGAGGACCAGAAGGCCGGTACCCACATGTGGGGGCGCCGGTCCACGCTTTCGCAGAGCATGTTGTGCGCCGCGGTCTCGGCCTGGACGACGGCGTTGCCCCAGTGTTCGAGGGACAGGAACTGGTACCCGAACAGCGGGTGCGGGGACCGCGCCACGTCACCGGCGACGAAGATGTCGTCGGTCACGATGCCCCGGATGTCGAACGCCCGGCAGCCGGCGTCGCAGGCGATGCCCCTCGGCCCCGCTCCCAGACCGGATCCGGCGAGCCACTCGGTGTTGCGCATCGCACCGAGCGAGACGACGACGACGTCCGTCTCGACGCTGGTGCCGTCGGAGAGGTGGGCCGCGCGGACGCGTCCCGCCGAGTCCCCCTCGAGGCTCGTGACCATCACCCCGCAGCGCAGGTCCACACCGTTCTCACGCTGCAGTTGGGCGGCCACCTCGCCCACCACACCACCGAGCGCACCGACGAGGGGCGCGGCGCCGCGCTCCGCGACGGTGACCTCGATCTCGCGCTCACGGCAGGCCGCCGCGATCTCCGAACCGGTGAACCCGGCGCCGATGACGAAGACCCTCCGAGGTCCGGCGGCCAGCCGCTTCTGCAACGCGGTGGCGTCGTCACGGGTGCGCAGGACGAAGACCCCGTCGAGCTCCGCTTCCGTTTCGTTCGGCCACGGCCGTGCCCGTACCCCGGTGGCGATCAGCAGCCGGTCGTATCCCACCTCGTCGCCGTCGGCCAGCCGTACGCGTCTGGCACCCATGTCCAGCCCGCTGGCCGGGACCCCGAGCCGCCACTCCGCGTCAAGGGACCGGCGCCGGGGCAGCGCGGTGTGGTCGGCCGTCGCCTTGCCCAGCAGGACTCCCTTGGACAACGGGGGACGGTCGTACGGCTCGTACGGCTCGTCGCCGATCATCGTGAGCGAACCGGCGAAACCCTCCTCCCGCAGGGTCTCCGCGGCCCTCAGGCCGGCCAGGGAAGCGCCCACGACGACGATGCGCCCCTCGCGCTTGAACCGGTCGAGGAATCCGTCATCGGGCATCGGAGGCCTCCTGTGCCGAAGCGTTCCCGTCCAGCCCGTCCGCGAGGATGGCCTGCACCGGGCAGGCGGCGACGGCTCTGGCCACCTTGTCCCGCTGCGCCTTGTCGGCGCGGGGGTTGTACAGCAGCGCCTCTTCACCGTGCATCTCGAAGACGTCCGGGGCGAGGAACGCACACTGCGCGTAGCCCTGGCATCGGTTGAGATCGACGACAACTTTCACCACGGATCAGCCCTTCCCGTGACCGGTCACTCTCCGCCACCAGCATGCGGCCGCGGACCCGGCTCCGCTCGTCGGGGCGGGCCGGTGGAGTGAACGGTCCGGCGTCACACCACCTCGGGCGCGGGTTCGGAGCGGGACCGCCGACGGAGCCTGATCAGATGGATGCTGATGATCACGGACCAGGCGGGAAAGACCAGTTCGGACCAGGGGAAGCCCGGTCCCGCGAACAGCAGCACCAGGCCCGCCGCATAGCCGATCAGCGCGTAGGGGCGCGGGAACACTCCGAGCCTGTGACCGATGGTCGACGTCGCGAAGATGAAGACGGCGGCCATCCGCATCGAGTAGGTCGTCAGCAGGGTGTAGGCGAAGTTGCGGCCGAACTCGGACGGCTGCTGGTCGTCCAGGATGCTGCCTGCGGCTGCGGCAGCCCCGAACATGGTGGCCACGAAGACCAGTCCGCTGCCCATGAACACAGTCGCGACGAATTTGTCCTCCGCCTCCCCCACCTGCGCCCGGAGGGCACCCATGAACCACAGGAAGAAGATCCCGGCGAAGGGCACCAGTTCCAGCGCAGCGCGCACGGCCCGCCGCCGGTCGGGACTGATCCCGCCGGTCTCGGCCGCCCCTTCGGGGATCGCCACCCGCATCAGGACGATCGCGGCCGCCAGCAGCACCGCGAACACGATCCCGGCCAGTCCCGCGGCCCGAGGGGTCCGCAGTCGCTGTCTGTTCGGCTCCATGGACCGCTCGCTTTCTCTCCGTTCCAGAAAGCAGGCGGATCAAGGCATGCGCCACCGGGGCCACCCGTGAGGGTGACCCCGGTGGCAAGGCGAGGAGGGGCTGTCACGGCCGGACGTCACGGCCACGGTCGGCTGCTCCTCGAGAAGCGGAAGCGCCGCCGTTACGGAGTGCCGCTCGGCCGCACCACCATCGCCGAGCCCCCGCCGCGGCGCACCTTCTCGGCCGCCGCGAGCCAGCGCCCGTCCGGCAGCCGCTGCACCCCTGTCGCCGCGCCGATCTCGGGGTTCTGCCGGAAGGCATGGCCGAGCGACTCCAGCCCGGCCCGCAGGGGGCTGTTCCACAGTCCCGGTTCCAGCTCGGTCGTCCCCTGGTTGCGCTGACTGGCGCGCGGGGCCGCGATGGCGTCCACCAGGGGAAGGCCGCGGTCGACCACGCCCGTCAGTGTCTGCAGGACGGTGGTGATGATCGTCGCCCCACCGGGTGATCCGAGTGCCAGCACGGGCCTGTCGCGGTGGTCGAGGACGATCGTCGGGGAGATCGAGGAGCGGGGGCGCTTGCCGGGCCCGGGGAGGTTGGGGTCGTGGACCGCGGGGTTGGCCGGGGCGAAGGAGAAATCGGTCAGCTCGTTGTTGAGCAGGAAGCCCCTCCCGGGCACCGTGATACCGCTTCCGCCCGTCGATTCGATCGTCAGTGTGTAGGCGACGACGTTGCCCCACTTGTCGGCGGCGGTGAGATGCGTCGTGTTCTCGCCCTCGTACGTCGTCGGCGCAGCGGTGCCGCCGCTCGCGCATGCCGCCGGTTTCCTCGGGTCGCCGGGAGCGAGCGGGCTGGTGAGCACGGCGTCGTCGCGGATCAGGCACTCCCGCGCGTTCGCGTACCGCTGGGACAGCAGCTCCCGTACCGGTACGTCCTCGAAGGCCGGGTCGCCGACCCAGCGGCCGCGGTCGGCGAAGGCGATCCTGGCGGCCTCGATGAAGCGATGCAGATACGCCGTCTCGGAGACTGCCGCAAGATCCGTCCGCTCGAGGATGTTCAGCGCCTCGCCCACGCTCGTGCCGCCCGACGAGGCGGGCCCCATGCCGTACACGTCCAGCCCGCGGTACGAGATCTTCGTCGGCCTGCGCCGCTCGGTCTCGTACGCCGCCAGATCCCTCAGCGTCAGATCACCGGGCCGCACCACACGTGTGGCGCCGTCCCGGACCTCCGGCCCGCGCACGGTGTTGACGATGTCGCGTGCGATCGGGCCCTTGTAGAGCGCCGCGGTCCCGTTGCGCCCGAGCTCCGCGTAGGTGCGCGCGAGGCCGGGATTTCTGAACACCGAGCCCACGACCGGCAACTGCCCGCCCGGCAGGAACAGCTCGGCCGTGGCCGGGAAGTCCCGGAAGCGCGCCTCGTTGGACCGGGTCTGGGAACGGAACGTCTCATCGACGGTGAAGCCGTCCTTCGCGAGTCGTTCGGCCGGCTTCAGCAGGTGCCGCAGCGGTCGGCTTCCCCAGGCGTCGAGAGCCGCGTCCCAGGTCGCCGGTGTACCGGGAGTGCCGACGCCGAGGCCGCTGGTGACGCCCTCCTCGAAGGGTATGGGCTTGCCGTTCTCCAGGAAGAGGGACTCGTCCGCCGACCCCGGCGCGGTCTCGCGCCCGTCGATCGTGTGCACCTTCCTCGACCTGGCGTCGTAGTAGACGAAGAAGCCGCCGCCTCCGATACCCGCCGAGTAGGGCTCGGTCACCCCGAGGGCCGCGGCGGTCGCCACCGCGGCGTCCACCGCGTTGCCGCCCTTGCGCAGCACCTCGATGCCGACGGCGGAGGCGTCCGCGTCGACGCTGGCGACCGCTCCTCCGTATCCGGCTGCGACCGGTTCCTTGACCGGGGCGGTTGCGGCCGGGGCCTGCGGCGGCCCTGCGGCGCCCACCGAGAGCACCGCCAGCGCGATGGCCGGAATCGTGACAAGACGAGCGGAACCGCGTCGCATCCGTACCTCCAGTCGGCGAACGTGCGCGCAGCGTAACGCCACCTCGGTATCCCCGTCAGGACCGCATCGAACACTGTTCCATATGGGCCGCTAGCATGCGCGCCCATGAATGAAGACCTGCGCAACATCGTGCTGGGGGTCGTGGCCGCCGGTATCAGTGCCTCGCTCGGCTGGATGGCCCGCACCTATCTATGGCGTCGCAAACTCCGTCGCAAGCAGACCTTCTTCGGTCTGCCGGGAAACTCCGAGTGCCTGCTCGTGGTCAACCGGGAGGCGGGCAACGAGGGCGCGGTCCATCGCTTCGACGTGTTCGCGCTGCTCGAACTCTCCGCGCTCATCAAGGACTGCGGGGCGAAGGCACAGATCGTCCGGCACGATGTCGCACAGCAGGGCTTCGGCGAGCGCACGGAGTTCTGTGTCGGCGGTCCGTACTCGAACCGCCGGATGGCCGCCCATCTCTCGTCGCTCCTGCCGGGCGTGGAGGTCAACGTGGATCCGGAGCCGGGCCCCGACCGCGCCCAGTTCCGGATCGGCTCGGAACGCTACCCGCTGGAGGCAGGCATCACCGAGTACGTCCTCCTGGCGCGCCTCACCGCGGGCGAGGGCGGCAGACCCGTGTTCCTGTTCTGCGGGCAGCGGGCGATCACCAACCAGGCGGCCACCCGCTATCTGGCCCGCCACCACGAGAAGCTGGCCCGCAAGCATGGCTCGAACTCGTTCGTGTTGCTGCTGAAGGTGGTCAACACCCAGGCGTACGGGCCCGACGTCGTGGAACTCGTCGGCGATGTGACGCGCGCGGCGCAGTCCCCGGCGACGGCCGTCCACAACTCCCACCGCGCCGCGGGCTGAGGGTGGTCCCGCAGCCGTGTCCCGTAGGCATGTCCCGTAGGCATGTCCGGTAGGCCGTCTCCTCCGGATCGTGCCCGACCTGCCTGACCGGTTTTGAAGATCCGTTCTAGCCCGGGCCGAGCGGCAGCTTCTTGATGCCGTTGATGAAGTTGGAGACGAGTCGCACGGGCGGCTCGGCGACTGCCACGAACGGCAGCATCTCCCGCGCCTCTTCGTGCAGTACCCGCAGCTGGAGACGGGCGAAGTGCGCCCCGAGGCAGACATGGGGGCCGCCTCCGAACGACACATGCGGGTTCGGCGAGCGGGACAGTTCGAGGCGGTACGGGTCGGTGAACGCCCGCTCGTCGTAGTTGGCGGAGGCGTGGAAGACGACGATCTTGTCGCCTCTGCGCACGTTCCGGCCGCCGACGGCCGTGTCGCAGGCCGCCGTACGACGGAAAGAGAGCACGGGCGGATGCCAGCGGAGCAGCTCGTCGACGGCCGTTTCGACGCCCACTTCCCCGGCGCGCAGCCGGCGCTGCTGGTCCGGGTGTTCGGCAAGGGCCAGGAACCCTCCCGGCGCGGCGCTGCGGACGGTGTCGTTGCCTGCCACCGTGAGCAGGAAGAAGAACATCTCCAGTTCCGCGTCCGACAGACCGGACGCGGCGAGCGAGGTCATGACGTCGTCGGCGGGTACGCGCCGCTTGTACTCCGCGAGCTCCTGGGCGTAGCCGAACATCTCACCGAGCATCTCGGGCGAGCGCGGATTGACCGGTCTGCCCCCGCTGTCCAGCACGGATGGCTCGTCGGGGTCCTGGTAGGCGATGACGCGTTCGGTCCACTTGAGCAGCAGTCCGCGGTCGCCCTCCGGCACGCCGAGCAGATCGGCGAGGTTGAGCAGGGCGTAGTCGTCGGTGACGGTGGCGACGAGGTCGACGACGGGGCCCGAGTCCCGGGCCGCTGTCAGCAGTCCACGCGCGCGGGCCCGCGCCGCCGCGGTGAAGCGGTCGATCCTGCCCGGGGTGAAGGCCCTGCTCACCAGCCGCCGCAGCCGGCCGTGGTCCGACCCGGCCTCCTGCACCGGGCCGGGGCAGGAGGCCGGGTCCTGATTCAGCATCATGCGGCGGATGAACGGCAGATCGGAGGGGTCCGGGTCGCGGATCTGGGTCGCGCCGAGCCATGACGAGAAACGTCCGGCGTCCTTGAGCACCCGGACCACATCGGCGTGCCGGGTGACCGCCCAGAAGCCCGGCCCGGCCGGCCAGCCCAGCACCTCGTACTCCTCCTGCCAGGCCACGGGGTGGTGCGCGCGCAGGGTGCGGAAGGCGTCGTGGGGCAGCCCGGCGGCATAGATCCGCGGATCGAACACATCGGGGACGGGTGGGCCGTCCGGTCCGCCCGTGCCGGAGGTCATGCGTCCGCCCGGAGGAAGTCCTCGACGGTGCGGATCAGCTGGAGCGGAGTCTCGTCCATGGCGTAGTGACCGGCCGAGGGCAACTCCGTCAGTTCGCCGTGGGTGTACCAGCGCAGCCAGGTGTCGCGCATCAGCCCGGAGCCGAGTGCGGGGTCGAGTGCACCGACGACGGCGAGCGCCGGAACGGTCGAGCCCACGACGTCACCGTGGAAGTCCTCGACCGCCCAGGAGTCGAGCCAGGCCCGGAACGCCTTGGGGTCGCTGCACCGCAGCGACCGGTGCACCATGCGGTCCAGCCATGCATCGGGGCGTACCGAACCGGTGGTGATGTCGATGATCGCGCGACGATTCGCCGGGCGGTCGGCCGCGTCGGCGAAGAGTCCCCACTGGTCCGGTGGCATCGGGAGCCCTGCGGCCGGCACGGGTGAGATGCCGACCAGCCGCCGCACCTTCTCCGGGGCGAGCGCGGTCACCCGCTGGACGACGGATCCGCCCATCGAATGGCCGATGAGCGAGAAGCGGTCCCAGCCGAGCCGCCCGGCGAGCGCGAGCACATCCGCTGCGCCTTCGGTGGTGGTGTAGGCGCCCGGCGTGCCCATCGCCTCTCCGTAGCCGCGCAGATCGACGAAGGCGTAGGTGAACGCGGCGAGGTCGAGATCGCGGTACAGGGGTGCGTAGGCATCGCGGTCGGCGAACCAGCCGTGCACGGCGATGACTCGGTGCGGTCCTTCGCCGAGCAGGGCGTGCGGGAGCTCGAAAGGGGTCACGACTTCTCCGTTCGCGGGCAGCGGAGTCCGGAACTGCGTGGTACGTGACCACGGTGACTGCTGGCTTCCGGGTTCGCCAGGGTGCAGAACCGGCGCACTGGCGGACAAGGCACCCCCGACAGCAGCACGAACACCCGGCCCGCAGGGGCCGTTCGGCGCTCCGTCGCCAGCAGGTCTGCGGCAACCCTCCCAGCCGGCCCCGCCAACAACCCGTCAGCGGCACGACGTTCGACAATCGTTACCGTCGCGTAACTTACCGACCAGTTACCTAAGGTAAGTCCCGCCGGTTACCGTCGGGTCACTTTCGCATTGGCACGATTCAGGAGTGACCGATGGGACTCCCCCACAAGCCCCTGCGCACCACGACGACCGGGACCGTCTCGGCCGCTCTGCTGGCCGGAGCCGCCTTCGGGCTGGCCCCGTCTGCACCGGCCCAGGCCGCGAGCCACCCGGGAGTACGGTTCGTCGACATCCAAGGCGACGGCGGCACCGTACTCAAGGCCAACGTCGTCACCCCAGCGGGTGACGACGGCTCACGGACGTACCCCGTGATCGTCCTGCCCACCAGCTGGGGTGTTCCCCAGGTCGAATACCTCGCCCAGGCCACGAAGCTGGCCGACTCCGGCTATGTGGTGGTCAGTTACAACGTACGGGGCTTCTGGCAGTCCGGTGGCCAGATCGAGGTGGCGGGGCCGCCCGACATCGCCGACGCGTCCAAGGTCATCGACTGGACCCTCGCGAACACCCCCGCCGACCCGTCCAGGGTCGGCATGGCGGGGATGTCGTACGGCGCGGGAATCAGTCTGCTCGCCGCCGCGCACGACGAGCGGATCAAGGCGGTCGCAGCACTGAGCGGCTGGGCCGACATCCCCGACTCCATCTACAGCGGCCGCACCGAGCATCTCCAGGCTGCCGCGCTGCTCGGCGGCGCGGGCTATCTCACCGGCCGCCCCAGCCCCGAACTGCAGCAGTTCATGAAGGACTTCCTCGGGTCGAACCTGGCCAAGGAGGACGAGATGATCGCCTGGGGGAAGAAGCGCTCCCCCTCGACCTATCTCGACCGGATCAACCGGAACGGCGCTGCCATCATGCTCGGCAACGCCTGGGGCGACACCATTTTCCCGCCGAACCAGTACGCCGAGTTCTACGAGAGGCTCACGGTTCCGAAGCGGCTGGAGTTCCGTCCGGGCGACCATGCCACCGCCGAGGGCACGGGCCTGCTCGGGCTGCCCAATGACACCTGGACCAGTGCCCACCGCTGGTTCGACCACTATCTCAAGGGCACGGACAACGGCGTGCAGCGCGAGGCGCCCGTCCGGATCAAGTCCCGCTCCGAGGGCGGCTACGAGACGTACCCCGACTGGAAGTCGGTGGGCGCGGACTCCCGCAAGATCTCCCTGGGCGGCACCAAGAAGATCCGCGCGAACATCGACTCGGGCGCCAACGGCGGAGTCGTGATGCTGTCCAGTGCCCTGGACCAGTTCCTGAAGCTGCCGCCGATGGCTTCCATCCCACTGCTGCCGCGCTGGTTCGCCGCCGTCTGGCAGTCCGAGCGGTACGAATCCGAGCAGCGGATCAGAGGGACGGCAAAGCTGCACACCACGGTCACCAGCACCAAGGAGAGCGGCACCCTGGTCGCGTATCTCTACGACGTGGGACCGCTCGGGATCGGCAAGCTGGTCAGCAATGCCCCCTACACCTTCCACAACAAGACCCCGGGCCGGCCGTTCACCGTGGACCTGGAGCTGTTCTCCACCGCCTACGACGTACCGGCCGGCCACCGTCTCGCTCTGGTCGTCGACACCGTCGACCCGCTCTACATCGAGCACAACCCGTCCGGCGCACAGCTGACCTTCTCCTCGCCCGACGCCGACCCCTCGTACGTGTCGGTTCCGCTGCGCGAGAAGTGATCTCCGGCTCCCGCCGGCACGGGCCGCTGCTCTCGGACTACCGCTCTCCCCCTGCGCCCCCTGGGGCGTGGGGGGACCCCTGCCCATAACACTTGTTCACATCACACAGCTCGATCAAAGGATCGACGCCCATACGCTGCCCTGCCCCATTCTCGGCGGTCGAGGTCAGCGCAAACTATCCATCGCGGCAAGGCACTTCACGCCCAACACGCATAAATACGGCATAAGCGGTAGCAAACTCAGGCCTCCGCCGCCTCCGCGTACACCTGGGACAGCTCGGGCGACCCGTGCCCCGCCCAGTCCAGTCCCGCCTCGACGACGTTGATCTCGCGTCCCGAGACGAGGCGGACGACCGGATGGCCGCCCGGCCAGACGTGCCAGGAGGCTCCCCGGACGGTCCGGACGATCACGGTCCCGAGATAGAGACCGGCGTCGTTGCCCAGCCAGGGCAGCTCCTCGGGGTCGTCCCGCCAGCGCGGCGGGAGCTGGTCGAGCTCCTCCAACGAGCGTGGAGTGTCGTCCAGTTCCAGCCCCTGCTGCCCTGCCCGGACCCGCAGCAGCTCACACTCGGCGAGCAGCTCCGCAATGCCGTCCGGGTCGCCCCCGACGGCGGATGCCAGTGCCTGGCCGCCGCGCTCACCACCATGCCTTTTGCGCCAGTTGTCCAAGAAAGGGATGTTCATACGGATCAGCCTCGCATTCCCATGGACGGGCGCACCACAGGGCGCGCGGGACGCGCCCCGGAGGCTGTGCCTCCGGGGTCCCGGAGCCTCAGAGATCGAGGTCGACCACGACCGGGGCATGGTCCGAGGCACCCTTGCCCTTGCGCTCCTCGCGATCGACGTAACTGTCCTTGACCGCCTTCGCGAACGACTCGTTGCCGTACACCAGATCGATGCGCATGCCCTTGTTCTTGGGGAAGGACAGCTGGCGGTAGTCCCAGTAGGTGAACGGGTGGTCGTACTTGAGCGGACGGGGCACCACATCGGCGAGCCCGGCCTCCCGCAGGCCCTCGAGGGCGGCCCGCTCCGGCGGGGTCACATGGGTCAGCCCCTCGAAGAAGGACGGATCCCAGACGTCGTCGTCGGTCGGCGCGATGTTGTAGTCGCCGAGGACCGCGAACGGACGACCATCTGCGGCGTCCTCGGCAACGGCCCCCTTCAGCGCCTCCAGCCAGGCCAGCTTGTACACATAGTGCTCGTGCGCGACCTCCCGGCCGTTGGGCACGTACACCGACCAGACGCGGACCGGACCGCATGTGGCGCTCAGGGCACGCGGCTCCTGCACTCCGCCGTACGCGGGGCCGCCCGGCAGACCCTTCACGACGTCGTCGAGGCCCACGCGGGACACCACCGCCACGCCGTTCCACCGGCCGTCGGCGTTGACGGCGGACTCGTAGCCGAGCTCCTTGAGCGCGTCGGCGGGAAACTGCTCTGCCGTGCACTTGGTCTCCTGGATGCACAGCACATCGGTACCGCTGCTCTCCAGCCAGGCGAGCAGCCTCGGCAGCCGGGCGGTGATCGAATTGACGTTGAAGGTGGCGATGCGCATGCCGCAAGCGTAACCGGGGGGTACGACAGCAAGGGGCCCGTCCGTGGGGCCCGGGCGCCGACGCGGGACGGCTCAGACGTCCGTGGAATCCCCGGAGGCGAGCCTGCTGTGGTCGGCGCCGCCCAGATTGCCGATGTGCGTGTCGTAGATGGGGCGCGCCAGATCGGTCAGCAGGGCGTCGTGGATGTCGATCGCCCGGCTCGGCCTGACCTCGCGTACGTACTCGATGACCTCGGAGACCTTGTTCCAGGGAGCCATCACCGGAAGCATCAGTGTCTCCACGGGCTGCTCCGGGATGGTCAGGGCGTCGCCGGGGTGGAACACCGAACCGTCCACGAGGAAGCCGACATTGGTGATCCTGGGCAGATCGGGGTGGATGACGGCGTGCAGTTCCCCGTGCACCTGCACGTCGAATCCGGCGGCGGTGAAGGTGTCGCCGTGTCCGACGGTGTGCACCCGGCCGGGGAAGGCGGCCTCGATCCGGTCGGCGACACTGCGCAGGGTCCAGACGGCTGCGGCCGGATTGGCGTCCAGGGCGACGCGCAGCCGCGCCTCGTCGAAGTGGTCCGGGTGCTCGTGGGTGACGAGGACCGCGTCCGCGCCTGCTGCGGCGTCCTGCTCGCTGAACGCGCCGGGATCGATGACGAGCGTCCGCCCGTCCTTCTCCAGCCGGATGCAGGCGTGCGACTTCTTCGTGAGCTTCACGGGGTGACCTTCCTCTCGCGTGCTGCGGGCCCGCGGAGCCCCGCGGCGACCGGCCCCCAGGCGGATCTTTCCCCGCTCCGCGCCGCCCCGAACGGGGGCTGTGACCCCCACACCCCACGCCCGGTCGTCGTCAGGGGCCGGGGCGCGGGCTCCGCCCCGGCCCGGTCCTCGGCCGGTGGCCGGGCCCCGGACAGGATCCGTCCGGTACCCGGGGACGGGCGAACCGGGCGGCGGGGCGGTGGCGGCCCCGTCCGCGATCCGCCCGGTGCCCGAGGACCGGCGCCTGAGGACCAGTGCCCGAGGGCCGGTACCTGAGGGCTGGCGCCCGGGAGCCGTGGCCAAGGCCGGGAGGCGGGCCTATCCGCGAGGGGTCGTCTCCTCGCGGATCACCGCCTGGGCGACCCGGAAGGCCGAGTTGGCCGCCGGTACGCCGCAGTAGACCGCCGTCTGCATGAGGACCTCGCGGATCTCGGCCGGTGTCAGTCCGTTGCGCAGCGCGGCGCGCGTATGGAAGACGAGCTCGTCGAGATGGCCGCCCGCGACCAGGGCGGTGAGCGTGACGGCACTGCGCGTGCGGCGGTCCAGGCCGTCGCGGGTCCAGACCTCACCCCAGGCATACCGGGTGATCAGTTCCTGGAAGTCACCCGTGAAGTCGTCGGCCAGGGCCAGCGCCCGGTCCACATGGGCGTCGCCGAGCACTTCGCGGCGGACCTTCAGGCCGGCCTCGTAGGGGTCCGGACGCGTCGCACCGGACGCTTGCGGCTGCTCGACGGCCGGAGCGATCTCGGCGACCGGGGCGACGGGCACCGAGACGGGGGGCAGCACGGGCGGCGACGGGATCGCGGTGAGCGTGTCCTGCCAGGCCGTCGAGAAGTGGCGCATCAGCAGATCCGTGACGGCCGCGGGCTGCTCCACGGGGGCCAGGTGGGAGGCACCGGGGACCAGGGCGAGACGGGCGTCGGGAATGCCCGCGACGAGGGTGCGGGCTTCGGCGGGTCCGGTGAGCTGGTCGTCGGAACCGACGAGCACCAGCGTGGGAACCCCGACCCGGCCCAGTTCTGCGCGGACGTCGAAGGCGGCCAGTGCCTCGCAGGCGGCGATGTAGCAGCCCGGATCGGTGGTGCGCACCATCTGGACCGCCCACTCGACGATGGCGGGCTGCGCGGCGGCGAAGGCGGGGGTGAACCAGCTCTCGGGCGCGGTACGCGCCATCGGGTCGAGACCGTTGGAACGGACGATCACTCCGCGCCGGCGGAACTCGTCGGCGGTCCCGAAGCGGGGCGAGGCGGCGACCACTGCCAGCGCGGCGACCCGGTGCGGAAGCCGCAGTGCGAGGTCGAGGCCGATCGCGCCGCCGATCGAACACCCCGCGTACCCGAAGCGGTGCACTCCCAGTTCGTCGAGCGTGCCCACGAGACGGTCGGCGAGATCGGCCACCGAGGCGGCGGGGTGCGCGGGGGCACCGCCGTGGCCGGGCAGATCGAAGCGAAGAACCCGCCACTGCTGGGACAGCTCCGGTATCTGCCGGTCCCACATGTGCCAGGTGGTGCCGAGCGAGGACCCGAGGACAAGTACGGGTGCGTCGTCCGGACCGTCGATCCGGTACTGCAGGGTCTTCGGGTGCGGCTGGGTCTGCATCTCACTCACCCGCTCCACAGTAGTGAGCGGAAGCAGTCATTCCGGGTCAGGGGGTCACGGTCGAGACGACAAAGACCCTGGGCGAGGACGGATCGGTCAGATCCGCGGTGATGTCCAGAGTGGGCCGGGGCTCCTTCTGCCGGTACGTGGTGCCGGACCAGTGGGACTCCGGACCGAAGGCCCATCCTGCGGTGGAGGCGTCGCGCTCGCCGATGGTGACCTCGCCGGTCTTCAGCGCGGAGCGGCTGGTGCCGGTCCTGTTCAGGAAGAGGTCGAGCCCCGCGGCCGTGGTACGGAACGTGACGTACAGACGGCTGGACTTCCAGTTGGACGTCTCGTAGTAGGCGACGTCGGTCGACTTCGCGGGGATGGGCACCTCGAACACCCTCCGCTTCATCTTGGACGGCCAGCTGTCCCGCAGCCCGGTGGCTGATGACTCCCGCTCCTTGTCCCGGCCGCTGTCCCGGCTCTGCTCCGCGGAGATCACCAGATAGCCGGCGGGGATGCCGATGAGGAGCACGATGACGCTCGCGGTCAGCCAGCGGCGGAGGATCATGTGCCGTCTGCCCTCCGGAGGACGCACGGTCTCGTCCTTGGGGGCGGTCTGTCGGGGCAGGGTCATGACGATGGTTCCTGGGGGGTGGTGCGGGTGGTACTGCCGGTGCCGCCGCCGGCGAGACCGCCGGGGTTGCGCAGGGCCTGGGCGTACCGCTCGTATCTCTCGTACCGCTCGACGCGGCGGCGGTTGGCACGCCGGAAGCGCCGGGCGACCAGCCGGGCCAGGTCGGCGGCACCGACCATACCCGCATCGGGGCCGAGCTGCGCCCGGGCGATGCGCGCCTCCGGCCGGTAGCCGCGACCGGTGAGGTGGCGGCGGAACGCGTCCCTGGCGGGGCCGATCAGCAGATCGTCGGCGGCGCTGACACCTCCCCCGATGACGAAACAGGAGGGGTCGAGGGCGGCGGCGAGGTTGGCGATGCCGACGCCGAGCCACTGGCCGATGTCCTGGAGCAGTTCGACGCACATCGCGTCGCCCTCGCGCGCCAGCTCGGTGATCAGCGGCCCCGTGATGTCGGGGACGTTCCCCTTGACCCGCTCGATGATGTTGTACGCGACCGGGGAGTCGGCAGCGGCCAGCTCACGGGCCTCGCGGACCAGGGCGTTCCCGGAGCTGTACTGCTCCCAGCAGCCGCGGTTTCCGCAGGGGCAGCGGTGCCCGCCCGGCACGACCTGCATATGACCGAACTCACCGGCGACACCGTACTTGCCGCGCTTGACCTGCCCGCCCTCCAGGATCGCGCCGCCGATGCCGGTGCCCAGCGTGATCATGACGAGGTGGTCCTCGCCCCGGCCGGCGCCGAAGCGCCATTCGGCCCAGGCCGCGGTGTTGGCGTCGTTGTCGACCATGACGGGCACGGCGAGACGGTTCTGCAGCGAGTCGCGCAGCGGTTCGTTGCGCCAGGCGAGATGGGGTGCGAAGAGCACATTGGAGCGGTCGGCGTCGACCCAGCCCGCGGCACCGATGCCGACGGCGTGCACATCGTGCCGGTCCGAGAGGTCGAGGACGAGCTCGACGATGGTGTCCTCGACGACCTTGGGGCTCTTGGACTTGTCCGGGGTCTCGGTGCGGAGCTTCTCCAGGATGACGCCGTCGGCGTCGACGACGCCGGCCATGACCTTCGTCCCGCCGATGTCGATGCCCACGGTGGGGACACGGGGCGCGGTGAGGTGCGATCGCCGCTCGCGGGTGCCGACGGTCCGCAGGACGGTGGCCCGGGCGGAGCCCCGGTGTGCGAAGTCACGGTACGTGCTCACGGCGTCCCTGCGAGTGGTGGATGGCGGCGGAGGCGGACGGCGCCCGCCGTGCCCGATTGTGCCATCCGGCCACCCCGGCGGCCCTGCGCAGCGGTGCGAGGCGACCGGCGCGCGGGCCGGTGCCGTCCGCCCGCCCTTCCGGCTCAGGGCCATCCGCGCATCGCCCTGCGGGGGGGGGCGTATCCGCCGTCGACCGGCGGGCGGGCCAGGTACGGGAGATCCGTGGTGGTCACATCCCCCCGATGCCCTGGCGGTCGGGCACGAGCGCCATCGCCCGCCTGACGGGATCGGTGAAGGTACGCGTCACGGACTCGTCGAGGAGCTGCAGCTCCGTCCGGACCGCGGCGAGATGCTGCTCGGGGAGGACCTCGAGCAGGCCTTCCAACAGGGCCCTGAGCCGTCGGCAGATCTGGAGCGAGGCCGCGCCGTATTCACGGATCTCGGCCACGGCCAGCTGGAGGAAGTCCTCCCAGGAGCGGCCCGGCACCACCAGCCGGGGCAGGCCGCGGTCGTCGTGGAGGATGTAGCGGCGGCTGAGCCCCGCCCTGCCCGTCGCGTGCAGCAGCGCCTCGATCTGGTTCAGGACCTGGACGGCGGTCGTGGGGTCGTTCACCGCGGGCGAGAGCGCCCGGATCGCGACATCGACGAGGATGCGCATCGCGAAGGCCGGGTCCTGCTCGATGGTCCGCTCGATCCCCAGCGCGACGAGCCCGGCCAGCTTCCGGTGATCGGGTGACGACGTACCGTGGACCTCCATGAGCGTGGCGCCGGGCGGCAGGAAGTCCCCGATCTGATGTGCCAGCACCAGCACGCAGTCATGGCGTTCCGCCGCGGCCTGCAGCCGCCTCACATGGACGCCCTGGATCGCGCCGCCCCGCTCGGTGCGGACCAGGGCCACCGGACCACCGGACAGCCGGTTCGCCGGGGCGGCCGCGCGGAGCGTACCGCGGTCGGCCAGGACTGTTCCCCGGGCCAGGAGCTTCTGCCCCGACCGGGAGACGAGGGTGGCGATGGCCACGGGCCTCAGGTTGTGGATGAAGCGGTTGAGATACATGAGCAGGAGGAGCAGGCTCACCGCGACGCCCGCTCCTGCCAGGGTGACACCGAGATCAGGGACGAAGTCCGACTCGATGCTGCGGAGCAGGGAGAACGCGAAGGCGAACGTTCCCGTGAAGGTGGCGAGTACGAACTTCTGCAGGCGGTCCCGGTACCACAGGCGCATATAGCGGGGTGACAGGGTTCCCGTCGCCTGCTGCACGACCAGCACCCCGATGGTCACCACGAAACCGAGCAGGGCGACCATCGCACCGACGATGGAACTCAGCACGCTGCTCGCCGTCGTCGCGGAGTACTCCCAGTCCGACGGCAGGTCCGCCGTGCCGTCAAGCCGCACCGCCGCGTCGGCGAGGAACGCGCCGAGCACGAAGCCGAGCAGCGGAACGATCCACAGGCTTGCCTTGATGTACTGCCGCAGCCGGAACACCGTCGCCCAGGACAACACCGTGCGCACCCCCGGGTCCTCACCTGGTGTGCAGTTCCCTCCCACGTTAGTGCCGCGCCCCCAGGTGCACGAATCGTCCCGAAGGGCCCGAAATACATCGATTGTCTAAGCTGATGAAGCTGCACCTGCCTGCGGGCCAGGGCGAAAGGGGCTCACGATGGGCGACTACCCACTCATCGAGGACCACGGTCTCATCGGCGATCTGCAGACCGCGGCGCTCGTCACCACCCACGGAACCATCGACTGGTACTGCTCCCCGCGCTTCGATTCGCCGAGCATCTTCGGGGCCTTGCTGGACAGCGAGAATGGCGGGCACTTCAAGGTCGCCCCGGTGGACAGGACGTACGCCACCAAGCAGTTGTACCTGCCCGACACAGCGGTGCTCGTCACGCGCTTCATGACCGAGGCGGGCGCGGGCGAAGTCGTCGACTTCATGCCGGTGACGGGCTCCACGGTCACGAGGCGGCACCGCCTGGTCCGCCTGCTGCGCTGTGTCCGCGGCAGCCTCACCTTCCAGGTGGACATCGCACCGCGCTTCAACTACGGCCGCACCCCGCACAAGCTCCACTACACGGAGCGCGGCGCCGTGTTCGTCACCGACGACCTGGAACTGACCGTCCACGCGGTCCGCGAGCCCGGTGACGCGCGGCTGGTCCCCCAGGACCTGGGCGACCACGACATGCACTTCACCCTGACCCTGGAGGCCGGCCAGGAGCGGGGCGTGGTGCTGGAGTCCTTCGCCGACGGCCCGCCCCGGCACATCCACCACGCCGAGTTCATGGAGCTCTTCGACGACACCGTCCAGTTCTGGCGCAACTGGCTCAGCAAGTCCCGCTATTCCGGCCGCTGGCGGGAGGCCGTCGAACGCTCGGCGGTGACACTGAAGCTGATGACCTACGCGCCGAGCGGAGCCCTCGTGGCGGCGCCGACGGCCGGACTGCCGGAACAGCTGGGCGGCGAGCGCAACTGGGACTACCGGTTCACCTGGATCCGCGACGCCTCCTTCTCCGTCTACGCCCTGCTGGGCCTCGGATTCACCGAGGAGGCCGCGGCCTTCATCGGCTGGCTGCGCGACCGGGTCCACGAGAAGGCGGGCAGCGACGGCGACTCGGGGCCGCTCAACATCATGTACCGGGTCGACGGCTCCTCCGACCTGGTCGAGGAGACCCTCGACCACTGGGAGGGCTACGCGGGCTCCAGCCCGGTGCGCATCGGCAACGGCGCGGCCGATCAGCTCCAACTGGACATCTACGGCGAGGCACTGGACAGCATCTTCTTCGCCCACCAACGCGGCATCCAGCTCGACCACCGCGGCTGGACGTCCCTGCGCACCCTCCTCGACTGGCTCAGCGACCACTGGGACCAGCCCGAGGAGGGCCTGTGGGAGACCCGGGGCGGACGCAAGGACTTCACCTACGGCCGGGTGATGTCCTGGGTCGCCTTCGACCGGGCACTGCGACTGGCCGCCGCCAGCGGCCGCCCCGCCTCGCTCGCGCGGTGGAGCGGTGAGCGCGACAAGATCTACGAACAGGTCCTCACCCGCGGCTGGGACTCCGAACGGCAGGCATTCGTGCAGCACTACGAGACGCAGGTGCTCGACTCGTCGCTGCTGCGGATGTCCACCGTGGGCTTCATCACCCCGGACGATCCGATGTGGACCGCCACCCTGGACGCCATGGACCGTGAGCTGGTGAACGACAGCCTCGTCTACCGCTACAACCCCGAGGCCTCGCCCGACGGACTGCGCGGCTCCGAGGGCACCTTCTCGCTGTGCACGTTCACCTATGTCGACGCGCTCGCGCGGGCGGGCAGGCTCAACCAGTCGAGGCTGGTGCTGGAGAAGATGCTCACCTACGCCAACCATCTGGGCCTGTACTCGGAGGAGATCGATCTGACCGGACGTCAGCTCGGCAACTTCCCACAGGCGTTCACGCATCTCGCGTTCATCGACACGGCCCTCACCCTGGACAAGGAGCTGAACCGGGCACGGAGCAACGGCACCGAGGCGTCCGACGCCGTCGGGCACAGCCCCGACTTCTGAGCGGCACCGCGGTCGCCCGAGGAACCCCCGGTCAAGGGGCCGGTGGTCCCTCGGGCGCGCGCTCGGACGGACCGAGCAGCACGACCGTGTCCCGCGCGCCCGGCTCCACGGCGCGGGACTCGGTCACCGGATCCAGTCGGCCGTCGGCCCGCACCACGAACAGGGGGTCGTATCCGGCGGGCACCTCTTCGCCCGGCGCGCCGAGCACGAAGCGCGCGCCCCGCTCGAAGCGCGCGGCGAGGGTGTGCCGGACGAGATCCCGCCCGAACAGGACGTCCCTGTCGGTGTACCGGGCGACCGCGCCGGGGCTGTCCTCCGGCGGGCCGACCCGGTACACCGATTCCTCGACGCTGTCCTCCGCCACCACCGAGACCAGGGCGTTGAAGTCGTCGTCGTCGGTGAGCAGGAAGACCGACGTCACCCCTTCGATCTGCGCCCCGGGGGCAGTGGCCGTCGCCAGCAGTTCCCCGGGGGCGAGCGCGATCCCGGCCTCCCTGATCCGCCGGCGCTGCTCCTCGGTCCCCGCCCACATCAGCACGTCGAGCCCGGCGGAGCGCAGGCACTGCCCCAGGGCCACGGTCCACGGCTGGCCGCCCACGAGCAGCGGCCTGGTGCGCGCCGAGCGGCCGACCCCCAGCCACCTGGCCATCGGCACCGCGGTCAGCGCGTAGACCAGGACCGTCCCCACGATGACCAGGAAGGTGATCGGGAGGATCTGGGAGGCTCCGTCGAGTCCGGCGTCCGCCAGGGTGCCGGCGAAGGCCGAGGCGGTGGAGGCGGCGACGATGCCGCGCGGGGCCATCCAGCCGATGAATGCCCGCTCCCCGCCCGACAGTCCGGCTCCGAAGGTGGAGAGGTACGCGACGAGGGGACGCACCACCAGCACGAGGAAGGCGATGAGGCCGAGCCCCGGCAGAAGGACCGGCGTGACGGACGAGGGGGCGACACCGGCCGAGATGGTGACGAACAGCAGACCGATGATCAGCTGGACCAGCGTCTCGAAGAACGGCCGGCGGGCGGGCATGTCGAGACCCCGCAGATTCGCGATCGCCAGCCCGGTCACGATGGCGGCGATGAGGCCCGTGTCGTCGCGGACGATGTCGCAGCCCGCCGACACCACCACGACGACGCCCAGTTGGGCCAGGGTGCCCAGGGTTTCGCCGAGGCGGAGCGTGTGCAGGGCCAGCCAGAGCAGCCCGGTTCCCACGGCCCCTCCCGCCAGTCCGACCGCTGCGCTCGCGCAGAACTCACCGACGTGGAAGCCCTTGCCCGCCTGGAGACCGCTGGTCAGGATCGAGTGGAAGACCAGCGCCCCGAGGATGGCCCCCACCGGGTCGACGAGCGAGCCCTCCCAGATCAGGATGCGCCTGACCCGCTCGGACGGGCGCACGTAGTCGAGCAGCGGACCCACCACCGTCGGTCCCGACACGACGAGGATGACGCCCAGCATCAGGGCCACGGCGAGGGGCACCCCGAAGAGCGCGGGACCGACGCACATGACCGACGCCCAGGTGACCAGCACCCCGAGCACCAGCAGACGGGCCACGACCGAGCGGGGGCGGCCCTTGAGCTGGCGCAGATCGAGGCCGAGGCCGGCGTCGTAGAGGATCACCGCCACGGACAGCGAGACCAGTGACGAGAAGTTCTCCGGCGCCAGCCTGTCGGGATGGACGACGTCGGTGAGTGCGCCCGCGGTGAAGCCGGCCGGCAGGAGCAGGAGCAGCGCGGGGATGTGCAGTCGGCTCGCGAGGATCTGGGAGCCGACGGCGAGCAGCACGGTCAGCCCGATACCCAGGAGGAACTCGTCGGCGGTGAGCACCTTCGTCGCGTCCTGTCAGTCGCCGTCGCCCGGGGTGCCGGCGCCGCTCCGGCGCAGGTCGGTCTCGGTGAGCGATTCCAGCTCGCCGTGGGTGTCCAGCCAGTAGAGCAGGAAGACGGCGGGGCCGACGAGAATCACCGCGACGAGTGTGACGAAGGCCAGCCATTTCAGCGTGGTGGGGTCACCCGCCGCCTCCCTCACGGTCAGCGACGTCGGGATGAGGTACGGACGCTGGGCCAGCCCCCAGGCGAGGACGGCCGCGGCGACCAGTCCGGTGGCGGTGACTCGGGGCCAGGGGCCCCGGGCCCGCAGCAGCAGCACGCCCGTGGCGACGGCGCACACGACGGCCAGGACCACGAACACGAGGCCCGCACCATGGGTGAGGCCGTGCCAGACGTGGGGTGCGTCGTCGCGGGTGACGGCGAATGCGGCCGCCCCCAGCACCACCACGACGACCAGGCTGCCGAGTGCCCGGTACCTGAAGTAGCGGACGAGGTCCGGGGCGTCGAAGCGTACGGCGTCGGCGGAGAGGAACACGGCTCCGAGGAATGCGGTCGAGGCGATGGTGAGCAGGCCGAAGAAGACGGAGGTCGGATTGGCCCAGGCCTCGGCCGAGGCCACGGTTCCCGGTGCCACCCGGCCGGAGGCGATACCGCCCACGGCGGCGCCGAGGAAGAACGGGGTCAGGAGCGAGGAGATGGCGAACACCGCTCCGTAGAGCCGCCGTCGGGCCAGCCTCTTCATGGGTTTGCGCAGGGCGAATCCCGCACCGCGCAGGACCATGCCGACCGCCGCGAGTGCGAGCGGCAGCCACATCGCCGAGAAGACCGTCTGGAACATCACGGGGAACCCGGTCCACATGGTGACCAGGATGAAGATCAGCCAGACGTTGTTGACCTCCCAGACGGGCGCCATCGCATGGTCGATCAGCCACCGCGGCCGTTTGCCGCTCTTCGCGCCGCCCGCGAACAGGTCCCAGAATCCCGCCCCGTAGTCCGTTCCTCCGGCGCAGGCGTAGGCGGCCACCGCGAGCAGCAGCACGAAGGCGATGAGACCCGCGAGCGTCATGATGTGCCGTCCCCCTTCGGGCGGGTCCGGCTGCCGCGGCCGGCCAGGGCGCCGTCCTCCGATGGGCGGGGACCGTACGGGGTGTCGGTCTCGGGCCCCTCGACTGGGTGTCCCGCTGCCGACTCCGCATCGGCAAGTCTCCAGCGGGTGCGCATCTTGAGCAGCAGGGCGAGGAACGACCCGAAGATGAACACGTACACGACGATCACCACGCCGAACATGATCCACAGACTCGACGACCGGGTGGCGGTGACGGCTTCGGCAACCCGCATGTTCTGGTAGACGATCCAGGGCTGCCGCCCCACCTCGGTCGTGATCCAGCCGCATTCCACGGCGATCACCGAGGCGACTCCGGCGCATGCGGCACTGCGGAAGAACCATCGGGAGGTGGGCATCCTGCGCTGCCGCAGCCGGTACCACGCGTACCAGAGGGCGAGCAGTACCAGGAGCGAGCCGATCACGACCATGATGTCGAAGGCCCAGTGGGCAATGGTGGCCTGGGTGGCGTTCGGCCGGTCGGCGGCCGGGACGGAGGTGAGCCCGGTGACCTTCGTGGCCGGGCTGAATCCCGCGAGAATGGAGTCGAGTTGGGGAATCCTGATACCGCCGGAGACGCTACCGTCGGGGTGCAGCCGACCGAACATGTACTCCGGCACATGGGTGTCGGTCTCCCAGACGATCTCCATCGCGGCGAACTTCACGGGCTGCTTGTGGAAGACCGAGCGGGCGATGGAGTCACCGAGCATGAACTGCACCGGGGTGAACACCGCGGCGAGCGTGAAGGGGACGGTGAAGCCGATCCGGTGGTAGTGGTCCCTGCGGCCGCGCAGCCAGCCGACGGCGTAGACGCCGGCGACGACGTATCCGGCCGTGACGAGCATCGCCACGACGAAGTGCCAGTACTGCGGCCCGAACATCGGCGTGAAGATCGCCTTCCAGATGTCCACGTCGACCGGGTTGCCATCGGAGTCGAGGGTGAATCCCTGCGGGGTGTTCATCCATGAGTTGGCCGCGAGGATGCCGAACGCACCGAGCAGTGCGGTGGCGGGCAGTGGCAGGCCGAGCAGGAAATGGGTGCGGGGTTTCAGCCGGCGCCAGCCGTAGAGGTAGATGGCGATGAGTACGGCCTCGAGGAAGAACGCCCACGCCTCGACACCGAATCCGATACCGAAGACATCCCCCCACTTGCCCATCAACCCGGGCCAGAGCAGGCCGAATTCGAAGGAGAGGACCGTCCCGGTCACGACACCTACGGCGAACTGGACGGCCATCACGGCCGACCAGCGCCTGGCCAGCAGCAGGGCGACCGGATCGCTGTTGCGCATTCCGCGGTAGTGCATGATCAGCGTGATCAGCGGAAGCGCCACGCCCATCGGTACCAGGATGATGTGGGAGGCCAGCGTGAAGGCCATGAGCCCCCTGGCGGGGAGCATTTGGGCGGGCGCGTCGGCCAGCAGCAGGGCGTCCGCGTGCAGTTGGACCAGATTGTGCATGTGCGCCTTCGGTGGTCGGAGCCCGCTGCGGATCGGTTCGGATCGGGGCGGGGTTCAGCCGCCCGTGGCGAACCCGGGGAAGAGGGTCATGCCGCCGTCCACGTAGAGCGTGGTGCCCACGACGTAGTCCATCAGGTCGGAGGCGAGGCCGACGACGGCGTGGGCGATGTCGTCGGGCTCGCCGACGCGGCCGTAGGGGATGAGCGTCAGGAGGTCCTTCTCGGCTTGCGGGGTCTCCCAGGCACTCGTGTTGATCGGAGTCTTGATGGCGCCTGGTGCCACCGCGTTCACCCTGATCTTCCGCGGCGCCAGTTCCTGGGCCAGCGTTTCCATCATCATCTGGATGCCGCCCTTGGAGGAGGCGTAGTTCACATGGCCCGCCCAGGGGATGATCTGGTGCACGGAACTCATGCAGATGATCTTCCCGGCGGCGCGTGACACCTCGGGGACCACCCCACGCCGCAGGAACTCCTTCGTCGCCTCGCGCGCACACAGGAACTGGCCGGTGAGATTGACGTCCAGCACCTTCTGCCACTGCGCGAGCGTCATGTCGGTGAAAGCGGCATCCCGCTGGAGGCCGGCATTGGCCACCATGATGTCGATCGTCCCGAACTCCTCGACCATCCGGTCGACCATGGCGACGACCTGGTCCTCCTGGGACACGTCCGCCTCGTAGGCCGCGGCGCGCACTCCCAGACCGGTGATCTCCTTGACGACCTCCTCGGCAGCCTCCCGACCGGCCACGTAGTTCACGACCACATCGGCGCCCGCCCGGCCGAGCGCGATGGCCGTGGCCTTGCCGATTCCGGAATTCGCGCCGGTGACCAGGGCCTTCTGTCCCTTCAGCAGCGGCGGGATCGGGTAGGGCGCGGCACTGGCCTGGGAATTCACGATGCCTCCTGGGTACGTGCCTGCGGTCCCGCAGGCCGCGGTGGCGCGGGCAGACGTCGAGCCACGGAACCACCGGTACACGTACCCGGGCGGACAGCGCACTGGGCCTGTGGGCCGTTGGACGGTCGCTTTTCCCCCGGTCGGCTCAAGCGCGCAGGCGCTCCACGATGTGGTCGCCGACCCGCAGGGCGTTGGCCATGGCCGTCAACGACGGATTGACGGCGCCGATGCTCGGGAAGAAGCTCGTGTCCACCACGTAGAGGTTGTCGAGATCATGGGCCTTGCAGTTGAGGTCCAGGGCCGAACGCGCCGGGTCGTCCCCGAAACGCACCGTCCCCGCCTGGTGTGCGGTCGCGCCGATGGGCATGCCCTTGTGCAGATAGATGCTGTGCGGCAGCAGATGGTGCTCGTGCATGCCGAGATGGCCCAGCATGCTCTGGAGCTTGTGCCGGAGCCGGTCGAGGCCTGCGATGTTGTTCTTCTCGTCGAGGGCGAGATGGATGCCGCCGTCCCGGTCGAGCGTGACCCGGCTCTCCGGGAGGGGCAGGTCCTCACCGCACAACCAGAAGTCCACGGCGTGGTGGGCGAGCACCTCGAAGGGCATGTCCGGTGACACGGCTCCCGCCCAGCGAGGTGCCTCGCCGTGGATCTGTTCGGCATCCGACTTGCCGAGCATCTGGATACCGCCCAGCGGGTAGTCCCAGTCGTCGGCACCCAGGTACCAGTCGTGGAGCGCGAGGGTCTTCTGGAACTGGGTGTCGTTGGGCTCCTTCGACACCGCCATGAGTGCCAGGTTGTTGTGCCGCATGTAGTGCCGTCCCACCACGTCCGAGCTGTTCGCCAGACCGCGGGGATGCTTGTCATTGGCCGAAGCGAGCAGCAGTGCAGCGGAGTTGACGGCGCCGCAGGCGACGACCACGACATCGGCGCTGAAGTGGGAGGGCGGTGATTCGTCACCGACCTGGGCGACGACGGTACGGACCGTGCGTCCGGTCGCATCGGTCTCCAGGCGCACCGCACGGGCGTTGGTCACCATGTCGACATTGGGGTGCTCGAGGGCCGGTTCCACACAGACGACCTGTGCGTCGGACTTGCCACGCACCAGACAGGGGAAACCGTCGACCCTGTTGCAGCGGATGCAGACGCTGGTGTGGGTGGCCCGGCCGCCGTCGTCCTGGGTGAGGTTGACCCCGATGGGCAGATGGAAGGGGTGCAGTCCGCGCTTCTCGAGATCGTCGCTCAACTGCTGGATGCGCGGCTCGTGCTCGACGGGTGGATAGGCGTACTGCGCGCTCGCCCGGCCCTCGCTGGGATCCTCGCCGTGTCTGCCGTGGACGAGGTAGAGGTGCTCGGCCTGGGTGTAGTACGGCTCGAGGTCGTCGTAACCGATCGGCCAGGCGGGAGAGATGCCGTCGTGGTGGCGCAGCTCGCCGAAGTCCTCGGGGCGCAGCCGGAAGAGGGCGGCGCCGTAGAACTTGGTGTTGCCGCCGACGTAGTAGTTGACCTCCGGTGGGAAGGTGTTGCCGTGCTTGTCGTACCAGAACTCGGGGGCGCGGTACTTGCCCTTGACGAAGACGGCCGTGGAGTCCCAGTTGTCCCGCTCCCGGGGGAGGAAGTCCCCGCGTTCGAGAATGAGTACCTTCTTCCCGGAGGGAGCGATGCGATGGGCGAGAGTGCCACCGCCCGCACCCGAGCCGATGACGATCACGTCGTAGTGGGGGAAGTCGTTCACGGCAGCCACCGTCCTCGCGGTCATGGCCTACATATCGAACATATCGGTGGATCCGGTGTGTTGCGACCGGGGTCGTCCACGGTGTCCTGCCGCGCTCACAGGATCGCGATCGGGTTCACGGGAGAGCCGGTGGCCTGCGGAATCCTCAGTGGCGCGACCACACAGAAAAAGCTCCAGCGGCCTTCCTGCGCACAGAGCGGGGCCAGTTCCTCGAACTGCAGATAGTCCATCAGATGCACCCCCATCGCCTGGATGGCCAGCACATGGATGGGGAATTCGGTCCCTTCCACCGCGCTCGGGGCGGTGTCGTTGTTGCCGTCGCTGCCCAGCACCGCGACACGCCTCTGCGCGAGGAAGTCCATCGCCTCCGGATGGAGGCCGGCCCGGGCCCCGGAGGAGTCCCAGGCGCCGAGCTCCCGGCGGCGGCGGCGATGGCCCACGCGGACGAACAGCAGGTCGCCGGCGCCGGCCATGACGCCCTGCGCGGCCTCCGCGCCGACCAGGTCGTCATGGGTGACGAGGTCGCCTGGCTCCAGCCAGGGCACGCCCCTGAGCCGGGGGATGTCCAGGAGCACCCCGCGTCCCGCGATGCCGTCCTCGACGACATCGACGGAGAGGGCGGTGGCGCCGTCCGGTGTCACGCTGCTGGCCGGTACGCCGTTGTAGAGCGCACCGTCGTAGAGCACATGGCACAGGGCGTCGAGATGGCTGTCCGCGTCCCCGTGCACATTCATGGCGAAGTGGTCCCGGGCGAAATACAGCCCCTTCGCACCGATGTCCTCCGGGTCGGGTCCCGTCATCCGGTGGGCCGCGGGCTCCGGGCTGTCCGGGCCCGCCCTGGTCTCCAGCGGTGCGGCGAGGGACACCGTGCGGCCGGACCTGACCTCGCCGGCCGCCGCCACCACCCGTGCCGGTGTGAGGTGGTTCAGCGCACCGCGCCGGTCGGCCGGACCCCGCCGTGCCTCCTCGCGCAGACGCACGTACAGGGCCCGGAAGTCATCGGGCGTCATCCGGGGAGTGCTCATGGCGTGGGCGTCCTCGGTGTCCGGGCGCCCGTCGGCTGCTGCGGCGTCCCCGTCACCGGATGTCCGTGCCGGGACGGCAGGAGTTCCCGGGTGACGAAGGCGACCACGGCCGCCAGGATCACCACGGGCACCATGGCGACGCTTCCGAGGAGCATCACGACCAGGAGCACGCTGCTCACCGGCAGCCGGAGCGCCGCGGCGGAGGCCGCGGCCATCCCCGCGGCCATGCCGGGGATGACACCGAGACCGGGGAGCGGCGCCAGCAGGACGCCCACCGCCGCGCCGAGGAAGAGCGTGGGGAAGACGGGACCACCGCGCAGACTGCCGAGGCAGAAGGCGTAGGCGGCGCCCTTGAACACCAGGACGGCGACGAGGGCGCCGATCCCCCAGCTTTCCGGGTCGGCGGCCAACTGCACCATGGTGGCCTGGCCGGACGAGGCGACGTCCGCGGGCGAGCGGTCCGTGACCACGGCATAGAGGGCCCCGCAGATCCCCGCGCACAGGGCGAGGAGCACCGTCATGGGCACGGGCCGCGCCGCGACGAGGGAAGCCGCCCGCAGCCCTCCTGCGAAGATCAGGTGCACCACGACGCCGAGGACGACGGCGATGAGCAGCGACCAGAGCACATCACCGGCGTCCAGGTGCGGGAACGGCCCGGACAGCTTCAGGCGGAGGCTGGCGGTGTCCAGCCCGGTCCAGCGGCCGAAGCCGGTGAACACCAGCGCCCCCACGCCGCTGGAGAGCAGGGCGGGAAGCATGACCGCGAACAGCTGGGGCCCGCCCACCCCGATGACCTCCATCAGGAGCACGGCCCCGATCAGCGGGTTGCCGAAGATGGCCGAGATGGCGGCTGCAGCACCCGCCGCCCCGAGGAGTGCCATGGTCTGCGGGGTCGAGGGCGCCCTCGTGAGCTGTCTGAACAGCAGGGCCAGTCCGCCACCGAGGGCGATCAGCGGCGCTTCGGGGCCCAGGGTCGCACCGAGCGGCAGACTGGCCAACGCCGCGATGACCACTCCGGGTAGGGCCTTCGAGGTGGCTCCGCCCGGCTGGAGTCCGTGTGCGGGGATGTGACCGCCGGCGCCCGGCATACGGCTGACGACCAGGCCGACGACGAGTCCGGCCAGCGGCAGCAACGGCAGCGGCCACCACCAGGGAGGTGCGGACCAGCCCAGTGACTCCGGCAGGTCCGCCCACACCAGGTGTTCCAGCTCGTGCAGTGCCACGAGGAACCAGAACGCCACGAGCGACACCGGGATGCCGACCAGGGCGCAGAACAACAGGGTCCTGAGATATCCGGGGCTGCGAAGCAACTCGCGCAGCCGGTCCGCCTCCTGGGGCTGGGTGCCGCCGCGCGCGGGCGGCGGCTTCGGCTCCGGCTGGGTCATGGAACGTATCCCTTCGCGGCCCCCGCGTTCCGTGCCGGGTCGTCGGGTGACGGCCCTTCCCCCGGCCGACGGACCCGCGCAGGTCCGTAAGCCGTCCGGATCAGGAGAGGACCTTCCGCTTCTCCGCCGCGAATTCCTCCTCGGTGAGGATCCCCTGGGCCTTCAGCTCACCGAGCTCCTTGAGCTTGTCGATCTTGCTGCTCATCTCGTCCTCGGGAGAGGCCGCAGCGGCGCTCGGCGCAGCGGCCGGCGGGGGTGCCTGCTGCTGTTGCTGTGGCTGTTGCTGCTGATCTTCCTGCTGTGCCCATCGGCCCGCCTGCCGCCGCGACACGCGGTTGGACACGGCTGTGGCGGTTCCTGCGATGACGGCGGTACGGGCGACACCACGGATGAGTCCTGGCATGTTCGTCTCCCTGCGCGAGTGAAGAAGGGGCGGGCGGCCGTCGGGCCGAATGTCAGGCCGCCGACGACGTTCCCTGGTCCGGGCCCTCGAGCGCGTCGAGCGAGGCGAGCAGGGCCTGGACCGGAATGCGCCCTCCCGCCACCAGCTGTGCACCGCTGCGCCGCATGGCGCGCGCGAACGGCGCGGCCCAGGTGTTCTCGTACACCAGGACCGCGGCGGAACTGCCCGGCTCCACCGCCGCACCGGCCTCCTCGAGGTCGTCCTGGTCGAGCAGGCCCGAGGTCGCGCCCTCGAAGACGGTCAGGTCCATGGTGCCCTCGCCGTCCACGTCGGCCAGTTCCACGATCGTCACGGAACCGTCGGTGTCCTTGCGGACGAAGGTCAGGTCGAGGATCCGGATGATCCCGCGGTCGACGAGGTCGACGAGCAGCGGCAGACCCTCGCCGGTCATGCGGTTGCCCGGGAACTCCACGACGAGGTAGTCGACGGGTCCCATTTCTTCGATGTCAGCGCTCATGACCACTCCTTGCGAACGCGTCGGCGGTCCGGGGCGGCCCGGTGGCCATAGCGCGGCCCGTCAGGGGACGCACGGCACCCTGAATGCCATTGCAGCACTCGGCGGGGCGCTTCGCACCTGGGACCGCGCTGCCATCGGCACCGGGCGCCACGTGCCCCGTGACCAGGCGGAACGGTCTACGGGATGGTCAACTGGTCAGCTGGTAGAGGCTGTTGCCCATCAGCCACAGGCCGAGCAGCAGGGAACCCACGACGATGGCCGGGTCCTGGTGGCGCTGCATCCAGGCACGCATGCGTTTCAGCCTGACCCCGGCGGCCTCCGGCGCGAACACCGTGTACAGCTCGGCCGCCAGCAGACTCGCGCTCGCGAGGATGCAGAAGCCGAACAGTGCCAGGTACGAGGTGATGTGGGAGAGGTCGGCCGCGACGACGGTGGCGGCCGCTGCCGCGACCATCCCCCATGGTTGCAAGAAGAACGCGAGGGCAGCGGCGGACCACGGGGACGACCGGTCGAGCCGGGACGTCTGTGACGAGGAGTGATTGGCCGCGTGCTTGCGGGGCGCATCCCGCCGTCGCCTCCTGTGCTCGGCGTACAGCACCAGACCGGCTCCGATGGCCAGCTTGGCCGCGAGGGCGGCCGTGGAGGGTGGTGAGCGCGGCGCGGGCGGCTCTCCACCGGTCAGCAGCAGGACCGTGGCGATCACCGCCACGAGGCTGGCGAACCAGGCGAGGATGAAGGCCAGACCCTTCCAGATGCCCTTGGGTGAGGACAACACCAGGACGAAGGCCATGATGGGCAGCGGATCGACATTGATGGCAATGGCGATGAGGAGCAGGTCCAGGACCATGACGCTCCCCTCTGGGGCGTTCCGCAGTGATGCTTCCCCGCCGCGGGGTTCCGTTCCCCGGGATCCGTTCACGGCCGGACCGCGTCGTCGACCCCCGCCCGCCTCGCCGCCGGGGTGGGTGGTGGCGCTCGTACCGCAGCCGCGCATCCGGCCTGCGCACCCACCATGGTCGCCCCCGGCGACACGGCCCTGCAAGCGCTCCCCCGCCGCGCCGTACCGATCTCCGCGATGTGGCCGGCCCCCGCCTGGGCACCCCCGAACCGCGGCAGGACGCACCGGCCCGGGGCCCGTGACCGGGCGCCTCTTCCGGAGCCCCGCCGGTCGAGCCCGCACCGTCCGGTGCCGAGCATCGCACGGCGGGGAGGCTCCCGGTCACCGGGCGCACTCGGGCGTCCCGACGACGGGGGCGTGGCGCCCTCGCGGGCCCGGGCGCCACGAGGGAGTGCCGTAACCGTCGCCCGCCCGCCCGCCCGCCGGGGAATGCGGGACACCCCTCAGGCCTCGCGGCCATGGCCCCCGAGATGACGGGGCGCGGGGGCGCGCTCCAGCTCATGGCGCAGGTCCTCGAGCTCACTGCCTCCCGCCATCTGGCGGGTGAGCTCATCGAGGGTGATCTCCTGCTTGGTGTGGCTGCCAAACATGGTGCCGCGCTTCAGCAGAATGAAGCGGTCACCGACGAGATAGGCGTGATGGGGGTTGTGGGTGATCAGCACAACCCCGAGACCAGCATCCCGTGCGGCGGCCACGTACTTGAGCACGACTCCGGACTGTTTGACACCGAGCGCAGCCGTGGGCTCGTCCAGCACCAGCACCTTGGCGCCGAAGTAGACGGCGCGGGCGATCGCGACGCACTGCCGCTCACCGCCCGAGAGGGTGCCGATGGGCTGGTCGACGTCGCGCAGGTCGATGCCCATGCGCAGCAGTTCGGAGCGGGTGGTCTCGCGCATCGACTGGACGTCGAGCCGTTTGAAGGGGCCGCTTCCCCTGGTCGGCTCCGAGCCGAGGAAGAAGTTCCGCCACACCGGCATCAGTGGGACGACGGCGAGATCCTGGTAGACCGTGGCGATGCCGCGGTCGAGGGCCTCGCGGGGAGAGCCCAGTGTGGTCTGCTCGCCCTCGATCGAGAAGGTGCCGGCGTCGTGCTGGTGCAGCCCGGCGATGATCTTGATGAGGGTGGACTTGCCGGCGCCGTTGTCCCCGAGGACGCAGCTGATCTCGCCGGCGTGGACCTCGAGGGAGACCCCTTCGAGCGCGCGGATGTTTCCGTAGTACTTACTGACGTTGTCGAGCTCTACGAGGGCAGTCACTTGGTCGCCTCCGCGCGCTTGCGGACCCATGCGTTCAGCAGGGTGGCCAGGAGGAGCATCGCTCCGAGGAAGAACTTGAACCAGTCCGGGTTCCACTCCGCGTAGACGATGCCCTTGCTGGTCATGCCGAAGATGAAGGCACCGACCGCGGAGCCGATCGCGGAGCCGTAGCCGCCGGTGATCAGACACCCGCCGATGACGGCCGCGATGATGTAGATCAGCTCGTTGCCCACCCCCTCGCCGGACTGGACGACGTCGAACGAGAAAAGCAGGTGCTGGCCCGAGATCCAGGCGCAGAAGGCCACGCCCATATAGAGGCCGATCTTGGTCCTCGTCACCGGGACGCCGACGGCGCGTGCCGCTCCCGCACCGCCGCCGACGGCGAAGATCCAGTTGCCGAAGCGGGTGCGCAGCAGGATCCAGGTGGCGACGGCCACGAGGGCGATCCACCACAGGATGGTGACCTTGAGGTCCACATCACCGATGGTGAGCTGCGAGGCGAACAGCTTCTTGGCCGACTCGAAGCCCTCCATGTCGGCGATGGTCTTGGTCGACACCGTGCCACTGATCAGTTTGGTGAAGCCGAGATTCAGACCGGTGAGCATCAGGAACGTACCGAGCGTGATGATGAAGCTCGGCAGCTTGGTACGGGTCAGCATGACCCCGTTGAAGACGCCGATGGCGAGGGTGACCAGCAGCGACACCAGGACGCCGGCCCAGACGTTCGCCGTCATCTGATAGCTGAACATCGAGGAGATCAGCGCCGAGCTGGTCACGAGGACTCCGGCGGACAGATCGAACTCGCCACCGATCATCAGCAGGGCGACCGGGACGGCCATGATGCCGATCGTGGAGGCCGCGTACAGGACCGTGCCGAGGCTGGAGGCGCGCAGAAAACTGTCGGCGACGAGCGAGAAGAAGATGAACACAGCCGCTGCGCCGACGACGGAGCCGAGCTCGGGCCTGCCGAGGAGCTTCTTCAGCGGCGAGGTGCGCAGCAGCCGCTCGTCGGTGTCCGCCGGCCTGCCGTGCCCTTGGTGTCCGGGTGGTGCGGTCGCGGTCATCGGGTCCCCCGCTCCGTGTAGTCCTGCAGTTCGGCGGCGTCCTTGCCGGTGATGATCTGGGGCCCGGTGAGGACCGGTCGCCCGCCACCGAGCACATCGGCGTTGTAGCGGTGGAGCCACAGCAGATCGACGGCCTCGTAGCCCTGGAGGTAGGGCTGCTGGTCGACGGCGAAGCCGAGCTTCCCGGCCTTGAGCGCCGTGGCGACCTTGGCGTTCAGATCGAAGGTGTCGACCTCCGCCTTGCTCCCCGCGGTCTGCCGGGCCTGGACGGCGGCGTCCGCGAAGGGTGCGCCGAGCGTGACGACCGCGTCGATGGACCTGTCGGTCTGGAGCTTCGCCTCGATCGACGCCTGGACGTCGGGCATGTTGGTGCCGTCGACGTAGAGGTTCTCCAGCGTCCCGTCGAAGCTCTTCCTCGCTCCTGCGCAGCGCTGCTCGTGGCCGACGTTGCCCTGTTCGTGCAGTACGCACAGGGCCTTCTTCCGGCCGCGCGCGTCCAGCTCGTCGCCGACGGCCTCACCGGCGATGGTCTCGTCCTGACCGATGTGGGTGAGCGCGCCGTACGCCTTGGACTGCTCGGAGCCGGAATTCACGGTGATCACCGGAATGCCGGCCCTGGTGGCCTTGGCGACGGCGGCCTTCATCGCCTCGGGCTTGGCGAGCGTGACGATCAGCCCGTCGACCTTCTTGTCGATGTACGAGTCGACGAGCTGGGCCTGCGTCTGCGCCTCGTCGCTGTTGGCGTACAGGAAGTTGATGTTGTCCTTGGCGGCGGCCTGCCGGGCACCGTTCTGCACGATGTCCCAGAAGGTGTCCCCTGCACCCGAGTGGGTGACCATGGCGAAGGTCCAGCGGGGGGTGGTGACGGCGGCGCGGCCCTCGGCCGCTGCCGCCTTCCGGGCGTCCTCGGCCCGTTTGCCCCCCGTTGCGCTGCACCCTGCGAGGGAGGCTCCGAGCACCGCCGCCAGTACCGCGCCGAGCGCGCGTACCCCTGTCCGAACCGTTGCCACGACGCCGTGCCCTTCTTGCTCCGCTTGTCGTACTCCGCGGAAAGTATCCCTGAGCTCGAGCACGGGGACGCTCGGCGGGTACGTCATCGTGCAGCTCACCGGGTGCCGTCGGCGGTGAGCTTCTCGAGGGCGGGGACGTCCTTCTCGGTCACCAGAGCCGGTCCCGTGAGCACCGGCTTGCCGCCGCCGATGACATTGCCGTTGGTCTTGTTGAGCCAGAGCTCGTCGACGGCGAGATAGCCCTGGAGGTAGGGCTGCTGGTCGACCGCGAAGCCGACTTCCTTGGCCTTGAGGCGCTTGACCACCTCGGCGTTGAGGTCAAAGGTGTCGATCTCCGCCTCGGAGCCCGCGCCCTCCTTGGCCTGGACCGACGCGGCGGCGAACGGCGCGCCCAGCGTGACGACGGCGTCGATGTCCTTGCCGCTCTGCAGCTTCGCCTCGATGGAGGAGGTGGAGGCGGGCATGTTGGTGCCGTCGACGTTGAGGTTCTCGACGGTGCCGTCGAAGGTCTTCCTCACTCCGGCGCAGCGCTCCTCGAGGGAGACGTTGCCCTGCTCGTGGATCACGCAGACGGCCTTCTTCTTCCCCCGCTTGTTGAGCTCCTCGCCGACCGCCTCGCCGGCCACGGACTCGTCCTGGCCGATGTGGCTGAGCGCTCCGGCCTCCGCCGAGAACTGTGCGCCGGAGTTGATCGTGACCACGGGTATCCCCGCCGCCACGGCCTTCTTGACGACGGCCTTCACCGCTTCCGGCTTGGCGAGGGTGACCACGATTCCGTCGACCTTCTGGTCGATGTACGTCTGGACCAGCTGGGCCTGCTCCTTGCCCTCCTTGTCGGCGGCGTAGAGAAACTGGACGTTGTCCTTCGCCGCCGCGTCCTTGGCACCGCGCTGGACGATGTCCCAGAAGGTGTCGCCCTCGCCGGAGTGGGTCACCATGGCGATCTTCAGCCGCGGGGTCGTGGCGGCCTTGCCTCCGCCTCCGCCGCCCTCGGGCTTCTCCTCGGAGTCCTTGCCGCCGGAGCTGCTGCATCCGGCCAGGGCGAGTGCGAGTGCGGCAAGCAGGACTGCTGCCGTGCGGGGTGTACGCATGGTGGTCCGCCTTCTCTTCCGGCCGCCCGATTGCGGCTGGGTGAGTTTTTACGGGGACCACGCGAGCCCGTCAATACTTTGTCCGAACATTCTTACGCGGACCGAGTCCTAGGACCGCACCAGCAGCTGGAACTCGAAGGCGTATCGCGATGCCCGGTAGACGTGCGAACCGAACTCGACGGCGCGCCCGGTGTCGTCGAAGGTGGTGCGCTGCATGGTGAGCAGCGGCGCACCGGGTTCCTCGCCCAGCTGAGCGGCCTCGTCGGCGGTGGCCGCACGCGCCCCGACCGACTGGCGGGCACTGTGCAGGGTGATGCCCGCCGCCCGCATCATCCGGTACAGCCCGGTGGCTTCCAGCTGTTCGTTGTCCAGGGCCAGCAGACCGGCCGGCAGGTGGTTGCACAGATGCGCCATCGGCTCGCCGTGCGCGAACCGCAGACGCTCCACGAGGTGGACCTCACTGCCCTCGGGCACCCCGAGCGCGGCCGCGACCTCGGCCGGCGCGGGTTCGACGCTGTTCCGCAGCACGCGGGTGGCCGGACGCTGACCCGCCGCCTCCAGGTCGTCGTAGAGGCTGCTCAGCTCGAGCGGCCGCTTGACCTGGCTGTGCACCACCTGGGTGCCCACGCCTCTGCGGCGCACCAGCAGACCTTTGTCGACGAGCGACTGGATGGCCTGGCGGACGGTGGGCCGGGACAGACCGAGCCGGCCGGCCAGCTCGATCTCGTTCCCGAGGAGACTGCCCGGGGTGAGTGTGCCGTGCTCGATGGCCGCTTCCAGCTGCTGGGAGAGCTGGAAGTACAGCGGGACCGGACTGTTGCGGTCCACACCGAGCTGGAGCGAAACGGTGGCTTCCGTCGTATCTCTGGGCTGCTTGGGCACGCTGCGAGAGTAGTCGCAGGGCCTGTTGACCGGAAGTTGTGAGGTTCGATTGTCAGGACAAATGCTTGACAGGGTCACGGGGCGGACCCCACCTTTGGGCCATGCGCATCGGACTCATCGGAACCGGACGTATCGGCGCCTTCCACGCGGGCGTCCTCAGCCGTCATCGTGAGGTCGGCTCCCTGGTGGTCGCGGACACCGACGCCACACGGGCACGTGAAGTCGCCTCCCGTATCGACGCCACCGCCGCCCCCTCCGTCGACGAGGTCTTCAAATGGGGGGTGGACGCGGTCGTGATCGCCTCCGCCACCGCGGCCCATGCCGATCTCATCGGCCGGGCGGCCCGCGCCGGACTGCCCGCCTTCTGCGAGAAACCGATAGCGCTGGACCTGCCGGGCACGCTGGGTGCGCTGCGCGAGGTGGCGAGCGCCGGCACCGTCCTCCAGCTCGGCTTCATGCGCCGATTCGACGCGGGGTACGGGGCGGCCCGTGAGCTGGTGCGCTCCGGTCGGCTCGGACGGCTGCACACCGTACGGGCGATCACGGCGGACCCCGCCCCGCCGCCCGCCGACTATCTGCCGTTGTCGGGCGGGCTCTACCGCGACTGCCTCGTCCATGACTTCGACATCCTGCGCTGGATCACCGGCCGGGAGGTCGTCGAGGTGTACGCCACCGGCTCGGACGCCGGGCTCGCGATGTTCCGTGAAGCGGGCGACGTCGACACCGCGGCGGCCGTGCTGACGCTCGACGACGGAACGCTCGCCTCGGCGACGGCGACGCGCTGCAACGGGGCCGGCTACGACGTGCGCATGGAGCTGTGCGGGGAGTCCGACACGGTCGCGGTCGGCCTCGACGACCGTACGCCGATCACCTCCACCGAACCGAAGGGCCCGCCTCCGGCCGACAGGCCCTGGCCCGGCTTCCTGGAGCGCTTCGCGGCGGCGTACGAGGCGGAGCTGAACGCCTTCGTCCATGTCGCCCGCGGCGAACTGGACAACCCCTGCGACGGCCGCGAAGCCCTGGAGGCGCTGCGCGTGGCCGAGGCGTGCGAGCTGTCGCGCCGCGAGCGCAGACCGGTGCGGATCGAGGAGATCGCGGGCCTCTGAGCCCGCGTCACCCGGCGGACAGGCGGACTGCGCACACCGCGTACGACATGCCCGGCAGCCGGCAGCGGCCCGCCCTCGGGATGGAGGGCGGGCCGGACGGCGCTCGAGCAGGGTGCGGACGGCGATCCGCGCTTCCAGGCGGGCCGGCGGCGCCCTGGGACAGTGGGGAATGCCGTCCCCGAAGGCCGGATGTCCGGGTCCCCCGCGTGTGCCCGATCAGCCGGACCCGGTCCCGTGCGGTGTGATCACCTCGTGGACCGGTCCGTCCTCCCTCGGCCTCGCGTGGTGCGTACGGGTCCGTGAACTACGCCCCGAGCTCCCGCAGATCGATGGTGCTCATCGCTCCGGCCCCGGGTGCCGCTCCCCGTCGAGCAGTCCGGCGTCATGAACGAGCAGCGCGATCTGGACACGGTTGTTGAGGCCCAGTTTGGCGAGAACTCGGGAGACGTGCGTCTTCACGGTCGGCACGCTCAGGTACAGCGTGCCCGCGATCTCCGCGTTGGAACGGCCCTGTCCGACCGCCACGGCGACCTCCCTCTCACGCTCGGCGAGGGTGCCGATGCGGGCCCTGGCCCGGTCGGCCCGGGTGTCGGGCGCGGATTCCGCCACCCGCTCCATGAGCTGCCGGGTGACGGCCGGGGACAGCACCGGATCCCCGGCCGCCACTCGCCGCACGGCCGCCACGATCTCGGCGGGCGGGGTGTCCTTCAGCAGGAATCCCGCGGCCCCGGCCCGCAGCGCCCGCAGCACCTGTTCGTCGGCGTGGAAGGTGGTGAGGACGACGACTTCGGGTGCCTCGCTCAGAGCCCGCAACTGCTCGGTGGCGGTGAGCCCGTCCACCGTGGGCATCCTGAGGTCCATCAGCACGACATCGGGCCGCAGGCTCACGGCGAGTCCGGGGACTTCGGAGCCGTCCGCGGCCTCCCCCACGATCTCGATGTCCTCCGCACCACCCAGCATGAGGGTGAGTCCTGCGCGTACGAGCGGGTCGTCGTCGACGATGAGCAGCCGGATGGTCATGAGGGCCACGGTAGCCAGGAACGGACCAGGAACCCCCCGTCACCCGTCCTCCCGTGCTCCAGGCTGCCGCCCGCGAGCGTGGCCCGTTCCTTCAGCCCGATCAGGCCCTGCCCCGAGCCCGGCACTTCACCGACCGGGCCGGTCGGAGCCGGATTGCGCACTTCGACCGTGAGGCCGTCGCCGGGCCCCCCGCCCACGATGATCGTGACCTCGGTGCCGGGGGCGTGCTTCCGGGCGTTGGTGAGGCCCTCCTGGGCGATGCGGTAGACGGTGCGGCCGGTGGCCGCAGGAGCCCCGGAAGGGGCGGCGACACGGTTGTCGAGCGTGACCTCCATCCCCGCCTCGCGGGACTCGGCGACCAGCGCACCGAGCGTGGCGAGCGTGGGCTGGGGGCGGTGCCCCTCGTCGCCCTCCCGGTCGTCGGGCGCGCGCAGCACGCCGATGATCTCGCGCAGGTCCTGGAGTGCCTCGTGCGCGCTGTCCCGGATGACTCCCGCGGCGCGCGCGACCTCTGCCGGGGGCGCGTCGGGTCGGAACTCCAACGCTCCCGCATGGACGGAGAGCAGAGTGAGCCGGTGGGCCAGCACATCGTGCATCTCGCGGGCGATGGCCTCGCGGGCCAGCCGCTGGGCCTGCTGGGCACGCAGCTCCGCTTCGCTCTCGGCCCGGTGGGCGCGTTCTCTCAGGGCCACCACGAGCATGCGGCGGGAGCGTACGAGCATGCCCCAGCCGAGGGCCAGCAGCACCAGGACGAGCCCGGCGACGACCGACACCGGCGTGGAGACCTCAGGATCGGGCCGGACGAACGGCTGCGCGACGGCGCAGGCCAAGGCCAGGGAACCCACCAGGGCGACCGGTCGGAAGGGCCGGTGCACGGCCAGGCTGAACAGGCTGACCAGCATCGCCCCGCCCGCGACCGGCACGACGAGCGCGGTCAGGGTCACGGCGGCCGCGAGAGCCGAGGGCCGGCGCCGGCGCAGCCACACCGCACAGCAGGCGAGCGCACCGATCAGCTGGTCGACGAGGACGACGGCCCCTGTGTTGCCGGCCCGCACGCTCCCCTCCGCGGCGAGCAGCCCGACGGCGGCGGCGAAGAGGAACATGGCTGTGTCCACGATCCAGTCGCGCACGGTCCGGCGGCGACGGTCCCCGGCCCGGTCGCCCGGGATCTCCTCGACCAGCGGGTCGGCCATTGCCGATGGCAGCAGCCAGGGGTACTCCGTACGCCTCATATCGACAAACCTATGCGGCCGCGGAGCCCGGCACCGCCCCCGGGCGCACAGCCGCTACCAAAGTCATACGGTCGTGGACTTTGGTAGTCGCAGCGCATGCCGAGGACCGACGCGCCGCCGCACCCGGCCGGACGACGATCCCCCTCATGAAGAAGATTCTCGAGTTGGCCGGCACCGCGCTCCTCGTCGTCGGCGTCTGTGGGGTGCTCCGCGAGCTGACCGGTGGACGCCTCTCGATCCTGGGCTTCACCCGGTGGCTCACCGAACCGATCGGCCTGCTGGAGGGCAGGGAGCTGTACGCACACCTTGTGCTTTCGGTGCTCGGATTCGTACTGCTGTGCATCTCGGACCGGCGCCCGAAGAGGCTGTAGCCGGGCTCGTGCACCACGGCGAGCGGCATCGGAATGGGGTGCGCCGCACCGCAAGGTCCGATGCCCGGGGCCGATGCGCGGCCGGATTCCGTCCGACGGCCGAGGCTCCTCGGCCGGGCCGTGGGCCGTGGGCCGGACCGTGGGCCGTGCCGGGCCGGGCCGTGGGCCGTGCCGGGCCGGGCCGTGGGCCGTGCCGGGCCGGGCCGTGGGCCGTGCCGGGCCGGGCCGTGGGCCGTGCCGGGCCGTGGGCCGGACCGTGCCGTGGGCCGTGGGCCGGACCGTGCCGTGGGCCGTGGGCCGGACCGTGCCGTGGGCCGTGGGCCGGACCGTGCCGTGGGCCGGACCGTGCCGTGGGCCGTGCCGGACCCGGTGCGGTGACCGGAAAGGTCACCTCGCGAGCATGCGCTGTTGCGTACGCCCCGGCGGATCGGCGCGCGGTGTCGGATGCGGCGCATCGCACCCTCAGTCGCCGGCCTCCTTCAGGCGGGTGACCTCGGCGAGGTGCTTGCTCGCCCTCCGGCCGGCCGTGCCGATGGCGAAGACGGTCCCGCCTGCCACGGCGAACGGCACGGAGCCCCCGAGGACTGCGAGCAGTTCGGGCCAGTCGCGTTCGGCGGCGCACCGACCGCCCTCCGCCGCACGCTCGTTGGCGGACTGCCGGTCGGCGAAGAAGGGCGAGCCGCACTCGGTCGAGCCGAAGCGGCTGTCGAGCGTGTACGGAGTGAAGAGAAGGAACGCGAACCACAGCCACAGCAGCCCGGCGACAGCGAGCAGGAGCACGCCCCAGCCCTGGGCGCGCTTGGCCTGTTCCCGGAAGTCCCGGTCGTACAGGTAATGAAGTCGCATGACGCAGGAACCTAGCAAGCTGCCGCCCGGCAGGCGCGGGCCGGTCCGCTGCGGACGGCCGCCCCGCCGCGGCGGTCTCACCCGGCGATCGAAGGCCCCGTACTCCGGCAGGCCGGCGGTCCGGTACGGGTGACCCCAACGCCCTTGCCTACCCCTGCGACAGGGGCGGTGCCCGCGCCTTCCGGCGCCGTCCCACGGGGATGGTGCACGGCCGGCCGCAACGGCGCCGCGCCGCAGCGCGACGGGTTTCGTCCGTCGCATGCGGGGGCCACCGCCGGGGGCATCGGTCGGCATCGCCGCCTGTGCCGTGGCTTCACCGGAACCACGTGGTGACAGGGCCATCGGATCCAGTACCGGGAGCGGCCGGGAGGGTCGTCGCAACGCGGACCTGACAACCGGGAGACGGGGCCCCGCACTTCGGGGCCCGGCACGGGGGGAGCACCCCGGGGCACAAGGGCTGCGCGCAGGCCGCGGAGTCCGCCGGGGTGCCGGTCGGTGCGCCCCCGCGGCCTTCGCGGGGGCGCACGGGCGTCTCAGCCGCCCAGTTCCTGGTGGCGGGCCGTCAGGCGGGCCGCTCCCTGCTCGGTGAGGGAGCCGAACAGCCGCAGCCGCGAGATGCCGCCGTCGGGATAGATGTCGATCCGCGCGTGGGTGCCGACGACCGGGACCTCGAGCACGAAGCGGTGGTTGGTGTCGGGCTGCAGACGTGTGCGCGGCAGTACCTCGGCCCACTCGCCCGAATCGCCGTCGCGGACGGAGAGGGACGCCCAGCCCGCGCTGTTGCCCTTCAGACACGCCGTGTCGATCTCGACGGCGCGGATCGCGGACTGTTCGACCAACTGGTAGCGAATCCAGTCGTTGCCCTTGTCACGGCGGCGGCGGGTCTCCCAGCCTTCGTCCATCTTGCCCGACCGCCCCGGCTGGATGGTGTTGGTGGCCGGCGAGTAGAAGCGGTCGGACGCGTCCTCGACCTGGCCCCCGTTCTCCAGCGCGACGACGTCGAACGTGCCGAGTGCATCGAGCCACCGCGGGTCCGGCGCGACCTCGCCGTACACCCGCAGCCGTGCGATGCCCCCGTCCGGGTGCTGGTTGACGCGGAGGTGGGTGAAGCGCTGCTCGACGTCGACGGCGAAGCCATTGGCGGCGTGGCCGCCGATCGCCGTGCACGGAACGAGGGTCGTCCACTTCACGTCGTCACCGAGAAGGGCCTCGGGCGAGGGCGAGCCCGGCACCGCGGTGGCCTCCACGGAGACCGCCTGCGGGTAGTTGCCCCGGAAGTGGGCGGTGTCGACGACGATGCCACGAACGACCCCGGGGGCGCCGAGCCGCACCAGTGCCCAGTCGTGGTCCTCGTCCGTCGGGTGCGGCAGCTCGGCCGAGGTGCCACGGCGGCGCCGGGTCTCCCAGCCGTCCATGATCTTGCCCTTGTGGCCGAAGTGCTCGGGGTCGAACTCTGCGGCCCCCGGCTTGAGCATGTTCTCGCGCTCGGCGAAGAACTCGTCGTTGGCGGCGATGACGCCCGCGCCGAGGCGCCGGTCGGCGAGGTCGACGCAGTGCGTGAAGGGGAACCCCGATGGGCCAGGCGTGCGGTAGTCGGCGTACGGGTCTCCGCCGCCGTACGGGCTCGCGTCACCGGTGAAGGAGGGTATCGCCACGATTTCAGTTGTTCCTTTCGAGCAGCAGGCCGATGGGCTCGGCGAGGGTGCCGTTCTCCACGATCCGCGTGCCGCGCAGCCATGTCGACTTCACGACACCGTCCAGGGTCCTTCCGGCGTATGCCGTGACCTGGTTGCGGTGATGGAGCTCGGCCGGGTCGACGGTGAAGGTCTCGTCGGGGGCGAACACGGCGAAGTCGGCGTCGCGGCCGGCCTCGATGGCGCCCTTCCGGGTCAGCCCCGCGAGGGCGGCCGGGGCGGATGCCATCCAGCGGACGACGTCCTCCAGGCTGTGACCACGTCTGCGGGCCTCGGTCCAGATCGCCGGGAGGCCGAGCTGGAGCGAGGAGATCCCGCCCCAGGCGGAGGCGAAGTCGGCGGTCTTGAGGTCGGTGGTGCACGGTGAGTGGTCGGAAACGATGCAGTCGATGGTGCCGTCGGCCAGCCCCGCCCACAGGGCGTCCTGGTTCTTCGCCTCGCGGATGGGCGGACAGCACTTGAACTCGGTCGCCCCGTCCGGGACTTCCTCGGCGGTGAGGGTGAGGAAGTGCGGGCAGGATTCGACCGAGACACGCACGCCTTCCGCCTTGGCCGCGGCGATCAGCGGAAGCGCGTCGCAGGACGACAGATGCAGAACGTGCACGCGGGCGTTCAACCGCCTGGCCTGGTCGATCAGATTCCCGATGGCGGTGTTCTCCGCGTCGCGCGGGCGGGAGGCGAGGAAGTCGGCGTACGCGGGGCCGCCCTTCTGCGGCGCCGCCGCCAGATGGTGCGGGTCCTCGGCGTGCACGATCAGCAGCCCGCCGAAGCCGGCGATCTCCGCCATGGACCGGGCGAGCTGCTCCTGGTCGAGCTCGGGGAACTCGTCCACACCCGACGGCGACAGGAAACACTTGAAGCCGAAGACGCCTGCCTCGAAGAGCGGGCGCAGGTCCTTGACGTTCCCGGGGACCGCCCCGCCCCAGAAGCCGGTGTCCACGTGCACCTTCGGCGCGGCCGTCTGCCGCTTGACACGGAGGTTGCCGACGGTGGTGGTGGGCGGGAGCGAGTTGAGGGGCATGTCGAGCAGCGTGGTGACGCCGCCTGCCGCCGCCGCACGGGTGGCGGTCCAGAAGCCCTCCCACTCGGTGCGGCCCGGGTCGTTCACATGGACATGGGTGTCGACGAGGCCGGGCAGGACGACGTCGTCCCCGACGTCCTCGAGATGTGCTCCCGCCGGCACGGCGGCGTCGTACGGCAGCACTCCGGCGATCCGTCCGCCGGCGACGGCGACCGACGCAGCGCGCGTACCTCCCGGGGTGATGACGCGTGTCGAGCGCAGCACCAGGTTCACGGCGTTCGCGTCCCTCACCGGGCAGCCGTGGTTCACGGCATGCCCACTGTTCGCGTCGTTCACGGCGTTCATGTCCACCTCGGACACCCGCGGCCTCACTTCCATTCCGCACTTCGAAAATTCAACGAACTGTTGAAGGAGTCTTCACTCCCGGCCCACGCCCGTCAAGCCCCCCTCCCTTACGACCCACACCCTTGCGTGATTCCGTGAAGTGGAAATATCATTTCGCCATCCAGAACTTAGCTGTCCATGGTGCTGGGCTTCGGGAGAGCGCCCAGGGGTCCGTCAACCACCGGCGCATGCGCCCTGACCGGCCAGGACGCCTTGACGTGGGGCGATGTGCCGCACCCGGCCGCCCGGTAGGCTGACAACTTGCCCGCCCGCCTGAAAGGACCGTTGACGTGTCGACGTCCAGCGCCAGCACCACCGACGCCGCCAAGCCCGCCTCCAACAGCGGCGGCGTCCAGTCCCTCGAGCGCGCCTTCGATCTGCTCGAGCGGATGGCCGATGCCGGGGGCGAGGTCGGGCTGAGCGAACTCTCCGCCAGCAGCGGGCTCCCGCTGCCCACCATCCACCGGCTGATGCGCACCCTGGTCGCCTGCGGTTACGTCCGCCAGCAGCCGAACCGGCGCTACGCCCTGGGTCCCCGCCTGATCCGCCTCGGCGAGTCCGCCTCCCGACTGCTCGGCACCTGGGCGCGCCCGTATCTCGCCCGCCTCGTCGAGGAGACCGGCGAGACCGCGAACATGGCGCTGCTCGACGGGGACGAGATCGTCTATGTGGCGCAGGTGCCGTCGAAGCACTCGATGCGCATGTTCACCGAGGTCGGCCGCCGGGTCCTGCCGCACTCCACGGGTGTGGGCAAGGCACTGCTCGCGAGCACCCCTCCGGACGAGGTGCGCGCGCTGCTCGCCCGCACCGGCATGCCGGCCGCCACCGAGAAGACGATCACGACTCCTGAAGGCTTCCTGGAGGCCCTCGAGCAGGTCCGCCACGCCGGGTACGCGGTGGACGACAACGAGCAGGAGATCGGCGTCCGCTGCCTCGCGGTCTCGGTGCCCAACTCCCCCACAGCCGCCGCGATCTCGATCTCCGGACCGGCGGGCCGGGTGACCGAGGCGGCGACGGAGAGGATCGTCCCGATCCTGCAGACGGTGGCGAAGGAGCTCTCCGAGGCCCTGGCGAACACCTCGGCCCCGCCGCAGGGCTGAGCCACGCGCTGTGTGCGCCGAGCGCCGCTGCGCCGCCTCCGGGGACCGCCACCGCGTCCTCTACGTACGCGGTACGCCACCCGGCACGGCCACCCGGCACGCGACTGCGGCTACGGGCACGACAGCAGTGTCAGATCCGGCGCGCGACCAGCAGTGCGGCGCGGGGGCTGCCGTCCTTCCGGTGCCCCAGTCCGGTCATCGGCAGCAGTTCGACCGCGAATCCCGCCCGCTCCAGCTCGGGACGTACCTCTGCGAGCGGGAACGTCCGGTAGTACATGACGAAGCGGGGCCACCAGAACGCGTTGCGCACGCGCATCGCGGCATCGAAGCCGAGCGTCGCCCAGTACGGCCATGAGCCGGGGCTCGGCGGGGCGCCGACGGGGAAGGCGAAGATGCCGCCCGGGCGCAGCACGGAACGCACCTGTGCGAACAGGCCGGGCCGCTCCTTCGGCAGGAAGTGCCCGAACGCCCCGAAGCTCATGACCAGATCGAAGACCGGTGCGAAGGGCAGGGCCCGCACATCGGCCCGGACCCAGTCGCTCTTCCCATGGGCGTTCCGCGCCACGTCGAGCATGCCCGAGCTGAAGTCCACGCCGACGGCTCGCTCCCGGCAGACCTCCTCCAGAACCCGGGTTCCTGCTCCCGTGCCGCAGCACAGGTCGAGCCCGGACCCGAACGGGCCCAGCGGCCGGAGTGCACGGACGACCTCGTCGAGGATCCGCTCCGGTGTGCGGAAGGGCGTCGAGTCGAACTTCGGCGCGAGCAGGTCGTACCCGTGCTCGACCGAGGAGAGCGCCTGGACGGTGAGCTCACGGAGCGTGGGACCTTGATTGGTGAACATCACCGCTCAGCCTAGGGCCTCTCGTTTGGATCCTGCCGGGCCGAACGAAAGACCCTAGCCCAGTACGAGGACACCCCTCCGCCTGACGATGCTTCCCCTCGACCCTGGCGGGCCCTGGGAGACCCCATGCATCCGACGCCGCGCGCCGATCCACCAGAGATTACGGGACAGCCCTCAGTCGGCCCCGGCGTCACCGGTCGGGTCCGGGCAGATTCCCGTTCCGCCCGCCGGCTCACCGAAGAGCTCCACCGCGTTCCTCACGTTCGTCAGCCCGGGCGCGAGCGCGCTGACGGAGCCGATCGAACCGACGATCAGGAGCAGAGAGCGCCGCAGCCGCCGGATCTCCGGCACCCCGCCGACCGCCATGGCGTCCATCGCCGCCAACTCGTCCTCGGCTATCCCGCGGTCGGCGAACTCGACGGGATAGCCTGCCAGTTCGCGGCGGAGCCGGGAAACGGCGGAGCGCAGCTCCGCCACCCTTGGGTCCTCACCGCTCCGTGTCACCCGCGTCTGCCCCACGCTCCGCAACAAGGTCTCCCCCCTTGCACGTCGTTCTGCCCGGTGCACGACCCGCCGACGGTGGTCGAATGCCTGGGGCCGCGGCCAGTTAACGCCATAGCGTGCGGACTCCGCCACTCCGTGGCACGAAATTCAGCTCGACGTGTCGACTTCGAGCGCCTTGCGCCAGATCGTCAGATCGTCAGATCGAGCTTGATGCAGTTGCTCGGATCCGGTTCGGGGGCTGAATCCCTTCACGGTGCCCTGGTGAACTCCGGTATCGGAACGGCACCCTGTCCAAGGTCGTCGAGGCATCCCGGTGCTCGATGCGGTAAGCAGGGTGCATGGCTCACACTTCAGACAAACCGCAGGTGGCAGGGCTGGTGCTGGCAGCCGGCGGCGGCAGTCGGCTGGGCGGTCGCCCGAAGGCGCTGCTCGAACACCGCGGCCGCCCCCTGGTGGAGAACGCGGTCCGCACGCTCCGGGCGGGCGGCTGCCGTTCCGTGCACGTGGTCCTGGGCGCGGCGGCGGACACGGTGCTGCGGCGGGCCGACCTGTCGGGCTGTGTCGTGTCCGTCAACCCGGACTGGGAGGAGGGGATGGGCTCCTCGCTCCGCACCGGTCTCGCATCCCTCACCAGTGCGGGCGGGGAGCCGGACGCGGTCCTGGTCTCGCTGGTGGACCAGCCCGGCATCGGGGCCGCGGCCGTCGCCCGGGTGGTCGCCGCGTACGACTCGCCCGCCGCACTCGTTTCGGCGGCGTACGACGGGAGGCGCGGCCATCCGGTCCTCTTCGGCGTCGCCCGGTGGGAGTCGGTCGCCGGGCGGGCGTCGGGCGACCGCGGGGCCCGGGACTATCTGAAGGAGCACGAGCAGGAGATCACGCTCGTCGAGTGCGGCGATGTGGCGGAGCCGTACGACATCGACACCCCCGAGGATCTGGCGCACCTCGAGTGAGCGATGTGGCGGCGCACGTTGAGTGAGCGGCGTGGCACCCAGCGCCACGGTCTGTCGACCCGGAGAATCTCGACGTCAACAAACCATTGAACTTCCACCATGCGGTAACTACTATCCACAGATCAGAAGCACCCTCTGCCCCAGACGGCGCCGAGGACCGTGTACCGGAGCCCTGGCACCGAGTGCCGTGCCAGAGCCCGGCGGCCGCCCCGCACCGTCCGTGAAGCTCGCTGAAGGAAGTGACCACTCATGTCCGCACCAGCGCCGTCCCCGCTGGCCACCGTCGAAGCCGAGCCCCTGCCACGGCAGGACGAGGTCCTCTCCGACGCGGCACTCGCCTTCGTGGCCGAGCTGCACCGGCGGTTCACGCCCCGGCGTGATGAACTCCTCGCCCGCCGCGCGGACCGCCGCGCCGAGATCGCCCGCACCAGCACCCTCGACTTCCTCCCGGAGACCGCACGGATCCGCGAGGACGACAGCTGGAAGGTCGCACCGGCCCCGGCCGCGCTGAACGACCGCCGCGTCGAGATCACCGGTCCGACCGACCGCAAGATGACCATCAACGCCCTCAACTCGGGCGCGAAGGTCTGGCTCGCCGACTTCGAGGACGCTTCCGCCCCCACCTGGGAGAACGTGATCCTCGGCCAGCTCAATCTGATCGACGCCTATGAGCGCCGCATCGACTTCACCGATGCCCGCACCGGAAAGACGTACGCTCTGCGCCCCGCAGCCGAACTGGCCACGGTCGTGATGCGCCCCCGGGGCTGGCACCTGGACGAGCGCCATCTGCGTGTCGACGGCCGCCCGGTCCCGGGAGCACTGGTCGACTTCGGCCTGTACTTCTTCCACAACGCCAAGCGGCTCATCGACCTGGGCAAGGGACCGTACTTCTACCTCCCGAAGACGGAGTCGCACCTGGAGGCCCGCCTCTGGAACGACGTCTTCGTCTTCGCCCAGGAGTACGTCGGCATCCCGCACGGCACGGTCCGGGCCACCGTGCTGATCGAGACGATCACCGCGGCGTACGAGATGGACGAGATCCTCTACGAACTCCGCGACCACGCCGCAGGACTCAACGCCGGCCGCTGGGACTATCTCTTCTCCATCGTCAAGAACTTCCGTGACGGCGGCACGAAGTTCGTCCTCCCGGACCGCAACGCCGTCACGATGACAGCCCCGTTCATGCGCGCCTACACCGAACTCCTGGTCCGCACCTGCCACAAGCGCGGCGCCCATGCCATCGGCGGCATGGCCGCCTTCATCCCGTCCCGCAAGGACGCGGAGGTCAACCAGGTCGCCTTCGAGAAGGTCAAGGCCGACAAGGACCGCGAGGCCGCCGACGGCTTCGACGGTTCGTGGGTCGCCCACCCCGACCTGGTGCCGATCGCCATGGCCTCCTTCGACGCGGTGCTCGGCGACAGGCCCAACCAGAAGGACCGCCTCCGCGAGGACGTCTCGGTCGCGCCGGGCGATCTCATCGCCATCGACTCCCTGGACGCCACGCCGACCTACGCGGGGCTGCGCAACGCCGTCCAGGTCGGCATCCGTTACATCGAGGCATGGCTGCGCGGCCTCGGCGCCGTCGCCATCTTCAACCTCATGGAGGACGCGGCCACCGCCGAGATCTCCCGCTCCCAGATCTGGCAGTGGATCAACGCGGGCGTGGTCTTCGAGAACGGTGAGACCGCAACCCCGGAGCTGGCCCGCAAGGTCGCCGCCGAGGAACTCGCGGCGATCCGCGAGGAGATCGGCGAGGACGCCTTCGCGGCGGGCAAGTGGCAGCAGGCCCACGACCTGCTGCTGCACGTCTCCCTGGACGCGGACTACGCGGACTTCCTGACCCTCCCCGCCTACGAGCAGCTGGTCGGCTGAGCCCCACACCGCCCCACGAAGCCGCCCCCCTGGTACCGCACGGCACCGGGGGGCGGCTCGTATCCGGGGGCGGGAAGCCGTCGGATCCCTTGACGGTCGCCTGTCCGGCCCGTGGGTCGCCGTATGAAGGTTCGGGACGCGCACGGCCGCGCACACGGCAGACCGCGCCGCATCGGTGCGACCGGCGCCGTCAGCGCCCCCCTCGCCACCGGTCAGGGCGGGCCCTGCGCACATGCGGGCGCCCCCTCGCCGCCCGCCCATGGCCGGAAACCTGCATCCGGTGGGGCGGACCCCGGAGCGCAACCCCGGACAGGCGAGGACGACGACATCTCGGCCATACGGATCCGGGCCGCCGTGTCCGGATGGCCCGGCCGCAGCCGTGGGCCCTCCGTCCTGCCGCGGCGCGCCGTGTGCCGTGTGCCGTGTGCCGTGTTCAGTCACCCGGAAAGTGGCACGCCACCTCCCTGCTCTCGCCGGGACCCCCGATCCGCAGCAGCGGCTGCTCGGTCCGGCAGATCTGCTGTGCCTTGGGGCAGCGGGGATGGAAGGTGCAGCCGGACGGGGGTGAGGCAGGGCTGGGCGGGTCGCCGAGGAGGGTGATTCGCTCACGTCGCCGCTCGGCCGCCGGATCCGGCAGGGGTACGGCAGAGAGCAGCGCACGGGTGTAGGGGTGCTGCGGACTTCCGTACACCTGGTGCCTGCCGCCGATCTCGACGATCCGGCCGAGGTACATCACGGCGACCCGGTCGCAGACCCGTCTGACGACGGAGAGGTCGTGCGCGATGAACACGTACGCGAGGCCGAGCTCCCCGCGCAGCGTTTCCATGAGGTTGACGATCTGCGCCTGCACCGAGACGTCGAGGGCCGAGACCGGCTCGTCGGCGACGACGAGCCGGGGGCCGGTGGCGAGTGAGCGGGCGATCCCGATGCGCTGCGCCTGGCCGCCGGAGAACTCGTGCGGGTAGCGGTGGAGGTGCTCCGGGACGAGGCCGACGAGATCCATGAGCTCCGCTGCCCGCCGCCGGGCGTCGGATTGACTCCAGCCCTGCACGAGCAGCGGGTCGGCGATGATCCGGGCGACCGTCTGGCGGGGGTTGAGGGAGGAGTGCGGATCCTGGAAGACCATTTGCAGGTCCTTGCGCAGCGGACGCAGCGAGCCCGCCGGCAGGTGGCTGATGTCCGTTCCCTCGAAGACGACGGACCCGGCAGTGGGTTCCAGCAACCGGACGATCATCCGCCCCGTCGTGGACTTCCCGCAGCCCGACTCGCCGACCAGTCCCAGCGTCTCCCCCGCCGCCACGTCGAAGCTCACTCCGTCGACCGCCCTGACGGGCGCGCCGCGTCGACCCGTGCGGCCGCGTCTTCCGGGAAACCACATGGCGAGGTCCCGTACGGACAGCAGCGCGGTCCCGGCCCGTGGGGTCGTGGGCGGCGCAACGGTCGCACCTCTGGTCCCGGTCATCGAGACACCTCCTTCACCGGCACCGACAGATGGCATGCCGACAGATGAGCCGTGTCGTCGAGGGGTACGAGGACGGGGCGTTCGGTGGTGCAGCGCTGCCGTTCCTCGGCCTCGGCCGAGGTCGCGAGCGCGCAGCGAGGTGCGAACGCACAGCCGGGCGCCGGGGTGAGCAGCGAGGGCGGGGTGCCGGGGATCGCCCGCAGCGGCGCGTCGCCCCTGTCGTCGAGACGCGGCAGCGAGTCCAGCAGGCCCCGGGTGTAGGGGTGGGCGGGGTGGGCGAACAGCTCGTCCACGGGGGCCTGTTCGGCCGCCCGGCCGCCGTACATCACCAGGACCTCGTGGGCGACCCGGGCCACCACCCCCAGATCGTGGGTGATCATGACGACGCCGAGTCCGCGCTCCTCCTGGAGCCGGACGATGAGCTCGAGGATCTGAGCCTGGACGGTGACGTCCAGCGCGGTGGTCGGCTCGTCGGCGATGAGCAGGGCGGGCTCGCACGCGAGTGCCATGGCGATCATGGCGCGCTGGCGCATTCCGCCGGAGAACTGGTGCGGGTACTCCCCCGCCCTGCGCGCCGGTTCGGGAATTCCGACCTCGCCGAGCATGTCCACGGCGCGGCGGCGGGCTGCGGCCCGGCCGGAGCGGAAGTGGACTCGGAAGTGTTCCGCGATCTGCTCACCGACCGTGTAGTAGGGGTGGAGGCTCGACAACGGATCCTGGAAGATCATCGCCATTCGCCGTCCGCGCAGCCTGGACAGCTCCTTCTCGGACATCCCCGTCAGTTCCCGACCGTCGAAGGCGATGGAGCCCGTCACCCGGGTCCTGCCGCGGTGCAGGCCCATGACGGCGAGTGAACTGACGGACTTCCCGGACCCGGACTCGCCGACGATGCCGAGGGTGCGGCCGGCTTCGACGGTGAAGCCGATGGAGTCGACGGCCCGGACCGGGCCTGCGTCGGTGGTGAACGTGACGTGCAGGTCGCGTACTTCCAGCAGCGGCGGCATCAGTACCTCACTCTCGGGTCGACGACGGCGTAGAGGAGGTCGACGGCCAGATTGGCGACGACGATGAAGAAGGCGGCGAGCAGGGTGACGCCGAGGACCACGGGCTGGTCGGCGTTGACGAGGGCCCCGTAGAAGAGCCGACCGATGCCCGGAAGTCCGAAGATGGACTCGGTGATCACGGCGCCGGCGAGGAGTCCGCCGAGGTCCATGCCGAAGATGGTGAGGATGGGCGTCATTCCTGAGCGCAGCCCGTGCTTGACGATCACGGTGCGCTCGGGCATGCCCTTGGCCCGGGCCGTGCGGATGTACGGCTCCGCCATCGCCTCGATCATCGAACCGCGGCTCTGCCGGGCGTACATGGCCGCATACAGCAGGGCGAGCGCGGTCCACGGCAGCAGGAGATTGGACGCCCAGCCCAGTGGATCGGCCGTGAACTCCTGGTAGGCGGGGTAGGGCAGCAGCCCTGCGGTTCGGATCACGCCGTAGATCAGGACGACCGAGGTGAAGTAGACGGGCAGGGAGGCGGCGGCGACCGCACCGACCATGAGGGCGCGGTCCGTGAGCGTGTCCTTGCGCAGGGCGGCGGTGACGCCGGCTCCCAGTCCGAGCAGCAGCCACAGCACTGCGGCGCCGATCGCGAGGGAGGCGGAGACAGGGAGTCGGTCCAGGAGCAGGTCCCATACGGGGAGCGAGTTCTCGTACGAGTAGCCGAGGCAGGGGAAGTCGCACTGCACGGCGTACTGCCCGGTGCCCAGGGTGCGGCCGGTGAAGATGCCGGTGAGGAAGTCGGCGAACTGCCGCCACAGCGGCTGGTCGAGTCCGAGATGGTGGCGTACGGCGTCCAGCCGTTCCGGGCTGCATGACTTCCCGCAGGCAGCGGCGGCCGGATCGGACGGCAGGACGTAGAAGATGACGAAGGTGGCGCCGGCGATGGCGAGCAGGACTCCCGCCACCGCGGCCAGGCGGCGTGCCAGGTAGACGGTCATGTACGGCCGCCCCTCGGATCCAGGACGTCCCTCAACGCGTCCCCGAGCAGAGTGAAGGCGAGCACCGCCAGGAAGAGAAAGGTGCTCGGGATGAAGAAGTACATCGGGTCCGTCTCGTAGAAGGCGACGCTCTCGGCGATCATCTGGCCCCATGACGGGGTGGGCGGGCGGACGCCGACGCCCAGATAGCTGAGGGCGGCCTCGGTGCTGATCATTCCGGGGACGAGCAGGGTCGTGTAGGCGATGACGGGGCCCGAGACACCGGGGAGGATGTCGCGGGTGAGGATGCGCCACGGGCCGGATCCGGCGACTCGGGCGGCGTCGACGTATTCGCGGTGTTTGAGGGAGAGGGTCTGGCCGCGTACGACGCGGGCGACGCCGGGCCAGCCGAAGAACCCGATGACGGCGGTCATCAGCACGATCCTGTTCGCGTCCTTCGCCACCGACATCACCGCGATCATGAAGATGAGCGAGGGGAAGGACATGGTGAGGTCCATCAGCCGGCTCAGAACGGTGTCGGTGCGGCCGCCGAAGTACCCCGCGACGATGCCTGCGGCGGTTCCCGCGATCACCACGATGGCGGTGGCGGTGAAGGCGATGAGGAGGGAGACCTGGGCTCCGTGCACAACACGGGCGAACAGGTCGCGGCCGGTGACGGGTTCGACGCCGAGCCAGTGCTCGGTGCCGATCCCGCCGAGGGGGCCGAGCGGAAGTCCACCGAGATAGGGGTCGATGGCGCTCTTGTCGAATGCGTCGGGGGTCCAGCCGCCGAGCGCGCTCAGCCACGGGGCAGTGAGGGCCATGAGGACGAAGACGACGACCACGGCAAGGCTGACCCGGGCGGACGGCCGGCGCCCCAGCTCCCTCCGGACAAGCAGCCAGGGGCTGCTTTCCGGGGGAACGGCATGCGGCGCGGCGGCAGTTGCCGGGTCGGCGGCGGGGCGGAGCGTGGCATCGAATGCGGGGCGGGCGGCAGGACCGGGCGCGGGAGCGGGTGCCGAGTCCGTCCCAGGGGTGGACACGGGTGGTGCGGGCTCTGTGGCAGGAGCGGGTCCGGGCCCGGTGGTGAGGCCGGGAACGGCCCGGGCTGCGGAGCCGGGCGCCGGGCCGGATCCGGGAGCATCCGGGGCGGGTGCGGTCATGGTCGGCGCACCCTCAACCCTGGCTCTTCGACGGGTCCTTGAGACCGACCGTCGCATAGTCGAGCTGGCCGACCCAGACGGGATGGCCGAAGGCTCCCGCAACATTGGAGCCGATCAGCAGCGGCTTGCGCTTCAGCACCAGCGGCACCGCCGGGGACTTGGCGAGTATCCGTGCGTCCAGATCGATCCAGGCCAGGTTGGCCTTCCGCGCGTCCGTCATGGCGTTGATCTCGTCGATCCGCCTGGAGGTCGGCTCGTCCCGGAACTGCGAGTAGTTGCCGGAGTTGCCCTTCTCCTTGATGGTGCGGCCGTCGAACACGAACGGGAGGAAGGTGGAGCCCGACGGGTAGTCGGGACACCAGCCGGACATCACCATGTCGGGCGCGCTTCCGGTGTCGCCGATGGCGTCGTAGTAGGCGCCCGGGTCCACGGTGTCGATGGTGACCTTCACGCCCACGCGTGCCAGGCCCTGTTGAAGCGCCTCGGCCTTCGTCTTGTCCCCCGTCGAGACGGTGATGGTCGTGTTGAAGCCGTTCGCCTTGCCTGCGGCCTTGAGCAGTGCTTTCGCCCTGCCAGGATCGCCGGCAGGAGCGATCTTCAGAGTGTCGGCCTGCCTGCCTCCGGTCAGTGCGGGCGGCAGATAGGCGGTGGCGATGTCGTTGAGCGCCGGGCCGCCGCCCGCGGTGACCAGGGCCTCCTTGTCGACGGCGTACTGCATGGCCTCGCGGACCCTGGGGTCGTCGAACGGGGCCCGGGAGGTGTTGAGCTGGAGCATCTCGGTGCAGCCCTGTGACTCGGCGAGCAGTCTCTGTCTGACGCCGGTGTCGCCCAGTACCTTCGGCACGCTCTCGGGACGTACGTCGGACCACTGCACGGTGGAGGCGTCGGCGCCGCTGCTCGCGATGATGCGGTCGTCGATCTGACCGCCCTTGAGCCCCATGAGGACCACGAATCTGTCCGGGTAGGCCTTGCGGACCGGGTCGGTCCTGGGGTCCCAGTGCTCGTTGCGGACGAGGACGAGCTTCTTGTCGCGGTCGTACGACTCGATCCTGTACGGCCCGGAGGAGAACGGCCGCGCATCGTAGCGGGCTCCCTTCTCCTGGGACTGCGGGACCGGGGCGAAGGTGGGCAGGGTCGCGGTCGAGGCGAAGTCGGCCACGGGGCGGCTCAGTTCGAAGACGATCGTGCGCTTGTCCGGAGCCTTCACCGAGTCGAGGTGCTTGCCTGTGAGCGGGCCGGCGTAGCCCTTGGTGCCCGCGAGGTAGCGGGCGGCGTAGTCGGGGCCGCCGGTGAGGTCCGGGGAGAAGGAGCGCTCGACGTTGTACTTGATGTCCTGGGCGATGACGGGCGAGCCGTCCTCGTACTTCACTCCCTCCTTGAGGGTGAAGGTCCAGGTCCGCCCGCCATTGGACGGGGTGCCGAGATCTGTGGCGAGGTCGGGGACGATCTCGCTGCCGGCGCTGCCCGGCTCGGACTTGAAGGTGACGAGCGTGCGGTAGAGCAGACGAGTGCCGAAGTCCATGGTCGGCATGACCCAGTTGCGGGCCGGGTCGAGGTGGGCGAAGTCCTGGTTGGACAGGATCGTCAGGGTGCCGCCCTTGGCAGGAGTGCCACCGAGGATCTTGCCCTCGTTGGCGGCAGCGGGATTGTTCCTGCTGCCGCCTTCGCCCGCCTTCCTCGTGGTGTCGGAGCAGCCGGAGGCTCCGATGGCCAGTGCGGTCACCAGGGCGGTGGTGAGCGCGAGTTGGGTGCGCTTGGTCATGTGGGTCACTTCCCGTGAGGGCAACACTCAGGATGTGACCTGTAACATAGTAATGTGAAATTGCACTGACAAGACGTCTGCACCGCCGTTTTCCGGCCGGCCCCTCACCGCCCAAACCCGCCTCGTCGTCGATGATGTGAGGCAACGTCGGCCCGACGATCGCGGCCCTTGCCGTGGCGGGGCCTTCTCCCTGACGTGGCCCGAGGCTGCGCGGCGCCTCCACATGGTGGCGGGTCCACGACGCCGGCCGAACGCTCTGGTGCCCCGCCGCTGGTCGCGAAGCAGTGACGGGGCGCTGTCATATACGGGCCGGTGGGACCATCCGCTCAATCGCCGTCGCAGGTCGCGGTGCGTTCAGCGCCGGCGTCCGGCGCCGCCCGGGGCGGAGCCGCCGCGGCAGCGACGGTGGGCGCGGGTCCGGCGAGGCCCCCACCCGGCGGCCACGGTGTCACCGCCGCGCTATAGGTTGCGGGCTGACCTTCCGCACAAGAAGCGAGTGCCACACACATGTCCATACCACCGCAACCGCCGCCCCCGGGGGCCTACCCGCACCAGGGACCGTACGGGCTGCCGGGGCAACCCGGACCGTACGGCGGCCCCCAGGGCTGGTACCCCCCGCCGCCGCAGAAGACCAACGTGCTGGCCGTCGTCGCGTTCGTCATGTCCATCGTCTGCGCGCTGCCGCTGGTCCCGCTGGTCCTCGGCATCATCGCTCTCTCCCAGATCCGCAACCGCGGCGAGAAGGGCAAGGGCTTCGCCGTCGCCGCGATCGCCATCCACGGCGCGACCATCGCCTTCTACTCGCTCGTGCTGATCCTCGGCCTCTCCGGCGCGTTCGACGACGGCCCCGCGCCCCGGCGCGACACCGGCGGACAGGTCACCAGCCCCGGCTCCAGCGATGTGGAGGACATCCGCGAGGGAGACTGCTTCACCACGGACGACGACCTGGCGGAGTTTCGCGACAAGGACGGGGGCCAGGCCGCCTTCTCCGTACGGATCGTGCCCTGTGACCAGCCCCACGAGGGCGAGGCGTATGCCGTTTTCGATGTCGAGGACGGACCGTTCCCGGGCCCGGAGAAGATCATCTCGATCGCCGAGGAGAAGTGCTCCGGAACCCTGCTCACCGACTACGTGGGGGACGCGGCGAAGCTCCCGAAGACCCTGGACATGTACTACTACCACCCGCAGTCGGCCAGTTGGGCCCTCGGCGACCGCGAGATCACCTGCTTCCTGGGGGACACCTCCGGCTCCAGCACGGGCTCGGTCCGCGACAGCGGTTCCGGCACCGGCTCCGGTTCCGGCACCGGTTCCGGCGCGTAGGACACGAACGGGCAGGACGACACACCCGTTGTCGGGATGTTCATGGCGCAGGTCCGGCGGCTCCCCCGGAGGAGGAGGAGCGGACCTTCGCCATGAGCGCCCGCGACTCGGCACCTCGTCGGCCGCCCCAGCCGTGGAGCGGCGTCGCCACCTCCCACGAGAAGCAGGTCGTGGCGCATTCAGGACAGGGTTGACCGCCCACTGGCAGCCGACCTGCGTCGCCCCTGGGAGAAACCAAGCCCACCGGACAGGCTCACTCCCGCCCGTGTCCGTCGCGATTTTCGGCACATCCGCCCAAAGGCCGCCTGCCCGGCCAGGGCACCGAAACCCACCCGCCCAGGCCCCGGACGACCACCAGGCCGAAAGAACACACTGCCAACCCAACGCCACGACGTGCACACAGCCCACAAAACATCGGCACCGAAGCGACGAACGAAGAAGTCGACAACCCCGAAACCCCGCCGCACAGGTTAAAGATCAAGCTAGGGGATGACGAGTAGCTTGCCGGTGGTACGCCGAGCCTCCAGATCGCGGTGAGCTTGGGCGACCTCGGCGAGCGGGTAGCGGGCCGTCACGGTGGTCTCAAGCGCCTTGGTTGCGCACCAATTCAAGCACGTCGGCGGCGCGCCGGAGCAGCTCGGACCGATCGGCGATGAAGTGCCCGAGGCTTGGCCGGATCAGGGTCAGCGAACCGCCCTGGGCGAGCCGGATGGGGTCGAAGGGCGGCACTGCACCACTCGCGGCGCCGAAGAGCACCAGGTGGCCGCGGGTTCGCAGGCTGGCGAGGCTCGCATCGAAGGTGTCCCTGCCGACGCCGTCGAAGACGACAGGCAGGCCCTGGCCGCCATGGAGCCGCTTCACCTCGGCCGCGAGATCGTCCACTGCAGAGTAGAGGATCACCTCGGCGGCCCCGGCGCGCCGCGCCAGCTGGGCCTTCTCCGGTGTCGAGGTTGTGCCGATCACTCTGCCGCCGAGATGGGTGATGAGCTGGGTCAGCACAAGCCCCATGCCGCCGGCAGCAGCGTGCACGAGCACCGTGTCGCCTGGCTGGACCGGGTAGGCGTCCTTGACGAGGTAGTGCGCCGTCATGCCCTGCAGCAGCACGGCGGCGGCGGCCTCGAAGTCGACGCCGTCGGGCAGGGGCACGAGCCGGGAGGAGTCCACGACGGCCTGCTGGGCATAGGTGCCGGGAATCTCCACCCAGCCGACCCGGTCTCCCACAGCGACGTGGGTGACGCCGGGTCCAACCTCGAGGACCGTGCCCGCGCCCTCAGTGCCCGGGGTGAAGGGCAGCGGGAGGGTGTACCGGCCCTGGCGGTGGTATACGTCGAGGAAGTTGACGCCGGACGCGGCGACCTGCACGACCGCCTGGCCCGGGCCCGGCATCGGTTGATCAATGTCGACCAGTCGCAGCACCTCGGGACCGCCCACTTCGGAAACCTGAATCGCTCGCATGACCCCTCCTGAAACGGCTAACTTCCCTCGCCAACTCCGGTCGTGGCGATCCGATTCCCGCTCGCGGTGAGGTGTCGTAGCCGTCTCGTGCCCACGTGGGAGAAGGGTGCCACCGACGGAATGGGCCTGCCCAGGTGACGAAACGCGGTCGACGGGCGGCCGGGCATCACGGCTCTGCCTGCGCTCGCACCGCAGCTGGCTCCCGTTAGCGGTCATCACCCGGGATCGCGGACACAGCTGCGCGGGATCGACGCCTGGCGGAAGCCACGTTCCTGCAGGTCAGTCAATTCCGTCGGTGGCCCTTGTTCATGCACATTGATCCGTGCAGCTCTACGCGTCCTGCCGCGCGGATGCGGGCGCGGGTGCGTCGGCTTGAGGCTTGGGGGCGGTGGGTTCGGGCAGGGCGCGGAAGAGGACCCAGCTCAGGGCAGGCATGGCGATCAGGGGGGTGAGGGCTGTCGTCAGGGAGGTGGAGTCGGCCAGGTGTCCCAGCAGGGGGCTGATGAGGCCGCCGATGCTGACGGTGAGGCCGAGGGTGACGCCGCTGGCAGTACCGATACGGGAGGGCAGGTAATCCTGGCCCAGGGTGACCTGGAGGGAGAAGGGGACGTGCGCACGGTGATCTGCCGGTTCATCTGACGGCGGTAGGTGTCGTCCACCGGGTCGATCACCCGCAGCAGGTGCTCGGACTTCGCGATCCGCCCGTACTCCGCGAACGCCGCACCCAGCGGAGTCGGGCGCCCCTCACGCCCGAACATGCGCAGCAGGTCGTAGGCGCGGACCTGGTTGGTGACCAGGGAACCCGCGACCTTCAGCATGTCCGGCCACTGCGTGATCACCTTGTTCAGGTTCACGCGGTTGCGCGCCAGGTCCTCCACCGCGCCGTATGTTCCCGCCGACGCCGGGCATCGTGGCCCGCCAGAACCGCTGGTCGTCCAGGTCGCGGAACCGCGGGCTGAAGTTGTAGCCCAGAATCTTGAACAGGCCGAACACGATGTCGGAGTACGAGGCGTTGTCGGTCGCCACCATCTCCGGCTTCACCCCGCCGTCCAGGTTCAGCAGCGCATCCAGGATGTGCAGGGAGTCGCGCGGGGTGCCGGGGACGACCATCTGCCCGATGCCCGCGACCTGGTCGTTGACGGCGTTGAGCCAGGTGATGCCCCGCTTGAACCCGAAGTACTTCGGCGACGGGGCGGCGTTGATGGTGCGCACCGGCACCTGGAAGCGCAGCCCGTCCACGGAGGCGAGCAGCCCGTTGCCCCAGTAACGCACGATCGGGATGCCGGCCTGGGCGGCGATCAGTCGCGCGTTCGCCGCGGTGACCGTGTCGGCGCGCAGGTAGTACTGGTCGACGTGCACGAGCCGGGCCCGGGTCAGGGCCTCGTAGCCGGGGTTCACCACCGGGGCCAGGCCGATGTTGCACGCCTCCGACACCAGCAGCGCGACCACCGAGGTGGGCAGGTCCTTCATCCGGGTGGTGCCGTCGCCGAGGTGGACGAAGGAGTCGAGGAACCCGGTCCAGGCGTTCACCTCGAACAAAGGGTCCGGCAGGTCGATCTTCGGGAGCATCTTCTCGACCCGCTGGCGCAGCCAGGTCAGGGACTTCGGCTCGCCGAGCGCGCCGAGCTTGTCGACATTCAGCTTCACCCGCCCGTCGTCCTGCGCCTCGATGGAGACCTTCGCCGCCGGTCCCGCCTCCTGAAGGCGTTCGGCGAGCTGCTTCCACCCGGCGTCCAGGCCGCGCACCAGCTCCGCCAGGTGCTCCTCCACGGGCATGTCCAGGCTCAGGGCCGCTAGGACGTCCTCCTCGACCGCGTCCCAGTCGGGCCCGTCCAGAAGGCGGGCCCGCGGGTTGGACCAGCGGTGCGAGGGCGAGGCGAAGACGTCGCGGTTGTTCAGGGCCCGGTGCAGCTGCTCCAGCACGCACACCGCACCGTGCACATCTGGAGCGCGAACCCGAGCCGGTGATGCTCCGTCCGCCGCAGGGCGATCAGGTCCCGGTCCACGTCGTCCAGGAAGAAGAACCGCTCCAGCTCGGGCCTCGTCGGCTCCTCAGCGAACGTCCCGTACGCCTCGGCCTTTATCTGTACGCGGTCCGGAAGTGTCAGCGACGTACAGGACATGCCGCTGGGCTGGGTGCTTGCGCCTGTGGCTGACACCGCGTCGTGACCGTTGTCCGTGACGCTCGTTGCTCCAATCGTGGATCCAGCGGACGGGGAGGGCCGGTGTACGTGCGACGGGTTGTGGGGTCCGGGATGCGCCGTGAGACGTACACCGTCGTGGACGGCGAGGGACGCGTGGTGGAGACGGTGGACGACTACCTTGCCCTGTGCACTGACCGGGAGCACTCGCCGAACACCCTCCGGGCCCGCGCCTTCGATCTGAAGGCGTGGCTGGTCTTCCTCCAGCTCCTGGGCATCGATCCGCTGACCGCGTCCCCGGAGCACGTGGACCAGTTCGCCGGGTGGCTGCGGCGCCCGGTCCAGCCCGGGCGGCTGCGACCAGCGGAGGCCGACGGTCCGGCCCGGGAGCCGTCCACGGTGAACCGCGCGCTGAACAGCGTCTACATGTTCTACGAGTTCCTCGCACGCCGCGGCATCGGCATGGGAGCCCAGCTGACGCACCGCCGGGCGACCTCGATCGGCGACCACGGCGGGTTCCTCGCCGGCATCGCGGAGCGGCAGGTCACCCGTCGGCCGATGCGGCTGAAGCAGGCCACGCGACGTCCGGCGACGCTGGCCGACGCTGACGTCCAGAAGATTCTCGACGTGTGCGAGCGGCTGAGGGACCGGCTGCTGATGGCGTTGATGTTCGAGACGGGCTGCCGGATCGGGCAGGCCCTGGGCCTGCGGCACGAGGACATCAACACGGACCGGCGGACGCTGACGCTGCGGCCCCGGGAGGACAACGCCAACCGCGCACGCGGCAAGAGCCATGAACCGAAGGAAATCCCCGTCCGGCAGACACTGCTCGACCTCTACACGGACTACCTGTTCGCCGAGTACGGGGAGCTGGACTGCGACTACGTGTTTGTGAACCTGTGGAACGGCACCGTGGGCACGCCGATGGGGTACTGGGCGGCGATGAGCCTGGTCAAACGGCTGCGGCGACGCGCAGGCGTCGACTTTCACCCGCACTTGTTCCGGCACACTCATGCGACCGCGCTCCTTCGGGCCGGCGTGCGCCTGGAGGTGGCGAGCGAGTTGCTCACGCACCGCTCGGTCCAAACGACGGCGGACACCTACGGCCACCTGGACACAGACGACCTGGCCGGAGAGCTGACCCGGGTCGGCTTCCGGGGCGCGTGGTGAGCGCCGACGGACGCGGGGCCGCCCTCCTGCCGTTTCCCGGAGACCCTCGCGTGACGGCCCTGCTTCGTGCGGTGCGGCCGGAATTCCGAGTCGAGCGCTTCGTGCCACCCGCCGATCACTTCCTGGCCCCGACCCCGTGCGTGATCAGCACTTGCCTTAGGAAGAGTGCCTCGCGGGGGTTGTGCGCCGCACACGACACGGCCTGGCGGAAGGCCGGCCGTCCCGAGCGCGAGGCGTGGATCGCGGACCCGGCGAACTGGCCGGCCGGGCTGAGCCTGGACGTGGCACCGTGCCTGGTCGGCGAGTGCCGGTACTCCGGCGGACTCTCGTGCCTGTGTGACCTGCACCTGGCCGACTTGAACGGCCTGCACTCGCGGGGCCAGCGCATCAGCGTCCGCGAGTACGGTACCGCGGCGCCGGTGCTCTCCCGCCCGACCACGGAGCGGTGCGGCTTCCCCGACTGCGGCTACCAGATCAGCCGCAGCGACTTGTGCGACGGGCACCACTACCGCTGGACGAAGGTCGGGCGGCCACCCCTGGCCGCGCTGCCCGCCGAACTGGAGCTCCGCAACACCCCGAGCTTCTCCCTCGCGGGCCTGCCGCCGCTGGCGGCACTGGAGTTCCAGTACCTGCTCCAGCTCCGCACCGACCAGCGGCGCTCCAAGGTGGTCCCCAGTTCCTGGGTTCGCGCGATCAACACCGTCATCGCCGAGGGCGTCTCCTCGGTCCGGGGCCGTCCGGCCGACCACTGGCGTCACCTGTCGCTGAACCACACAACAGTCCCGCAGCTCTTCACGGACTTGCTGGAGGCCCTCGGCGACCTCGACGGCCCCGCCGACGAGTGGGATCGGGACGTATGGCGCCCGGACCGGCTCGGCTACAGCATCGAAGAGCGGCAGCGCGTCGCCCCGCTGGACTTCACCGGCATCACTCAGCCATGGCTGAGGCAGATGATCAAGCGCTACCTTCGGCTGCGGCTCGCTCGCACGGAACTGCGGACGGCCGCGCGCAACCTCAACGACTTCCTCCTGTTTTCCCGGTTCATCGCGGAGGCCCGCCCCGTCCAGCAGAACGACCCGGCGGTGCTGGACCGGCCGCTGCTGGAGTTGTTCATCGGCTGGGTCGGGCGCAGGACGGTCCAGCAGAAAGGGCCGTACTTCGGCCTGCCCGTGGCCCCGGGCAGCCGCAGCCGCCTGCTGTCGGTGGTCTCGACCCTGCTCGAAACGTGGCGCCGCTACGACTGGCAGCCCGCGCTGCCCGCCGACGCCCGGGTCCACCGGGATGAATACCCGCGGCCGCGTGGGCTGAAGGCCAACTTCATCGACGAGCACCTGATGGAGCAGATCGAGTCCGAGGAGAACCTGACCCTGTTGGACCCGGAGACGCGCGCACTGGTGCTGATCTGCCGTGACGAGGGCCTGCGGATCAGCGAGGTGCTCACCCTGAAGACCGACTGTCTGAAGAAGACTCCGTCCGGCCGCTGGGCGCTGGTGCACTACAAGAGCAAGGACAAGAGCTTCCGGGCTATCCCCGCCTCCCGCGTGGTGGTGGATGCGATCCGGGAACAGCACGGCCGGGTTAGGGAACGGTTCGGTGCCGGCTGCCAGTGGCTGTTCCCCAAGGTCAGCGGGAACCCGGACGGGAAGTATCCGATGCCCTATGGCACCGTCGACACCCGCTTCGACGCCTGGCTGAAGCGGATTCGGCTCATCGACTCCAACGGCGACCCCGCTGCCGTCAGTTGGCATCAGTTCCGGCACACGCTGGGCACCAGGATGGCGAACGCGGGAGTGTCCGGGCGCACCATCCGCGAGGTCCTGGGCCACACCTCCTGGCAGATGCAGGAGCACTACTCGCGCATCGCCGACGACACGCTCCGCCATGAGTACGAGGAGAAGTACGAGGTCCGCTTCAACCTCAAGGGCGAGGCCGTCAAGATCCACCGCGACAGCGACCTGTCCGGCGTCGAGTGGCTGGCCGAGAAGATCGGGCGCCGCCTCCACGCGGTCGCGGGCGGCTGGTGCGGACGGCACATCTCGCGTCCCTGCCCCAAGACCGCCGCCGACGGCTGCTACTTCTGCGACGACTTCCAGAGCGACCGGCAGTTCCTACCCATCCACCGCGACACCCTCGCCCGAACCGTCCAACTGCAAGCCGACGCCGCGGCCGCCGGCCGCTCCCGCGCTGCCGACGTGAACGCACGGCTGGCCACGGCCGTCGAGCACCTCATCACGCGCATCACCGGCCAGGAACATGACGGGCTGTCCCCGGTGTCCGACGACCTCCCCGGCGGCCGGGGCGAGACAGAGAGGGCAGAAGATGCGAGCTGACAACTCGTCTCACCTGGCCGAGGCCGCGCAACAGCGCCGCCTGGACTGCATCGCGCGTGTCCAGGCTGTCCTGGAGGCCCTGGAACGCGATGGCGGAGCAACCACCGTCGCTGGCGTCGCCGCCCGGGCCGGCGTTTCCCGGACCTTTCTCTACGACGCCGCCCAGGCGACGCTGCTGGCCAGGCTGCGAGACCTCGCGAACAAGCAGCCCGCCACTGGGCGACCGGCCTTGCCCGATCACCAGCGGATCAGCACCAAGTCACACGAATCGGTGGTTCGAGCGCTCCGGGAAGCCAACCGAAAACTGCACGTGGAGAACGAGCGGCTCCGCAACGAACTCGCCGTGGCCCTCGGACAGCTCCGCGACCTCCGCCGAGGCTTTGGCACCTCCGCGTGACGGAGTCCGTCAGCTTCGCGCCAATGAGGCGCAACATCCTGTATCTGTAGACAAGTTGACGCGATCTGTCGGTCAGACCGGGGCCATCACAGATCCGAGGCATCAATCCAACAAATCGTCGCTACCAGATCTGGAGCCTTGTCAGTTGCTTCGGCTGCCAGAAGTGCCCAGTCCCGGCATTCGGCCACGATCCGAGCCCAGGGAAACTGGCGGTCGATGTCCCAGTCGATGCCTGGGCCATGGCCTCCGAAGGCGCCGCTGTCCGGTTTGATCTGCCACACCTGGAAATAGAGCACCGCCTGATCGTGAGCGGCAAGATCCTCGATGACCTCCGCAAGGTGAGCCGTCGGCCATGCCGGGGCCAGGCTCCCGAGCGAGGCCCGCAGTGCAGCAGTCCGGGGCGGGATCACGAGCTCGCGGGCCCCGAGATCCGTCAGTGTCCAGCGAAGTGCCACTCCTTCGCTGTCATCGGGGGCCTCGCCTCGCTGCCGGAAGGCTTCATAGGCTCGTTGAAGAGCTGGCACAGCACGCTGGATCTCCAGGTCAGCCAAGGCTTCGGCCGCCCATTGGCGAACGGTGGCGTTCTCGCTCTCCAAGAGGCCGATCAGCACGTCGCCCGGCCGCGGATCCTTCAGCGCAGTGAATACCTCGATGGCGCAGAGCTGCCCGAACGCCCCCAGGTGAGGTGTTGCCGCGATCAACTCGTCCAGCACCTCTGGCCCCATGGCGATCAGCGCATGCTGGGCGTCTTCTGCCACTTCGCTCGAATCCGCACCGAGCTCGCCAACCCGCTGAGTAATCGTGCCTTCCATGGCCACGGAGTCTGGCGCATGCCCTCCACCGCGACCAGTCAATAATCCAGGTACTTCGCGCCCATGACAGGTGTGAACCCTCGGCTCAGCCGACTGGGGCTCACAGCTCATCGACCCGCCGAGCGATACCTGGCTGACACTGTCAGCCACACGAAACCGCAGGTGAAGCCGACCGTCAGCAGTGACAGATACAGATAACGGCCTGCTCATCACTCAGGAATTCCACCGGCACGAGCCGGACCGTAGCCAGGCCCGGACCAGGCCCGGAGGCGTTTCACCGAACCTCAGCAGCGAAGTGGATCACTGTGCTAGACGACCATGATCGTTCTCACCGATAACCGCTGTACCGATGTTCCCCGAGGCCGTAGCCGACCACCACCGTGCGCTGCGCCGAGAAGTCGCCCCAGTTCCCGTCCGGGAGCCGGGCGCGGAGCTTGACCGAGTAGCGGGTGCGGGGTTCGTCGGTGACGGTGAAGCTGTACTTGACCCGGCCCGGTGGTGGTGGGGCGCCCCAGACGATCGTGGTGGCGAGCCGGCCGTTGAGGAAGAGCTGGTGCTCCTTCACCGGAGCGCCGGTCCTCGGAGGGGCCCAGCCGAGGTCGATGGTGTGGACGGCGCCGGTCGCGCGGATGGTGGCCGTGAGCGCCGTCGGAGCCGTACTCGGGCCGTCACCCGCAGCGGGGTCGGTCGCGAGGTCGAGCGAGGCGCTGTCGGGTGAGGAGTTGTCGGCCGCATCGCGTGCCCGCACCGTGAACGTGTAGACCGTCCCCGGGCGCAGACCCTTGATGCGTGTGGTGGTCGTGGTACCGGAGACACTGTGGATGCGCGTGTCGGCCTGGTGGATGTCATAGGCCGTCACGCCCGTGTCATCCGTGGACGCGGCCCACGACAGAACGACCGAACCGGTGCCTTCGACACGTCCTTTGAGGGCACCGGGGCGGCTCGGGGCACGGCTGTCCTCGACGGCACGGGCCAGAGTGGTGACGGCGACCGGCGTACTGTGCGGCGAGGCGTTGCCCGCGGCATCCACGGCGCGGACGGTGAAGGTGTACGCGCTGGACGGAGCCAGACCGTCCACATCGGTCATGTGTCCGGCGGCGGGTACGGACTTCACCCTCGTACCGGCGCGGAAGACTTCGTACGCCGTGACGCCCCGGTCGTCGGCCGCCCGGTCCCACATGACGTGCACCGAAGTGGCACTGCTCGCATGGACCGTGACACCGCCCGGCCTGGACGGGCCGCGCGTGTCCTCGGCCTCGGCCGGACCGCAGGAGCCGAGCAGCACCGCGGCCGCACACATCAACACAGGGAACCCTGGGGAGCGTTGCATCGGACCGCCTCCAGTGCCGAAGGATTGGTCCAGACCTGTATGGCACAGTCGGCTCGCGGCGGCAAGAGTCGGGTCAACCCCGTCCGGTACGGCCCGGGACCGGGCGCTGCCCTCTTGCGCCCAGCGGCTGCTCGTCCGAGGCCGACTGCGGCTCGGACTGCTGAGGGGTGTTGCGGAAGGCTTGGTGCGGGGCATTTCGCTGTACGGACGGGCTCGGCCTCGGCAGGGTCCCGTTCAGCTGCAACCGGGCACGTCCCCGGAGCAGTTGTCCGGCAGGTTCTCGGCGATCCTGCTGGTGGATGCGGTCGCCGCCCGCACCATCCCGTAGTACGTCGGCGCCCGTGCCCCGCATACCAGGAACGTGCCGACGCCGACGGTGGCGATCACCGTGCGGTCGGCCGCAGGTCGCGTCGCCGCCTCGCCGACAGCGCTCACTCCCGAGCGCACGCCCCCCGAACGCCCTTTCACTCCGCATTCATCCCTTCTCACTGTGTGACGAAGACGTGATGATGGGGGCATATGACGAGAGCACGCGCTAACGCTCAGCCTGCAAGCCGCGTCTGGCGGCCGTACGTGGACGAACCGCTGATCAGCCCTGACATGCTGCACGGACTGGATGCCTGCGGCCCGGGTCACACCGACCGGCTGCTGCACTACCTCGGGGCGGTTGTGGAGGCCCGTGAGGCGCCCGTTCACACAACAGTCGCATTCAACGCGCTCTACTTCGGCTACGACACGGCCGTCGGCGGCTACGCGGGCGGTCCGCTGGACATCGGCGAGTTCCCGTCCGTGGCCCTCGGCGACGAACTGGACGCACTGCCGGTCGGCGCCATGGTCAACATACGCACCGCAGCCGATCTCGTGCCCGCCGAGGTCGTCTACAAGGAGGGCGGCGCGTCAACCGCCCCGACCCACCCGGATGGCGTCGTCCACCCGGACACGGAGCCGGACCGGGGCGAGGCGAGAGCAACCGCCCAGGAGTCCACGCCCGTTCCGTACGAGCGGCTCGTCCTTGACACGCACGCCTTCGGGGACGGACTCGCCCCCACGCGCATACGCCTCACCCGGCTCCGGCAGCGTCGCCGTATCGACCCCTACGGCCACCTCCTGCTCGGCGCCCGCTATGCAGGGAACGAGAGCGACCTCGACGACACTGCGTACTACGCACACCATCTGATGACGCGCGGGCGCGAGCGGCTCACCAGCTCGCTGGCACCGGTTCCGCTGCCGCTGCTCCTGCCGCGGGGCAGTGGGGAGCGCGCCCTGGAGGCCGCTCTGAAGGGGCTTCTGCGGACCGTGCGGGAGGCACTGGGCCGACTGTCGCAGGCGCGGATGTGGGGCGAATACGCCTTCACCCGTGCCTCGTTGGCGGCACGTCTCACCGACACCGGGCCGGTGGGCCGCGAAGTGCTCGAGAGCATCGCGGTGGAGGCCGCTCGCTCCGCCGTGCCACGAAGGACCCGCGCGGGTACCGCAGAACGCCGCGTACGGCACACCGCGGCCGGGGCCGCCCTCCGCGGGCGCGCTCCCGAGGCCCAGGAGCTGTTCGGCACCCGCTATCCGCTCGCGGTGTGCCACCTCAACACCGTCATCGCGGATTTCGTACGACGCGAGACCGACGAACGAACGGGCCTCCTGCGCTATGGCGTACGGCTGTCCCTGGACGGTCTCCGGCAGGGCGGAGGTGTTTGGCGCTCCGAGTACTTCCCCGGCGGGACCACGGGCACGGAGCCGTCGGACGCAGGGCCGGAGCACATCGGCCGGGGCCGCGCCGGGGCCGAGGACGGCGACGGAACCTCCCCAGCGTGGCCGGACGACCGGGAACTGGGCGCCCCGGTACGTACGGCGTCCCCCGACGGCGTCGTCGCCTGGTCGCAGCCGCTGCGTCTGCGGCACATCCTGGACGACGTCCTTCCACTCCCCGCCGATGTGGCCTCGGAGCTCGCGGACGGACGTCCTGCGGAACAGCCGGTCCAGGTGGTGGTGCGGCACGACGCACGGACCGTGCGGTCCCGGCACGCCGCCCGCAACGCAGTGCGGGCCGGGGCCGGTCAGGAATACCTGCTCACCGGTGTCAGCTGGCCGGAGTGGTTCTTTCCCGGGCTCCGGCTGTCCTTCGCATGGGAGCGCGACAGCCGGACGATCCGTGTGCGCAGCCTCCCGCTTCCCGCTCCGGTGACGCTCGACGGTGAACGGATCGCCCATCGCCACGACCGCCGGGTCGTCACCCGCGATGCCGCCGCGGGGCTCTGGTCCCGTTCCCGGGCGCCGCGCGACTCCTCACTGTGCTGCCTGGTCATGACGGCCGTGCGCCGGCTCGGGCTGCTGGACGCGTACGGCCGGGCCCTGCTCCCGCGTGACCTGGCGGCGGCCGCCGTCGACCGGATCATGCTCGTGACGGACGTACGGCCCGGGGCGCCCGGAGGGGCCGTCGACCACACGCTCACGGAACTGCTGCGCTCCGGGCAGCTGACCTCGGAGCGCGGCAGCCGCGCCCGGACCGGCGGACCCACCCACCATCCGGCTCGCTGCGGTGAGCTTCCGGTGGAACTCCTCTGCTACACACCGCACATCGCGTCGATCGGCGACGAGACCGCCGCGTACCGGACCCAACTGCCGGTCCGGCCGGCCGAAGCCCACCGGGTCGCCGGATTCCTCCGCCGGATCGGCCATCTGGGACAGCAGGCGAGCGACGACCAACGGCGCAGCTACCGCGAGGACTTCCACGCCTACGGACTGGCCGGCAGCCCGGAACTCCCGCCCGGATACACCTACGTACGCCCCCACCGGCGCGGCGGCTGACCGCGCCGAAAGGCGCGCCCGCCCCGGCCCCGTCTCCACCCGCACCGTCGAACAGGAGCACCGTTGTCCCCACACCCGCAGCCGTGCGTGGAATCCGGACCCAGCTATCCCGTGGTTCCTCATCCGCGCGGCCATGAGCCCGGTACCGAGTTGTGCCAGGCGCTCGGCGCGCTGTCCGCGGCCCTGGCCGGGGTTCCCTCCCCGCTGGCCCCGGCCGTCTCCGAACTCACCTCGGACGACGTCGAACACGCACTCGTCTCCATCCCGGTGCAGTGGCGGCGCCATCTGCTCGCCACCCTGCGCATACCCGTCGTCGGCACCCGTGTGAGCCCGGCGCTGTGCCGGGACGTGCTGGGCCGGATGCAGAAGGATCCGGAATCCGCGCGCACCAGGCACGCGGCACGGCATCTGTCCCGGCCCCTGATCTCCGGTCTCTCGGACGCGGCACTGGCAGGGAGGCAGTCGGACGACAGTGGGTCGGCCGACGGCACCGGGGATGGCACGGCCCCGGGGAGCGACCGTCCTGACACCGGCGACGGCCGGGACAGGAAGCCCCTGACCCACCAGTGGAGCCCTGCGCTGCTCCGGCTCACCGCCTGGTCCCTGTTGCGCGCCTGCGCCGACGACGCGCCGATCTGGCTGTGGGCCCTGCAACAGCCGTGGATGACGGACGCGTCGCAGCGCGAGGCCGTGGAGAGCGTGCGGAAGGCCGCCCGGCGGGTGGCGGATCTTGCCCTGGCGCAGACCGGTCAGGAGGAGCTCTGCGGCGACGGGGGCCCGACGGTGGCCGGTTCCGGAGCGCTGTGGACCGATGAGCGGCAACTGCCCGATTCCGCGTTCCTGATCGAAGCCGTCGCTCGGGTCGAGGAAGCGCTCGCGACCGCCCAGGAGTCCGTGGGCCGTGTCGCCGAGGCCGTGAACGCGCAGGCCCGTCCCGAGGACAGGGATCTGGAGTCGCTTAGGAGGGTCGCGAGGTCCTTCGACGAAGCCGCCACGGGGCTCAGGGCGTACGACGTCACGACGGACCGGGCCGACCTCGACACGATCCGCAGCCGGACCGAGACGCTGCTCGGACGTCTGGCCCACGCCCCGTTACGCGAACAGCTGGACCATGTGCTCGCTTTGAGCGCCCCTCGGGCCTCGACCGCCGTTGCCGAGGCGCTCGGCCTGGCGCAGGCCAGGGCCCGGGCGCTGAGCAGGACGAACGACTGGAGCGAAGGCGACGAGCGTGAGGCCTCGGCGCTGGGCATCCTGCTGATGCTGGTGGAAATGGCGCCCGAGCGCGCCGAACGGGCCGGGGACATCCTGAACCTCCTGTCCGATGTCGCCGTCCAGGCACCGTGGCTGGCACCTCTGGCCATCCAGTACGCGCTGCTGCGAGCCTCGGGGACGGGTTCCGATGCCCCGGCGCCGAGCACGGGCCCGTCGCCGGACTCGCACACGGCTCCCTCGCCGGAGGCCTCCGTCGGCAACGCCCCGCACTCCGCGCATCACCCTGCCCCCGGCCGTACGGCCGAGGACCCCGCTGTCGGCGACCCCGGTGGTTCCCCTGGTGGGACGGTACGCACGTCCCTCGCCGCGTACGGGTCCGTCGACGACCGCGCTGCCGCAGCCGCGCCACCTCGGGAGGAACAGACCGAGGAGCAGACCGCCGGTGCGCAGACGCCCGCTGCCGGCGCCGTTGGGCCCGACAGCCGGCACGAGGGCATGACTGCCCGGCGGTCCGTGGTCGGGACCGACCACGGACCCGTACCGGACGCCGGAGCTGCCCCGGAGCAGAAGACCGTGGGCGGCCCTGCAGCGGTCCCGCCCCCCGAGGCCGCACCGGACCCGGAAACCCCTGCCGCCGGTCGGACCGCACAGGCCCGCCGGGTAGCAGGGGACCTCCGGCCCTCCCCCAACGCCCGGACCACGCCGGACCTCCCGCACCCCGGGGCCACGCCGGACCTGCCGCCCCCGCCCGCCCCACGGACCACACCGGACCCGCCCTCCCCCACCCCACGGACCACGCAGGCGCCGAAGAGCCCGTCCGCGGACGAAGCCGTGCCGGAGCCGGAGGCCGTGCCGGAGGCCATGCCGGAGGCCATGCCGGAGGCCATGCCGGAGGCCATGCCGGAGGCCATGCCGGAGGCCATGCCGGAGGCCATGCCGGAGGCCATGCCGGAGGCGGGGACCGAAGTTGAGCGGTCCGCTCACCCGGCTGAGGCGTCGTCGCCGTCGGACGACCCACGGGCGCCCGATTCCGCCGACGGGACCTCCGATGTCCGGGCCACCGCTCCCCTGCCCCCTTCTCCCATCGAGACGGAGACGGAGACGGACCACGGATCCGGTTCCGGGCCGGAGTCCGGGGCCGCCGGTGGTCCGGCCCGCCCGGTCATCGCGTACCTCACTGTCCTGGTGTCCGAAGGGCGCTTCGGTCTCGCGGCCTCGCTCGCCGGGGCGGCGGGCGAGCCGGCGCACCGGATCGCGGCGCTGAGGATGGCCGCCTACGCCGACGCGATGCGCTCCGAGCACGGCGAGTGCGCCGCGCGACTGCGCATCGAACTCGGCGGCACCACCATGGAGTCGCTCGCCGGCAGCCGGGCGGATGCCTGTCTTGCCGCAACTGCACTCCTGCGTGGTGTGCTGGTCACCGGTGACTCGGAGGTCGGCGCGCCCCTCGGTGCGCTCGCCCCCGGTCTGCCGCCCCATCTGGCGGCGATCGTCAGGGAGGTGTCCCAGCAGGCCCTGCAGTCGACGCTCCTCTCCTCCCCGCCGCTCGCCCTGGCGCGCGACCGGGGCGAGCTGGAGAAGGCGCTGGAGGAAGCCCGGGAGGACTGCAGGCAAGGGCTGGTGCAGGTGCCCCGGCTGCGTTTCCGCCGGGCGAGCGAGATCGCACGGCGCTGGCTCATGCCGGAAGGTCTGATCGGGGCCCTGCTGAAGCATGCCGTGGACGACGACCGCCCCGCGCTGGACGACGTGGCGGCGCGTCTGCGGCAGCTGGCGGATCCGGCACGGCTCCAGGCCGAGCTCGACGCCATCGACCAGCGGCTGATGGGCTCGAGCCGAAGCCGGCTCGAAGGGCCGTCCCGCCAGGACGTGCTGCGCCAGATGACCGAGCGCCTGCGGCTGGTCGAGAAGTGGGTCGGTTGTGCGCGTGCGCTGAATGGCAGCGACACCGACTGGAGCGCCGACCAGGTGCGGGAGATGCGCGCGACGGTGCTGGGGCGGCGCTCCCACGCCCTGACGGAGCTGGCGGAGCAGGCTCCCTCCGGTGATCCACTCGCCTCGGCTGCGATGGCAGCGGCAGCGCGGTCGCTGGATCACACATTCGGTCTTCTGGCGGGGGACGTCCGCCTCGGTTCCGGGGAGATCGCCGCGGAACTGGCCCTGTCCGCCGAACTGCTGAAGGTCCGAGGGACCACCGTCGACAGCGCCGGCCGGATCCACTGCCCCGAGTCGTCGGCCGGGGAACTCGTCGAGGCCGGGCAACGCACCTGGGAGGAGGCGGTACGCATCCACGTCGAGCACGAGCACTTCGCCACCGCCGCCGAGTTGCTCGGCCTCGCGCTGAAGGGTCCCCTGCCCGGCCCGGCCCATGACGCGGAGCCGCTGCCCGAGTTGCTGCACCGGCTGGTGTCGGAGTCGGGGCAGCGGGTCGCCGACGAACTGGAGCGTATGCGCCGACGACTCGAGGAGACGCTGCGTCGTGCCAGGATCAACAATGTCTACCGGGAGGACGAGGAGCGCCGCATGGAGCAGCGGCTCCAGGCTCAGGCGATCGATCCCGCCGCCGAACTCGGGCCCGTGCGGGCGCGGTTCACGGAGCTGTCGGAGGAGCTGTCCCGTACCCATGCCACGGCCGCGGCCCGCCTGAGGGCGCGGCTCGGCGAAATCCCCGATGTGACGCCGGACGATCTCGCCAGGGTCGAACCACTGCTGGCCGACGGCGACCTGCTCACCGCGGACGTACTGATCTCGGGCCTCGCCAACGGAGAGGGCGTCCCGGACACCCAGCCGCCCGGTCTCGCGCTGTCCGCATTCTTCCCCGCTGTTCCCGAGGCGCTCCACGCGGGGATCACCCGTGAGCTGATCGCCGCGGTCCGTCGCCGTGAGTGCCATCTCGGGCTCGATGCGCTCGACTACTCGGCCATGTCGCCCGAGTTCGCCGAGCTCGCCGCGCTGGGCCTCGAGGGCTGGCTGGAGATGTCCTCGCGCCAGGGGGCCCGCCGCTCGGACGGGCTCAACGAGAGCGATCTGCTCATGCCGGCGCTCCGGCTCGTCGGGTACCGCAGCCGGCGCAAACCGCAGCGCGACGACCGCTATCGCGGAGGTGACTACCGTTTCCTCGACCTCCCGGAGGTGACCTGCACCGGAGAGGCGCTGGTTCCCGCCTTCGGCTCGGCGCTGCGCGGCAGGCTGCGCATCATGCTCGTGTGGGGACAGCCGAGCCCCGACGCGCTGCTGGCCCGTGTGCAGCAGGATCCCGGTCAGGAGCCGTTGCTCGTCGCCTATTTCGGCACACTGAAGGCGCGCGACCGTGCGACGCTGGCGGTCAGATGCGTGGGCCGGCGGCCGCTGGTGGTGCTCGACGATGCCGCACTCGCCCATCTGGCGGCGGGCGGTGAGCAGTTGCTCGCCTCGGCGATGAGGGTGCTGCTGCCGTTCTCGGCGGTGAATCCGTATGTGAGCGAGAAGCGCGGCCGGGTGGCCGAGGAGATGTTCTTCGGCCGTCACGAGGAACTGAAGTCGGTGCAGAATCCGGACGGAAGCCAGGTCGTCTTCGGCGGCCGTGGACTGGGCAAGTCCGCTCTGCTCAAGGAGGCGGCCCGCGCGTTCAGCAAGCCCGAGCCCACGGCGCGGCTCGCCCTGTCGCTCAGTCTGGACTCCACCTACAAGGGCACCAACGCGAGCGCGTCCGCCCTGTGGAACGTGCTCGGCCGCAGGCTGGTCGAGCTGGAGGCGATTGCGCTCCCCCGCCGGGTCAGGGCCGATGCCCTGCTCAGCCATCAGCAGGTGCTGGACGGGCTCAAGTCATGGCTGAGGGAGGACAGTCGGCGTCATCTGCTGATTCTGCTGGACGAGGCCGACGCGTTCTTCGACGCCGATGCCCCGCAGTTCACGCAGACGCGCAGGCTGCGCGATCTGGGCCCGGAGACCGAGGAGCGGGTCAAGGTCGTGTTCGCAGGCCTGCATTCGGTGCAGCGCTATGCGACGATCGCGGAGAACCATCCGTTCAACCATCTGTCGCAGCAGCCCACCGTGATCCGTCCGCTGGCGCCGCAGGACGCGGCGGGCCTCCTCATCGAGCCGCTCGCTGCGCTCGGCTACCACTTCGAGGAACCGGCACTGGTGCACCGGATCCTCGGTCACTGCTCCTACCAGCCGTTCCTGCTGCAGATGTTCGGCCATCGTCTGGTGCGCACGATGCACGCCCGGCGCGGTTCCGACGCCTCCGGTCCCCCTTACCGGATCACCCGGGCCGACGTGGAACGCGTTCAGTCGGACAAGGAGCTGAAGCAGAGCATCACAGCGGCCTTCCACGACACTCTCAAGCTCGACTCGCGCTACAACGTCATCGCCAATGTCGTCGCGCACCATGCCCATCACCACGGCCTCGACGCCCGGATGACCCAGGCGCAGCTGTGGGACGAGTGCACCTACTGGTGGGGCGAGGGATTCCACGATCTCGACGCCGACCAGTTCCGGACGTATCTCACCGAGATGGAGGGGCTCGGTGTGCTGGCTCCGGACTCCGACCACAGGGGATGGCATCTGCGCAGTGCGAACGCGCTGAGCATGATCGGCAGTCTGGAGGCGGTCGAGGCACAGTTGCAGAACGCCTCCGGCCGGCAGGTCACCGAGCACTTCACGGCGCTGGAGGCCCGCCACTGTTCCCGGCCCGGCCGGCCGCACTGTCCCCTCACCGCCGCGCAGATCGCCGATGTGCTGCCCGGGCGCCGCAATCAGACGAGGGTGGTCATCGGCACAGCGGCGACGGGGATCGACCGGGTGAGCGCGGCGCTGCGCGAGGTGGCGGAGGCGACCGGCTGGGTGATGCCACCCGTCAAGAAGCGCGCCGACTTCGAGCGGGAACTCGTCGCCGGCGCCCCGGGTGCCCGACGAGTCGTGCTGTCGGACCTGACGTCCAAATCACCCAACCAGGAGACGTGTCTGGGCAGTCTGCACATCGCGCAGACGCGGTTTCCCGAGCGGCGTGGTGTCACGCGGTCCGCGGTCCTGGTGGCGGGCCCGGACCAGGACGCGCTCTGGACGGCGGTGCTGGGTGACGATCCGGAGATCTCGGCCGAGGTCGTGGCGTTGCGCCGCTTCACGGCGAACGGTCTGCGGGCCTGGTCGCTGGACGTGGGCGCGTTCACGTCCGAGTCGGGTTATGAGCGGCTCAGGGCGGTCACGGGCGGCTGGCCGTGTCTGGTGGACCGGCTGGCGCAGGGTCTGGCGCAGGGAGGGACGGAAGGGGAGGCGCTGCGCGCGGTGGGCGACCGGCTGGAGTCCGAGGCGGGCTCTGCGGAATTCCTCGCCGAGGCCGGTCTGCGGCCCGGGACGTCGCTGTGGACGGCCTTCCGTGCGGTGGTGGAGTTCATGACCGAGGAGGGGCTCACGGCGGAGGACCTCGCCGCCGCGATCACGACGGCGGGCGATTTCGGCGCCGTGGACGCGGCCCGTGCCGTGCGGGGCCTGCGTGCCATGCAGGTGTTCGACGTGGTGCCCGGTGGGCTCCACCGTCCGGAGCCGGTGCTGCTGGCCTGCTGGCGTGCTGCGGGGCGGGACGGCGGCTGATCGGAGCGGGAGAGCGGCGGCCGGCTCGCTCGGGGAGAGCGGCCGGCCGCGGCCCTGCTGCCCGGAGGGTCCCGGCCGTGACGGGGGTCAGTGGCGCCGCTGCCGTGCCCGCCCGGCGCCCCTGACCGTTTTCGCCGCGTGTGACGCCAGATCCGCCACCCCGATGTCGGGATGGCGGTCGCGCAGATCCTCGAGGACGCGGGGGGAGGTGGTCGGGTCGGCGGCGGCGAGCGCGGTGAGAAGGGCCCCGGCGCCGCCGGGCCAGTCGGCGGCGGCCTCGTCGAAGGCGTCGAGCAGGGCCGTGGGGGCCCTGGCGGGTTCGCGGTCCTCGGCGGCGGCGTCCACGAAGGCGCGCATGTCCTCTGCCGCGCGGGCCGAGAGTTCGTCGAGTACCCGCGTCGCCCGGGCGGTCGGCGGGATGCTGTCCGCAGGGACGTCCTCGCCCCGGGCGAGCAGGGCGTGTCGGGCGTAGTCGCCGGTCACGGGGTCGCCGAGGGCTGTGCGCAGTGACGGTGCGGGGACGGGGACCCGGTCGAGGCGGACGAAGAGTTCGGGCAGGGAGACCGAGGGGTGGGCGGCCGAGGCCGCGTCGAGGAGTTCGCTCCAGGCCGCGTCGGTACCGCCGCGGGCGCCGGTCCACTGCGCCAGTGTGGCGGCGGCGATGTGCTCGGGCCAGTACTGGACCGCGGTGACGGTCTCCGTGGCGTCCCAGGCGGAGACGGTCGTGTCATCGGGTGCCGCGACATGGCCCACTGCCAGTACGTGCCGCAGGACGGCACTGCCGAGCGGGGTCAGACCGTAGGTGTCGCCGGTGCGGAAGACGCATCCGGTCGCGGCCAGGTCGTCGACGACGGCGGCGAGGGCGCGGGCGTGGCCGTCGAGTTCCGTGCGGTCGGCCTCCTCCAGGCCGGGTAGGCCCAACAGGGTGGACAGCTCGGCGGGCATGGGGGTCGTGTAGCCGGGAGGCGCCGTGTCCGGGACCGGAACGGGGGCGTCCTCCAGTTCGGGGGCGATCATCCAGTCGGCGTGGTCGGATGCCTTCCGGGCCACGGAGTCGGGGGTGCCGCCGCGCTCGTACAGCGCGTAGAGAACGTGGGCCGCGTCGAGCACGTACTCGTCGTCGGGGCCGGAGTCGGCGGCGATGCGCTCGACGACGGCGGCCAGGATGTCGGCGCCGAGTTCGGTGAGCTCCTCCGGGGTTCCGCCGGTCCATACGTCGTCGGCCGGGCCGGGGAAACCGCAGAGCTCGGCCAGTTCGCGTACGTCGCCGGCCCCGGCCGGGAGCGAGGCGGGGAGCGGGGCGGCGTGGAGGAGTGCCTTGATCTCGTCGGGCGCCGGCAGTGCGGCCGGCGGAGGGAGCGGGACGGCGGGGTCGCCGTAGTAGTCGAGGTGTTCGTCGAGCAGTCGGTCGGCGAGGACGACGTGCGGCAGCGCCTCGGGACCGGGGGCCAGACCCTCGTGCGGGCCCGTGAGGGCGGCGGTGAGGCCCGCGGCCGTCCAGTGGTCGGTCAGCGCGGCCGCGAGGGCCTCCAGCTCGTCGACGAGCGCGTCCTGTGGACGGTCGGCGGAGAGCGCGGGGGTGGCGGGCAGCAGCGGGCCCGCTGGAGACGGGCCTTCGACATCACGGGCGAATGCGGCCAGCAGCGCCTCGGTGAGCCGGACCCGGGCGACGAAGGTGGCGGTCGTGACGTCGGAACGGTGCAGCGGGGAGGGAAGCCGGGGCCGGTCCTCGTGGGGCGAGGCGTCCAGTGCGGCGAGCCAGGTGCGTACCGCGTCGGAGTCCTCGGCGTCGACACCCTCGTCGCGCAGCAGCGATGCGTACCAGCGCGGCCAGGTCAGATTGCGGGGATCGTTCATGACCCGCCCGAACTCGGGGAGTGCGTCCGGGATCGCCGCGAGGAGCCGCTCGTGCCGCTTGGCATTGAGCCGGTTCGCCGCACGGACCCGGTCGGCGAGGGCGGTGAGGACGTCGGGCACGGCCGCGAGTTCGTCCGCGGTCGCCTGGAGGAACAGCGGAAGGTCCTCGAGCAGTACGCGGCGCAGGAGCTCCGGGGTCGGCTCGGGTACGCCCGCCCTGCGGTCCGCGCCGCGCAGGGCGAGCAGCGTCAGCACGGCATCGGCGGGGCGTACGGGCAGCGGGGCTCCCCGTTCCGTCTCCGCCCAGGCGAGGAAGTCGCCGAGGCCGGTGTTCAGGGCACTGGTGCGGGTGGTACGGGTCACCCACGGGAGCGTATGGGCGCCGAGGGCGCCCGGCGCGTCCTGCCACGTGCGCCTCGCCCGATCGGGCGTACGGTCACGCCGCTGCACCGCCGTCCGGCGGGCGGCGGAGCCCGGATCGCCTGTCCCCGGCCGGTGGGCGATGAATTTCCGCACCGGGGAAGGTCTTCCCTTCATGGAGACGAACGAGATGAACACTCTGGACCTCGGACCGGTGGCCTCCGGGATGGCGCGGCTGGCGGAGAACGTCGACGACGCGAGCCTCGGGGGGCCGACGCCCTGTCCCGACTATGCCGTGCGGGAACTGCTCGCCCATGTCGTGGGGCTGTCCGTCGCCTTCCGGGACGCCGCGCGCAAGGATCTCGGCCCGTCGACGGGCACCGATCCGAGCACGGTCACTCCGGTGCTGGCGGACGACTGGCGTACGGCGCTGCCGCGCCTGCTGGACGAAATGGCCACGGCGTGGCGCGCCCCGGGGGCCTGGGACGGCGAGACACAGGCGGGCGGGTTGACCTTCCCGGCGGCGATCGCCGGCCGGGTCGCGCTCAACGAACTGCTCGTCCACGGCTGGGATCTGGCCCGTGCCACGGGCCAGGACTACGACCCGGACGAGGCAAGCCTGCAGGTGTCGTACCGCCTGCTGGAGGCCTCGGGGGACGATTCCGGGGGCGGGGGCATGTTCGGACCCGTCGTCCCGGTCGCCGAGCAGGCCCCGTTGCTCGACCGGGTCATCGGGCTGAGCGGGCGGGACCCGGGCTGGACGCCTGCCGCCGCCGGGTGATCCATGCGCCTGGGGTCTTCCGTTCGGATCAGGCCGGATCGGTGAGCGGGGTCCGGTGCGTGCAAGCGTGCGTGCCGGGGCACGCGAGCCCGGCAAGATCCAAACGAGAGGCCCTGGGGCGGCGGCTGCGGGCGCCGCTGCCGTACGCCGCTCCAATGGCGGAGCTTTCCGGCTGCCCCGGCCAGGAACACTTCCCGTGTGTCGAACGTGTACGAGTTGTTCGAACACTCGGTGCACACGGTCGCGGACCTGGCGGGCATCTTCATCTTCGCCGTCACCGGAGCGCTGGTGGCCGTCCGCAAGGGCTTCGACGTCTTCGGCATCGCGGCCCTCGCAGAGATCACCGCCCTGGGCGGCGGGGTGTTCCGCGATCTCGTCATCGGGGACGTACCGCCCGCGGCCTTCAGGGACATGGGCTACTTCACCACGCCGCTCGTGGCCGCCGCGGTGGTGTTCTTCCTGCACCCGGCGATCAACCGCATCGGCGCTGCGGTCCAGGTCGTCGATGCGGCAGGGCTCGGGCTGTTCTCCGTGTCGGGCACGGTGAAGGCCGCCTTCTGGGGCATCGAGCCGTTCCACGCCGCCGCCATCGGGGTCGCGACCGCCGTGGGGGGTGGCGTGCTGCGGGACCTCCTCGCCGGGGAGATCCCCTCTCTGCTCCGGCGTGACCGCGAGATGTATGCGCTGCCGTCCGTTCTCGGGGCGGGCACCGTGGCCGTGCTGCTCGAGTTCGGCGCGCTCGGGCCGATCAGCGCCGGCGCGGCCATGCTCGCCACCTTCGGCCTTCGGTTGCTGGCTCTCCGCCACGGCTGGCGCGGCCCGGTCGCCTGGCGGAGTCGGGCTCCGGGGACCTCTTCCGGGGCCGGGCAGCGGCCCGGCTGACGTACACGGCGCACGCGACCAGGGCGGCGAGCAGCAGCAGTCCGGCCAGCACCAGGAAGCTGATCTCGATCGCGGCGACGAATGCGTTGTCGGCCGCGGCACGGACCCGGGCCCGGGACACACCGGGCAGCCGGGCCGGCAGCTCGCCTCCCTCCGTCTCCTGTGACAGGGCGTCGTCGAACGCGTTCTGTTCCGCCACCGTGAAGGCGGTGCCCGAGCTCGCCCGCAGACTGTTGCGCTCCTGCCATTCGACCGTGGTGAACAGCGCGTTCATCAGTGCGAGCCCCAGCGTCGCGCCGATCTGACGGCTCTGCACCGACAGGCTCGCGCCCACGCCCCGCGCGGACTCGGACACCGCGGCCATGATCAGCCCGGTCGACGACGGGTAGACCAGCGGCGGCGCGATGCCGAAGAGCACCAGCGCCGGGACGAGCAGGGTGTCGTGCCGGTGCGTCACCCCGTAGGTGAGCCACAGCAGGCCGAGTCCCAGCACGGTCAGACCCGTGACGATCAGCCATGGGCCGTGGCCGCGGTCGGTGAGCCGCCCCACGAGCGGTGAGAGCACGACGGTGCCCAGGCCGGTGCTGATGAGCAGCAGGCCCGTGTGCAGTGCGCCGAAGTCGAGCACATGCTGCAGGTACAAGGTCACGTAGATGACCAGGCAGAGCGCCGCGCACTGGGCGAGCGCCAGGGCGGCCACCGGAACGGATGCCTCGGGCCGGCGCAGTGGCCGCAGGTCGAGGAGCGGGTCGGCGACGCGCCGTTCGACCCGGACGAAGGCGCCGAGCAGTGCGATGCCGAGGGTCAGCGGGAGCAGGGTGCGGATGTCCGAGAGGCCCCAGTCCGACGACCGTTCGCAGCCGAGGACCACGAGGGTGAGTCCGGAGCCCATGAGGAGGCATCCCCTGATGTCCATCGACGCTCCGGCAGGGCCGCGGGTCTCGTACAGGTACCGGCGTGCCAGGACGATCACGAGCACCGCGACCGGGACGGTGGCGGCGAAAGCCCAGCGCCAGCTCCCGTACTCCACCAGCAGGGCGATCCCCAGTGGCACGGCGATCCCGAAGAACGTGGACACCGCGGTCTGTACGCCGATCGCCCATCCGAGCAGGTGCCCGGGCAGTGCCGCCGTCAGATTCGCCAGGGCGAGCGGTACGGCCAGCGCGATGCCGAGTCCCTGCACGGCGCGTGCCGCCACCAGGAAGTACCCGTCCGGGGCTGTCGCACACAGCGTCGAGCCCACGGCGAAGAAGAGCATGCCCAGCAGGAACACCCGGCGCCTGCCGAACACATCGCCCAGCCGGCCGGTCACCACGGCCACGGCACACAGCGGCAGCAGCGCGGCCACGATCACCCAGTGCAGTGTGGAACTGCTGATGCCGAAGTCACGCTGGATCGCGGGCAGGGCGACGACGACGCTCGTCAGGCTGGAGAACAGCAGGGCGCTCGCGGTCATCGTGGCGGCCATGGCAGCGCGCTGCCGTGGCGTCAGCTTCCCGAGAGTGCCCATGTCACGCTCAGTGTCCGGCGCACCGCCTCGCCGTGCAGCCGCCCACGGGCCGCCCGGGTGACGCCTTCCGCCGGTCCACCGGGGAGGGGGACGGACAGGTGCGCCGGGGGGGTTGGTGCACCACCGGCCGGGGGTGCGGCACGCACCGGCGGCACGACTGCCGGGAAATCCCGGTGACCCGGGGCCTGTCGGCCTGCCAGGCTCGGCACATGTCTCCACGAACAGCACGTCGCGTCAAGCCCAGTCTGTACATCTCCGTCGACATCGAGGCCGATGGTCCGATCCCGGGCCCGTACTCGATGATCAGCCTCGGTGCAGCGGTCGCGGGCCGGCAGGACGAGCACGGGTACGTCCCGGCCGAGGACCCGGAGGCGGGCACGTTCTACCGCGAGCTGCGGCCGATCAGTGAGGAGTTCGTCCCCCAGGCGCTTGCGGTGAGCGGTCTCGACCGGGACCGGCTGCTCAGGGAGGGCAGTGATGCGGCCACCGCCATGAGCGAGTTCTCCGCATGGGTGCAGGAGGTGTCCACGGGCGCGCAGCCGGTGATGTGCGGTTATCCGGCCGCGTACGACTGGAGCTTTCTGTACTGGTACCTGATCCGCTTCACCGGTGCGAGTCCCTTCGGGCACTCGGGCTGTCTCGACATGAAGACCCTCTACGCGACGAAGGCCGGGCTGCCGCTGCGGGCCGTCGCCAAAGGAGTGATGCCACGGGGGCTGCTGTCCCGGCGGCGGCACACGCATCACGCCCTGGACGACGCGGTCGAGCAGGCGGAGCTGTTCAGCAACCTCATGCTGTGGGATCCGGAGGCGAACCCGGATCCGAGGCGTTAGGTGCTCCCCCTGCGCGCCGATGCGGTAGGTGCTCCCCACCCTGCCATTCCATCGACCGCGACTCCACCCACAGCCTGCTCGCGCACGACCACCTGGCCGCCACGGTCTGGCCGACCGTGTCACCCTCCACACCGGAGAAGGCACCGACATCCTTCCCGCCCTCGCCGGCACCGGCGCGGACGTGGCCTTCTTCGACGGCTACGCGCCCACCACCGCCGTTGTCGAACGCCCTGGTCGCGACGCTGCGCCCGGGAGGCCTCCTCATCGCCGGGAACATGAGCCTCGGCGGACAGTCCGAACAGATTCGTGCGCAGCTCGCCGACTGGCAGCACACGGACCTCGGCGAGACCGTCCTGGCCGTCGGACCGCTGACGAGCTCTCCGCCGCGCCGCGGCCCTGCCCTGCGGCGGCACGGCGCACCGGAGCGCGCGCGCCTCACTCGAGGGCGCCGTGCGCGCACGTACGGCGTGCGATCGTGACTGCGGGCCGCATTTCCGCATAACTGCCCATGTGAGCGCTTGCCTGCTGCACCATGACAGCCATCCGCGGTGTGCATACGCGGACTTGGGGGTGGGGTGATGGATCCGCTGAAACCGCTGGGTGCGGGCGATCCGCGGGGGATGGGCCCGTACCGGCTGGTGGCGCGGCTGGGAGCGGGCGGAATGGGCCGGGTGTATCTGGGCCGTTCACGCGGCGGGCGGGCCGTCGCGGTGAAGGTGGTGCGGCCCGAACTCGCCGAGGATCACGAGTTCCGTCAGCGTTTCGCACGGGAGGTGGCGGCGGCTCGACGGGTGAACGGGGTGTTCACCGCCGGGGTCGTGGACGCCGACCCCGACGCCGACCCTCCGTGGCTCGCCACGGCCTATGTGCCGGGCATGTCCCTCGACGTGGCGGTGGCACGGTCCGGGGCCTGGCCGGAAGGGCCGGTGTCGTCACTGGCAGCAGGGCTGGCGGAGGCACTGGAGGCGATCCACGGATCGGGTCTGGTGCACCGTGACCTCAAGCCGTCGAACGTACTGCTGGCCTCGGACGGGCCCCGGGTGATCGACTTCGGGATCTCCGTCGCGAGCGAGGTGAGCGCCATCACGCGCACCGGGGCGGTGATCGGCACGCCCGGATTCATGTCGCCCGAGCAGTTGACGGGGGGTCATGTGGGTCCGGCGAGCGATGTGTTCGCGCTGGGGGCCGTCCTGGCGTTCGCGGCGTCGGGCACCGGACCGTTCGGAACGGGCTCGGCACAGGGCCTGATGTTCAGGATCGTGTACGCCGAACCGGACCTCGACGCCGTTGCACCCGGGCTGCGTCCGCTGGTGGCGCGTTGCCTGGCGAAGGAACCCGACGACCGGCCTTCGGTCGGCGAACTGCTGTCGGAGCTGACCGACACCGCGGGTGCCGCGAAGACCACACTGCTGTTCACCAGTGCCTCATGGCTGCCCGAGTCCATCGCGCGGACGGTCCGTGAGTACGCCCAGACCGTCACCGAGGAGGCGGCGAATCGGGACGCCGGTGGCCCCGGTACCGTCTCGCGGCAGGCCGACGCCGAGACACGCACGGCACCGGGCGGCGGGGTTCCTCCCCTGCCGCCGTCGCCGCCCACGCCGCTGCCCTCGGTGCCGTCCACACCACCGCCCACAGTGCCCTCCACACCCCCTCCCTCGTCCTCCGTGCCGACGTCACCGCCGCCGCAGGGCCCGGGGACGGGAACGGGCTGGGGCCCGGCGGGCCGATGGGACGGCACACCGGCCTCTCCCACGGTGACCACGACACGGCGGCGCCTGGCCCTTGCGTCCGCCGCGGCCGTGGTGCTCATCGGCGTCTTCGCCTGGCAGGCGGAGGCGATCTTCGGCTCGGGTGGTTCCTCCTCGAGCGCTTCGGAAGGGACCTCTCCGTACCCGTCGGCGACGGAGTACTCGCCCACTCCTTCGGAGTCGTACGCGTACGAGCCCTCACCGAGCGACAGCGCGACGGAGGAGGCGGTGCCGAGCAGTGACCCCTCCGAGACGTCGATGGCGGAGAGCGAGAGCAGCGAACCCGAACCGGATCCCGGCAAGGAGGAGGGTGTCGAGGCGGTCACCGGCCGGTGGCTCGGCAGTTATGTCTGCAACCAGGGCATCACCGGTCTGTCGCTGACCATCGAGGACCAGGGCGGGGGAGACGTCTCGGCCGTCTTCAGCTTCTTCCCCGCTCCGTCCAATCCACTGGTGCCGCGCGGCTCGTTCGCCATGAGCGGGACCTACCAGGACGGTGAGCTCTCGCTCATCGGCGACCACTGGATCGAACAGCCCCCGGACTTCCTCATGGTCGACCTCGATGCACAGTACGACCCCGGCACACCGGGTCATCTGGACGGCACCGTGCACGGGCCCAACTGCAGCATTTTTTCCGTGCAGCGCTCGTGAGACCACGCCGGTTCAGTGCACCGGCTGCGTCGTCGCGGAGTGCGTCGGGGAGAGTTCCCCGCCCGGCGCCGTCGGTGCCGTGACGTCATCCGCGTCGCGGCCCCTGCCGAGGTGGTTGAAGACGAGATTCAACAGGACGGCGGCTGCGCAGCCGGTGGAGATGCCCGAGTCGAGGATGATCCTCGCCGTCTCCGGAAAGGCGTGATAGAAGTCCGGCGCACTGACCGGGATGATCCCCACGGCCAGTGAGACGGCCAGGATCAGCACGTTGTTGTCCTTCTCCAGGCCGGCTCCGACCAGCGTCTGGATGCCGCTCGCGGCGACCGATCCGAAGAGCACGACACCCGCGCCGCCGAGCACGGGACGCGGCACGACGGCGATCAGCGAGGCGGCCATGGGGCACAGACCCATCAGGACGAGGAAGCCGCCGCCGCATGCGACCACGAATCGGCTGCGGATCCTCGTCATCGCGACGAGGCCGATGTTCTGCGCGAAGGCGCTGCACATGAAGCCGTTGAACAGGGGGCTGAGGGCCGAGCCGAGGGTGTCGGCCCGCAGTCCGGCCGCGATGGTCCTCTCGTCGGCGGGCCGTTCGACGATCTCGCCGAGCGCCAGCATGTCGGCGGTCGACTCGGTCATCGACACCACCATGACGACGCACATGGAGACGATCGCTGCGAGAGCGAACTGCGGGGCCCCGAAGTGGAACGGGACCGGGAACCCCACGATTTCCGCATCGGCGACCGGGCTGAAGTCGGTGACGCCGAAGGGGATCGCGACCAGCGTGCCGAGGACGAGACCGATGAGTACGGCGATCTGCTTGAGGAACCCACGGGTGAAACGGCGCAGTGCCAGGACGACGATCAGGGTGATGCCCGCGAGGGCGAGTTGGGTGGCCGAACCGTAGTCGTCCGCCGCCGGGTCGGGGCCCTGTGCCCAGCCGAACGCGACGGGCAGCAGCGAGACACCGATGAGGGTGATGACGGTGCCGGTGACCACCGGCGGGAAGAAGCGCACGAGCCTGCTGAAGTAGGGGGCCGCGACAAAGCCCAGGATCCCCGCGACGATGATCGCGCCGAAGACGACCGGGAGTGCGTCGTCCTTGTCCTTCGTCGTGTCGACGATGGCCAGCATGGGGGCGACTCCGGCGAACGTGACGCCGTTGACGAAGGGCAGCCGGGCACCGATCTTCCCGACACCGAGGGTCTGGAGGAAGGTCGCGAGACCCGCGGTGAAGAGACTGGCGCCGGTCAGGAAGGTGAGTTCGGTGGCGGAGAGCCCCACGGCCGCACCGACGATGAGTGGAGGGGCCACCACGCCGGCGTACATCGCCGCCACGTGCTGCAGACCGCCGGCGAGCATCCGGAGGGGCGGGAGTGTGGCGTCGACCGGGTGTTTCGGGTCTTCGGGCGCGACATCCGCGTCGGTGTCCATTGCTTCTGCTGTGTCTGCTGCTTCTGCTGTGTCTGCTCCGGTGCGGTTCTCGGGCTGTGCGGCCACGGGCTCTTCCTCCGGTCGGTTAGCACGTCGGCGGTGACGCGGATGTCAGGGAGGTGGTGCGAAGTGATGCGTGATGCAGCTGAGGTGCTCTGCTGCGCGCCCATGAGTCATGTGCCGCGGGGGTCGGCGACACGAGTCACCGCCCCCGGGGGTACGTACATGGCGTACGTACCGCCCGGTGACGGCTGCCGTGGACCCCGCTCGGGTCCACGGCCGCCGGCCGAGGGCCGTCCCCCTCGGCCGGAGTTCCAGTGGTGTCAGGAACCGGCGGCCATCCGCGCGAGGCGCTGGGCCTGCGCCCGGGTGGAGCGGGCGATGGCCTCCTCGTCGGCGTGCAGGAGGCGACCGTCCTCGACGACCGGCCTGCCGTTCACCAGCGAGAGGGTGACCGGGGCTGCCGCGCCGAAGACCAGGGCGGTCACCGGGTCGGCGATGGAGGAGTGGGCCAGGGTGTCCAGTCTCCAGAGCACCAGGTCGGCGAGCTTGCCGGGCTCGAGCGAGCCGATCTGTCCGGCGCGTCCGAGGACCTGGGCGCCGCCGAAGGTGCCGAGACGCAGGGCTTGGCGTGCGTTCAGGGCGGCCTCGCGGTGCACGGTGCTGAGGCGGTTGATCAGCAGGGCGTTGCGCAGCTCGGTGTGCAGCTCGCCGGACTCGTTGGAGGCGGTGCCGTCGACTCCCAGGCCGACCGGGACACCGGCGGCGAGCATGTCGGGCACGCGGGCGATACCGGCGGCGAGGCGGGCGTTGGACGACGGGCAATGGGCGACTCCGGTCCTCGTCCGGGCGAAGGCCTCGATGTCGGCGTCGTTCATATGGACGCAGTGGGCCATCCACACGTCGTCGCCGAGCCAGCCGGTCGACTCGAAGTAGTCCGTCGGGCCCATCCCGAACAGCTCGTGGCAGAACTTCTCCTCCTCCACCGTCTCCGAGCCGTGGGTGTGCATCCGCACGCCCTTGCGCCGGGCGAGCTCGGCACCCTCCTTGAGGAGTTCGGTGGAGACCGAGAAGGGCGAGCAGGGGGCGACGGCGATCTGGGTCATCGCGTCGAAGGAGGCGTCGTGGTGCCGGTCGATGGTCTCCTCGGTGGCGGCGAGGGCGCCTTCGAGGGTCTCGACGGCGAAGTCCGGCGGCAGGCCGCCGTCCTTCTGGCTGCGGTCCATGGAGCCGCGGGCCAGGGTGAAGCGGACGCCCATCTCGGACGCGGCCCTGATGATCGCGCCGGAGAGGTCCCCCGAGCCCTGGGGGAAGACGTAGTGGTGGTCCATCGCGGTGGTGACACCGCCGCGGGCCATCATCGCGAGCGAGCCCTGGGCGGCGGAGTACGTCATCTGTTCGTCGATGCGCGCCCATGTCGGGTAGAGCGCCACCAGCCAGTTGAAGAGGTTGTGGTCCGTGGCGAGGCCACGGGTGATCCACTGGTAGAAGTGGTGGTGCGTGTTGACCAGGCCCGGGGTCACGAGGTGCCCGGTGGCGTCGATGCGGCGTACCACGTTCTCCAGGTTCGCGGGTGCCCTGCCCGCGCCGACCGACTCGATCCGGTTGCCGGCGACGACCACATGACCGGAGGCGTACTCGGTGTCGTCCGCGTCCACGGTCGCGATCGCACAGTTCTCGATGACGATGCGCGGGGCTGCTGCCGGTGCTGCCATGGGCTGTGTCCTTCGTGTTTCAGTGGCGGTGAGGGCACGGCAGGACCCTGGGGGATTTGAGTGCCACGGCCCGCGGGACCGTGGGTGCCGAGAGGGGACGGTACGGGTGGGGCGGGACCGGTACGGACACGCCCGGCGGCTGTGCGGCGTCGTCTGTCCAGCAAACCACGTCGGCGCGCGGCCCCGCCCTGTGGCGGGGAGGGTGGCGGGGCCGTGTGCCGGCCGGGCCCGCGTCAGAGGTTGGTCAGGTCGACGGGGATCCGCGGCTCGACGCCGTCCCTCACGATGGTGGCCTCGATCAGACCGTACGGGCGGTCGGCGGCGAAGTAGACCTCGTTCTCGTTCTTGAGGCCGAACGGCTCCAGGTCGACGAGGAAGTGATGCTTGTTGGGCAGGGAGAAGCGGACCTCGTCGATCTCCGCGCGGTTGTTGATGATGCGCGCACCCATCTGGTACAGCGTCTGCTGCAGGGAGAGGGAGTAGGTCTCCGCGAAGGCCTGGAGCATGTGCTTCCTGACCTGCTCGTAGGACTTCTCCCAGTTCGGCATCCGCTGCTCGTCGTCGCTCCAGTTGAACCGCCAGCGGCCGGTCACCTGGGTGGCCAGGATGCGGTCGTACGCCTCGGGGAGCGTCGTGTACTTGTCCTTGACGTAGCCCCAGAACTCGGAGTTCGTCGAGTTCATCACCACCAGGTCCTTGAGGCCGGAGACGACCTCCCAGGACGACCCGTCATAGGTGACCTGGGTGACCCGGGTCTCCTGGCCCTTGCGGACGAAGGAGTGCTTGACCTCGTCCGCGCCGATGAACCTGGAGTTGGCGTCGGAGGTTGCGATGCGCTCCCAGGCGTACTCCTCGATGCGGATGCGTGCCCGGTGGATCGGGTCCTGCGAGGTCACGAAGTGACGGGCGAGGTGGATGCCGAACTGCTCGGCGGACTCGATCCCGTGCTCCTTGGCGAACGCGTAGACCGTGTTCTTGGTGGTGTCCGTCGGCAGGACGTTGGCGTTCGAACCCGAGTAGTGCACGTCGTCCATGTCGCCGGAGAGGGCGACCGAGACGTTCAGGTCCTTGATGTGGTGGGTGGCGCCGTCCCGCGTGATCCTGACGACGCGGTTCTCTGCTTTGCCGTACTGGTTCTGGGCGAGAACCGCAGGGCGGGCGAGGCGGGAACGATCGGTCATTTCTGCTAGCTCCCTCGGTATACGGAGTAGCCGAACGGGTTGAGCAGCAGCGGTACGTGGTAGTGCTCGCCCGGTACGACGGCGAACGTGATCGCCACCTCGGGGAAGAACACACCGGGCGCACCGCTGTCCCGATTCGCGGGGGCGTCCTGCTGCGCATCGGCTTGCTTCTCGGCGGCTTCGGGGGAATCGAGGAAATAGGCCTCGGTCCCGAAGTCGAGACGTACATGGGTCGTGCCCCCCGGCAGCGCCGGCAGGTCCTTGCAGCGCCCGTCCCGGTCGGTCGCGGATGCGCCGAGCGCCACCCACTCCGCGCCGGAGCCCGTGCGGGCCGACAGGGAGACGGCGACACCCTCGGCGGGGCGCCCGATGCTGGTGTCCAGGATGTGGGTGGACACGGACGTGTGCGGCGATGCCGCTGTCCCGGTGCTCATGCGCTCTCTTCCTCCACGAGACGGCTCAGCCGGATGCGGTTGATCCTGCCCAGTTCGGTGCGGACGATCTCGCGCTCCTGCTCGGGTGTGTTGTCGATCCGCTCGCGGACGGCGTCCCTCATCTGCTCAGCGGTCCTGCCGGTGGCGCAGATCAGGAAGACATGGCCGAACCTCTCCTGGTAGGCCAGGTTGAGTTCCAGCATCTCGGCCTTGAGTCCATCGGAGGCGGCGGCCATCCCACGCTGCTCGCGGGAGGAGGTCGCGTCTCCCGGCTTCGGCCGGCCGATCGGCGGGTGCCCTGCCATCGCTTCGGCCAGATCGTCCGCGGTCAGCTCGGCCATGGCGGCGTCGCTGGCGGCGAAGAGGGCTTCCACGGTGGCGTACGGGCGCCGGGCGAGCAGTTTCCTGCCCCACGCCGAGCTGGCGCACACCTCGTGCAGTGCGGCCTCGGCCGCACTGTCCGCCGAGGTGTTGAACCGGGCGAGGCCCGGTGCGGAAGTCGAAGTCACGGGAGCCTCCGTGGCTGGCTGTGCTGCACTGTGCGTCGGACGGGCTGCGGATAGCTAACGCCTTCCACCTCAGCCTCGTCAACACTTTGTTGAAATCCAGTGAACACAAAAGCCGCCGTCCCGGCATCCGGACGGCGGCTGTGCGCAAGGAGCCACGGGCCGTCACCCGTGGCGACTCATCCCGGTGCGGGGCGGTCGTCCGCGGCCGCGACGGTCACCGGAGGAGTCGGCCCCGACACGACTCCGCCCGCCGTGTGCTGTCCGGCGGGCGGGTTCGAGTACGCGCTGCAGCCAGCAAGCGCGGATGGATGAGGCCACGGTAGAGGCAGCCACTGACAACGGCGGTCAGAGTTTGTGCATCCCCGTGAAGGGACTGACAATGCGGATCTTGCTGGTGCCGAAGTCGACGAGCATCGCTCCGCCTCCGAGCTCCGTACCGATGATCTTTCCTAGGCCGTACTGGTCGTGAGAGACGCGGTCTCCGAGGTCGAAGTCTTCGATCGCGCGGGTAGCGCGGGCCCTGAAAGGGCTGGTGGGCAGGTGGCGCCGGGGCGCGGATGGCTTCGTCATTGTGTGCCAGTATGCGCGTCCGACGGCGTCGGCGACATAGCCTCGAACACGCATCCGGAGTTTCCGGTCTCAACATGTGGCATTCAGGCACCCTTTTCCCGGTTCAGATAGTTGTAGACGGTGAAGCGGCTGACGCCGAGAGCACCGGCCACGGTCTCGACACCGTGCCGTACGGAGAAGGCTCCACGCGCCTCCAGCGTGCGCACGACCGACTGCTTCACCTTGCGGTCCAGAGCGGACAGGGGCATGCCGTGCTGGCGCTCCATGGCGGCCAGGATGTGATCGAGGGAGTCCGAGAGCTGCGGCAGGCGCACCGCGAGGACCTGCTCACCCTCCCAGGTCAGGACGACGTCGTCGGGCTTCGCCTGCTCCGGCGGCAGGACCTCCGCACCCATCGCGTCCACCAGCGGCTTCACGGCGGCCACCAGGGGGTGGCTTCCGGGCCCGGTCACTTCTCGCCCTCCCCGATCACATTGACCTGCAAGGAGACCCGGGTGGCACCCGCGCCCAGCGACCGGCGCAGCAGTGCGTCGACGGCGGTGAGCACGGCGTCGGCGGCACCCTCCGCCGTATTGCCGAACGGCCCCACGTCCACGGCTTCCAGATCGGCGGCCTGGATCACCTCGCGGGCGACCACTGCATGGGCCGGCGCCTCGTCCAGGTCGAAAGGCTCTGTCGTGAACTCCACTCTCAGTCGCACCATGCCCCCACGTTAGCCGCGCCCTTTCCCTCGCCTCCGGCCCTCCCGGCGCGGAAGAAGCACGACTCCGCACGACGGACCCGCGCGTGCTGCATGGAGCAGGTGACGGAGGCCGCGGAACGGCGGCGCCGAAGGGGTTTGCATCATGACAGGGCAGGGGCGCAGAGGTGTCAAGGCGCCGGTCGTCGTCACCGCGGCCCGGCGGCACCGGCCGCCCCGGAGGCGCCCTCGTTCCCGGTGATGCGGCGCGCGACGGCAAGGCCGTCGGGGGGCGGCATCCAGATGCCCATCAGGACCGTCGGGCACGGTCCGCAGGGGGCGCGACGGCCACATGGCCGCACGGCCGCACAGAAGCTCCTGCCGTCGGGGCGGGTGCCTGCGGCGGATCCCCGTACCGCAGCGGGCTTCCGCCGCTGCGGTGCACGGAGCCACGGGCACGCACCCATGGGCGCGGCGGACAGCCCGGACGCTGCACAGGGGCGGCACTCAGGCGGAACGCCGCCGGTCACTGTCCGGGCCGCGTACGGCCGAGGGGACTCGCGCCACCGATCAGACCGGGCTGCGGGCTGCCGGCCGCGCCGACGGCCGCTCACCGCCATCGGCCAGGCGGACCGGGCAGGCGGCCGGGGCCCACGGCACGACGCCCACCCGGATCGCGACCCGCGACCCGACGCGACCGGATCCCGGCGATGGAATGCGCCGGATGCGGACCAACCCACGGGCCCTGCCCCACACGCCTCCTGAGCTGGGACGAGACCGAGCCGGAGGCCGACTTCCACCACCCGGCCCGGGGGCGCCTCTCACGCCGCCCCTGCCTGCGGCGTACGTACGCCGTCGTGCACGCGTTTTCGCGAGCCGCTCTTGACAGGCCTCGCCCACCCCGGGCAATCTTCCATTAAGCAGAAATGAACTTCCGCAATACGGAAGGAGCGCCGCCCTCATGGCCCGCTTCCCAGAAGGCGCAGTCACGGACCAGCGCTTCGATGTGAACCTCTCGATCCTCTTCACGGAACTCCCGCTCCTGGAGCGCCCCGCGGCCGCCGCCGCGGCCGGCTTCACCGCCGTCGAGCTGTGGTGGCCATGGACCACGACCCCCACACCCGACCAGAGCGAGCTGGACGCCCTGAGGAAGGCACTGGTGGACGCGGGCACCCGCCTGGTGGGCCTGAACTTCTACGCGGGACAGCTGCCCGGTCCGGACCGCGGCGCCCTCTCCGTGCCCGGCGAGGAGTCGGACCGCTTCCGCGCCAACGTCGACGTGGCGGCGGACTTCGCGGCATCGGTCGGCTGCAAGGCGCTCAATGCGCTGTACGGCAACCGCGTCGAGGGCGTCGACCCGGGCGTCCAGGACGAACTCGCCCTCGGAAACCTGGTCACGGCAGCCCGTGCGGCCGACCGGGTAGGGGCGATCCTGCTGATCGAGACCCTGAACAAGCCGGAGTCCCCGCTCTACCCGCTGGTGAGCGCCCCGGCCGCGATCGAGGTCGTGGACAAGGTCAACGCGGCGACGGGACTCGGCAACACGAAGTTCCTGCTCGACATCTACCACCTGTCGATGAACGGCGAGGACGTCAGCCAGGTCATCGCGGAGTACGCCGACAGGACCGGCCATGTGCAGATCGCCGACAACCCGGGCCGCGGCGCGCCCGGCACCGGAACACTGCCCCTCGGCCGGCTCCTCGGGGAACTGAAGAAGGCCGGCTACGACGGCTGGGTCGGCCTGGAGTACAAGCCCGGCGACCGCCCGAGCCAGGAGGCGTTCGACTGGCTTCCGGCCGGGGCCCGCGCGGCCCGCTGAACTCGCCGACGCACCACAGCATTCAGGAAGGCACCCTCATGAGCACTCTCCCGGACTCCTCCCGTCCGTCCCTTGCGGACTCCTCCGGCCCAGCCCTCCCCAGGGTTGCCTGGATCGGCCTCGGCATCATGGGTTCCCCCATGTCCGAGAACCTGCTGAAGGCGGGTTACCAGGTCACCGGCTTCACCCTGGAACAGGACAAGCTGGACCGCCTGACCGCGGCGGGCGGCACAGCCGCGGGCTCGATCGCCGAGGCCGTCGGCGACGCCGACGTCGTCATCACGATGGTGCCCGCGTCCCCCCACGTCGAGGCCGTCTCCTACGGCCCTGACGGCATCCTGGAGAACGCGAAGCAGGGCGCACTGCTCATCGACATGTCCTCGATCACTCCGCAGACCTCCGTCGACCTGGCGAGGAGCGCGGCGGAGAAGGGCATCCGCGTCCTGGACGCCCCGGTATCCGGCGGTGAGGCCGGCGCCGTCGAGGCGGTGCTGTCGATCATGGTCGGTGGTGAGCAGGAGGTGTTCGACGACGCCCTCCCGATCCTCGAGGCGCTGGGCAGGACCATCGTGCTGTGCGGCCCGCACGGTTCGGGACAGACGGTGAAGGCCGCCAACCAGCTGATCGTCGCCGTCAACATCCAGGCCTGTGCGGAGGCCGTCGTCTTCCTCGAGAAGTCGGGCGTGGACCTGAGCGCCGCCCTGGACGTGCTGAACGGCGGCCTGGCCGGCTCCACGGTCCTGACCCGCAAGAAGGAGAACTTCCTGAACCGGGACTTCAGGCCGGGCTTCCGAATCGACCTGCACCACAAGGACATGGGCATCGTCACCGACGCCGCGCGCAACGTCGGTGCCGCGCTTCCCGTCGGCGCCGTGGTCGCCCAGCTGGTCGCCTCCCTGCGCACACAGGGCGACGGCGGCCTCGACCACTCGGCCCTGCTGCGCGCCGTCGAGCGCCTCTCGGGCGGCCGGGCCGCCTGACCGCCCGCGCTCGACCCCGGGGCCCATCGCCCCCTTGCACGTCCGGGCCGTGGCTGTGCTGACACCTGTCCTGTCGCGCCCAAGTGCAGCCACGGCCCGGATCCCTCACCTTCATTTCAACAAACTGTTGACGTTTTCGATGGGGTGAACCTACGCTCCTCGCACGCTCAGCAGCTCCCGCACGGAAGGTCACCCCCGCCACCATGTCGAAGCGCGTGCTCACGACCGAGTCCGGTGCTCCGGTCGCCGACAACCAGAACTCCGCCACCGCAGGCGTCGGCGGCCCGCTCCTCCTCCAGGACCAGCATCTGCTGGAGAAGCTCGCCCGCTTCAACCGGGAGCGCATCCCGGAGCGCGTCGTGCACGCCCGCGGCTCGGGCGCCTACGGCTACTTCGAGGTGACCGACGACGTCACCGGCTTCACCAGGGCGGCCTTCCTCTCCGAAGTGGGCAGGCGGACCGAGACGTTCCTCCGTTTCTCGACCGTCGCGGACTCGCTCGGCGGCGCCGACGCGGTCCGTGACCCCCGGGGCTTCGCGCTGAAGTTCTACACCGAGGAGGGCAATTACGACCTCGTCGGCAACAACACCCCGGTGTTCTTCATCAAAGACCCCGTCAAGTTCCCCGACTTCATCCACTCCCAGAAGCGGGACCCGTTCACGGGACGGCAGGAACCGGACAACGTCTGGGACTTCTGGGCCCACGCCCCCGAGGCCACACACCAGGTCACCTGGCTGATGGGCGACCGCGGCATCCCCGCCTCGTACCGCCACATGAACGGCTACGGCTCCCACACGTACCAGTGGACCAATGCCGAGGGCGAGGCCTTCTTCGTCAAGTACCACTTCAAGACCAACCAGGGCATCCGCTGCCTGTCGTCCGAGCAGGCCGCCGAGCTCGTCGGCAAGGACGCCAACAGCCACCAGACCGACCTGCTGCAGGCCATCGAGCGCGGTGTGAACCCGTCGTGGACCCTGTATGTGCAGATCATGCCCGCGGCCGAGGCGGCGGACTACCGCTTCAACCCGTTCGACCTGACCAAGGTGTGGCCGCACGCCGACTACCCACTGCAGCGGGTGGGCCGGCTGGTGCTCGACCGCAACCCCGACAATGTCTTCGCCGAGGTCGAACAGGCCGCGTTCTCCCCGAACAACTTCGTTCCGGGAATCGGCCCTTCGCCGGACAAGATGCTCCAGGGACGCCTCTTCGCCTACGCGGACGCCCACCGATACCGCCTCGGCGTCAACCACACCCAGCTCCCGGTGAACGCTCCGAAGGCCCTTCCCGGCGGATCCGCCGACAACTACGGCCGCGACGGCTTCATGGCGACCCGTAACGGCTCACGCCACGACAGGAACTACGAGCCCAACTCGTACGCGGGCCCCGCCCAGACGGACTCCGCCCTGTCGGCCCCACTGGCGGTCCACGGCTTCACGGGCACGCACGAGACACCGCAGCACACCAAGGACGACGACTTCCTCCAGGCCGGCGAGCTCTACCGACTCATGTCGGAAGAGGAGAAGAAGCGCCTGGTCGCCAACATCGCCGGTGGCCTGTCCCAGGTCTCCCGCGACGATGTGATCGAGAAGAACCTGGCCCACTTCCACAGCGCCGACCCGGACTACGGCAAGCGCGTCGAGGAGGCCGTCCGCGCCCTGCGCGAGGACTGAGCGGCTGGGTCGTCCGACAACACCCAGACCGCGTACGGGAGTCGGCCGGTAAGTCCGCCTCCCGTACGCCGTCCGAACCGCAGACCCTCATGAGGGGTGGTCTGCGGCGAGGGCGCGGCGCCGGCCATGCGCACGGCGCCGCACAAGCGGACCGCGGCGGCGTGCGAGCCAGTGCGGTGGTACGGGCCGCCCGCCCCCTTCCAGACCCGAAGGAAGGGCCGGCCGGAGAGCCCATCGCCCCGCCGCGGTCCCACGCCCCTCCCCCGGACCGGGCCCCCACAGACGCCACCCGGCGGCGCGAACGTCCTGACACGGCAGCCTCGCACCGTCGGGCGGCAACCACCTCCCGGCCCCGCAGCTCCACACGATCCCGGCCTTGCGCACCGGCGGGTCGCAGAAGCCCCACGGCCGGGATCGGGCCACACATCGGAACCGCCGCGTCTCAGGCGCCCCGGTGTCCCTGTGCCCATGGTTCGACCGTCCCGACCAGGGACACCCGCAGCGCTTCCGCCGCTCACCCGCCCAGAACGTCCCGCAGCGCCTCGGCGAACTCCTTGGGCTGCCCGAGGAAACCGCCGTGGTCGCCGGGGAACTCGACGGGCGGCGTGCCGAGTTGCGCGGCAAGTGCCGTGGACGTCCGATGCGTGAGCAGACCGCCCGAGGCGATGCCGACGCCGACGACCACATGGGTCCGGCCGGCTGCCAGCGCGGCCGTGTCGGGCCTGTAGCGGGTGGTACCGCGCAGCTCATGGGCGAAGAAGCGGGCGCCGTTGGCGAGGTCCTGCGCCGAGGGTTCCTGGGGAGAGGAGGTCGGGTCTGCGCAGTCCTCGTGGTCGAATCCGGCGTTGGCCATGAACTTCGCCCATGCCGCCCCCAGCCCCTCCCGCCGGTACGTCTCGATCAGGTCGTCGGTCGCGGCGCGCTGCCCTTCGGCGTCGGGGAGCAGCTCCAGCAGCGGCGGCTCGTGGGCGACGAGCGTCCGTACCCGCCCGGGATGCCGCTCGACCAGCGCCAGACCCGTCACCGCACCCCCGCTGCTGCCGAACACATCGGCCGAATCTGCGCCCAGGGCATCCAGGAGGGCGGCGACGTCATCCGCCCGCAGCTCGGGAGTGGAGTCCTGGGAGGGGTCGTCGAGGGCACTGCCCGAGATGCCTCGGGGGTCGTGTGTGACGACGGTGTGGTCGGCCGCGAGGGCCTCGGCCAGCGGCGCAAAGGCCGAGGCGTCCATAGGCGCCCCCATGACCAGCAGGAGAGGTCCCGTCCCGCGTACCTCGTAGTACAGGCGTGCCCCGGGGACATCGAGGGTGTGGGCGATGGTCATGTCTGTCGTCCTTCCGGCAGTGGTCGTCCGCGGTCGCGGGTGACACAGGAGAGACTCCGGCCGGCCCGGAAACTCATCGCGGCTGGAAACTCATCGCGGCTCCACCCGTTCGGGCGGCGCCCTGCGGCCATCGATGTCCGTCCGCCGTCGCGGCATCCGCGGTGCGTCCCGCTCGCCGACTGCCTGGTAACTTCATCGTGTTGATCATCCGCGGTGCCCTTCTCGGCCTGCGGACCGCCGCGCGCTGCCCTGCCGTGCCGCGTATGCCGGCGCCCCTGCCACACATCGACTCCACGATAGGGATGCGAAATTGGCCCACACCCCGCTGCACCGCTTATACCGTCGCGCAGGCACCGCGGTGGCTCTTGCCGTGGCCGCCTCCGTACTGCCCGCGAGCCCTGCGTCCGCCGCGTCGGACGCGCCGCACCTCGATGCGGTCGAGCGCACACTGCGGCAGGTGTCACCCGGTCTCGAAGGCCAGGTGTGGGAGCGCACCGGCGGCAACAGGCTGGACAGCTCGCCGGGGGCGCCCGACGACTGGCTCCTGCAGACCCCCGGCTGCTGGGGAGACGCCGCATGCGCTGAACGTCCCGGCACCCGGCGACTGCTGGCGAAGATGACCGAGAACATCTCGAACGCCAAGCGGACGGTCGACATATCCACCCTGGCGCCCTTCCCCGACGGGGCGTTCCAGGACGCCGTCGTCGCGGGTCTCAGGAAGTCGGCCGGCGCCGGCAACAAGCTCAAGGTGCGTGTTCTCGTCGGGGCCGCGCCGATCTACCACATGAACGTGGTGCCGTCGAAGTACCGTGACGAGCTCCGGTCCCGGCTCGGTGGGGCGGCCGACGACATCACCCTGAACGTCGCGTCGATGACGACCTCGAGGACGGCGTTCTCGTGGAACCACTCCAAGCTGCTCGTGGTGGACGGCCGATCGGCGATCACCGGTGGCATCAACCACTGGAAGAACGACTACATCGACACCGCCCACCCGGTGTCCGACGTCGATCTCGCGCTCACCGGTCCCGCCGCCGGCTCGGCCGGAAGATACCTGGACCAGCTCTGGTCCTGGACGTGCCGGAACAGGAACAACTTCGCCAAGGTCTGGTTCGCCTCGTCGCCGGGTGCCGACTGCATGCCGGCCCTGGAGAAGGACACCGGCCCCGACCGGGCACCCGCCACCGGGAACGTCCCGGTGATCGCCGTCGGCGGCCTCGGGGTCGGGATCAGGGACTCCGACCCGTCGTCGGCGTTCCGGCCGGTCCTGCCGACGGCGTCCGACACCAAGTGCGTCGTCGGCCTGCACGACCGCACCAATGCCGACCGCGACTACGACACGGTCAACCCCGAGGAGAGTGCCCTGCGGGCGCTCATCGAGAGCGCGGACAGCCACATCGAGATCTCGCAGCAGGACCTCAACGCCACGTGCCCGCCGCTGCCGCGGTACGACATCCGGCTCTACGACGCCCTCGCGGCGAAGATCGCCGCCGGAGTGAAGGTCCGTATCGTGGTCAGCGACCCGGCGAACCGCGGTGCCGTCGGAAGTGGTGGCTATTCGCAGATCAAGTCGCTGAACGAGATCAGCGACGCGCTGCGGGGACGTCTCGCCCTGATCACGGGGGGCCGCCAGGAGGCGACGTCGGCGATGTGCGACGGTCTGCAGCTGGCCCGCAGCCGTGCCGCCGACAGCGAGACGTGGGCCGACGGCAAGCCCTATGCGCAGCACCACAAGCTCGTCTCGGTGGACGGATCGGCGTTCTACATCGGCTCGAAGAACCTCTACCCCTCCTGGCTGCAGGACTTCGGGTACATCGTGGAGAGCCCCGAGGCGGCCGCCCAGCTCGACGCCGGGCTGCTGGAGCCGCAGTGGAGGTACTCGCAGGCGACCGCCACCTTCGACTACGCCCGGGGGATCTGTCAGGGCTGATCCCCGCCCGGCGGACCACAACGGCGCGCGCAGGACCGCACACACGCAACGGGCCGCACACGTCACGGCCCCCGTCCCGGAGTCCCGGGGCGGGGGCCGGCGTCACAGTCCGTCCGCGACCGCGCTGTCAGGCGAGCGGGCGGATCGCGGTGGGCGCATGGCCCGGTTCGGTGGCGAGCTCCTCGAACTCGGAGACATCGCTGATGTCGGCGGTGCGGCTCATCGAGATGTTGGTGATCCGCTCCAGGATCGCCTCGACGACGACCGGGACGCGGTACTCGGCGGCCAGTTTCTTCGCCTCCTCGAAGGCGGGCAGCAGGTCGTCCGGTTCGGTGACACGGATGGCCCTGCAGCCGAGGCCCTCGGCGACCTTGACGTGGTCGACGCCGTACACGCCGAGTTCCGGCGAGTTGATGTTCTCGAACTCCAGATTGACCTGGAAGTTGATGTCCAGCCCTGCCTGGGCCTGGCGGATCAGGCCGAGATAGGAGTTGTTCACGAGGACGTGGACGTACGGGATCCGGTGCTGGGCGCCGACCGCGAGTTCCTCGATCATGAACTGGAAGTCGTAGTCGCCCGACAGCGCGACGACCTGGGCCCCGGGGTCGGCCTTGGCGACACCCAGCGCCGCCGGGATCGTCCAGCCGAGTGGTCCCGCCTGGCCGCAGTTGATCCAGTGGCGCGGCCGGTACACGTGCAGCATCTGCGCGCCGGCGATCTGGGAGAGTCCGATCGTGGTGACGTAACGCGTCTCCGGGCCGAAGGCCCTGTTCATCTCCTCGTACACCCGCTGCGGCTTCATGGGCACGTCGTCGAAGTGAGTCCGCCGCTGGAGCGTGGCCCTTCGTTCCTGTGTGGCGGCCGTCCAGCCGGAACGGTCGGGCAGCCGGCCCGCGGCCTTCAGCTCCTTGGCAACCTCGACGAAGAGCTCCAGAGCGGCCTTGGCATCCGAGGTGATGCCGTAGTCCGGCGGAAAGATCTTGCCGATCTGGGTGGGCTCGATGTCCACGTGGACGAACGTGCGGCCCCTGGTGTAGACGTCGAGTTTGTAGCCGGTGTGGCGGTTCGCCCAGCGGTTGCCGATGCCGAGGACGAAGTCGGACTCCAGGAAGTTCGCGTTGCCGTAGCGGTGCGAGGTCTGCAGACCCACCATGCCTGCGTTCAGCTCGTGGTCGTCGGGGATGGCGCCCCAGCCCATCAGCGTCGGGATGACGGGCGTCCCGGTGAGCTCGGCGAACTCGACCAGCAGGTCGGAGGCGTCGGCGTTGATGATGCCGCCGCCGGCGACGATCAGCGGGCGCTCGGACTCCAGAAGGTAGGAGAAGGCCTTCTCGATCTGGGCCCGGGTCGCGGACGGCTTGTAGACCGGCAGCGGCTCATACGTCTCCGGATCGAACTCGATCTCGGTCAACTGGACGTCGATCGGCAGGTCGATGAGGACCGGTCCCGGCCGGCCCGAGCGCATCAGATGGAATGCCTGCTGAAAGACGCCCGGAACCTGCGCGGCCTCCAGGACGGTCGTGGCCGCCTTGGTGACCGGCTTGGCGATCGAGGCGATGTCGACGGCCTGGAAGTCCTCCTTGTGGATCACGCCGGTGGGCGCCTGCCCGGTGATGCACAGGATCGGAATCGAGTCGCCGATGGCGGAGTAGAGGCCGGTGATCATGTCGGTGCCCGCGGGTCCGGACGTACCGATGCAGACACCGATGTTGCCCGGGCCTGTCCGGGTGTAACCCTCGGCCATGTGCGAGGCGCCCTCGACATGGCGGGCGAGGGTGTGGTCGATGCCGCCACCTTCCTGGAGGGCCTTGTAGAAGGGGTTGATCGCCGCGCCCGGCACACCGAACGCATGGGTGACGCCTTCGCGCTTGAGGATCTCAACGGCCGCTCGGGCGGCGGTCATACGAGGCATGGGAGCTCCTGCTTCGACCTGGCGGATCGGGCTCTGTCGCGCCACCTGAGAGCATCGATTCCGTGCTTATTCCGTAATGCGGAAGTTTACTTCTACTATTCGGAAGTAATGTAGGACGCGCGATCGGTGCAGTCAAGGGAAGGCGGCCGCGGGCGCAAGGAGGGATGGCCGAACTCTCTCCCCAAGCGCTCATGGTTGGTGGACGATGGACCCCGAAGCGCGGCCGACGGCGCCGGCGGCGCCGAACAGGCCTGAGGGGGGACGGACATGGGAGATCAGTTACCGGTTCGCTGCCCGGTCTGCCGCCGCACGCACACCTTCGCCGCGCCCGTCTACCCGTGCGCATGCGGTGCGCCCGTCGCCCCTCCGCTGATGCGGGGCGCACCGGCGGAACCCATCCGGCACCGCACCTGGACCGAGGACTGGGTCACCGTCCGCTGCCAGGCCTGCGGGCGGCAGGACCAGTGGCCGCAGCCCGAGCTCGGATGCCCGTGCGGGACCGTCCTGAGGGTGCCGGTGCGGCCGGTGTCGGCGGCACCGAGGTCGTCGGCGTCGGCATGGCCCCGAACGGCGACGGCCGCGTCCGGTCCGGCCGGCCCCCTTGCGCCCGCCGGACCGCAGGGATCTCCGCCCACCGGCAGTCCGGCCGCCGCGGAAACCCATGGGGGCTCCGCCGCCCTGCCGGCGAACATCCCGCTGCCGCGCACCGCGTCCGTACCGCGTCCAGACTTCCGCCCGGTCACGATCCGCACGGCTCGCGACGCGGTGACCGCGGCCGCACGCTACTTGCGGTGGCTTGGCTTCCAGGACGTGGTCCAGCCGGAGGAGCGGACCACCCCCGGGATCGACCTGCACGGTCCCGGCCTGGTCGCCCAGGTGGACCCCACCACGCGCCCGGCCACCCTGCGAGCCGTCGAATGCCTCTGGCTGAACGGGATGAGTTCGTCGTCGCTGAGCGTCTTCTTCTCCCTCGCGGGCTACGCGGCGGATGCCCGGGCCCGCGCCGACGACCTCGGAGTCCCCCTGTTCGTCATGGACCTCACCGGCACCCCGCAGCCCGTGAACGGCCCCGCGGACGAGCTGCTGTCGGCCGGTGCCTGACAGCAGGCGTACGCGACGCCTCGTCCTGGGCCGGCCAGGGGGCGAGCCGGCCCGGAGCGCCGGCGACGTGGCACGGCGCGGCGCGGGGTGACGCACGGGCCCGCAGACTCGTCGAGCCCGACGGGCCCCGGGAACGGCATCATCGGCCCGTTCTTCCTCGTCACCTGGGGCACGGGCCTGCTCGGTCGGCCCTGAGGGTTCCGCGCCGGGGCGTCGGCCCTGTGGCTCACCGCCGATTCCCTGCTCGGGCAGCGGCTCGACGACGATGAGGGATTCGCGGCCGGCCGGGCCATCGGCCTTCATCCCCACCCCACGGCCGGACCCGGCTGGCCCACCGGCTCGCCGGGCGCCGTGCCTTGTGCGGCCGGGCGCCGTGCCTTGTGCGGCCGGGCCGTGCGGGCCCGGGCGCCGGTGCGGGTCGCACGGCGGCGGGAGTCGCGCCTGCCGTGACTCCCGCCGCCGTGCGGCGCCCGGCCGACGGCCTGAACGGAGCGGCCGCCGGCCGGCTTCGTCCCGAACACGGCCGCCGCACCCCCGCCCTGGGCGATACTCGGCGCATGCGCATCCGACCGGTCACCCCAGCCGATCTGCCCCTCCTCCAGGACATCGAAAGGGCGGCCGGAGAGCCGTTCCGCGCCTTCGGCATGGCCGCGATCGCCGATGACTCACCGCCGTCGCTCGACGTCCTGGAGCACTACCGACGCTCGGGCCGCGCCTGGGCGACGGCGGACGACGACGGCCTGCCCGTGGCCTATCTGCTCAGCGACCCGGTGGACGGAGCCGCCCATATCGAGCAGCTGTCCGTCCACCCGTCCCACGCCCGCCGCGGTCTCGGCCGCGCCCTGATCGACCATCTGGCCGCTGTGGCCACGGCCGAGGGCCTCACCGCCCTCACCCTGACGACGTTCACCGGCGTGCCGTGGAACGCGCCCTACTATGCGCGGCTCGGCTTCCGTGAGCTCGACGAGGACGAACTCACCGACGGGCTGAGGGAGATCCGCCGGGAGGAGGCGGCGCACGGCCTGGACCGCTGGCCGCGGGTGTGCATGCGCCGTGAGCCGGCTCAGCCGTAACGCTCGCGCAGCTCCACCTTCCGCACCTTCCCGCTCACCGTCATCGGGAAGGAGTCGAGGATCTCCAGCCGCCTGGGGATCTTGTAGTGGGCGAGCCTTTCCCGGCAGTAGGAGGCGATGTCGTCCAGCGTCGGCGGATCCGCCGGGTCGCGCGGGATGACGCAGGCCAGGATCTCCTCGCCGTACCTCTCGTCCGCGACCCCGACCACCTGGACGTCGGCGACCTTCGGATGGCCGTAGAGGAACTCCTCGATCTCACGCGGATACACGTTCTCGCCACCGCGGATGATCATGTCCTTGATACGGCCGACGATCTGGACGTAGCCGTCCTCACGGATGACGGCGAGGTCGCCCGTGTGCATCCAGCGGCCCGCGTCGATCACTTCGGCGGTCTTCTCCGGCTCGTTCCAGTAGCCGAGCATCACGCTGTACCCGCGGGTGCAGAGCTCGCCCGCCTCGCCGCGCGGGAGGGTCACGCCGCCGACCGGGTCGGTGATCTTGACCTCGACGTGCGGGAGCACCCGGCCGACGGTGCCGGTACGGCGCTCCAGGTCGTCGTCGCGCCGGGTCTGGGTGGAGACCGGCGAGGTCTCCGTCATGCCGTAACAGATCGACACTTCCGCCATGTTCATCTCCGCGACGACCCGTTTCATCACCTCCACCGGGCAGGGCGAGCCCGCCATGATGCCGGTACGGAGCGAACTCAGGTCGTACGTCGCGAAGTCGGGGAGGTTCAGTTCCGCGATGAACATCGTCGGAACTCCGTAGAGGGAGGTACAGCGCTCCTGTTGGACGGCGCGCAGCGTGGCGGCCGGTTCGAAGGAAGGTGCGGGGATGACGATGCAGGCGCCGTGCGAGGTGGCACCGAGGTTGCCCATCACCATGCCGAAGCAGTGGTAGAACGGAACGGGAAGACAGACCCGGTCCTGCTCGGTGTAGCCGATCATCTCCCCCACGAAATAGCCGTTGTTGAGGATGTTGTGATGGGAGAGGGTCGCGCCCTTGGGAAACCCGGTGGTGCCCGACGTGTACTGGATGTTGACCGGGTCGTCGCAGGACAACTGCGCTTCCCGCGCAGCGAGTTCGTCCACGGTGGCCGTCGCGGACGACAGGAGGTCCGTCCAGCTGTCGTCACCGATGTAGTGCACCGATCGCAGGTCCGGGCAGTTGCCGCGGACCTGCTCCACGAGCGCCCGGTAGTCGCTCGTCTTGTGGGCGAGGGATGCGACCAGCAGCGAGATGCCCGCCTGGCGCAGGACGTACTCCAGCTCGTGGGCCCGGTAGGCAGGATTGATGTTCACCATGATCGCGCCGATGCGGGCGGTGGCGTACTGCACGAGAACCCACTCGGGACAGTTCACCGCCCAGATGCCTACCCGGTCGCCCTTGCCGATCCCGCGCGCGAGCAACGCCCGGGCGAGGTCGTCCGTGTCCGCGCCGAACTCGGCATAGGTCCAGCGGCGCCCGGACGGCACGTCGACCAGGGCCTCCCGTTCGGGGTGCGCCGCGATCGCCCGGTCGAGACTGCGGCCGATCGTGTCGCCGAGCAGCGGGACCGTTCCCGTGCCGTGGGTGTACGAGAGCGATGCGGGCTGCGTCGCCGGGGATGCCGTCGGCTCCGTCACCGGTCGCGTCATCGCAGGTCCCCTTCGTCGTACTCGGCCGTGCTGCCCTGCGCGGTGCGCTCGCGCAGATCGACCCTGCGGATCTTCCCGGAGACGGTCTTGGGCAGTTCGGCGAACTCCAGACGCCGGATCCGCTTGTACGGCGCCAGCACCGCGCGGGAATGGGCGAAGATCAGCTTCGCGGTGTCGCTGCCGGGTTCCCAGCCCTCCGCCAGCACCACATAGGCCTTGGGCACGGCGAGGCGCACCGGGTCGGGCGCCGGCACGACAGCCGCCTCTGCCACCGCCTCGTGCTCGAGCAGCGCGCTCTCCAGCTCGAACGGCGAGATCTTGTAGTCGGATGCCTTGAAGACGTCGTCGGCGCGGCCGACATACGTGATGTAGCCGTCGGCGTCACGGGAGCCGATGTCGCCGGTCCGGTAGTGGCCGTCGGCCATGACCTCGGCAGTGAGCTCCGGGTCACCGTGGTAGCCGGTCATCAGTCCCACCGGGCCGCTGGACAGATCGAGGACGATCTCGCCCTCGTCGGCACCCGGCTTGCCACTGACGGGATCGAGGAGCTCCACGCGGTACCCCGGACTGGGACGGCCCATGGAGCCCGCCTTGAGCAGCTGGCCAGGGCTGTTGGAGACCTGAACGGCGGTTTCGGTCTGCCCGAAGCCGTCCCGGATCGTCACGCCCCACTCGCGGCGCACGGTCTCGATGACCTCCGGGTTGAGCGGCTCCCCGGCCGCGACCACCTCGCGCGGGGGTGTACGCAACTGGCTCAGGTCCGCCTGGATGAGCATCCGCCACACGGTGGGCGGGGCGCAGAAGCTCGTGACGCCCGCGCGGTCCATCGCCGCCATCAGACGGCCGGCGTCGAAGCGGGTGTAGTTGTGGATGAAGACGGTCGCCTCGGCGTTCCAGGGCGCGAAGAGATTCGACCAGGCGTGCTTGGCCCAGCCGGGCGACGAGATGTTGAGGTGGACGTCCCCCGGCATGAGCCCGATCCAGTACATGGTGGCCAGATGGCCGACGGGGTACGAGACATGGGTGTGCTCGACGAGCTTGGGCTGCGCGGTGGTGCCGGAAGTGAAGTAGAGCATGAGAGGGTCGTCGGCACGGGTGGGCCCGTCGGGCTCGAAGCTCTCCGGGGCTGCGTACGCGTCCTCGTACCGCAGCCAGCCGTCCGGTGCCCCGCCCACGGAGATACGCGTGTAAGTGCCCGGCACATCGTCGAACTTGGCGGTGTCCTCGGAACGGACGATCACATGTCCGGCCCGCCCCCGGTCGATACGGTCCCTCAGATCGACCGGGCCCAGCAGCGGTGTGGCCGGGATGACGACGGCACGGAGTTTCATCGCGGCCAGTGCGGTCTCCCAGAGCTCCACCTGGTTGCCGAGCATCACGAGGATGCGGTCGCCGGCGTGCACCCCCTGGGAACGGAGCCAGTTCGCGGTGCGGTCGGAGCGGGATCTCATCTCGGCGAAGGTGAGGCGGACCGAGGATCCGTCCTCCTCGACGATGTGCAGCGCCGGCCGTTCATTGCCTTCGGCGATCGCGTCGAACCAGTCCAGTGCCCAGTTGAACCGCTCGAAGCGCGGCCAGGCGAACCCCTTGTACGCCGCCGCGTAGTCCTCCCGGTGCTCGATCAGGAAGTCCCGGGCGGCCCGGAACCTCTCCGTCTCTTCGCCTGCCGTCATGTGTCCTCCTCATTGCGGGACCGGTCATGGGCATCGTGCAATCGGTGACGCAAGTGTCACTACCCCCGTACGGGGGTGCTGTGCGGTCTGGAGGGCCGGAATCACATGACCCCGTCCGGCCAGCGCGGGGATTCGCACATGGGCCTCGGCGGTCCCGGCCCTGGCGCCGCGGGAGCTGGATGTGCTTGCCTGCATTGCGACAGGCTCCACGAACGCGGCCGCGGCCGACTGCGCCACGGCCTTCGGCCGGAGACGGTCAAGGGCAGTCTGCGGTCCGCCATGCGCAGACTGGGTGCCCACACCCGCCTGGAGGCGGTGGTGCGGCGCGGCACCGCCTGGAGGCGGTGGTGCGGCGCGGCGGGCAGGGTTGCTGCCGTGAGGTGCGCCGCCGCGGGGCCGGCGCGCGACATTCGGCGCCGGCGCCACGGCGAGGTGTGATATCGCACTGATGTGGGGCGTGAGGCGGAACAGTGACACGTGACGCAGCACAGGTACCGCGAAGGACGAGCACGAAGGGTGCACGGGATGGTTTCGGCGGACAGGATCCTCGCCTTCGCGGCGATGTCCCTCCTGGTGATCGTGATTCCGGGACCGAGTGTGCTGTTCGTGATCGGCCGGGCCCTGGCGCACGGGCGCCGCACCGCACTCGCGACCGTCCTCGGCAATGTGTTCGGCTCATATGTGCTCGTGGTGGCCGTCGCCCTGGGCGTCGGCTCACTCGTCGAGAGCTCGGTGACCCTGTTCCTCGCCGTGAAACTCGCAGGAGCCGCATATCTGGTGTACCTGGGTGTGCAGGCGTTCCGGCACCGCGGTGACCTGAAGGCGGCCACGATCGCGCCCGCCCCGGCAGGTCCGGCGGATCCGAAGGACCGGCCGGTTCATGAGGGGCGGCCGGCCCAGGCAGGTCCGCCGTCCCGGACGGATCGGGCGAGGGAGGATCTGCGGGCGGTCGTGGACGGCGTACTTGTCGGGGTCACCAATCCGAAGGGCATCGTCTTCTTCGCGGCCGTGCTCCCCCAGTTCGTGGACCGCTCCCTGGGCCATGTGCCCGTGCAGATGCTGCTTCTGGGCCTGGTCCCGATCGGGATCGGACTGGTCACGGACACTCTGTGGGGCCTTGGCGCGGCAGCCGCCAGGAACTGGTTCGCCCGCTCCGACCGGCGGCTCTCGATGGTCGGCGGGGCAGGTGGTTTCGCCATGATCGGGCTCGGGGTGACGGTCGCGGCGACGGGGCGCGCGGACTGACCCGGCCGGTGCCAGGAGAGCGTCAGGGCGCACCGCCCTCGGATCAGTGACGCGTCATGAATCGTGTGATCCGGCTCGTCCACGGGGCGGGCCGGGCCATGCTCCGGAGTGGCCGTACGCCTGTACGGCACTCGGAACTCGGCCCGGAGGGCACCATTGCACAGCCTCACCGAGGAAGCGGAGCCCGACGAACCCGGCCCGGCCGGGCCGTTGTTCGTACCGTTCCGGATCGGCTCCGCCGGAGGGCGCCAGTTGCGCTTCATGCGCACCGCCCTCGGTGCACGCTCCGCCGTCGGCTTCACCAGTGAGGCGCGTCTGAAGGCCGTACTGGGCGAGTGGCAGTCGTGGGTCGGGCTGGCGGAGCCCGCACTGCGGGCTCTCAGCGAGCCGCTGGGGGTGACCGTCGTGACCGTGGACCCGCGTCCATGGACCCATGGCGCGGTGCTCCCGCACCTCACCCACTGCGCGTCGCGTGCGGCCGGGCTCGTGCCCGCTGTCGACCGGCACATCACACTGCACCGCCTTGGCGAAGCAGCCGAAGCAGCCGAGAACGAACGCGCCCCGCGCTTCGCCGAGTTGCCGGAACGCCCCGGCCGGGCCGGTCTGGGGTCCTTCGTTGGATCGGGCTGGAGTGAGCGGGTTCCGGTGCGTGCGCTCGCAAGGGCGGAGGAAGGAGCCTACGCGGAGCGTGGGCGACCGACGACAACGCGGCGAGCGTGCGTGCCGGGCACGCGCGCCCGGCAAGATCCGAACGAGAGGCCCTGGAGGACCCCAACGAGCCGTGGCGGCGCGGAGAGACGCCCGGGCCGCCGACCGGCTGCTGGTGTCGCTGGATGAGCGGGCCGGTCAGTCCGTGAACTCCCCGAACCGTACGACGGGCGCCGTCGCCCGGGTCATCGCTGCGAGCAGTTGCCCGCCCTCCTCGGTCACGGCCGTCCGCCGGTCCCGCGTCAGTGGCGCAAAGGGCTGGACGACGAGCTCGGCGGTGTCCTCGGTCTCCGTGAGTTTCCAGACTCCGGCGAGGAATCCGTCGACCAGGAAGACGCAGTGGGCCTGGTTGCCCTTCCAGGTCCGCCCCTTGAACTCGTCGGCGACGACCCGGGTGCGATCGGCGTGGGACAGCAGCAGATTGTCGAACTCGGGGAGGAAGCGCGGCGGAGCCGGCGTTTCCGGTTCGGGGCGGGGTGCGTCCGGCAGGTCGAACAGCTCGACGCCGTTCTCGTCCTGGAAGGTGAGCAGCTCGGGGCGGAGCCGTTCGAAGGCGTCCCGCAGCCGCGTCAGTCCGGACCAGGTCTGCATGTCCTTCACGGAGGCGGGGCCGAAGGCGGCGAGATAGCGCCGAACCATCGCTTCGGGCGTGGGGCCGGGCTCCACGGGCCTGCCGAACCACTGCTCGACGGTGGTCAGTGCGACCTGGCCGCTCCTGCCCCACAGTCCTCGCGGAGTGGTCTGCACGAGCGGCAGCAGGCAGCGCGCGGCGGTGGTGAGGGCGAGCGGGTCGGCGTCGGGCCACTGGGTGAGAAGGGCTTCGCGGAGTTCCTTGACGGGGCGGGGGCTCTCCTCGACGAGTTCCCTGCTGAACGCGGCGAGTCGGCCGAGGTCCACGCCGTCGAGCCGCTTCATGAACATCTTCAGTTCCCGGTCCGGGCCGCCGGCCTGGGCGAACGGACGCAGGCCGAGACAGTCGGCCGCGGTGTGGGTGTGGATCGTGGAGCGCAACGTGACCATGCGCGCGATCTCGCGCGATTCCATCGGCCCGGACAGCTCCTGCGGGCGGAATGCGTGCAGACGGGCGGCGAGTGCGAAGTACGGCGGCTTGACGTTCTGCGCCTGGAGGCCGACGAGGTGTTCGACCGCGGCCTTCGCCGTCATCCGGTCCTCGGGGGTACGGCGCAGCAGCAGCTGGCGGTCCAGGGTGGCGCGGTTGAGAGCGCGAGGGCCGAGCACAGGATGGGTACGGCGTGTCTTCAAGGCCATGCCCGGCACGCTACCGGCCCTTGCGGACAGTTTTTGTCCGCATCACATGGGCGGGGGGACGGGCCCGGGATTCATGGCTCCTGGATGGTGGGTCCCGTCATGCCCGCGCAATTCAGCCCGGATATCCTGCTCCCTGGCCGCTGGGAAGGGCCGCGGACACGCCGCACGGGAGGTGACCAGGATGTCCGACCGACGGGCGCGTCCCGCATCGGCCTCGAAGAAGCACGCCTGGCGACGCACCCCGGCAGCCCCGGGAGTCCCGGCCCCACCGCCGGGCCGCGCGGCGCCGAAGACAGCCGCGCCCGTGCAGAAGGACCAGGGCAGCATTGTCCAGGCCGCGCTGTACCGCGACGGCCGCCGGGTCTCGACGCCCGAGTCGCTCGCCGATACCTTCCGGCAGCTTCGCGAGGAACCCGCGGGCATGGCCTGGATCGGTCTGCACCGGCCGACCGAGCCCGAACTGCTGTCGCTGGCGGAGGAGTTCGACCTCCACGAGCTCGCCGTCGAGGATGCGCTGGAAGCTCACCAGCGCCCCAAGCTCGAGCGCTACGGCGAGACCCTCTTCGTCGTCCTGCGTGCCGCCCGGTATCTCGACGCCCCGGAAGAGGTCGACTTCGGCGAACTCCACGTCTTCGTCGGCAAGGACTTCCTGATCACCGTTCGCCATGGCGCGGCCCCGGACCTCTCGGCGGTCCGCCACCGCATGGAGGACAACCCGGAACTGCTGGCCCTGGGCCCGGAGGCGGTGCTGTACGCGATCCTCGACGCCGTGGTCGACGGCTACGCCCCGGTCGTCTCAGGCGTGCAGAACGACATCGACGAGATCGAGACCGAGGTCTTCGGCGGCGACCCGGCGGTGTCCCGCCGCATCTATGAACTGTCGCGCGAAATGGTCGAGTTCCAGCGGGCCACCCGCCCCCTGGTGGGCATGCTGCACGGTCTGATGGCGGGCTTCGCCAAGTACGGCACGGACGAGGAACTCCAGCGCTACCTCCGCGACGTCGCCGACCACGTCACCCACACCAGCGAGCGGGTGGACGGTTTCCGCCAGGCCCTTGCGGACATCCTCGCGGTCAACACAACGCTGATGACGCAGCAGCAGAACGCGGAGATGCGGGCACTGGCCGAGGCGGGATTCGAGCAGAACGAGGAGATCAAGAAGATCTCCTCCTGGGCCGCCATTTTGTTCGCACCCACACTCGTGGGAACCGTCTACGGCATGAACTTCGAGGACATGCCTGAGTTGAAGTGGGCGGGTGGCTATCCCTTCGCGATCCTGCTGATGGCAGTGGTCTGTGTCAGCCTTTACGTCATCTTCAAGAAGCGCGACTGGCTGTAGCGGCTCAATCAGCTTCCCGAAGCACATGGTCGCTGACGCCACTGCCCAGTCGCCGGGGAACATCCGGGGACAATGCGCTCCGCCCGGGAAGCGCGGCAGCGCCCTCAGCTCACCGCCGCTGCCCCAGATCCTCTTTCCCGGCATCACTGCGCAATGCCCTGGTCGGTGAGCACGAGTTCGGGTCGCCGTCGCAACAGGCGGCCGAGCGCCATCCAGCCGCACAGGCCGGGGAACGGCGCGACGGCCCCACCCACGCTCATCCCGACGGAGCCGCAGGCCGGCATCCGGCAGCCCGGTGTACGAGCACAGCCGAGCCGAGCGCCACCCCAGGAGGCGACTCGTGGAAAGGCGACTCCTGAAGGAGGCGGCTCGTTGAGGAGGGTGGACGGTTCTTCGTGGTGCCGCGGGTTCTGATGGCACGCGGTCGGACCAAGGCCATGGCTTCAGCCGAGCAGGAGCGGATCGGGCAGATCGGACTCGGGGTGCATCCGCAGCAGGGTGTGCACGACTCCCGCGAGGCCGGACATCAGGCTGGGCGAGAACGCCTCGCGAGCCAGACCCCCGACCGGGCCGCGTTGTTCGAGGCCGCTGAGGATCTCGGCGTCCAGGCCGGCGCGGTCGGCGAGGTCCAGGGCGGTGAGCAGTTCCCAGGAACCGAGGTCGCCGTGGCACAGGGTGTGGCTCCAGCCGAAACCCTCGGCGGCGCAGGCGCGCGCGGCGCGCCGGGCCATGTCGAGGTGGGGCGCCTCGCCGGTACGCCGGTGGAGGTCGAGCATGCCGATGCCGATGCCCGCGCTGCCGTGGCACCAACTGGTGAAGAAGTCCTCCTCAGCGCCGATCCGGACGTCCAGCCAGTTTCCGTGCTCCGGCCGGTACAGGGACTCCTGGTAGGCGAAGGCCAGTTCGGCGAGGCGGAACCAGTCGCGCCGGTCGGCCGCGGAACCGGCGCCGCCGAGCGCGAGCCGGGCCAGTGCCCAGCCGATGCCGGTGGCGCCGTGCGCGAAACCTCCGATGCCCTCCGGGTTGAGCCGGGTCGTCCAGCGGGCGCCGCTCGCGTCGACGGTGGCCAGGCCGGTGAGCCGACGGCCGATGTGTGCGGCGGCATCCAGCCATCGGTTCTGCCCGGTCGCAGCGGCCAGGCCGAGCAGCGGGACGATACCGCCGGCCGCGCCGTTGAGGAGGTCCACCTCGACGTCGTCCTCGACCAGAGGGCTGTCCACCAGGAGCGGGGCCCGGCCGGCGGCCCGGTCCAGCAGCCGTTGTTCACCAAGCACCCGGTGCAGGGCCAGCCATGTCCACACCTGTGACCCGGCGCCGCTGAATGCCCCGGCGGACGGTGTCGGCGTGTGGTCCTCGGTGCTGATCAGCACGCGCAGGGCACCCTCGTAGGTCTCGGCGACGCCGGGCACCTCGTCGGCCCGCCCGGCCCGCACCTCGGCCAGATACTCGGCGAGGGTCAGCGCCACGCCGCCCTGACCGGTGTAGAGATCGGCGGGCAGCACTCTGATGGACCAGCCGGCGGGGGTGAAGACGGGGCTGATCCAGGTGACCGTGCCGTCCTCGCCGCGCACCGCGCCGTCGCACAGCCGCCGGACCATCTGCGCCGCCAGGTCACGGCGGCGACTCTCCCGGTCCCGGGCGTGCGGCTCCCGGGCGGGGGCCCGCACCCGGCCCGGCAGGGTGCGTTCGTTGAGGTAGGCGCCGACCAGCGCGTCCTGGATCACCGACTCCTCGAACGCCAGGTCGGCCGAGCGCCAGTCCTTCACCGTGGCACGTACGGCGGCCGTGTCCACGGTGAAGGTGAACATCGGCACGTCTCCGGCGAGGAGTTCCGCGATCTCGCCGTCGATGGCAGCCCGGTCGCGGGGCGCGCCGGGCAGTACTTCGGCGTTGCGGCGCAGGATGTCCCGGGCGCGTTCGACAGCGGCCGGCTCGTCGTGCAGGGACGCCGGGTGCCACAGCATGCGGCCGATGTCGACGTACGCCTGCGTGGGCCGCAGGATCCGCCGCGCCTCGGCGCCCTCGAAGCGGCGCAGCAGCCGGTACGGGTCGGTGCCGGGGCGGCGCAGATGCGCGGTCATCTCGCGGAAGCCGGCCAGGATCCGGTCCCAGTACGTGCTCAGTACCGGGGTGGGGCTGGGATGGTTGCCCGCGGTGGGCATCGCGACGAGGTCCACCTGGAAGCGGGCAGCGCCGGTGCCGCCGTCGGCGATCACCGGGTTGGGGATGAGCGGCTGCTGGCCGGGGAGCGCCCCGATCCCGGAGATGTCGACTCCGCCGAGCGCGAAGCCGGTGCCCCGCACGGGCAGCAGTCCGGTGCGCAGCACGGTGCGCCGGATGGCGGCCGCGGCCACGTCCACGGCGTCGCCTCGCCCGCTGGGCGGGAAGGGGGCGGGGGCGTCGAAGAGTGTCTCGGCGTCCACGATGACCGGCACCGGCCCGGCCGCGATCATGTTCTCGGCATGCATGTCGGTGCCGCCTGTGAGGCGGAGCACGGCCAGCCAGTGGCCGACGTTGCGGTAGAACGCAGCGAGTTCGGCTTCGTCGGCGCAGTAGCGGTGGGCGACGAACTCGGCCCAGCCGTAGCCGTCGCGGGCCAGGATCCGCGGTACCCGGATGCGTTCGTGCGGCGCCAGGGAGGCAGGGAAGTCCGCGTAGATGTCGTCCAGTAGCTCACCGAGTGCGATGTCGGCCCGGGACGGGCGGGGTTTGTACATGACCGTCCCGCCGGTGAATTCGGCCCGGCTGACCGTCATGCCGCCCCGGTGACTGTCGCCCTCGCCGAAGGCGACGGCCCGCAGCCGGCCGGGGGCCGATCCCAGAAGGGGCGTGAGCAGGTCGCGGTCCGCGGCGAGCCGTTCGGCGAAGGTGGCGGTGGCCGCGACCGACAGCCGGGCCACCGAGGTGACGCGCCGGGCGAGGGTCGGATACCGCTCGGCGGTCAGCCGGTCGAGATAGCCGTCCTCTCCCGCCTGCTCGATGAACGCGGCCCAGGTCCGCGAGGTCCCCTCGGCGGTGGGGCTCTGGCCGGCGGTCATGCGCAGGGCGTGCAGTTCGATGAGGAAGAGCCGGGACAGCTTCGCGTGCAGGGACCTCAGCAGGGCGGTGTGGCCGGCTTCGAGGAGCGTGTTCCGTTCGTCCGCGTCCAGCGTGCCCACGGCGGCCAGCCGCCGGGCCAGTTCGTCCCGCCAGCGTCGGGCGACGGACCGTACGGGCCGGTCGAACCACTCGGTCGCGTCCCGGTCTTCCGGCTCCTTGGCCGTCGGGTCTTCCGGCTTCTCCGTCATCGATCCGCTCACCGTCCGCCGTCTCCCTCTCCGCCGCGCGTGCGCCCCGCGAGGCGCCTGGACAAAGCGAGGGAACCGCGCCGATGAGCGCGGTTCCCCGTGATCACGGTGTCAGCAGCACCAGCTGCCGCGCGAGCCGCTCGGGCTGGAGCAGAAGCCGTAGAGGGAGTCGCTCGGGTCGGTGAGGGCGGCCTCGGCGGCGGCGCCGCCGACGTAGAGCGGGCCGGCCGGATTGGACAGGCCGTACGCGGTGTCGGCACCGGTCAGCCACGCGTTGAGCACGGCTGCGGTGTGCACACTGGTCTGGGGCATGGATGGCCTCCGGACGTAGGGGTTCGGGCGGATTGCCCAGCCCTGAGTATCACCGTGTTCGAACACCCGTCAGATGATGAATCCGGCCACAGTCGTACGGTGCCGACGGGGCGCACAGGCATCCGCGGGACGGGTGGGGTGCCGGTGCGGCCGGGCGGTCAGTGGCGGTGGGCGGCCGACGTCATCCGGCGAACAGTCCATCCGCTGCCGCACCGCGGTCCGTGGACGCGAACGTAGCGGGCGGGTGTGCGTCGGAGCGGGGCGTGCCCGGTCCGTTTTCACCGAACGTCATGGACCGGACGGTTTGCCAGGTGGCGCCGTCCGTGGTGGGGTCGACGCGGTACGACGTGGCGTACGCCCGATCCCTCGTCGGGGGTGACGCGGCCGACCCGGTCTGTGGATCCGCGGTCGATCCGCAGCCACTGGTCGTGGCACCGGTCGCCGGCCCAGTGGGCGTCCCGGGTGCCGTCGAGGGCGTGGCCGGGCACATAGCGGACGAATGGGTTCCACTCGGTCGAGCTGGCCGAAACGGACGCTCCCCCCTGGCGAGGTCGGTGGCGACCTGGTGGTGTTCGGTGGCCTCCCAGGCGCCCGGGCAGGACTCGGCGCCGCGGAACGGGTCGTTCACCGTGCTCCGGCCGCCGACCTGGCGGATCCTGGATCCGGTCCGGGACGGGAGTCCTCGAGCACGACTCCCACCGACGACACCGCATCTCCATCCGGGGGCGCCGGACACCGGCATGACGCGCCGGCCGCAGAAGTGCCGCTCCGGCCGGCCGGGAATGGCCCACCGGGAGCAGGACACGCGCCGCCCTCGCCGGCCTCCTCGGCCGGCGCGCGGACCTGCGGGCGGTCCGCGATTCGGGCGGCCCGGGAGCAGCGACGGCCCGGGAGTGGCGGCACCCCGGACGGCCGTGTCGTCGCCCGGGGTTCGGGATCCCCGACGGGTACGACCGGGGACCTGGCCCCTGCACTGGTGTCGTCGGGGGCGGTGGTGTCGTCGGGGGCGGTGGTGTCGTCGGGGGCCTCGGTCGGCTCCGGCCGGATGGGAACGGCATCGTCTGCGAAACGGCGGCGGGCGTCCGGGCGGGGGCCGGCAGGACCACCGCGCGGACGCGGCTGTCCCGATTCGGGCCGGGGCGCATTGCCTTCCAGACCGGACGCCCTGACCGACGACCGGCGACCGGCGACCGGGCAGGTCGTCGTCCGGCTGCGCTGACGGGGCCTCAGGCGCCGGCCAGTGCAATCTCCGTGGATTTGATCAGCGCAACGACCGGGGACCCGGGCGCGAGACCGAGCTCGGTGACCGCGTCCTTGGTGATCGCGGCCGTGAGATCCCCGCCCGCGATGTCGACCTTGACACCGGCCATGGCGCCTCCGGTGGAGACGGCGGCGACCGTGCCGGGGATCTGGTTGCGGATGCTCACGCCCTCCACCGGGCCGGTGGCCAGCGACACCTCGGTGGCCTTGACCAGGGCCCGGACGGCGGAGCCCTCGGCGATGCCCAGCTCCGTCACGGCTTCGAGCGTGATGGCGGCCGTGATGTCCTGACCGCCGTCGAGACGGACCCTGACGGTCGCCATGACCTCGCCCGGGTTGACTGCGGTGACGGTTCCGGGGATCTGGTTGCGGATGCTCAGACTCATGGGAACGCCTCGATCGTCAGGGGGACAAGACCGTTTCGACCTGCTTTGCCTCCCGCACTCTAGCCATGTGCACAGCATCTGTCCGGGACGCATCGCAGACGCCGGGGCATTCGCGCGCACGACGGGTGAACCGCCCCTGGGCCCCGGGCCGCTCACGTGGCGGCCTGCCCGAGTGCCGTTCCCCCGCACGGCATCGATGCGCTCGCTCGCCCCACGGCCGATGCTGCTTCCCGCCCGTCGTCGGCGGTGTCGCCCTGCTTCTCACCGCCGGAACCGGTGCCGCTCATGTGCTGTGGCGCACCGGCGCGGCCCGTGCGCCGTGCCGCAGCCGGCGTCGGGCACGCAGCGCCTCTGCCCGGGTCGTTGCGGGCGAGCAGTGCCCGGCTGCGGCCAGGGGGACACCGGCTTTCCCGGAGAGCTCGGGCGTCGGACCGGCGGACGGCACACCGGCGGCCCGGACGCCCGAGCAAGGAGGGTCAAGGAGTGTTCAGAGACGGTCGAGAATCCTGCGGAGCCGCTCGACCTCCGTCGACTGGTTCTTCACGACATCGCCGGCGAGCTTCCTGGCCTTGGGGGCGCGGCCGTTCCTCTGCTCGTCCCGGGCCATCGCAATGGCTCCGTTGTGGTGGGCGATCATCAGCCGGACGAAGGTGCGGTCGAACTCCGCGCCCTTGGCGGCCCCGAGCCCGTCCATGTCCTTGTCGGACATCATCCCGGAGGCGCCCTGACGCGGATCAGCGGTGGTGCCGCCATGACCGCCGTGACCGGCGCCGCCACCCTGCTCCGTGCTGCCCGGCCCCGGCCGCCCCCAGGACGCCGGCCAGGACGCCATGGTGCGTATCTCGGGGCCCTGGGCCTTCTCGACCTCTTCGGCCAGGGTCCCAGTACGGGCGGCGCGGGAGATTCCGCTGTCGGCCATTGCGGAGCCGGCCCCGGAGGCGGACGAAGTGTCCGGGTGCCCCAGCGTGTGCATCACGAAGATGCCGAGAGCGAGCACCACGACGAGCAGGAGGTGCCCGATGACACCGCCTGCTCGTGCGTACGTGCTCGCGTTCATGTTCCCGCCCGACCTCCGCCTCGACGGTACCAACCGAGAACGGACGTCAGGCGCGGACCCGTTGATGAACCGGACCGGACCGAGCCGGATACTGTGCATGTCCGATCCGCCGGGCGCGCCCCCGGCGGATCAGGATGCCGAATCCGGCGGTGGTGTCAGTGCGCCGGTACGGATGCGCCGGCGGCCGGGTCCGCCGCATCGGCGGAGTCCCCTGCCGCGGAAGCCGGCTCCAGCGCCCGGTGGGCCAGGTGCCCGAGGATCAGGCCGAGTGCCGCCCAGAGCAGTGCCTGGACACCCAGTGAGGCGAGCCTGAATTCCCACAGCACGTCGCCCGGGAACTCCTTGGGGGTCGGATCGCCCGCCGGGAGGAAGGCCAGGGCGACTCCCACAGCTGCCGCAAAGGCGGCAACGGCGGCGACGGTGGCGTTCCAGTTGCCCCAGCGGGAGGCGAGTTTCCGTCCGATGAGCACCGCGGCGATGCTCAGCAGCACCCCGAGGACGATCATCAGGAAGAACAGTGCGGTGCGCTTGTTCAGAGTGTCCGGGTCGCCGACCGCGGGCGGGTTGGCGGGGTACTTCAGGAACGGCACCAGTGCCACGGTGACGAATCCGCCCAGAGCGACGAGCGCGGCCGTGGCGCGCGCCCCGAAGGCCCCGATGCGTCCCAGCGCGAAGCAGAGCGCCAGCGCGGCTATGCCGCCGATCGCCGTGCCGTACACCAGAACGGCCGTGGCAAGGCCGGCGGTCGACTGCACGGCCCGGCTGACCAGTTCCTCCGCCTCCTCGCCGCCATGGGCGTGGACATGGGCCTGAGCTTCTTCCACGGCGATGGCGGCGTCGACCTGCGGTTCGCCGATGAGGTAGGCGAGACCGAAGGCGAGCAGTCCGGCGAGCACGCCCGCGATCATTCCGCGCACCAGAAGGGTGCGCACGGTGATGGAGTTCATCTGTGCCCCCGGCTCAGTGGCAGGGGAAGCCGAGCAGATGACGGCCGTCGTGCACCCATTCGTGGACGCTCTCACCGGAGAAGACCGAGAAGGCGCCCTGCTCGGTGCCGACGAAGTACAGCAGAACGAGCATGAGGAGGCCGAAGAAGACCGCCCAGGGCGCGACCGCCTTGAGGGGGAGCTTCACGACGACCGGTGTGGTTGCCGGAGTGGAATGGGGAGTGATGGCGGACTGCGCCATGGCGTACCTCCTCGGGAACACGCGTCCCGCGTTCATGTGGAGCTCGCGACGACGGCAACGGGTCTGACTCACCGTGCAGCCACTCCCTCGCGGGGGCGCTCGCACGGCTCACAGTGGCGCGACCGTGCCGGTTTTCCACCGGGCTTCCGTGGTGCTGTCGTCCTGTCGCTGGAGAGGGTACAGACGTTGGTGACGCACGTCGACAGTGCCCGTGCCCGGGGACCGGACGGCAGGCGGGCCCCCGTAGCATCCCGGTGGACGCACGGCGCACGCCGGACCACGCGCGGGAGGACCACTGCCATGACCATCCGGCTCACGCTCGTGTGCGCGGCCGCCGGTTCCGCCGTGCGGGAGGCCCGGTTCGGCGACGGCCCGCTCGACGACAGGGCCCGGCGCGAGGCACTGGCTTCGGCGCCCGCAGCACCGGAGTCCTACGCGCTGTGCTACCGAGCGCCCTCGGTGCGGTGCCGGGACACCGCCGGGGTGTGGGGTCTCGACGCCGTCGTCGAACCCGCCCTGGGTGACTGCGCTTTCGGTTCCTGGACCGGACGCACGGCACGGGAGGTGGCCTCCTCCGACCCGGACGGCTTCCGTCTCTGGACGACCGACCCGGGCGCCGCTCCGCACGGCGGGGAGTCGGTGCGCGAGCTGCACGAGCGGATCGGTGACTGGCTGCGGCGACTGCCCGCCGACGCGGGGCGGGTGCTCGCCGTCGTCGAGCCTGCCGCCGTGCGGGCCGCCGTCGTCCACGCCCTGGATGCGCCGTTGGCGGCGTTCTGGCGGATCGATGTTCCGCCGCTGTCCACGGTCGCCCTGACGGGGCGGTCCGGGCGGTGGAATCTGCGCCTTGGCGCAACGGCGTCGCCCTGAGCCCTCGGCCTCCGAGGCCCGGGAGGCCCGGTCTCCCGGGCCTCCCGCGACGCCGGTCCGGGCTCAGCCCCGGGCGCCGGCGCTCCGGCGCCTCCACCACAGGCCGCCACCGGCGAGGGCGACGAGCACGATCGCACCGATGGCGACCGGGACCACGGGGGACGAGCCGTCGTCCTGCTGCCCGGCCGCCCTGTTCGCGCCCTCCCCCGTCTTCGCAGCCTTGTCGTCCTGCGCGGCGGGCGAGCTCGCGGCAGCACCGGGCGTCTCGGCCGTGGCTTCGGCGCCGGCGGTCGGGGAGACGGGCTCGGCTCCCGGCGCGGCCGGCTTCAGGTCCAGGACCGGCGCGGAGTTGCCGTGCCCGTGACCGCTCTGCTTCTCCAGGTCGATCCAGCGGTCGACCCTGCCGTCGCTGTAGCTCTGCAGCGTCTTGAACGCCAGCGACCTGGCGTCGGGAAGCTGTCGTACCGTCACGGAGTACGCGACGTCCTCGCCGGTGGCGGCAGCCGGTCCGGAGACGGCGTAACCGCGCTCCGTGGGGGTGAGCTTCCAGCCGGTCGGCCCCTTTTTGTACGTGATGTCGGCGGGGGCGATGCCCTCGGGGAGGATCACCTCCAGTTTGGTGATGCCGGCGCTGTCGGACTCCGACTCGGCGTCGAACTCCAGGGTGACGTTCTCGGCGAGGGCCGAGGCGCCTTCCGCCTCGATCTCCACATGCGCCGACGCAGGGGCGGCGAGGGCGAAGGAGGCGGTGAGGACGGCTCCGGTCAGGACGGACAGACGGCGCGCGGTGCGCGTGCGGGCGATACGGGCCACGGTGGCTCCCAGAGTGTTGTGCGGTGTGCGGGCACGCCGGGGCGCGCCCGGGGGTCGGACGGCGAGAGCACTGCCGCCGGTGGCCCCCGGCGCACGAGCGGGTGCGCCAGCACCCGGGAGCGGCACGACGGCTCGGGCCCCCATTCCCGCGCCGCCCGCAGGGCGCCCTCGGCGACCGGAACGGGTCCTGTCGGCAGCAGCCGCACGAGGAAGCCCACGACCACGTCGTCGAGGCGCCGTTCGACGGACCTGGCGGCGGCGTCCGCCCGCTGCAGGCACCGGGCCACCAGCAGCGCCGCCACGATGTGCCCGGCGGTCATCGTCAGACCGTGACCGTCCGTCCGCCATGGCTCGTTCGGGGCGCCGCCGCTGTGACCGGCTGCGCCGGACGTGGCGTGCGTTCCGTGCCCCGCGGCGTGCACAAACCACAGGTGGAGGGCGCACTGTGCCGCCGCCGTGGCCGAGACGACCTCGGGCAGTGAGCGTGGGGAGCGCCCGGCCGGCAGCACCAGGACGAAGAGGACCAGACCGGCGAGCACCGTCGTCCGCCAGGACACCGGATGCCCGGAGGCCAGCCCGTGGCCGGTGGCGGCGAGCACCGTACCCGTCGCGCCGAAGACACCGGCCCGCACGGCGGCAGCAGCACATGCACCGACGACGGGCTCCCGCCCGGTGCGGCGCGCGGCGCGGCTGCTGATGGTCCACGACATGACTGCCCCATCTTGGAGCACCGCCGCACTCTCCTGCCCGGCAACCGGCGGATCGTCGCCGTCGGTGTCGCACCGGAACCCGGTTGGTGGGCCCCGGGTTGCGGTGCCGGGGGTAGGGGCACGATCGACACGAACGCGGGCGAAGCTCACCCGACCGTGCATGACGTCCGTCGCCGTGCCGAGGGGCGTGCCGTTCCGCGTCGAGGTGCGCCGGGCACGGCGGGCGCCCGCAACGGGAGTGTGGCCCGGTGAACTCTTGTGAGGGGGCGGGCAGTTGAGGGGCAGCACAGCGGGCCCCGCATATGTCGCGGGTCCACCGGCCGTCGAGGGGCGGCGCGGATCACGGCTGCCCGTTGGTGCCTTGGCCGGGCGGGGCAGGTGTGGTCGGCGCGGCGACGGCCGATCCGTGGCACCCCCGCGCCGTCCCACCGGCCGGCTCCGTACGGACGGGCGACCGGAGCCCCGCTCGGCCGCAGTACTAGCGCACCGAGGCGGCCGGGGGCCGTTCCCGCACGGCGCCGTAGGCGAGGAAGTACGCCGGGACCCGGTTCAGCCATCGCGAGGTGGTGATCAGCTCCGTCATCCGCTGCGCCCTCTTCGCGTTGCCGAAGGCCGGGCGCCCTGCGAGCAGCGGCTCGATGACCCGCGCATGCGCGAACCGCTGCAGCGCCTGCGTCGCTGCCGTGGTCGGCCGGCGGCGGCGCTGGACGGCACGTACGTCACGCAGGCCGACCCTGCCCCTGCGCAGCGGCCCGACGAGATGACGTGCCGCGGCCACGGCGTCCTCCACGGCGAGGTTGATGCCGATGCCGAACACGGGGGACATGGCGTGCGCAGCGTCACCGATGCACAGCAGCCCCGGCCGGTGCCAGCGCCGAAGACGGTCGAGCCGTACGTCGAGCAGTTTCACCTCGTCCCACGAATGCAGGGAATGCGCCCGGTCCGCCAGCCAGGGGGCGGCCTCGGTGAACGCGGCCATGAACGGCTCGAGACCGGCGGCACGGCGCTCCGTGTCGCTCCCCTTGGGGATCAGCGCGGCGCACTGCCAGTAGTCCCCCCGGTCGATCAGCGCGGTGAAGAACCGCTCGCCGACGCCGCCGACGAGCCCGTGCGGGTCGCCCTCCCGCCTCGGGAGCCGGAACCACCAGGCGTCCATCGGGCAGGGGAAGCTCTCCAGTCCGAGTTCGGGCAGCGACCGGGCCAGCGAGCCCCGGCCGTCGCAGGCAACGGTGAGCGTGGCCCGCAGCTCGCCGGTGCGGCCGTCGGACGTGCGGTACCGCACCCCGGTGACCCGTCCCCGCTCCATCAGGAAGGAGGTCGCCCCGGTGCTCATGCGGAGGGAGAAGGACGGCTCCCGCCGCGCCTCGTCCACCAGGAGGTCGAGCAGGTCCCACTGTGGCACCATCGCGATGTAGTTGTACTTGCCCCGCAGCGAGCCGATGTCGCCGACGGTGACCAGCGACCGGTCCGGGCCGAGTGGCAGCTGCACCGTCCTGACGCGCCGCTGCGGCAGCCGTGCGAACCGTTCGGCCAGCCCCAGGTCGTCGAGCAGCGCCAGGGTCGACGGATGGACGGTGTCCCCGCGGAAGTCCCGCAGGAAGTCCCCGTGCTTCTCCAGGACCGTCACCGCCACGCCCGCCCTGGCCAGCAGCAGGGCGAGGACCATTCCCGCCGGGCCGCCGCCCACTACGCAGCACGTGGTCCGTTCCGTCACAACCGCTCCCTTCGGGGAAGTCCCGCGGCCTGCCGCACTCGTTACCTATACCCTCAAATCCTGACGAAACCGCATAAACAGCTCGCCGTCGGTCGCGACGCCTCGGGAGGCACGATGAGCCAGCAGCCGGTCCTTCTCCCCTATGCCGATCCGGCCTTCGTCGCGGATCCCTTTCCGGTCTACGAGCAGTTGCGCGAGGAGGGCCCGGTCCGCCGCGCGATCATTGCGGGCGGCCTGGAGGCGTGGCTCGTCACGCGCTACGAGGACGGCCTCGCGGCCCTCTCCGATCCACGGCTGAGCAGCGACGTCCGCGACGCCTCCGACCCCCGGCTGATGGAGCAGCTGCCGGCGACGGAACGGGAGTCCCTGCTCAGCAATATGCTCCGCAGCGATCCGCCCGACCACACCCGGCTGCGCCGGCTGGTCTCCAAGGCGTTCACCGCGCGCCGGGTCGCCGGGATGCGGCCGCGCGTCCAGGAGGTCACCGACCGGCTGCTCGACGACATCGCACCGGCCGGCCGCGCCGATCTCGTCGCGGACTTCGCACTGCCCCTTCCGGTCACCGTGATCAGCGAACTGCTCGGCGTTCCCGTGACGGACCGGCACGACTTCCAGGGGTGGACCGACGACATGATCCTGCGCAGGGCGGAACAGCCGGATCCGGCCGTGGTGGACGCGGCATGGCGGCACATGCGTTCGTATCTCACCGGACTCCTCGAGGCCAAGCGGGCCCGACCGGGGGACGATCTGCTCAGCGCACTCATCTCCGCACGGGACGAGGAGCAGCGGCTGGACGAGGACGAACTGATCGCCATGTCGTTCCTGCTGCTGGCGGCCGGCTACATCACCACGGTCAATCTGATCGGCGGCGGTATCGCCGCGCTGCTCGCCAATCCCGGCCAGCTGAAGATGCTGCGCGACGACCCGGAGCTGCTGCCCGGTGCCATCGAGGAGTTCCTGCGCTACGACGGACCGGTCAGTCCGGGCATCGCCCGGTTCGCCCGCGAGGACATCGACATCGCGGGCGTGACCGTTCCGCGTGGGGCGACCGTGCTGATCGCCTCCGCCATCGCCGACCGCGACCCCGAGCGCTTCCCCGACCCGGACCGGCTGGACATCACCCGGCAGGACAACGGCCATCTGGCATTCGGCCACGGCATCCACTACTGCCTCGGTGCGCCGCTGGCCCGACTGGAGGGCCAGATCGCCATCGGTACCGTACTGCGCCGCCTCCCGGGCCTCGCCCTGGCCGTGCCGCCCGGGGAGCTGCGCTGGCGGCTCGGCGGCCTGCGCGGGCCCATGAGCCTGCCGGTGACCTTCTCCCCGGGCGGCGCGGACTGAGGTCCTGCATTTCACCCCGTCCCGCCGATACGGGTGAGACGACACCGCTGCTCGTGGGACAGTGATCCGACTGGCGGGAAACCCGTTGCGCGGGAGCGAGACCGTCCGGCCGAGGGGTTGTCACCGCGCTTCGGCCCGGGAAGTGCGTACCGGCGGACTGCCGGTCGTCACTTTCCCGGCGGCCCCGACCCAGGGGTCGGCCGGGGCTCGCCGGAGCAGGCACTCCGAGGGGAGCGGATTACCTGCAGAACACCGTGGTCCGACGAGGAGGAGTGTCGTCCGGGTGCCAGCACAGTAAATATATATACTGCCAAGTAAGCAAGGGTATGAAAAATTTCATGCTGGCCGACGGCTGAAAGTCATCGCACGCACACCGTCTCCTCCGTCAGTACTCGAGGAAGAAGTCGTGCTGCTCCGCAGCCTGTTCGTACTTCTCCAGCCGGAGCTGGGTGCGCTCGGGGTCTGCGTCGGCCATGGCTTGAAGAATGGCTGCGGACAGCACACCGGGCGCCGCGTAGGAGTCGAAGACCAGCCGGGAACCGGTGCCTGCGTTCAGGGCCACGTCGGCCTCGTCCACGAGCGGGCCGAGCGTCAGGTCGGTGATCAGCGCGACACGCAGGCCCGTGCTGCGGGCGGCGCGCACCGCCGCCAGGGTCTCCTTGGAATGCCGCGGCATGGCGAAGGCCAGCACCCATGTCCCGCCCGCCTCCCGGGACTGGAGGAGCGCGTCGTAGGCCACGCTGCCGCCACGGGAGACCAGACGTACGTCCGGGTGGATCCGGCGCGCCGCATACGCGAAGTACTCCGCCAGCGACTCCGAGATCCGCAGCCCGAGAACCGTCAGCGGGACCGATCTGGCCAGCTCGCGGCCGATGTCCAGCACCTTTTCGGTGTCGGCGAACACACGGCGCAGGCTCTCCAGGTTGGCGATCTCGGCGTCGACGGCCGCCTGGAGCTCGTTGCGCCGTAGCTCGTCCCCCGTGTCCGGGGAGCCGGCGACCGCGCTCAGGGCGATGGGCTGGAGGGCCTCGCGGAGTGCGGGGTAGCCGCTGAAGCCCAGGGACGACGCAAAGCGGGTCACCGAGGGCTGGCTGACACCGACGCGTTCCGCGAGGTCGGTGATCGACAGGAACGCGGCCTCGGTGAGGTGATCGGTGATGTACTGCGCGATGCGCCGCTGCCCAGGAGACAGGCGGTGGCCGCCGAACAGAGCGCGGACCTTGTCCGCGGGGGACGGTTCCGCGTCCTGGGTCTGCCGACCCGGCGTGATCGCGGACGCCTGCGCACGCGCCTGCTGCCCTGATGGCACCGTGTGCCTCCTTCTTGTCCCACTCGTGCTCAACATAGCGCGACCTGCACCGCTATGACCGGGCGGTGGGGCAGGCAACGGTGCACCGGGACGGAAGCCGGTCTCCCGTCGCGACCGTGCACCGGCGGCGGACCGGGGCCGCACCACCGCATCCGCCGCGGCCGGGGCACTTCGGATCCCCACCCGACGCTGTCCGCAGGAAACGGCCTGGTGCGGCGACAGAAGGGGTTCACCGGCTCCCCGGCGCCCTGCGACGGCACTCCCCCGTGGCCCTCCGGACCCGGGAGACACCCCCACGCCGCGACGCCGGACTCGCCCAGTGCGCCCCCGAGGCCGGCCGCCCGGTGGTCAACCGCACCGGACCCGGGAGACACCCCCACGCCGCGACGCCGGACTCGCCCAGTGCGCCCCCGAGGCCGGCCGCCCGGTGGTCGACCGCGCCGGACCCGGGAGACACCCCCACGCCGCGATGCCGGACTCGCCCAGTGCGCCCCCGAGCGCGGCCGCCCGGTGGTCGACTGCGCCGGACGCCGCGGGTCCCCCGGCAGAGCCATCGCGTCCGCCTCACCGGTCGGTCCGGTAGCGGAGCAGCACGATGCCCGATGCGAAGGGCCGGGTCTCCACCAGGCGCAGCTGCGCAATACCGCCGGGCCCTTCGAACAGCCGGCGGCCGTGCCCGAGGACAACGGGGTGCACGAACAGCCGGAACTCGTCGACGAGCCCGGCGGCGACGAGGCCGTGCACCAGGGTCATGCTGCCCGTCGTGACGATGTCCCGGCCCGGGGCGGCCTTCAGCGCCGTGATCTCCTCGCGGAGGCCGCCCCGCAGCACGGTGGTCCGGTCCCATCCGGGTTCGGCCAGCGTGCGGGAGACGACGTACTTCGACACGGTGCCGAGATACTCGGAGATGCCGGTCGTGTCGTCCGTGCGCTTCGGCCAGTAGTCGCGCATCTGCTCGAACGTCACACGACCGACCAGGAACGCGTCGGCCGCGGCCATCTGCGCACGGAGCACCGCTTCGATGTCCGACCGTTCGGCCTCGTCCTCCGCGGCCGGGGCGAACCAGCCTTTCGAGGCGTCGATGACGCCGTCGAGCGTGATGTTCTCGGTGATCACGAGGTCTCTCATACAGTGTCGACCCCGCCGTGCGGCCGGATTCATCGGTCCCCCGCGCGGAGAAAGCCGCACGCGGGGGGTGCGTGTCCATGGTCGCGGAGGGAGTATGGAACGCGCGCGGTCCGGTGGGGTGGGCACGGCCGGCACGAGTACGCCGTGACGGCGGCGGGAGGAGCTGCTTGGGAATGGGTGGCACGGACGCGTTCTCCGCTGGCCCGGCCCCGGTCGGTCACGTGGAGTTCGGGCCTGCCCCGCCGGGCGGCCTGCTGGACGTCCTGCGCATGGCCGCGATCGTGCTGGACGGGGAAGGCCGGATCGCCCTGTGGAGTCCGCAGGCCGAGCAGCTGCTGGGCTACACCTCGCAGGAGGCACTGGGCGAGTTCGCGGCCCAGCTGCTGGTCGCCGATGAGCACCTCGATCTTGTGCTCCAGCTGTTCTCGCAGGTCATGGGCAGCGGCGAGAGCTGGGCCGGTGTCTTCCCGATCCGCCACAAGGACGGCGGCATCCGCCTCCTCGAGATGCGCAACATGCGGCTGCAGGACGAGGACGGCAGCTACTACGCGCTCGGCCTGGCCACCGAGCAGGCGACCCTGCGCCGGGTGGAGCGTGACCTGGCCCTGTCCGTACGCCTTGTGGACCAGTCCCCCATCGGGCTGGCCGTCCTGGACTCGGACCTGCGCTACGTCGCGGTGAACGCGGCACTGGAGCGGGTCAACGGCATCCCGGCGGCCGAGCAGATCGGCCGCCCTGCGGGCGAGACGCTCCCGTTCCGGGACGACGGCACCATCGAGATCGCCATGCGCAAGGTCCTGGACACCGGAACCCCGGTGCTGGACCGGCAGGTCCTGGGCCGGACCCCGGCCGACCCGGACACCGAGCACGCCTGGTCGGTGTCCCTGTACCGGCTGGAGGACCCCGGCGGGCGGATCCTCGGGGTGGCCGCCTCGGTCGTGGACGTCACGGACCGGCACCAGGCCGCCCGGGCGGCCGAACGGGCCAGGCACCGGCTCTCCATGGTCGCCGACGCATCGGTGCGGATCGGCACCACCCTGGACCTGCGGGAGACCGCCAGGGAGCTGGCCGACGTCGCCGTGCCCGAGCTCGCCGACATCGCTGCGGTGGACGTCCTGGACTCCGCGGTCCAGGGCCGCCGGGAGATGATTCCCGCGGGCGGACAGGCGGTCATCCGCGCCCTCGCTGTGGCCGCGACCCATCCCACGCCGGCGGTCCGGGCCGCCGACACCCCCGGCGAACTCGCCAGATACGCGGCCAACCGCCTGGTCACGAAATGCGTGCAGACGGGCGAACCCGTCGTGGTGCCCCATGTGGGCGAAGCGGACCTGCCCAACATCGCGCGGGACGCCGACGCCGCCGTGCTCCTGGCCCAGGCGGGTGTCCATTCGTATCTCGCCGTGCCGCTCATCGCCCGCGGCGAGGTGCTCGGCGCACTGGATCTGAAGCGGTTCCGCAACCCGCTGCCCTTCGACTCGGACGATGTCCTCCTGGCCTCGGAACTCGCCGCCCGGGCGGCGGTGTGCATCGACAACGCCCGCTGGTACCAGCAGCAGCGCAACACCGCGCTGACGCTCCAGCGCAGCCTGCTGCCCCAGAAACCGCCGCCCGTGGTCGGGCTGGAGGTCGCGTCCCGCTACCAGCCGGCCGGCGCAGCGGGGGAGGTCGGCGGCGACTGGTTCGACATCCTGCCGCTCAGCGGTGACCGGACCGCCCTGGTGGTGGGCGACGTCATGGGCAGCGGCATCAACGCCGCCACGGCGATGGGCCAGCTGCGCACGGCCACCAGGACCCTGTCCGTGCTCGACCTCGACCCGGCACAGGTGCTCCGCCACCTCGACGCCATCACCATCGGGCTCGAGTCGTACATCGCCACCTGTCTCTACGCGCTCTACGACCCCCACCAGGGGCAGTGCACCATTGCCACCGCCGGCCATCTGCCTCCGGTCCTGGTACGGCCCGGCAGCCCGCCGCGGCTACTCGAACTGCCCACCGGCGCTCCGCTCGGCGTCGGCGGCGTCCCGTTCCGTGCCGTCACGGTCGACCTCGCCCCCGGCGACCGGCTCGTGCTCTACACCGACGGGCTCGTCGAAACCCGCGACCAGGACATCGATGTCCGCCTGGAGGTGCTGCTCGGCCTGCTCGACGACCCGCATCCAGGGCTGGAGGAGACCTGCGACCGGCTCCTCGAGTCACTGCGGCCGGGCACCGGCCAGGACGATGTGGCGCTGCTGATCGCCCGTGTGCGCGACTGAAGAGGGCCCGGCGCACAGATGGGGGTCCCGGCCCTGCGGGGGCCGGGACCTTCCTGAAGGAGGGGGCGTGTCACCGCATGGGGTCGATGTTCGAACGGCCACCGCGCATGGGTGCCCGGTAGGAACGACTGCGGCCGTCCGGGCTTCCTTCCGTCATGGCCGCCATGGCCAGCCCCAGGCAGAGGGCCAGGACACCGACGATGACGTTGTTGACGATCGTGCGCGCGACGGCCACATCACCCGCGACGACGAACGGGCTGATGATCGTCCATACGCCGATGGCTATGGCGCACCAGGCCATGGCATGGGTCCGCTCGTACGCCGAGCCGAGCCCGCTCATGCACAGCACATAGGCGACACCGGTGATGAGGTTGCACATGGCCAGCGTGGTCAGGCCGTTGAACCCGGCTATCCACGGAGAGGCCGCCAGGTAGAGGCCCGTGAGCAGGGCCAGAGTCTCTATCGCCTGGGCGCGGGGAGTGCTCGTGGCCCGTTCGAAGCGGGCGCGCATCTCGGCCAGGTCGGGGTGTTGCTCGATGCTCGGGTGTGTGGTCATTGCGGGCCGCCTCCTCGGAAGCGTGAATCAGCCCTTTCACCTGCAATGAAACGCTTTTTGTGCCGTCCCGGTCAACGGTTGCGCAGAAGCTGCCGGACCTGGTTCTCGGACCTGGTTGCCGAACGGGTTGTCGGACCCGTCTGGGATGCTCGCCGCATGGAGACGACACTGCAGTTGACCATCGACTGTGCCGACCCCCGGAGGCTGGTGGCCTTCTGGTGCGAGGCCCTGGGCTATGTGCCGGAACCGCCGCCAGGGGGGCATGCCACCTGGCGGGACTACTGGGCGGACATGGGCGTGCCCGAGGAGGAGCTGACCGACGGCGCCGGGGACACGCCCGAGTCCATCGTCGACCCCGAGGGCCGGGGACCACGGGTGTGGTTCCAGCAGGTTCCCGAGCCGAAGACGGCCAAGAACCGGGTGCATCTGGATCTGAAGGTCGGCGGCGGCCGTGGGGTACCGGTCGCGGTCCGTACGCAGCGGGTCACGAGCACCGTGGAGCGGCTGACGAAGGCCGGCGCCACCGTGCTGCGCACCATGGACGAGCCGGACATGGAGTACTACGCCGTGGTGCTCCAGGACCCCGAGGGCAACGAGTTCTGCGTCGTGTGACGGCGCGCGCGCCGCTCCACCGTGCCGTCGAGGGACCGGCGGAGCGGCGGGCCTCAGCCGTTGACCTCGAACGCCAGGGCGATCACCAGCCCCACCGCGGCGAGTGCCCCGATCATGCCGACGCGGTACGTGGTGCGCCGCAGCCACCGCGGCCGCCGTTCGGGGTCCGGCCACACCAGCTGATGGACGACCAGCAGCAGTCCCAGACCGAATCCGCACAGGCCGAGGAGCGCCACGGCACCCGGCAGGAACATGCCGCTGCCGAACATCCATGCCTGGCCGTCGAGATGGCGCACCGCCACGGAGGTCGGCCGGTCACCCTTGCACCACCAGGGCCGGTCCGGCCGGTCGCCGTGGCACCGGCTCCCCGGCCGCGGCGGCACGTACGCCTCGCCGGCACCGCCCTTGAGGATGACGTGACCGATCTCCGGTCCGCCGTCGTCCGGGCGGAAGGTGCCGGAGCACCAGTGCGTTCGGACGACGCCACGGTCGGCCGAGGCCGACGTGACGTCCACGCACTTCTCGACCGCCAGTCGGCCCGGGGTGCCGACCCACCCGGCACCGGCGAGAACCTTCGCGCCGAAGAGCACCGCCGCCATCAGCCCGCCGATGGCGAGGGACACCCCGACATAGGCGAAAACGCCCCGAACCACCAGAGGGGCCCGGTCGGCCGTGGCGGCGGACCCCCCGTCCTCTGCTGCCATGCCGTCACGGTAGGCGCGGCACTGACCCGCTGTCAGCAGGTCCGGTCGCCCCGGCCGTCCGGCCCGCCTCCTTCTCAGGCGTCGGGCATTGCGTGGACCCGTTCTCCCCCGACGTAGGTGAGCGCGACCCTGGTCTCCGCGATGGCCCCGGGCGGCCCCTGGTACGGGTCGCGGTCCAGCACGATCAGATCGGCGAGCGCCCCGGTGCGGACGGCTCCGCTGTCGTCGAGGTGGTTCACATGGGCCGAGCCCGCGGTGTACGCGGTGAGTGCGGTGGTCAGATCGATGCGTTCGTCGGGCAGGAACACCGGGCCGTTCCCGCCCGGAAGCACGCGGTTGACGGCGACATGGATGCCCTGGATGGGGTCCGGGCTGCTGACCGGCCAGTCGCTGCCCGCGGCGAGGGTTGCCCCGGAGCGCAGCAGTGCGCCGAACGGGTACTGCTGCGCGGCGCGTTCCGGCCCGAGGAACGGGATGGTCAGTTCGTCCATCTGCGGTTCGTGGGCGGCCCACAGCGGTTGAACGGTGGCCGTGGCACCGAGGCGGCGGAACCGGGGAACGTCATCGGGGTGAACGATCTGAAGGTGGGCCAGATGCGGGCGGGTGTCGGTCCTGCCGTTGGCGGCCCTCGCGGCCTCGACCGCGTCCAGGGCGTCCCGCACGGCGCGGTCGCCGAGGGCATGGAAGTGCGCCTGGAAACCGAGCCGGTCCAACTCGGTTACACAGGAGCCCAGTCGTGCCGGGTCGACAAAACTGGTGCCGCGGTTGGCAGTGGCGCAGCCGCAGCGGTCGAGATAAGGGTCCAGGAGCGCGGCGGTGCCGGTCTCGGCGACACCGTCCAGCATGAGTTTGACGCTGGTGGCGCGGAAGCGGCCGTGGGTGAGCGCGGCCCTGCGCTCGACGAGCTCGGGGATCTGCTCCGCCCCGCGGTCGCGGTCCCACCACAGGGCGCCGACGACACGGGCGGTGAGCAGCCCGTCGCGGGCGGCCGCAAGATAGGCGCCGGAAGGGTCGTCCATGCCGAGGAAGTCACCGACGAGCGCGTCCTGCCATGCGGTGATTCCGAGGGCGTGCAGATGCTGCTGGGCGAACAGGAGCGCGGCGAGCCGGTCGGCGGCCGTGGCCGGGGGTGTGAGACGGGCGACCAGCTGCATGGCTCCTTCCTGGAGCATGCCCGTGGGCTCGCCCGAGGCATCGCGCTCGATCCTGCCGTCGGCCGGGTCGGGGGTGTCCCGGGTGACTCCGGCGAGCCTCAGGGCCGCACTGTTCGCCCAGGCGCCGTGGTGGTCCCGGTTCGGCAGATAGACCGGCCGGCCGGGGACGACCGCGTCGAGCAGCTCCTTCGTCGGCGTACCGCCCTCGAAGGCCTCCATGGACCAGCCGCCGCCGGTGATCCACTCCCGGTCGGGGTGGGCGGTGGCGTATGCGCGCACGGCGGCGAGGGTGTCGTCCGCGGTCCTCGCTCCGGTGAGGTCGCACTGGGTCAGCTCCAACCCGGCCGGCACGGGGTGCACATGGGCGTCCTGGAAGCCGGGCATCAGCAACCGGCCCGCGAGGTCGACGACTTCGGTCCGCCGACCGGCCAGGTCCCTTACGGCGCCGTCGTCATGTGTGACCGCGGTGATGCGACCGCCGGTGACGGCGACCGTGGCCGAGCGGCCGTCGGGGGCGGCGCCGGGGGTGAGGACGGGGCCGCCCGTGAATACGAGGTCGGCGTGACGGGGGTGCATACGACGTCCGTTTCGGTCGTGGGGTGTTCGCTTGTCGGGGGGTCGGGAGGCCGGGGGCGGGGGGCCGGGGATGAGTCCTGTCCGGGCATCGGCCGCCGGGCGCCCGGTCGTCGGGAGTGCTGCCGTCAGGAGGTGGTGGTCGCCGACTCGGTGGTGAGCAGTGTGACGGCGTCGGCGTCCGTGCCACGACCGGTGCGGAAGTACGGTGATCTGCGCACCCATTTGGCCCAGGCCGCCACCACGACACCGGAGGCAACCATCAGTGCCGGGGCCAGCAGCATGAACCAGCCGTTGTCGGGGCTGACGTCGAAGTGGTCGGTGGAGGTGGCGAAGCTCCAGGCGAGGTAGCAGCCCAGGGCGAGGAGCGCCGCACCGCTCAGGGCGGGCAGGACCACGGTGCGCACGCCCTGCCATGGGGCCTCGCGCAGCAGCCCGCGGAACCTGACGGCCGCGGCGAGGGCGATCAGCGCATAGGACAGGGCAACGACGATGCCGATGGCGTTGACCGACGCCAGGATCATGTCGCCGAGCCTCGGGACGACCAGCGCCAGCACGGCCACGGCGGCGGCGAGCGCCCCGATGAGCAGCGTCCCGGCGGCGGGTGTTCCGTAGCGGTAGCTGACCCTGGCCCACACGGGGCCGAGAGTACGGTCCCGGCTCATCGCGAACATCCCGCGGGCCGCGGGGATCACGCCCGACTGGAGCGAAGCGACGGCCGAGAACATGAGGGCGACGAGCGGCAGCGCGGCCAGCGGCTGGGAGGCCAGCCGTTCGCCGAAGAAGGCGAGTCCTTGGGCCCCGTGGGCAGCCAGCTCCTCCTCGCTCAGGACGCGCTGGAAGGCCACCGAGCCGATCAGGAAGAGCACCAGCATCGTGAACAGCGTGGTGAGCCCGGCACGGGATGCGTCGCGGGGCTCACGGACCTCCTCGTTCACGCTGAACGCCGCCTCGAACCCCCAGTAGCAGAACACCGAGAGCAGCAGCCCCTGCGCGAGCGCGGATGCGGACGGAATGGCGAACGGGTTGAACCACTCGAGGCTGAAGGCATGGGGTCCCACGACGATGCCGTAGCCGCAGAACCCGAGCAGGACGAGGTACTCGAAGACCAGAAGCCATCCCTGCAGCCGGGCGGCCGCCCGGACGCCGGTCACGGCCGTGAGGGTGACGGCGGCGAGTACGAGGATGCCGACCGCCGTCGTCTGGGCCGTTGAGCCCGGGTCCAGTTCGAGTCCCGCCACGGTGCGGAGCCCTGCGAGTCCGGCGAGCTGGAGAATCGCGGACCCGGTGACGGCGGTGGTGTAGGCGAGGAAGACGACGGTGGTGGCGAACGCCGTCCAGCCGACGAGGAAGCCGAGCCAGGGGGTGAGCGAACGGCCCACCCACACATAGCCGTTGCCGGCGTTGGGCTCAACCCGGTTGAGCCGGGAGAACGCACCGGCGATACCGAGGACGGGCAGAAAGGCCACCAGCATGATCGCGGGCAGATGCAGCCCGACCACTGCGGCGGTGACGCCGAGGCCGATGCCGATGCTGGTGGTCGCCGCCGTGCTGGAGGCGGCGATCGCGACGCCGTCGACGACGCCGAGGGACTTGCGCAGGGAGGCGGGCGCGGGAGGGTCCGCGCCGTAAGGGTTCTTCGTCACTGTCATGACAGCTCCGCTCGCACCGAAGGGACCTGACCGGCCCCGGTGACCGCACATGAAACTGGCGACGCCCTTCACAGGTCAATGGCGTTGTCATAAGGTGCCGAGTGAGGAGGACGCCGATGAGCGAACGCGTCGTACCCCCTTCGGCCAGGCGGCGCAGGCGCCCGACCAAGCAGGGCGTCGTGCTGTCCGAGGAGCTGATCGTGGAGACGGCCCTACGGCTCCTGAAGGAGCACGGCGCCGACGCCCTGACCGTGCGCCGTCTCGGTCTCGCGCTCGGGGCCGACCCCAGCGCCCTGTACCGGTACTTCAGGGACACCGACGAGCTGCTGCTGGCCATCGCCGACCAGCTGATCGGCCGTACGCTGCGCACCTGGCGCCCGACCGGCGACTGGCGCGCCGACCTGAGGGCGCTGGGTCTGCGCATGCATGCCGACTATCTCGCCCATCCCCAGGCGGCGGTGCTCAGCGCCTGCCGGGTGACGGGCCGTCTCCATGAGATCCAGGCGGTGGAGACGATGATCGGCATCCTGCGCGAGGCCGGGTTCCCCGACGCCGAGGCAGTACGGATCTACCACGCCTTCGTCGACCAGACCCTCGCGTTCGCGGCGCTGGACGCTGCGGCGGCGGCGCTGCCCGGAACGGCCCGCGAGGCGGACGAGGCGGCGTGGCGGGACAGATATGCCAGGCTGCCCTCCGAGACGCACCCCCATATCGCCGCAACCGCACGGCACTTGGTGGCGGACATGAATCTCAGCGCCTATCCGAGGGCGCTGGACATGCTGCTCACGGCGGCGGCTGCGCGGCTCGAGGAGGTGCATCGGCCCGCTCGTCGGGCGCGACCAGGGACTGAGTGAGCGGGATACGGGCGAGGGCGACCGCGCCCGCCGCGATCAGTGCGAAGCCGAGCAACTGCGGCAGGAGCCACCAGCCGGAGCGGACCTGCTCCTCGTACACGGCGACGCCGAGTGCGAGGCTCACCAGGGCGTCGCCCAGGGTGATCGCCGGCTGGGAGGCGACCAGGGGGCCCGCCTGCATCGCGTTCTGGAGCAGGAACAGCGCCCCCGCGCCGGCCGCGGCGAAGGCATAGGTCTGCCATGCGGTGAAGAATGCCGCAACCCCGAAGTCGTCCAGGACGTGGGTCGCTTCCTTCATCAGCGCGGCGGTGAGTGCGAAGCAGATCGCGGTGGCCGTACCCAGACAGGCCGCCCTGGCCCGGCCCTGAGGCCGTCTCAGCGCCACAGCGGCGAGCACCACGACCGCCCCCACGCAGACGGCGAGGGCGGGCACCCAGCGATCCATGGGGACATGCGTGCGATTGCCGGTGGGTGACAGGGCTGCCAGGGCGATTCCCAGCCCCACGACCACAAAGGTGACGGCCACCCACCCGGTGCGCGCCAGGTGCCGGCGCATCAGGAGCGAGGCGACGATCAGGGTGAGCGGCAGTTCGAGGACGAACAGGGGCTGAACGACCGTCAGCGGCCCGGTGTTCAGGGCGAGTGCCTGGCAGACCCCCGCGGCGATGACGGCGAGGATCCCGGCCAGCCACACCGGGCGCTTCAGCAGATCGAGCATCAGCCCCGCGCGAAAACCCTGGGAGCTGGGCACACTCGTCGCGGCCTGGCGCTGCAGCACCGTGGCAACGGCGTTGCTGAGGGCCGCGGCAAGAGCGAAGAGAACGGGGAGGAGGAAATGCACCGTACGACCTCCCGCCTCCGCCTCGCGTTTGCTGCCATCGTGGCCCGGTCTCCTTCCCCGCGCGATCCGAAGGGCCGGGCTGCGGACCGAACGGCATCGCCCCACAATGGGAGCAGGTCGCACGCCCGGCCCACTCACGACGCCTGACGGCGCCGGCCGAGAGGAACGTGCCCATGCGCACTGAGTCGTCGTCGGCCGCGCGGACGGGGGCCCGCATCCCGGTCACGGTCGCGCACAGCCACACCCAGGTCGACTTCTTCGCGCTCATCCCCGCCGTCCGAGCCGTTCCTCGGTACTGCCGTGTCGTCACCCCGCCGGCCGGTTGCGCCGTGCGGCGTGCGGTGCGGCCGCCGCCACGATCCCCGCGTGGGGCGCCCGTCACCTCCCCGGCCGGGGAGGTGACGTGAAGACCGGGCCGGAGCGGACCGCGATCCTGCGCCGGTCGGTGCGCGTCACGGTCGCCACCAGCGTGGGGTTCTACGCCTTCCTGTACGGGTTCCACGAACCCGTGGTCGCGCTGTACGCCCTCTTCGCACCGGTCGCACTCGGAGTCCTCTCGTCGATCCCCGGATCCGGACGCCAGCGGGCCACGGTGATCCTCAAGGCACTGCCCGTAGGGCTGGTGCTGGTCACACTCGGCACCGCGCTGGCGATCAGCACCTGGGCGGCCGTGCTCGGGATGCTCGTCGTCGGCTTCCTCCTGGCCTTCGCCGCGGTTGCGGGCCCCCGCCCGGCCGGTGCGGCTCCCGGGCTGCAGCTCTTCTACATCCTGGCGTGCTTCCCGCCCTACGCCCCGGACACCCTCGGCCTCCGGCTGGCCGGCCTCACCGCGGGCGTCCTGCTGCTCGCCGTGTGCGAGGTGTTCCTCCTCCCCGACCCGGCACCCGTCTCCTACCGGTCCCGACTGGCGGAGGCACTTGCACGCGCGGCCGCCGCCGCCGACCACCCCACCGGCGCCTCGTCCGAGCAGCTGCATGCCACCGGCGACGGTCTGCGCTTCTCCAAGCTGCCTCCGGCCGAACGTCCGGCAGGCCCCGGCCGACGGGACCGCGCGCTGTCCCAGGCGGGCTCCGCGGTCCGCCGGCTCCTCGACCAGCTGGCCCACCTCGTGGACATCAGCAGTGCCTCCCGTCAGCCCGGCACGGCCCCGGCCTCCGGCCCCCCTGCGCAGCCCGCCACCGGGCCGGCGCCCGTCGGCGAGGCGGATCCCGCTCACGCCGCCGGCAGCGCGCTGCTGCACCGGGTCGCTGCCCTGTGCAGCGCGACCTCGGCCGCCCTGCGCGACGGCCGTCCGCCGCCGCGGCCCGGGGCGCTGGAGGAGGCGATGCACGACTTCCAGCAGCTGCGGATCGAACAGGCGACCGGTTTGTCCGATGCCGTACCGCCGGTGGCCGTACTACGCAGGCAGGCCGGAGTCCTGGGCATCGCGGAGTCCGCGCGGATCGTCGAGACCGCCGTACGGGTGGGGACGGACGGCCGGCGGACAGGGCCCATACCACCGCGGGAGCTGTTCTGGTACGCCGAGACGAGCACCCCGGTGCTGTGGGCAAGGCGCCTCACCGGCAATATGACGATCCGATCCGTGCAGTTCCAGAACGCGGTGCGGATCGCGCTCGGGCTGAGCGCGGCGCGGCTGGTGGCGGGATCGCTCGATCTGGCCCACGGATTCTGGGTTCTGCTCGTGGTGCTGACACTGGGCCGGACCACCGCCGGGGAGACCTGGCAGGCCGTGCGCAAGGCAGTCTTCGGAAACCTGGTGGGCGCCGTGGCCGCGGGGGCACTGCTGATCGGGTTCGGACAGCACACCGATGCGTACGCGGCGTTCCTGGTACCCGGCATGCTGGCGGCTTTCGCGCTGGGGCCGCTGCTGGGGATCGCCTGGGCGCAGGCGCTGTTCACGCTCGTCGTGGCGTCGGCGTTCGCCCAGATAGCCCCGGCCTCCTGGCAGCTGGCCGAGGAACGCATCATCGACGTCGTGACGGGCAGTGCGGTGGGACTGCTGTGCGGGCTGCTCGCCTGGCCCGCCGGCGCCCGGCGGGAGGTACGCAGAACCATGGCCGGCCTGATCCGGTCCTGCGGTCCGCTGATCACGGGAACGGTCCGCGTGCTCCTCACCACCCCGCCGGGCGCCGAGCCACCGCCGTCCACCATGCCGGCGTTGCGCCGGCTGCGGCTTGCGGAGGCCGCGTACGCGCAGTTCCGGAGCGAGCCGGCGAGCGCCCCGTCCGCCCCGGTCGCCGACTGGCACGCTCTGCTCATCACCGCGAATCAGATCCTGCTGGGCGTGCTGTGGCTCCCCCGCATGGACGTACCCCGGGTCACCGTTCCGCCCTGCGCCGCCGACTGGGCCCGTACCAGCGCCGCCGATCTGGCCACGACCGCCGACCGGATCGCGGCCCTGGTCGGCAACGACCCGGATCCGCCGCACCTGCCGGATCCGCCCTGCGCCGTACCGGGAGACGCCCCTCCGCTGCCCATGCTGATCGACCTGGAAGTGTGGCTGAGCGGCCTCGCGCGGCAGTTCGCGCGCATCGAGTCCTCGATCCGCGAACCGGACCGGCCCGCCGGGCCCGGATCCTAGGGGTGCCCGCATGCCCTCCGGGAGTGCACGGCCGAAGCGGCGCCCCGCGTTCCTGCGCCGGGGCTGGGTGTGGTGGCTGCCGTTCGTCGCGGTGCTGCTCGACCTGGTCGCGGAGGCCGCCGTCCGTGGCCAGGAACCGGTGAGCTTCCTGCTCATCGGTGTACCGCCGCTTGCCGCCGCGACCCGGGGGCCACGGGGGACGCTCCTGTCGACCTTCGTCTGTCTGGGCCTGCAGATGCTGATGGCAGCCCTGCGCCCCGGTCACTTCGGCGAGGAGCACCATGTCGCGGTGTACTCGGCCACCCTGCTGATCGGGGCGGCCAGCACCGCGCTCGCCTGGCAGCGCGAACGCACGCAGCAGCATCTGATCCGGGCGAATTCCGTGGCCGAGGCGATGCAGCAGACCTTGCTGCGTCCCGTGCCGCGGCGGCTCGGTCCGGTGACGGCCGCCGGGTTCTACTCGGCGGGCGAGGGCGGCACCCTCGTCGGTGGCGATCTGTACGAGGTGGTCACGACGCCCTACGGGGTGCGGGCGCTCATCGGTGACGTCCGGGGAAAGGGGATGGACGCGGTCCAGACCGTCGCCGCGGTGCTGGGCAGCTTCCGGGTCTCCGCCCATGAGTGGGAAAGCCTCAGCAGCCTCGCGGAACGTCTCGAGCTCAGCATCGCCCGCAACGGCTCGGGGGACGGCGAAGGGGACCCCGAGCTGTTCGTGACCGCGCTGTTGCTGGAGTTCCCCCGGTCCGACGGTGAGGTGCGCGTCGTCGACCGCGGGCATCCCGCACCCATCGTCATCGGCCGGCACGGCGCACGGCGGCTGGTGACCTCGCCCGCGCTGCCGCTGGGGCTGGGCGCCATGGCCGCCGGTGAGGAGGCGGTGGCCACGGTGCACTCCCTGAAGCCCGGTGAGGTGATCGTCGTGCACACCGACGGGGTGAGCGAGGCGCGTGACGCGGAGGGCGCCTTCTATCCGGTCCTGGAGAGACTCGCGGAGCGCTTCGGAGGTCACCGGACGCCGGACCCGGAGGCGGTCGTGGCGTTCCTGCGGTCCGACACCGAGCGCTGGTCGGCCCGTTCGGTGCACTCCGACAACGACGACCAGGCCGTGCTCGCGCTGAGGCCGACCGGTCCGGCATAGCACCGTGGTGCCCAGGGGATGCGTGCGGTGAGGCTGGGGGGCAGGCTGGGGTCACCGCCCCGCGAGGGGAGGAGGTGGTCGTGTGGCAGCCGATCGTCGGGACTGGATCCAGGGTCGTCGCGGGCTCCGCACAGCCGAGGCGGACGGCCTCGGCACCCGGGCTCTGGAGGACGTTCTGCGGGACACCACGGCCGGTTTCGCGGTGCTCGGTCCCGATCTGCGCTATCTCTTCGCCAACGACGCCTACTGCCGCATGACCGGGGAGCTGCCGGAGAAGCTCGTGGGCCGCCTCCCCGGCCCGACCGCGGAGCAGTACCTCGGTCCGTCGGAGGTGCTGGCCGGGGTGCGGGACGACGGCATACCGCGGATCCGGGTCGCCGGCCCCGACGGCAGCGGCCACACGACCTGCGTCCGGCTGGAGCGACACGGGACGGCGGCAGGCGTTCTGTGCGTCGTGGTCGAATCCCATGTGCCCGCCCTGCACGAGGAGCCGCAATCGGCCGGGGCCCGCCACGCGACGGCCGACGAGGCCACCGAGCGGATCGGAACCTCGCTCGACGAGGGAACCACATGCCGGGAGCTGGCGGATTTCGTGGGCCGGCGTCTCGCGGACGCCGCCGCGGTCGACGTCGTTCCCACCCCACCGCCGAAGGGCCTTCCGAAGGACCCCGGCCCGGCCGGGATGCTCAGGTCGGCGACCACGGGGACCGTGGACCTCCTCGGCGGCGACGAGCGGGGCCACCGTGTCCGCCATGACTCGGATTCGGCGGCGGCTCGGGCTCTCGCTTCCGGTCTTCCCGCCACCGAGCACCCTAGCCCGGGCGGCGCCACGGTGCTCGCGGTGCCGCTGGCGGAGACCACGGGCAAGGCCCTGGGTGTCGTCCTGCTGGCCCGTGCCCACACCGGGTTCGACCGGGACGACGTCCTCGTCGCCCGGCACGCGGCGCGCCGGGCAGCCGTCTCGATCGCACACGCCCGTGAGCTCGCCGCGGAGCGCCGGACCACGGTCGAGCTGCAGCGCGCCCTGCTGACCGAGCCGGGCAAGCCCCATCCCAATCTGCAGTTCGCAACCCGCTATCTGCCGGTCGGCAGCAGCAATCTGGTCGGCGGGGACTGGTTCGAGACCGTGCGTCTTCACTACGGGCGGACGCTGCTGGTCATGGGCGACGTGATGGGCCACGGGGTCGAGGCAGCCGTCGAGATGAACACCTATCGCGCGATGCTGCGTGACGTCGCCGCGGCCGATCTGCCACCGCACCGGGTGCTGAGGCAGCTCGACATCGCCATCGCCGACACCAGCACCCGACCGGCGACGTGTCTGCTGGTCCGGGTGGACCCGGCGCGGGGCCTCGGGTCGTTCTCCAGTGCGGGGCATCTGCCGCCCGTGGTGTTCACCCACGACGGGGCCGAACTGATCGATGTACCGGCAGGACCGCCGCTCGGCACCGGACTCGGGGGGTACGAACTCGTCACCCGTCAGCTCACTCCGGACGACACACTGCTGCTCTACACCGACGGTCTCGTCGAGCGGCGCGGCGAGGACATCGACGAGTCGCTGGCGCGGCTCACCCGGGTGCGGCTGCCCTGCGCCACACCGGTGGACGAGATGGTGGACGCGGTGGTCAGGGAGCTGGGCGCGGACGACGCCGAGGACGACGTGGCACTGCTGGCGGCCCGTATCCGCCCTCGCCGCGCAGTCCGGTCCGCGGAGGAACAGCCGGTGCACGGCCCGCCCGGCCAGGCCGACGCCGGGGCCGGGGGCCCTCACAGGTCATAGGCGGCCCCTCCCTCCGGTCCACCCGCGGACCGGAGGGAGGCGGCTCATGGGTGGGTGCCGCGTTCCCCCTGCAGGCATGCGACGAGGGCCACGGCGCTCCCCATGGCCTTCGGGGCCGGGAGGTGTCCCACGCGTGGCGTGCCGCGATGCGTCCCGTGTTGGGAGCCCCCTCCCCGGGCTCCGGCAGGTGGGGGCGCTCCCCCGCTGTGCGAAGCGAGGCCGATCCGGCGGCCGGCCGCCAGCCTTCGAGCGCGAGGCATACAAGCAGCGCAACACCGTTGAGCGGTGCACAAACAAGCTCAAGCAGTGGCGCGGTCCGGCCACCCGCTACGACAAGACCGCCACCATCTACCTCGCCGGACTCCACATCGCCGCCATCTTCATCTGGTCGGCGAGGTGATGAAAGAAACGCCCTAGGCCGGCACCGGGGCCGACGGAATGCCGTGCGGCACGTCGGCGGCCGACGGCGGTGCGAGCGACCGGGACCTCGGAGCCCCGGATTCCGGTGCGGGTTCGGACTCCGGCGCAAGGGACTGTGTCCGCGGCTCCTGCGACGGCGGCGACTCCGTCTGCGGCGGCTGTTCCTCCGGCGGGGTTTCGTCCGGGGGCGCGGATTCCTCCGAAGGCGGCTCGGTGGTCGTCCCGTCCGTGGTCGTGCCTTCGGGCGGCGTGCCTCCCGGCGTCCTCGTGCCCGGACTCTTCGGGGAAGGGCTCCCTGGCGCGGTGCCTTCGGCCGATGGCGAGGCGGGGGGCGGGCAGGGGCCCGTGGAGTCGTCGCCCGGAGGGCAGCTCTCCTTCCCCGGCGACTCCCTGTGACTCGAGGACGTGCCGGTCCCGGGCCGGGAAGGGACCTGGGTCGGTGTCAGCGGATCCCTGGGCGGCGGTACGGGCTTGTCGCGGCCGCCCGCGTCGCCACGGTCGCGGGAGAAGTACTCCTCGTCCCCGGGGTCGTACACCACGAAGGAGTCCACGACCCGGGGCGCGGGCTGGACGATCACCACGCGGGACTGCTCGAATCCGGCCCAGGTGTCACCGGTCCGTCTGAGGTTCCCCTGGACCTGGACGGGCGGCTTCAGCGGATTGCCGCAGGCACAGCGCACCCGCGGCACTCCACGGGCGTCGACGAGGACGGCGGTGCCCGTCTGCAGGACCGCCTGGTACGGCCTGGCGGCGCCGTCCTTGAAGCCGTGGTTGGTCACCCGGGTGTCCATCCTCAGCTGGACGGCGGTAAGCGAGCGGAGGTAGCCGGGGACGGCGGACGGCTGGATCCCCAGGGCGGAGGCGAACGCACGGTTCTTCTCGGGCTGGGCAGTGAGGAAGCCGATCTGCTTCTCGGTGTCGCAGCTGGCCGTCCTGAGCGTGCCGCCGTAGAGGCCCGGCGTCGCACCGTCCACACCGCGCACCGCAGTGCCGTCCGGTGACGTGGCCGCGGCCGAGGTCGGCAGCGCCGCGGGCGGGACATCGGTGGTGCCGGCGACCGAGGACCGGGTGAACGGATCGGGTCCGGTCGCGTTCGCGGCCTGCATGAAGATCTCGCCACGGCCCCCTGCCCCGCTTTCCGGGCGGGTGAGGACCACGGCGAGCGCGACCACGGCCACCGCCAGTACGGTGACCGCGGCGATCTTGGGCACCGATCGGTACCAGGGCTCGTGACCACCCCCCTCACCGGCTCCCGGAGGGCCGGTAGGGCCGCCTCCGCCGGACCGCCCCGACCCCGCTCCGCTCGGCGGCCCGCTGGGCGGTCCCGACGGCGGCGGTCCCGATGGCGGCGGTGCCGGCGTCGGCCCCCGGCCCGTGAGCGGGCCGGAAGGAGGTCCTGCGGGTCGGCCTGACGGCGGTCGGTCGCTCACGAGTCGTTCCTCCGGGCGGCGGAGCGCGTCTGCCGCTCCTGTCCCCCCTGCGCCACTATCCCCTCTGTCGCCTCCTGCCCCCAATTGTGTGCTCCGGCTCGGCAGGACCCGCAAGCGGACGTTCCGCCGGGACGGCGGTCCGCCGCGGCGGCAGGGCGGGAGCGGGCGGATCCACGAGCGCGGTCGGACCACCCGGCGCGCGGGGGTCGTCGTCGCTGCTTACGGTGGCAAGCGTGAGTCAGCACCTCGGCAGCGCGAACCAGCGGGGAACCGCCGCCCGTCGCGGCGCCGCAGGCGGGATCCGGGGCTGGGCCGATGCGCTGATCGCGGTCCTCGTGGGCTTCGTCGCCATGATCGTCGTGGCCGCGCTCGGGCTCTGGGCCGCAGGTGCGGCCGATGTCCCGGACAACGCGTTCCCGCACGTCGTCGCAGCCGTGGTCGTCATGGCGGCGGGCGGCTCCGTGAACCTCGCCGGGGACGCGGGGGTCATCGCCGAGTCGCAGGCCGAGCTCACCGTGCTGCCGCTGTCCGTGAGCCTCGCGGGCGCGCTGGTGACCGCCGAGCTGTTCCTGCGTCCCTTGCGCCACCGTGCGGTCGCCGGGACCGGCGAGCTGCTGGGCCGGTTCGCCAGGCTCGCGGTGCTGTGGCTGGCGGCGCTCGCCGGGCTGGCCGTTTTCACCAGGCACACCTTCGAGATCTCGCTCGGTGACTCCCTGCTGAGCGACATCGGCGACCTCCTCGACGCCGCACCGCAGGTCGGATTCGCAGCGGATCCGGGGCCCACACTGTTCTTCGGGCTGCTGTGGCTGATCGGTGTGATCGCGGTGGCGCTCCTGGTGTCGCGCCGGGCGCCGCTGCCGACCCGGCTGGTGCGTTTCCAGGAGTCGGTGCGCCCCGTGGCGTTCGCCATGGTGGCCCTGCTGCTCGCCTATGTCGTCATCGGCCTGTGCGCCGGACTGGTCGTCGCCGCGACGCACGGACACGCCGATCGGACGTTCGCGGTCATCCTGCTCGGGCTGCCGAACCTCGTCTGGCTGTCGCTCACGCTGGGCATCGGCGCGACCTGGGACGGCAAGGTCGAGGGGCTGCTCGGGCTGCCGGTGCCGCAGGTGCTGGACGAGGTGCTCCGTACGCCCGGTGGCTCGACGCTCAGCCTGTCCACGCTCGCCGAGCGCGACGGGCGGGCCTGGTGGCTGCTGGTGCTCGCCGCCGTGCTGCTGCTCGCGGCCGCTTTCCTGATGGCGGCACGGTCACCGGCGAGGATCCGGCCCTGGGAGCACGCCCTCCACATGGGCATCGCCCTGGCCCTCACCGTGCTGGTCGTCTGTCTGCTCGTCCGGGTCTCCGCCGGCTACGGCCTCTCGCTCATCGGGATCGGCGACATCGAGGGCCTGGGCGGCGAGGTCTCCCTGCAGCCGCGCCTGGCGGCGGCGGTCGGCCTCGGACTGGTCTGGGGGGTGGCGGCCGGACTGATCGGCTCGCTGCTGGCCGCTCCTGTGCGGCGCCGCGGCGAGGTGCCGACGGGCTCGCGCAGCGCTCGGACGGGCGGCCCCGGCAAGGACACTCCGCCCGGATCCGGCGACAGTCCGACCGTGGGCGGTCCGCCCACGTAGTACGGCATGCCGCACGCATGGTCGGGAAGCTCACCCGCCGTGTGTCTCACCGCGCCCGCCCCGGGCGCCCGGAGCGGACTCGCCCGGACCGACGATCCGGGTGGACGGCTGACCGGCCACTGTGGGGGGCCGGTGCGCAGCCGCACCTTCCGCCCCGGCCCCGGGTCCGGCGGCGGGGCCGCCCGCGGCGGTCCCGCGCGCCGGTGAACCGGTGCCGTCGTGCGGCGGTGACTCTGCGGCGAAGGTGGCCAGTCTGGTGCCGTCGCAGTACACCCAGCGCTCGTGCTCGGCCTCGTACAGCCACAGGGCCTCTCCGTCGACGACGAGCCCCACCCGCAGGCCGTGGGTGCTTCGCTGGAAGGTCTCCCCGTCCGACTGTCCCGCGGCCAGCGCCTCCGCCGCGCGCCGGTACCCGGCCAGCGCCTCCTCGGCACGGGCGAGCAGCGGCCGGGGGTCCGCCGTGCGGGCGGCCGGCTGCCCGGGGGCCGGCGGGGACTGCGGTACGGCGACGAGGAGCCGGGCATCGACCCAGGCCGACCAGCCGTTGGCGCACATGACGCGCCCCCACTCACCGCGCCGGTCGACGAGTTCGACCGGCAGGAAGGGGTCGAGCGGCGCACTGGGGCGACTGACGTCGGGGGCCTCCCAGGTGGGCAGCCCATCGCCGGGGACGACATGGGTGGGCTCGAACCCGGGCACGGAAACGGCATCGCTCATGTCGCCACCGCCCTCTACTTCCGCATGATCGCGGGCTCATGACGTCGCAGCATCCGCGCGATGGCGAACCACAGGACGACACAGAGCGCGACCATCATGCCCATGTTCACCAGCCATACCGCGACGGAATGGTCGAACCTCGGATCGGCGGTGTCGGGCCCCGGCACGATGCGGGCGATGTCGACCGTACCGGCCATGGCTCCGTAGGCCCACCGGGCAGGTACCAGCCATGCCAGCTGCTCCAGGACCAGCGCTCCGTTCAGCTTCATCAGAGCACCGCAGAAGACGACCTGGATCATGGTGAGGAGCACCAGCAACGGCATGGTGACCTCTTCCTTGGGCACCAGGGCGGAGACCAGGAGGCCGAACATCATGGCGGTGAACGACAGCAGGGCGACGGCCACGGTGATCTCGATCAGCGGTGGCAGCAGGACGCCCTGGCCGCCGGGCGCACTGAGGTCGACGCCGAACAGTCCGACGAGGGTGAGCACGATCGACTGCGCGACCGTGACGGTGCCCAGAACCACCACCTTCGACATCAGATAGGCGGAACGGGAGAGTCCGACGGCGCGCTCACGCCGGTAGATGACCCGTTCCTTGACGAGCTCACGCACCGCGTTCGCCGCGCCGATCAGCACCCCGCCCACGCACAGGACGAGGAGCGCGTCTATCGCGGTCTCCACGGTGAACTTGCTCTCGGCCAGGCCCCGGGCCATGGCGCCCATCCCGAACGGCAGCCCGACCATGATGAGGATGAAGGTGCGGTCGGCGCTCAGCACGGACGCGTAGCGCCGTACCAGCGTGCTCAGTTGAGCACCCCAGCTCTGTGCGGTGGGCGGGGGCGGGGTGAGACCCTGGGGCGCGCGATCGCGGTCGAGCCTGGGCTGCAGGGTCGATTCGATGTACTGGTGGTGGTGGGGCGACGCCCGGTACTTCCCCGCCCAGTCGCGTCGGCGGTCGTTCTCGAACGCCTCGAAGGCCTCGGGCCAGTGCTCGAAACCGAAGAACGAGAGGGCGTCCGAGGGCGGTCCGTAGAAGGCGACCCGGCCACCCGGCGCAAGGACCAGCAGCCGGTCGCAGACGTCCAGGCTGAGCACGCTGTGGGTGACCACGATGACGGTGCGGCCGTCGTCGGCGAGACCGCGCAGCATGTGCATGACCGACCGGTCCATGCCGGGATCGAGTCCCGAGGTCGGCTCGTCGAGGAACAGCAGCGACGGTTTCGTCAGCAGCTCCAGAGCGACGCTGACCCGCTTGCGCTGACCGCCGGAGAGACTGTGGATGGGCAGGTCCGCACGCTGTTCCAGGCCGAGCTCCCGGATGACCTCCTCGACCCTGGCCTCGCGTTCGGTCTGCGCGGTGTCACCGGGAAAGCGCAGTTCGGCGGCGTACTGGAGCGCCCTGCGCACGGTGAGCTGGACGTGCAGGATGTCGTCCTGCGGTACGAGTCCGATGCGCTGCCGCAGCTCGGCGTAGTCGTGGTAGAGGTCACGGCCGTCGTAGAGGACCGTGCCCTGGTCGGCGGGGCGGAGCCCGGTGAGCGCGTTCAGCAGTGTGGACTTGCCGGCGCCGCTCGGTCCGACCACGGCGAGCAGGCACCTCTCGCCGACGGGGAAGGAGACGTGGTCGAGCAGGACCTTGCGGCCGCCGTCCACCGCGACGGCGAGGTCCTGGACGTCCAGCGACACCTCGCCGGAGTCGACGAACTCCTGCAGCTGGTCACCGACCAGGCAGAAGGCGGAGTGGCCGATGCCGACGATGTCGTCCGGGGAGATCATGGCGTGGCCCACGCGCAGGCCGTTGAGATAGGTGCCGTTGTGGCTGCCGAGGTCGACGATCTCGTACGTACCGTCCGGGTGGACGCGCAGTTCGGCGTGCCGGCGGGAGACGGTGAGGTCGTCGACGACGAGGTCGTTCTCGGGGGCACGACCGATCCGGACGGCCCGGGTCGGCAGCGGGCGCACCGATGTGGGCCGGCGGAACGTACCGGTGGCAGCGGGCACCGACACGGCGGAGGGGCGTGCACCGACCGGACGGTCGCCCGGGAGGCTCCCGTCGACGGGAGACACGTCGGTGGGGGGCCCGCGGGTGGGCTCGGGGGGCGGCTCCGGGGGCCCGACGAGTTCGGCCCGCGGACCGTCGGCCGGATTGCCGAAGCGGATGACGCTGCCGGGCCCGACGTCCCATTCACGGACGCGGTGGCCGTCGGCGTAGGTGCCGTTGGTGCTGTTCTCGTCGAGGAGGGTCCAGTGTCCGGCTTCACTGCGCAGTACGGCGTGATGCCAGGAAACCCGTGCGTCGTCCAGCACGATCTCGCTCAGGGGGTCCCGCCCGACGTGGTAGTCGTGGCCGGGACTCATCACCGTCGAGCCCCCGTCGGTTTCGAGGACAAGCTCGGGTGCGTTCGGCACGACGGGACGCTCTCCCATAGGGCAATGCTAACTTTTTGCCCCTTTCGTCGCCCGATGGGGTAAGCCCTGCCCCCTCAGGCGACCGACCCGATGACCCCGGCCGGTACGCGCGGACCGTCGTGGTGGATCGGGGTGTGCGCGCCGGTCAGGGACGCTCCGCTGCCGCCCCGGCGGTCGGCGACGATCTCCGCCGCGATCGACAGCGCCGTCTCCTCGGGTGTCCTGGCGCCGAGGTCGAGGCCGATGGGCGAGCGCAGCCGGGCGAGCTCCAGCTCGGTGACGCCGACCTGCCGCAGCCGCCTGTTGCGGTCCTCGTGGGTCCGGCGGGAGCCCATCGCACCCACGTAGGCGACGGGAAGCCTCAACGCCAGCTCCAGCAGGGGCACGTCGAACTTTGCGTCATGGGTGAGGACGCACAGCACGGTGCGGCCGTCGACCTCGGCCGACTCCAGATATCTGTGCGGCCAGTCGACCACGATCTCGTCCGCCTCCGGGAAGCGGGGCTTCGTCGCGAAGACGGGCCGTGCGTCGCACACGGTCACGTGGTAGCCGAGGAACTTCCCCACCCGCACCAGTGCCGACGCGAAGTCGATGGCGCCGAACACGATCATGCGCGGCGCGGGAACGCTGGACTCGACCAGCAGGGTGAGCGGCTGCCCGCAGCGGGAGCCGTCCTCGCCGATCACGACGGTTCCGGTACGGCCCGCGTCCAGCATGGCGCGCGCCTCGGCGGCCGCGGTGCGGTCCAGCCCGGGGTGCCCGCCCAGTGCGCCTTCGTACGCACCGTCCGCACGGACCAGCAGGGCGCGGCCCATGAGCTCGTCCGGCCCCTGCCCGATCCGCGCGAGCGCCGCGGCCCGGCCGTCGGCGGCGGCGGCCAGCGCAGCCGCGACCACCCCTCTCACGGGATCGTGCGCACGTACCGGGGTGACGAGGATGTCGATGATGCCGCCGCAGGTCAGGCCCACGGCAAAGGCGTCCTCGTCGCTGTACCCGAAGCGCTCCAGGACGGTCATGCCGTCCTGGAGCGCCTGCCGGCACAGCTCGTAGACCGCGCCCTCCACGCATCCGCCGGAGACCGACCCGATCGCCGTGCCCTCGTCGTCGACGGCGAGGGCTGCACCCGGCTGCCGGGGCGCGCTGCCGCCGACCGCCACCACGGTGGCGACGGCGAAGTCGCGTCCCTGCTCGACCCACCGGTGCAGCTCGTCGGCGATGTCCAGCATGTCGGTCTCCTCACGGGTCTGTGGATACGCGGCGGCCCGGCGGGGTCAGTGGACCCCGAGCCAGCCTTCGAGCGGGTGGAGGGCGAAGAACACCACGAAGATCGCGGTCAGGCCCCACATGAAGGCGCCCACCTCGCGGGCCCTGCCCTGGGCGGCCTTGATGGCGACGTAGGAGATGACGCCCGCGGCCACGCCCGGAGTGATGCTGTAGGTGAAGGGCATCAGCACGACGGTCAGGAAGACCGGGACGGCAACCGAACGGTCGCCCCAGTCCACATGCCTGGCGTTCTGCATCATCATCGCGCCGATGACGACCAGGGCGGCGGAAGCCACCTGCGGAGGCACGATCGCCGTGAGCGGGGTGAAGAACAGACAGGCGGCGAAGAACAGGCCGGTGACGACCGAGGCGAGACCGGTCCTGGCCCCCTCGCCGACGCCGGTGGCCGACTCGACGAACACGGTCTGGCCCGAGCCGCCGGCCACGCCGCCGATGGCACCGCCGGCACCGTCGATGAACAGCGCCTTCGACAGACCGGGCATCCGGCCTCGCTCGTCGGCGAGCTTGGCCTCGGTGCCGACACCGATGATCGTGGCCATGGCGTCGAAGAAGCCGGCCAGCACCAGTGTGAAGACGATGAAGCCGACGGTCATCGCACCGACCTCGCCCCAGCCCCCGAACTCGACATGGCCGAAGAGGGAGAAGTCGGGCATGGAGACCGCGCTGCCGTTCAGCTCCGGCGGAGCCATGTTCCACGCCTTGGCGTCGAGACCGGCCATGCCGTGGACGATGACCGCGACCACGGTGCCCACGACGATGCCTATCAGGATGGCGCCGGGCACGGCGCGGGCCTGCAGCATGAAGATCAGCAGCAGGGTGAAGCAGAAGATCAGGACGGGCCAGCCCGCGAGTTCGCCGCCCACACCGAGGGTGACGGGCGGGCCGAACTCCGAACCCCTGCCCACGAAACCGGACTTGACCAGGCCGATCAGGGCGATGAACAGGCCGATGCCCATGGTGATGCCGTGCTTCAGCGGGAGCGGGATCGCGTTCATGATCAGCTCTCGCAGACCGGTGACCACCAGAAGGCAGATCACCAGGCCGTACATCACACACATGGCCATGGTCTGCGGCCAGGTCATCTGGGGCACGACCTGGGAGGCGAGAACGCCGGAGACACTCAGACCGGCCGCGAGGGCGAGCGGAACCTTGCCGATGAAGCCCATCAGCAGGGTGGTCGCGGCGGCCGCGAAGGCAGTCGCAGTGATGAGTCCCGGTTGGCCGAGGACATTGCCCGCAACGTCCTTGCCGTTGAGGATCAGAGGGTTGAGAAGAAGGATGTACGCCATCGCCATGAAGGTGGTGATGCCGCCGCGCACCTCGCGCGCGACCGTCGATCCTCGTTCGGAGATGTGAAAGTACCGGTCGAGCCAGGACCGTCCGGCGGGGACGCGTGAGCCGGGGCCCGCGTCCTCCGCGGTGGTCCTGGGCTCCACTGACGACTGGGTCATGGTGCCTACTCCCAAGGTTCAAAGGGGCACCCGCATCCGGTACGGACGCCGGGAAGCTGCGGGATTTGGGACTTGCGTTGGCTGCACGACCCGGGGGACGGCCCGAGACGAACGATTACTGCTGGCGGGTACTGCGGGGTACTGCGGGATGCCGTAACGCGAGCGGTGCGGTACGGGTTCTCCGGCCGGCGCGGGCATGTGGACCTGTGGTGTTCCCACGAGGCACGCACCGTCCGGAGAGTCCTGGTGGGGTGTCAGGTACCGGTGAGGTGCTCGGGGCGTACCGGTGTCCTGTTGAGCTCCAGACCCGTGGCGTTCCGGATCGCCGCGAGGACGGCCGGAGTGGACGACAGGGTCGGGGCCTCCCCGATGCCGCGCAGCCCGTAAGGCGCGTGCTCATCGGCGAGTTCGAGCACATCGACGGGGATGGTCGGCGTGTCGAGGATCGTGGGGATCAGGTAGTCCGTGAAGGAGGGGTTGCGCACCTTCGCGGTCTTCGGGTCGACGATGATCTCCTCCATCACCGCCATGCCCAGGCCCTGGGTGGTGCCGCCCTGGATCTGGCCGACGACGGACAGCGGGTTGAGCGCCTTGCCGACGTCCTGGGCACAGGCCAGTTCGACGACCTTCACCAGACCGAGCTCGGTGTCCACCTCGACGACCGCGCGATGGGCGGCGAAGGAGTACTGGACATGGCCGTTGCCCTGGCCGGTGCGAAGGTCGAAGGCCTCGGTGGGGCGGTGCCGCCATTCGAGGTCCGCCTCGACGGCCTCGTCCTCCAGCACGTCCACCAGATCGGCGAGGACCTCGCCGCCGTCGGTGACGACCTTGCCGCCTTCGAGCAGCAGCTCGGCGGTGGCCCAGGCGGGGTGGTACGAGCCGAACTTGCGGCGTCCGATCTCCAGGACCTTCTCGCGTACGGCCTCACAGGAGTTCTTCACCGCGCCGCCGGTGACATAGGTCTGGCGAGAGGCCGAGGTGGAGCCGGCGGAGCCGACCTGGGTGTCGGCCGGGTGGATGGTGACCTGGGTGACGCCCAGTTCGGTGCGGGCGATCTGGGCGTGGACGGTGACACCGCCCTGACCGACCTCCGCCATCGCGGTGTGCACGGTCGCCACCGGCACACCGCCCACGACCTCCATGCGCACCCTGGCGGTGGAGTAGTCGTCGAAGCCCTCGGAGAAACCGACGTTCTTGATGCCGACGGCATAGCCGATGCCGCGGACGACGCCCTCGCCGTGGGTGGTGTTGGACAGGCCGCCGGGCAGCGCGCGGACGTCCGCGCCCTCGGTGGTCACCCACTGCTGCTCGGGCGGCAGCGGCATGGCCTTGACACGCCGCAGCAGTTCGGCGACCGGGGCCGGGGAGTCGACCGGCTGGCCCGTCGGCAGGAGCGTGCCCTGCTCCATGGCGTTGATCTGCCGGAACTCCACCGGGTCCATGCCCAGCTTCGCCGCGAGCTTGTCCATCTGGGCCTCGTAGGCGAAGCACGCCTGGACCGCGCCGAAGCCGCGCATGGCGCCGCACGGCGGGTTGTTGGTGTAGAGCGCGATCGCCTCGATGTCGACGTCCTCGACGACGTAAGGACCGACGGAGAGGGAGGAGGCATTGCCGACGACCGCCGGGGAGGCCGACGCATAGGCGCCGCCGTCCAGGACGATCCGGCACTTCATGTGCGTGAGCCTGCCGTCCCTGGTGGCCCCGTGCTCGTAGTACAGCTTCGCCGGGTGCCGGTGCACATGGCCGAAGAAGGACTCGAACCGGTTGTAGACGATCTTGACCGGCTTGCCGGTGCGCAGTGCCAGCAGACAGGCGTGGATCTGCATCGAGAGGTCCTCGCGGCCGCCGAAGGCACCACCGACACCGGAGAGCGTCATACGGACCTTGTCCTCGGGCAGGCCGAGGACCGGGGCGATCTGGCGCAGGTCGGAGTGCAGCCACTGGGTGGCGACGTACAGATCGACACCGCCGTCCTCGGCCGGCACGGCAAGACCGGACTCGGGGCCGAGGAAGGCCTGGTCCTGCATGCCGAAGACGTATTCGCCCCTGACGATCACGTCCGCGCGCTCGGCGGCCTCGTCGGCGTTGCCGCGGACGATCGGCTGGCGGTGGACGATGTTCGGATGGGCGACATGGGCCGCGTGGTGGTCGTCGCGGCCGGGGTGCAGCAGCGGCGCGTCGGGCGCGGTCGCGGAGGCCTCGTCCGTGACGACGGGCAGCTCCTTGTACTCGACCCTGATCTTGGCGGCGGCGCGGCGTGCGGTCTCCGGATGGTCGGCGGCGACCAGGGCCACCGGCTCGCCGTGGTGGCGTACGACGCCGTTGGCGAGGACCGGGGTGTCCTGGATCTCCAGGCCGTAGTTCTTCACCTCGGTCGGCAGGTCCTCGTAGGTGAGCACGGCGTAGACGCCGGCCTGGGCGAGGGCCTCGGAGGTGTCGATGGAGACGATCTCGGCGTGCGCGACCGTGGAGCGCAGGATCTGGCCCCACAGCATGTCCTCGTGCCACATGTCCGAGGAGTACGCGAACTCACCGGTGACCTTGAGGGTGCCGTCGGGGCGGAGCGTGGACTCGCCGATGCCGCCCTTGGTCTGCGACCCCTGGGTGACCTTGGTGGGAGTGCCCGCCGGAGTGGCGGCGACTCGGGGATTGGGCGCCATGGTGCTCAGACCGCCTCTTCCTGACGGGCGGCCGCGAGGCGGACCGCGTCGAGGATCTTCTCGTAGCCGGTGCAGCGGCAGAGGTTGCCGGAGAGCGCCTCACGGATGTCCGCGTCGGACGGGGAGGAGTTGTGCTCCAGCAGTTCGTCGGCCGCGACCAGCAGACCCGGGGTGCAGAACCCGCACTGAACGGCACCGGCGTCGATGAACGCCTGCTGGATCGGGGCGAGGTCCGTACCCTCACCGGTCTGCGAGTCGGACGGGCGCGCCTCCCATCGCCTGGCGGAGTCGAGCGGGGTGCCGCAGGCACCGGTCCCGCAGGAACCCTCGTGCTCGGAGCGCTGCTTGGCGTACGCCGCCAGGCCCTCGACGGTGACGACCTCACGGCCCTCGACCTGCCCGGCGGCCACGAGGCACGAGCAGACCGGCACTCCGTCGAGACGGACGGTGCAGGAGCCGCATTCGCCCTGCTCACAGGCGTTCTTGGAACCGGGCAGCCCCAGACGCTCCCGCAGCACGTAGAGGAGGCTCTCGCCCTCCCAGACGTCGTCGGCCTCCTGCTTGCGGCCGTTGACCGTGAAATTGACGCGCATGATCAGGCAGCTCCTTCAAGCGTGCGGCCGGTGCCGCGGTACTGCTCCCAGGTCCAGCCGAGCGTGCGGCGGGCCATGATGCCCACCGCGTGGCGGCGGTACTTGGCGGTTCCGCGGACGTCGTCGATCGGATTGCAGGCGGCGGACGCGAGCTCCGCGAACTGCTTGGCGATCGAGGGAGTGATGATCTTTCCGCTGTCCCAGAACCCGCCCTCCTCGAGCGCGGCGTTCAGGAACTCCTCGGCGGCCTTCGCCCGCACCGGAGTGGGCGCGGCCGAGCCGATGCCGGTCCTCACGGTGCGGCTCCCGGGGTGCAGCGCGATACCGAAGGCGCACACGGCGATGACCATGGCGTTGCGGGTGCCGACCTTCGAGTACTGCTGCGGGCCGTCGGCCTTCTTGATGTGGATCGCCCTGATGAGCTCGTCCGGGGCGAGCGCATTGCGCTTCACACCGGTGTAGAACTCGTCGATCGGGATGAAGCGCACGCCGCGTACCGACTCGGCCTCGACCTCGGCGCCCGCGGCCAGCAGGGCCGGGTGGGCGTCGCCGGCAGGGGAGGCGGTGCCGAGGTTGCCGCCGACGCCGCCACGGTTGCGGATCTGCGGGGATGCGACGGTGTGCGAGGCGAGAGCGAGACCGGGCAGCTCCGCCCTGAGGTCCTCCATGATCCGGGTGTACGGCACGGACGCGCCCAGACGGACGTTCTCCTCGCCGACTTCCCACTCGTGCAGCTCGACGATGCGGTTCAGGTCCAGGAGGTACTCGGGCCGCCGGTGGTCGAAGTTGATCTCGACCATGATGTCGGTGCCACCCGCAATGGGCACAGCCGAGGGGTGCTCGGCCTTGGCAGCGAGCGCCTCCTCCCAGCTGGCGGGGCGAAGGAAGTCCATGAGTGGCTCTCTTCTACGTGATTCGGTCGTTCGCAGGGGCTGGGGACGGCCGGCCCTCGACTGGATATTCATGTCCTGTTAACGCGCTGTGGCCCAAGTACACAAGCACCGCCATGCCCGGTGCAGTCACCGAAACCATGAAGGAGTTGGCTGGTCGCCACCCTTGTCTTGTAGATTCGAACGAAAGACGGGACCCGGTAACCTCTCCGCTTTCCTCCCGAAACCCACTGCACGACCCCCAGAACAGTTCAACGGCTACAACGAGCCAGATCGGCGGCGACGAGATGCGGCTGCGCGCACTGCTGGAGACCGACGCGCTGGGACTGCGGCTGCTCGGCGGCGACGACGAGCTGGACCGCACCGTCCGTGGCGTGATGACGACCGATCTACGGGACCCGAGCCGCTATCTGTCGGGCGGAGAGCTGGTCCTCACCGGACTGGCCTGGCGTCGTTCCACCGAGGATTCCGAGCCTTTTGTCCGTATTCTCGCAAGCGCAGGGGTCGCGGGTCTCGCCGCCGGCGAGGCGGAGCTGGGGGACATCCCGGAAGACCTCGTCCAGGCCTGCCGGCAACACCGACTGCCGCTCTTCGCCGTGAACGAATCCGTCGCTTTCGCAACGATCACGGAGCATGTCGTACGACAGGTGTCGGGTGAGCGGGCGGGGGACCTGGCCGCCGTGGTCGACCGGCACCGCAGGATGATGACATCGGGACCGGCAGGCGGCGGCCCCGATGTCGTTCTCGATCTGCTCGGCTCCGACCTGGACCTTCGCGCCTGGGTCCTCTCCCCCACCGGCCGGCAGATCGCGGGCGCCGGCGACCCGTTGCCCGCCGAAGTCAGTGCATCGCTGGCCGGTGAACATCTGGCCGCAACCCGGACCGGGCGACGTGGACCGCACCGTGCGACCGCCGGTGGATCGACGTATTCACTGTTCCCGATCCGAAACTCAGGCCGGGGCGCAGCGCCCGCGTCACGGGACGTCCGGGAGACCGTGCTCTCCGACTGGCTGCTCGCCGTCGAGGCCGACGCCTCCGACTGGCCCGCCGCCCGGCTCGATCTGCTCCAGGGCGTCACCCAGCTGATCGCGGTCGAACGCGACCGTCGCGAGGCGGCGCGCACGGTACGGCGCCGGCTCGCCCAGGAGGTGCTGGAACTCGTCCAGAGCGGCGCCGCGCCCGCCGAGATCGCCGCCCGGCTGCGGGTCGCGGCACCGGTGCTGCTGCCGGGTCTCGGAACGGCCCCGCACTGGCAGGTCGTCGTCGCCCGGGTCGAGTGGGAGCAGGGCTCGGGGGCCCCGGTCGAGGCGGGTCCCGTGAGCCAGTCGTTGCTCGAGGAGATCCTGGTCGACCCGGCGACCACGGGGGCGGAATCGGCCGACCGCATCGCCGTCGCGCACACGGGCGACGAGGCGATCGCGCTCGTTCCGCTGCCGGCCGTGGCCGCGACGGCGGCCTCCGACGAGTCCGGAGCGACGGACGACCTCCTCGAGGGCCCGGCGGCCGACATCGGCACCAGCAGCGCCGGGCTCCACGCGGATGCGCTGCTCGCCGTCGTCCGTGAGCCCCTCTCGGCCGGGCTCGACGGCGACGGCCGCCTCACCCTCGGGGTCAGCGCCGCCGTCCACTCCGCGGAGGGCCTGCGCGGCGCCCTGGAGGAGGCCCGCCACGCCCGCCGCGTCGCAGCCGCGCGCCCGGGCCGGGTGTGCGCGGCGGGGCACCATGAGCTCGCCTCCCACGTACTGCTGCTGCCCTTCGTCCCCGACGACGTCCGGCGCGCCTTCACGGCCCGGCTCCTCGACCCGCTGCGCGACTACGACGAGCGCCACCGGGCGGAGCTCATCCCGACGCTGGAGGCGTTCCTGGACTGCGACGGGTCGTGGACGCGCTGTGCGGCGCGGCTGCATCTGCACGTGAACACGCTGAGGTACCGGGTGGGACGGATCGAGCAGCTGACGGGGCGTGACCTGTCGCGGCTGGAGGACAAGCTGGACTTCTTCCTGGCGCTGAGGATGAGCTGAGCACGACCCTTCGGCGGGGTGGGCGTTCCCTGGTGGGACCGAACCTTCCAGTGCTCGCACGCCTGTTCACGCGTTCACACGTACGGTGAAACGGGCACGGATCACAAAGCCCGCGGAACCGCGCCGTTGCGCACCTGCCGCGGCTGCGGAACCTCCCATGATTGTGAACTGATTCACCAGACCCCTTGGCCAGGCATGCCCATCCGTGCTGAGATTCGGTCTGACTCAACAGCACAATGGCGCGCTCGGGGAGGGCAATGTGGCGCATACCGCCATGTCTGGTTCCGGAACCACTGCGGGTGACGATCCTCTCCAGACCGCGGTATGGCGGCTGCGTTCGCGCGGCTGTTGGAGCGACGCGGCGGCGCTGCTCACCCCGCACTCCGCGTCCCCCGCGCTCACGCTGCAGCGGGCGTCACTCCTCGTCGAACGCTGTCTGTTCACCGGCAAGGGCTGGGCGGACGCGGAGGACGCCCTGCGCACGGCAGAGGCCGCGGCGGGCGACGACGACGAGCGCGGCGTGGCCGCCTGCGAGCGCGGACAACTCGCGTACGCGTCCACCGTGCTGGGCGTCAGGGACCGTGCGGACGAGGCGCGGGCCGCCCTCGGCCGGGCGGCCGCACTGCTCGCGCCGGACGCCCCGGGCCGCCCCCTCCTGGACTTCCGCCGCGGTCTCGTCGCCGAACATCTCGCCGACTCCCCGCAGGCCGCGCATGCGGCCTACCGCCGGGCCCACGCCGGCGCGGCCGCCCAGGGCGACACACTCCTGCTCTCCTTCACCTGGCGCCACCTGGCTGCGCTCGCGCTCCGCGACGGCGAACTGGCCGAAGCGAGGCACGGGTTCACGGAGTCGCTCCGGATCCGCGAGGAGCTCGGCTATCTCGTCGGTACGGCCCCGGCCCTGGCGGCGCTCGCCGACACCGAACCCGAGCCCGAGGCGGGGCGCCTGCGAGCCGAGGCGGGGCGTCTGTTCCGGCTGCTGGGCGGCGTACCGACCTGGCTGGCGGACCAGTTGGCTCCGTCGGCGCCGGCTGCATGACGTCCTGCAAGCCCGTTCCGCCGCGCGGTACTTGAGACCTTCGGCTCGGATCCTCGGGCCTGTCTTCCCACCAAAGTCGTCACGCGATCGTCCTTCGGAAGGACGGGAACCCCGCAGGGCGGGATCTAGCGTGATCCGTATGAAGAGTGACACGGGGGAACACTCCGACGGGTACCCGAGGAAGATGATCGCACTGGGCATCGTGGCGGGAGCTCTCGCCGCGGCAGGCGTCCTCGGGGTGTGGTGGTGGCAGGGCTGGGGATTTCGCTTCGGCTTCGGCTGGCTCTCGGTCAAGCTCGGTGTCAAGGTGGGCTTCCTCGTCGCCGCCGGAGGGCTCGGAGCCCTCGTCGTGCGGTGGCGCAAGCGCGGCGGGGCTCGGGCCGGGGAGGGGCCGGCGGAGGCTTCCCCGTAGCGAAGCCAGGGCCTGCAGCCTGCGGCGGGCACGCCGCTCAGCACATGGTGGGCCTCGGCGCCCCGTGCGACGCCGGTGCCGCGCGTGGACGGGACCGCCTCGGCGGGCCGGTGCTGCCTCCGCGGGCCGGTGCTCGCGACACCGGTCGCCCCGCTGTCAGCCGCCGGACCGCGCCGTGAGGCGGAACAGCATCTCGTCCGTGCCGACGACGACCGACCGGCCACCGGCCACCGGCCAGCGCACGCACCGGTTGCCCCGCCGTCAGCCGGCGGACCGCGCCGTGAGGCGGAACAGCGTCTCGTCCGTGCCGACGACGACCGACCGGTCACCGGCCACGGCCAGCGCACGCACCGGTTGCCCCGGGCGGAAGCCGAGGACCTCGCCCGTGCCGGCCGGGCGCAGTTCGACCAGGCCGTCGGCCCAGGCGACCGCCAGCGCCGTGCCCAGTCCCGAGAGGGCGACCACGGAGCAGGGGCGCTCCGCGACCGGAGCCGTCCGCGGGGTGCGGCCCGGGGACCAGATGCGGACCGTTCCGTCGGCGCCGCCGCTGCAGACGAGCGGTGCGGGATCGTGGAGAACGGTCACGGAGGTGACCCTGCCGCGGTGCGGGGCCGCCTGATGCAGTCCGTCGAGGCCGAACGCGTGCAGCGAGCCGTGCCGGTCTCCGGCGACGACAAGGCCGTCGGCGGCCGCCAGCGCGGTGCCCGGGTGTCTCTCCAGCGTGGTGGCGACGGCGTCCGTCAACGGTGTACGGCCGTGGGCGTGCGGACGTCCGCGCTCGTCCAGCATCAGCAGGGTGCCGTCGGGGAGCGGCGCAAGGGCTGTGATCCGTACGGGCATGGGGACGGAACCGGCCGCGGGTACGGCATCCGCCGGATCCAGCGAACGGATCGTGCCGCGCTGGTCGGCCACCAGCAGATGGCCCGCCCAGCGGCCCGCGCCATGGGCCAGCGCGGCCACGGGACCGGGCCAGGGCGGGGTGACATCGCCGCGCACCCGGGTCCAGTCGACGCGCCACGGGGCGCCCGAGGCGAGGGCGTCGAGGGCGGGCCGTGACCGGGGATCGGCGTCGTCGCCGAGCGCGGTGAGCAGGACCAGGGCGCGCCCGGACGCCGACTGCTCCCGGATCAGCGACGGGCCGGCCCGGAACCAGGCGGCCCGCAGACCTCCGCCGTCGCCCTGGAAACCGCTGTGGTGCTCGTACGCGGTCGTGACCTGCAACGGGTCGGCGGAGCACAGCGCAACCGCGTCGTCCGAATCCCCCGGGGCACCGCCGGCCCGCGTGGCCTCCGGCCTCCCGGTCCCGGTGACGATCCGGAGGTGACCCGAATCCCTCAGGGCACCGACCAGTGCGGCCATCTCCTCCGGATCGTGAGCGGCTTGGAGGTCCGCCACGACGACCCGTCGAGGTCGCGCGTCGGCCGTCAGGGCGGCGATCAGCTCGCCGGAGGTCCGGGCCACCACTCCCAGCCGGTTCGCCAGGGCCCACACCGCGCCCCGCACGCTCAGCCCTGCGAGCGAAACGATCGTCTCCGCCTCCGCCTCCGGGGACGAACCCGCCCGGCGGTGAGCCGGCCTCAGCGGTCCGCACCCGCGAAGTGCTCGCGCACCAGTGACTGCACCACGGCGAGATCCTGTGCGATCAGGGCTTCCAGGAGTGCGGCGTGCTCGGCCGCGTCGGCGATCAGGAGCGCGCGGTGGGAGATCTCCGCGGAGGGCCCGGCGCCGGTGCCCCGGGCACCTGACGACGGCCACTGGGAGCGGCGGTGGAGTTCGTCGGCCACGGCGACGAGCTGCTCGTTGCCGGCGAGGGCCAGGACCGCGCGGTGGAAGGCACGGTCGGATTCGGCGTAGCTCGCGCGGTCGCCGGTGGCGGCTGCCGCGGCCGTGGCATCGGCGAGGGGGCGGAGCGCGGCCCAGTGGGCGGCGGGGACGGTGCGTGCGAGCCGGAGCATGACCGGGACCTCGATGAGGGCCCGCACCTCGGCCAGCTCGGCCAGCTCGCGTGCGCCGCGTTCGACGACGCGGAAGCCGCGGTTGGGGAGGACCTCGACCGCGCCTTCGAGGGAGAGCTGCTGCATCGCCTCCCGCACGGGCGTTGCGGACACCCCGAAGCGCTCCCCCAGAGCGGGCGCGGAGTACACCTCGCCGGGTACCAGTTCGCCGCTGACGAGTGCCGCGCGAAGCGCCCGGAGGATCTGGCCGCGCACGGAGTGGCGGCGGACGGCCGTGCCGGGGGCGGGCGGCTCGCTGTGCGTGTGCTCACCGCGGACCTGATCCGGGATGCATGCCTGTGCGTCCGTTTCCTGGGAGGACGCATGCGGCCCTGCCGCGGCGGCCCCGCGCGCTCTGCCCTGCTCCACTCGGGTCCTCCTCAGGCGTCGTGCGGGCCCGGCTCGCGTGGCGCGGACCCTCTGTGCACGATAGGCGGAGGTGACTGCAGTTCAAACACCGATCACATCGGGTAAGGTTAGGCTAACCTTCTAACGATCGTGATTCGGTGGTCTCCACATGACCGTCCCCGCCCCTCCCGGCTCGCACCTCATGGCTCCCCCGTCCGCCGCCACGCCGGTCACGGACGCGTATGCACGCCTGACCGGGGTGTTTCCGGGTCTGCGGGTCCGGGAACTGTCGGCGCACGAGGCGACCCCGCACGACGGCGGCTGGCTGAGGGCCGCGGATCTCGCGGCGGGCGGTCCCGCGCTGGACGCGTTCCTCGCCCAGGACGACGCACAGGTGGTGCGCGACTACGGCGAGCGGGCCCGCCCCGATGTGATCGCCAGCTTCGGGCTGCACCGCTATGCGTGGCCGGTGTGCCTGCTGATCACGGTCCCGTGGTTCCTGCAGCGACGGGTGCCCCGGGTGCCCGTCGGGGACGTGTCCTTGGAACGCGCCCTCGGCCTCATGGCGGTACGGGTCCGCGAGTTCGCCTGCCTGCCCGGCGATCCCGCGGCCGCGCTGCCCGGTGCCCGCGTCGTACCCGACGAGGAAGCGCTGCGCGGCGAGGTCAGGGACGCCGTGGCGGACCACTTCGGACCCTTGCTCGAAGGCTTCGGACCGCGTATGAGGCGCGGCAGGAGGGCACTGTGGGGCATGGTCACCGACGATGTGGTCGAGGGCCTCTGGCACATCGCCCAGCTGCTGGGCGAGGAGCCCCGGGCGACGGCGGAGCTCGGGGCGCTGCTGCCCGGTACGACGAAGCCGTATGTCGGCGCGGCCGGCTTCCGCGAGCTCACCGGCCCGTGCGGTGAGCCGCTTCCCACGCGCGACCGGGCGAGCTGCTGCCTCTTCTACACGCTCCGGCCCGAGGAGACATGCGCCACCTGTCCTCGCACCTGCGACGCCGAACGGGTGCGCAGGCTGACGGGCACCGCCGCTCAGTGCTGAGGGAAGCCCCTCTCTGAAGACCACTCGTCCGAGTGCTGCCAATCGAACTCCAATTCCGCTGGAGCAACACGCGTTCGAGCGGAACACCCCTATTTGTCCGCCCCGGCATCCCCTTGGCGTTCTCTTGCCACGAAACCCCCTGACCGGCACCGGACTTCGGCCAATATGGCGCCCGAAACGCCCTACCGCGATGCAGATGCAAGGATGCAAGGGACCTCAATGAGACTGACCGACATATCGCTGGAATGGCTGCTTCCGGGCGGCGTGATGCTCGCGGGTGTCGTGGCGGCGGTGGCGGTGCTCGCACGCAGCAAGCGCGCCGGGGACGGTTCCGCGGCCGAAGACTCCTGGGAACGCAGCGAGGAACGCCGCAGGCGGAAGGAAGCCGTCTACGGCACCGCCTCCTATGTACTTCTCTTCTGCTGTGCCGCGGTCGCCGCGGCGCTCTCGTTCCACGGCCTGGTCGGCTTCGGCCGGCAGAACCTCAACCTCTCCGGCGGCTGGGAGTACCTGGTCCCGTTCGGCCTCGACGGCGCCGCCATGTTCTGCTCGGTGCTCGCGGTGCGCGAGGCGAGCCACGGCGACGCCGCCCTCGGTTCGCGGCTGCTCGTCTGGATGTTCGCCGGTGCGGCAGCGTGGTTCAACTGGGTGCACGCCCCTCGTGGAATGGGCCACGACGGCGCCCCCCACTTCTTCGCAGGGATGTCGCTGTCGGCGGCGGTGCTCTTCGACCGCGCCCTCAAGCAGACCCGCAGGGCCGCACTCCGCGAACAGGGCCTGGTTCCCCGCCCCTTGCCGCAGATCCGCGTCGTACGGTGGCTGCGGGCGCCCCGCGAGACCTTCGGCGCCTGGTCGCTGATGCTCCTCGAGGGCGTACGCACACTGGACGAAGCCGTCGACGAGGTCCGCGAGGACAAGCGGGAGAAGGAGCAGAACCGGCTGCGCAGGCGCGAACAGGAGAAGCTGGAACGGGCGCAGCTGCGTGCGATCAACCGGCAGCACCGCGCCTGGGGCCGCGCCCGCGGCGGGCGGCAGGTGGACGTCGGCGCCCTGAACGGACCGGCGGGCACCGCGGCAGCCGTCGCGGAGCCTGCCATACCCGAGCCGGGACAGCTGCCATCGCGCTCCCGGCCCTCCCTTCTGGCCGTGAGGGGAACTGAGCCCGTCACACCGATCACTGTCGACCTCACCGCCGAGGACGACACCCAGGCGCTGCCGCGCCTCGACTCGCTGGAGCGCAAACTCAAGGATCTCGAGCAGCAGTTCGGCTGAATGAACGGTGGGCGGACCGGTCGGACTTGCTCACGACCAGTCCGCCCGCCGCCCGGATCATCCATCGGACGTCCGGTGTGGTCACTTCAGCCCGGCGTCCAGTTCGAACCACACCACCTTGCCCAGGGCGTGCGCCCGCACTCCCCAGGAATCCGCGAGGTTCTGCACCAGCATCAGTCCCCTGCCGTGCGTACTCTCGTCCGGGGCGGCCGGGACCGGCAGACGGGGCTCGCGCGGCCCTGAGGTGAAGTCCCTCACCTCGACCCGGAGTCTGGCGGGTGCCACGGTCGCCGTCACGACCGCACCGTCCTCGGTGTGGATCAGCGCATTGGTCACCAGCTCACTGATCAGCAGCTCCGCCACTTCGGCCGAGCCCGGTACGCCCCAGTCGCCGTGCCCCAGTAAGTCACGCAGAGCCCGCCTCACTTCGGGTACGGCCCTCAGATCCGAACGCCCCACTCTGCGGCGCAGCTGTGCAGGCCCGGACCGTCCCTGACGTCTCGTCATCATCCCCCACCGCACGTCGGAATGGTCCTTTCCTTGTCGTCCTGCCGAACAGGCACTCCGAAATGCATGCCCCACCCCCGTCCCGCCACGCATGCGGATTTCACACCGAGTTATGAATGCAGCACGCTCCGCTCGTCATGGTCTGGGCACGTTCCGCAGGTTCGAGCGGGCCATCTGGACCATCTTCCCGACGCCGCCGTCCAGCACGATCTTGCTGGCGGAGAGTGCAAAGCCGGTCACCATGTCGGCTCTGATCTTCGGCGGGATGGAGAGCGCGTTGGGATCGGTGACCACATCGACGAGGGCCGGACCCTTGTGTCTGAACGCCTCCTGCAGCGCTCCCGGGAGCTGCTTCGGCTTCTCCACACGCACGCCGTAGGCGCCGGCTGCCCGTGCGATCGCCGAGAAGTCGGGGTTGTCGTTCGTGGTCCCGTACGACGGCAGGCCCGCGACCAGCATCTCCAGTTCGACCATGCTCAGCGAGGAGTTGTTGAAGAGCACGACCTTCACCGGCAGGTCGTACTGGACGAGCGTGAGGAAGTCGCCCATCAGCATGGCGAATCCGCCGTCCCCGGACATCGACACGACCTGCCGGTCGCGGTCGATGAACTGGGCGCCGATGGCCTGGGGCAGGGCATTGGCCATGGAACCGTGGCTGAACGAACCGATGATGCGGCGTCTGCCGTTGGGGGAGACATAGCGGGCGGCCCACACATTGCACATACCGGTGTCGACCGTGAACACGGCGTCCTCGTCTGCGAGTTCGTCGAGGACGGAGGCGACGTACTCGGGGTGGATCGGTACATGGCGGTCGACCTTGCGGGTGTACGCCTTGATGACACCTTCGAGTGCGTCGGCGTGCTTCTTCAGCATCTTGTCGAGGAAACGCCGGTCGGTCTTGGCGCGCACCCTCGGGGTGAGGCAGCGCAGCGTCTCTCGCACATCGCCCCAGACCGCGAGGTCGAGCTTGGAACGTCTACCCAGGTGCTCGGGCCGCACATCGACCTGGGCGATCTTGACGTCGTCGGGCAGGAAGGCGTTGTACGGGAAGTCCGTACCGAGCAGGATCAGCAGATCGCACTCATGCGTGGCTTCGTAGGCGGCGCCGTATCCGAGGAGACCGCTCATACCGACGTCGTAGGGATTCTCGTACTGAATCCACTCCTTGCCGCGAAGCGCGTGTCCGACGGGTGACTTGATGCGCTCCGCGAACTGCATGACCTCGGCGTGGGCGTCGGCGGTTCCGCTGCCGCAGAAGAGGGTGACACGCTCCGCGTCGTCGATCATGCGGGCGAGCGCATCGATCTCCGTGTCGCCCGGGCGGACGGTCGGGCGGTTGGTGACGAGTGAGTGCTCGATGGACGCGGCGGGCGCCTGCTGGGAGGCGATGTCGCCCGGGAGTGCGACGACGCTGACGCCGCGGCGGCCGATGGCGTGCTGGATCGCCGTCTGGAGAAGGCGCGGCATCTGCTGCGGGTTGGAGATCAGCTCGCAGTAGTGGCTGCATTCACGGAAGAGCTGGTCGGGATGGGTCTCCTGGAAGTAGCCGAGGCCGATCTCGGAGGAGGGGATGTGGGAGGCCAGAGCAAGCACGGATGCGCTGGAACGGTGGGCGTCGTAGAGACCGTTGATGAGATGGAGGTTGCCGGGGCCGCAGGAACCGGCGCATGCCGCGAGTCGTCCGGTGATCTGCGCCTCGGCTCCGGCGGCGAAGGCGGCGGCCTCTTCGTGGCGGACCTGGATCCACTCGATGGCGGCATTGCGGCGGATGGCGTCGACGACGGGGTTGAGGCTGTCGCCGACGACTCCGTAAAGCCGTTGCACGCCCGCGCGGACGAGGATGTCGACGAACTGTTCTGCGACGTTCTGCTTGGCCATGGATCCATCTATCCACGGCCCGGTCCGTTACGCCTCCCAGACGGCGCAGGCCGTACGGTCGTCGGCGTAACCCTTCACCCTGAGCTGGGTGTCCGCGAGATAGGCGGCGAGGCCGGGTGGCTCGGATGCCGCCCAGCGCGCGGCGAGCTCGCCGGCGAGGGCCGGCTCACCCCGGAGCGGTTCGGCGAAGCCGGTGCTGCAGAGCAGGAGTGTGTCGCCCGGGCGGGCGACGGAGGCACGGAAGAGGAAGGGCTCGGCGGGCGGCGGGACGGGCTCGTCGATGTGCGGCGAGGGGGGTGTGGTGATACCGAGTTCCATGGTGAGCCGGTCGCCCGCGGGAGTCTCCGACGGCGATGAGCCGTAGCCGACGACGGGCTCACCCGCGGGGGTCTGGGGCACATGCGGCTCGATGTCCTGCCAGACACCGTCGCGCAGCCGGAAGAGCCCGCCGCCGCCGGCGCCGAAGAACACCCGGGTGCGGCAGGCCGGGTCGGCGGACAGCAGCAGGCAGCGCAGGCTCGCCGTGTATTCCTCGGGCGGTAAGCCGAGTTCTGCCGCGCGGGCACGGAGCTTGCCGAAGGTACGGTCGGCGAGCCGGTGCAACCCGGACTTGAGATCGCCCCGGCGGCCTGCCCTGATGTCCGCCGCGAGGCGGGCTTGACTGCGGCCGACGGCTCCGCCGATCCAGTGTGTCGCGTCCCCGGCGGCGAGATGCGCCCCCGCCGCGGCCCGCGCCCCGGTGGCCACGGCCACGAGCACCAGTGCGCCTTCACCCGCACCGAAGCGTGCGGTGAGGAGTGCGTCGCGGCGGGGCTCGCCGCGATAGCGCGCGGAGTCTCCCCGCACGGACGCGGCGCGCAGGGTGTACGTCCCGTAACGGGCGCCGTCGAGCACGGTGTCCGCGACGAGCTCGTCCAGTTCCTGGGGGTGTGCGGCCGGGAGTGCCGTGGGTTCCGGGTCGTAAGTGGGCGGCCGGTCCCCGACATGGCCGGCCCGGGGGGCCGGTGGCGTGGTTCTCCGGCGCCCGGGGGCGCCCGCGTCCGGGGCGGCGCCGCCCTGAGGTGGCGCCGAGGGCCGCGGGGGCACGGCGGCCGGGTCCTTGACGGAACGGGGGGTGGGGGTACCGCCTGCCCCGGTGCCCGGACCGGGCGGGTCGGCCGGTGCGGGTGGCGCCGACGCTTCCCACGGGGCACGGGCACCGGGCCGCAGAGGGTCCCACCAGGCGCGCGGGCGCTCCTCCGGAGGCGGGGGCGGAGCCACCGGTGCTGCCGGTGGCCGGGGCGGAGCCACCGGTGCCGCGGGAGGCGCGGGTGCCGGTGCAGGCGCGGGCTCCGTGCCCACGGTGTCGACCGCGGAGTCGAATCGGTCGTCGAGGGTGTCCCCCGCCGATGGGGCGGGACCGGTGTCCGGTGCGGACTCGTCGTACAGCCGCTGCCACCAGTCGTCCGGGCTGGTGGGCCTCTCCCCCTGCTGGCTCATGCCCCTATTGTCCACCGTGGAGGCCGGTCGAAAACGAGGGAACGGGAGATTCTGTCCGCGCATGGTTGCGTGGACGGGTCCACCGGGCGGCCCAACCCCCCACGGGAGGGCCGCCCGGCGGACGTATCGGTGGCCGGGGCCCGTCGGGCACCGTTCCACGGTCACGGTCACGGCAGCAGGGCCGTCCCGGACGCCGTCCGGGCCCGTCGCCTCGCCCACCTCGGTGGGACAGCGGACAGGAGAGGCGAAAGGCCCCATGTCCACCGGCGGTTGATGCCACGACGAGGCCACATTGGCAGAGGTGGGGGCAGTGCGGGGATGATGGGGGCGGCGGGTTTGCGCCGTGGCCGGTTTCCGCCATCGGGTGCAACCGCCGACACGCAGAACGAACAGATTCGGGGAGGGGCCCGGGGTGCTGGGAGCGATAGGTCTCGACGCGCGACAGGAGTCGGCGTACCGCGCGTTGGTGGCGCTCGGCGCCGCGGAGGTCAGCGATCTGGCGCACCGGCTCGCGCTTCCCGAGCCGGACACCGAGAGCGCACTTCGCCGGCTCGAACGACACGGCCTGGCCGCGCAGTCGTCCGCCGGCGGGGGCCGCTGGGTGGCGGCGCCGCCGGGCGTCGCGCTCGGTGCGCTGCTCACCCAGCAGCGGCACGAACTCGAACAGGCGGAGCTTGCCGCGGCGCTGCTCGCTCAGGAGTACCGGGCGGAGGCGGCGGAACAGGCCGTGCACGACCTGGTCGAGGTCGTCACGGGCGCGAGCGCCGTGGCGCACCGCTTTCTGCAGCTTCAACTGGGCGCGGCGACCGAGATCTGCGCGCTGGTGACGGGAAAGCCGATCGCGGTGCCGGGGTTGGAGAACGAGGCGGAGGAACGGGCCTCGCAGCGCGGGGTCGCGTACCGGGTCGTCGTCGAGCGCGAGGTGCTGACGCTGCCCTCCGGGCTCACCGAACTGTCCGCCGTGCTCGGCCGTGAGGAGCAGGTTCGGGTCGTCGACCGGGTGCCGACCAAACTCGTCGTCGCGGACCGGACGCTGGCGATGGTGCCGATGACCGGCCGGGGTTCCGAGCCCGCGGCACTGGTGGTCCATGCGAGCGGGCTGCTGGAGTCACTGACGGGGCTGTTCGAGGCGGTGTGGCGGGAGGCATTGCCACTGCGGCTCGGTGCCGGCGGTGAGGTGACCGAGGACGGGACTCCGGGGCCCGATGCCACCGATCTGGAGATCCTTTCGTTGCTGCTGGCCGGAATGACCGACGTGAGCGTTGCGAAGCAGTTGGAGCTCGGGCTGCGGACCGTGCAGCGGCGTGTGAAAGGGCTGATGGAGCTGACCGGGGTGACGACCAGGCTCCAGCTGGGGTGGCACGCGTACGAGAAGGGCTGGGTCACGCGGGATCCGGCGCCCGCCGTGACACCGCACGGGTAGCGCGGCCGCGTCGGACGGGTCGGCGCGACCTGCGGGGCCGATCGCGTTCCTGCACCCTTGGCAGATGGAGGCATGGCAGCTGGCACTGGTCGGCATGGTGATGCTGCTCGGCCTGTTCGGGGTGCTGGTACCGGGCGTTCCCGGCACCTGGCTGGTGTGGTCCGGGGTGCTGTGGTGGTCGGTGCAGGAGAGGACGGCCCTGGCGTGGTGGGTGCTGGTCGGGGCGACCGCACTGCTGCTGGTCACCCAGGTGGTCGTCTGGCAGCTGGGGCCGCGCCGGATCCGGGGGGTCGGCATCACACGCCGGATGGCGCTGTTCGCGGGAGTGGGGGCGCTGGTCGGCTTCGTGCTGCTGCCCGTCGTCGGCGCGGTGGCCGGCTTCGTCGGCGGGGTGTACGGCAGCGAGCGGCTGCGGCTGGGCGGGCACGGCGAGGCGGTGACGTCGACGCGGACGGTCATGCGTGCGGCGGGCACCAGCGTGCTGGTGGAACTGCTCGCGTGTCTGCTGGTCGCGGGAGCCTGGGTGGGTGCGGTGATCTGGGGCTGACGGGCCGTGACTTCCGTACGCCGGGCACGGTCCTGCCGTTCGCTGCGGCCGGTACCGGGGCGTTCGGGTAGGTCTTCCGGACCAGGGCCAAGAGCCGATGCGGGGGTGCTCCGGCCGCGCCATGCTGACCGTATGACCGAATTCAGCGAGGCGGAGCGCGCCTATCTCGGGTCCCGGCAACTGGGGCGGCTCGCGACCGTGGATCCCGACGGGCAGCCCCAGGCCAACCCCGTCGGGTTCTTCCCCCAGGAGGACGGCACGATCCTGATCGGGGGGCTGGCGATGGGGACGTCGAAGAAGTGGCGCAATCTGCGGTCGAACCCGAAGGTGGCACTGGTCGTGGACGACCTGGTGAGCGTCAGGCCGTGGCGGGTGCGCGGGGTCGACATCCGGGGCGAGGCGGAGCTGCTGACGGGCCCGCACGGACTGGGTCCGCATTTCAGCCAGGAGGTCATCCGGATCCACCCGAAGCGGATCATCAGCTGGGGCTTGGAGGAGGACGCGGGCTGAGGGGGCCCGGGCCCCGGGCCTCGAGGTGGCGGACGGCGTAGGAACGCCACGGCCGCCACGCATCGCCGGCCGGGGCGCCATCGGGCGCGACGTCCGGATCCCCGAGTGCACGCATACGGATCAGACCGGCGACGGCGGGCGACACACCCGGCAGCGCGAGCAGTGCCCGCTCGGCCTCGTCGCGGTCGGCCCCCGGGTCGAGGCGCACGCGGCCGTCGGCAAGGGCGGTGGCGAGCGGTCCGGCGACGGGGTGATCGGCGAGCACGGCCGGTTCGGGGAACAGATGTGTGAGACCTCCGCAGGGCCGGTCCAGGACCTTTCCGTAGGTCCCGACGAGCCGTGCCGCCTCGACGCGGCCGACGACGGCCCGCAGCGCGAACTCCTCGGGCTCGGCGGATCCGGGTGACCGCAGTCCCGGGCGGGCGGCGATGAGCGGGGCGAGCCCAGGGTCGGCGGACAGGCGTTCCTCGACGGCGTAGGGGTCGGCGTCCAGGTCGAACAGTCGGCGCAGCCGCTGGACGGCAGTGGTCAGGTCGCGCAGATCGGTCAGGTGGATACGGGCCTCCAGCCAGGGGCCGGCCGAGCGTTCGTCGACGGCGACGATCCCGGAGCCGTAGGGCAGACGCAGGGTGCGGCGGTAGCTGCGGGCGCCGGATGAGCCGACGACCTCCTCGATGCGGTCCATGGCCTCGCCGGCGAGGAGGTCGAAGATCTCACGGGTGGCGTACGGGCCCCGGTGGGCCAGGCGCAGGGGGATCCCGGCGGCGTCGGCGGCTTGCTTCGCTCCCGTTTCCGCGCGCAGTTCGGTCGGTGTGCGGGCGTAGATCTGCCGGATCGTGTCGTTGAACTGCCGCACGCTCGCGAACCCGGAGGCGAACGCGATCTCCGTGACCGGCAGCCCGGTGGTCTGGAGCAGCACCCGGGCAGTGTGGGAGCGCTGGGCACGGGCGAGCGCGACGGGCCCGGCGCCCAGCTCGGCGTTGAGCTGCCGCTGCACCTGCCGTGTGCTGTAGCCGAGCCGTCCCGCGAGGCCGGACACGCCTTCCCGGTCGACGACCCCGTCCCCGATCAGCCGCATCGCCCGTCCGACGGCGTCGGCGCGCACGTTCCACTCGGCCGAGCCCGGTACCGCATCCGGCCGGCAGCGCCGGCAGGCGCGGAACCCATGGCCCTGGGCAGCGGCGGCGGTCGGGAAGAACCGCACGTTCGTCCGCTTGGGCGTGACGGCCGGGCAGCTCGGCCGGCAGTAGATCCCCGTCGTCCGGACGGCGAAGAAGAACTCTCCGTCGAACCGTGCATCCCGGCTGCTCACGGCCTCGTACCTGGTGTCCTCGTCCATCACACCGTCCAGTGTCCGTCTCGCAGGGGCGGTGCTCCGGCGGTTTTCGGACACGACGGTCGGCCGCGGCCCGAAGAACGGGCCGCGGCCGGGGTACGAGGCCCGGGTACGGGGCCGGATCACCGCCGCCGGATCACCGCCGCCGGGGCACGGTCGCGCCCCGGGGCCGCCCGCTCAGCGCCCCCGCCCCCGCTTCGCCTGCAGGGCGGCGCGGCCCACGGCCTGCTTCAGCTTCCAGTCGCGGCGGATCTCGGCCCGGAGCCGGACATCGGTCTTGGCGACGATGCGCTGGTTCTCACGGAGCAGCTTGCGGTAGCTCTCGAGGCGTCGTTCCGGCAGGGAGCCGTCGTCGATCGCGGCGAGAACGGCGCACCCCGGCTCGGCGTCGTGGGCGCAGTCGTGGAACCGGCAGTTCTCCGCGAGCTCCTCGATCTCCGCGAAGACCTGGCCCACTCCGGTGGAGGCGTCCCAGAGCCCCACGCCACGCAGTCCGGGCGTGTCGATGAGGACTCCACCGCCGGGGAGCGCCAGCAGGTTCCGGGTCGTCGTGGTGTGCCGGCCCTTGCCGTCGACGTCACGGGCGGCCTGGACCTCCATGACGTCCTCACCGAGCAGTGCGTTGGCCAGTGTGGACTTGCCCGCCCCAGACACACCGAGCAGAACGCTCGTACCGCCGGAGACGACCGCCGCGAGCACGTCCATGCCTTCACCGGTCAGTGAACTCACCGGCAGCACCGGCACTCCGGGCGCCGCCGTCTCGACGTCCTGGACGAGATACGACCTGCCGGTCGCATCCGGCACCAGGTCGGACTTGGTGAGCACGACGACCGGCTGTGCGCCGCTCTCCCAGGCAAGGGCCAGGAACCGCTCGATCCGCCCGAGGTCCAGCTCGACGGCGAGCGACACCGCGATGACGGCATGGTCGACGTTGGCGGCGAGGATCTGCCCCTCGGACCGCTGCGACGACGTCGATCGTACAAAGGCGGTGCGACGCGGCAGATAGGAGCGCACATAGCGGGGGTTGCCGTCCGGCTCGACGGCCGCCCAGTCCCCCGTGCAGATGACACGCAGCGGATCGTGCGGGGTGACGAACGCGGTGTCGGCGCGGACGGTCCCGTCCGCCGTGACGACGTCGCACTGCCCCCGGTCGACCCGCACGACCCGTCCGGGCACCAGTCCCTGGTCGGTGAACGGAGCGAACGCGGCGGCGATCGTCCCGTCCCAGCCGTACGCGGCCAGCGGGTGCGGCGTCGGCGGGGCCTGCGACGGAGAGGTGGAGGAAGACGGAACAGAAGAGAAAGACAAGGGAGAACCCTTCAACAGGGCGGTCCCGGCACAGATGCACGCGCACAGGCGTGCCGATCGAAGGGGAAGGTCAGCCGGAGACCACGGAGATGGGAGTGATGATCTTCTGGTTCTGGGCAGCGCCCAGCGCGACGGCAGTCATCAATGTCCTCACCTCCGCATCCTGATCCGGTCGGTTCTTCCCGGCCCTTCTCGGGCTTCGTCGTCGCCTCGTGGGGCAACGACGCACACATTAGCCCCGGCCCTTCCACCGCGCCAGTGAATTACGCGGGCCCCACAGCCGCTTCGCACATCTCGGCAAGGGGCGGGCCAGAGGCCCTGGAAGGTAATACGGCCCCGGTGGCGACCGCCCGGATTGTGTTGAAAGGTGTGAGAGTGGATTCCTGTGCAGGGACGGAATGAATGAGGTGAGGGGCCTTGGCGGCCACGAGGCGTGGGGTTCAGGGCACGCCCTGCTGGGTGAGCCTGACGGCACATGACCTGCAGGCCGCCCAGGACTTCTACGGTGCGGCGTTCGGCTGGGAGTTCACTCCGGGCGTCCAGGGACAGGGCTCGTACGTCGTCGCACTCTCGGACGGACTGCCGGTCGCCGGCCTGGTGGAGTCCACACAGACCATGGGAGTGAAACTGCCCGTCGTGTGGACGACCTATTTCGCGGCGGACAGCGCCGATGCCGTGGCGTCACGCATCCGGGAACGGGGCGGCACGGTCGCGGTGGGACCGCTCGCGTTCGGTCGAGGGCGCATGGCGTGGTCCGCCGATCCCCTGGACGCGCTGTTCTGCATCTGGGAGGGGCCCGTCGACGTCGGCTGGCACACGGGGCGCAGGACGAGCGCCGCGGCGTGGCTGGAGCTCCATACGAGGGACCCGTTCGCCTCGGCCCTGTTCTACGGCGAGGTGTTCGAATGGGATGCGTCCGAACGTATTGACGTCCGGTACGAACACGACCGGGTGATATTGCGGGTCGACGGCCAGACGGTCGCCGGAATGTACGGCGGAGGCGTGTCGGGCTCTCCCGATCCGGGCATCCGCCCGCAGTGGCATGTGCACTTCTGCAGGAGTGATGTGGACGCCGTGGTGGACCGGGCGGCCGCGGCGGGCGGCACCGTCGTGTCGGTCCCCCGGGACACACCGCTCGGCCGGGTGGCGACCCTGCGGGATCCCGGGGGCGGACTCTTCCACCTCACCTCCGGTGAGAGCACCTCGCCGGAGGACTCCTGCGACGCCGAGTCCTCGCCGGAGCTGTCCGGCTGAACGGACGCCGAGTCCCGCCGGGCTCTCCGGCTGAGCACACGTCCCGCCGGGGCGTCCCGCACTCGCCCCCGCACCGCTTGCCCTCACGCCCGCGCCGCTTCTTCTCGCCCCCGCCCGACTGCCCTCCGCGGCCTCGCAGTTGAGCCCCGGGTTCCCGGCGAAGAGGCGGAGCGGCGCGGCGAAGGCGGGGCGGGTTCCCGGGGGACGCCTCCGGGCCGCCTCCTCCCCATCCTCCCGAACCACGCCGATCGGCAGGATCCGGGCGGTCGGAGGAGAGGGTCCCGTGCGGTGACCGGAAGCGTTCACCGGCTCGCGACGGCCTGCACGGCCGTCCGCCGGCTGCACCACCGGACACCGCGAGCTTCCCGGCAGACCCCTTCCGGCCGGAACACCAGGGCCACTCGTTCGGATCCTGCCGGGCTCGCGTGCCCCGGCACGCACGCCCGCCGCGTTGTCGTCGGTCGCCCACGCTCCGCGTGGGCTTTCCTCCGCCCTGCGATCGCACGCACCGGACCCCGCTCACCGATCCAGCCCGATCCGAACCCAAGTCCCTAGCCCGCACGCTCCACCAGGTCGACCAGCGTGGGCACATGACTGCCCTCGATGCTCTTCACCGAGGTGACGAGCGTGACCGGTCCGCTCCGGGCGAGTTCGAGCAGCCGGGCCAGTGCGCCCGCAGCCGCACCCTGCTCCAGCTCCACGCGATAGCGGGAGTCGAACTCCCCGTAACGGGAGGAGTCCTTGTGGTACCAGGTGCGCAACTCGTTGGAGGGGGCCACCTCCTTGAGCCATTCGTCGATGGCCGCCCGCTCCTTGGACACACCTCTGGGCCAGAGCCTGTCGACGAGGACGCGCGTGCCGTCGTCGGGATCCGGGTCGTCGTACACCCTGCGCACGGTGATGCTGTCCATTCCGCCAGCCTGCTGCGGACCGACGTGTGACGCAAGTGAACCGACTCCCCATGTCGTCGCCTTGACGATAAGGAAGATGATCCCATATCGTCGCTCCGACGATAAATGGGGGTTGTTTCCATGGCCGACATCACCAGGCGCTTCGGATGGCGCCATCTCCGCTCCGCACCCACCGCGCATGTCCGCCACCACAGGCGCGGAAAGCTCGTCCACGACGGGCCGGGCCTCAGCTTCTGGTACCGCGCGCTCACCGCCGCGCTCTCCGAAGTCCCGGTCGACGACCGGGAGCTGGCCATGACGTTCCACGCCAGGACGTCCGACTTCCAGGACATCTCGGTGCAGGCCACCGTCACGTACCGGATCGGGGATCCGGCCACGGCCGCCGCCCGGCTCGACTTCTCCGTCGATCCGGACACCGGTGCCTGGCGCGGCGCTCCGCTGGAGCAGATATCCACGCTGCTCACCGAGAACGCCCAGCAGCACGCGCTCGACGTGCTGGCCCGTACGCCTCTGGCAGCGGCGCTCGCCGACGGCGTCGCGGCCGTCCGCGAGCGGATCTCCGGCGGTCTGGCCGCGGAACCCCGGCTGGCCGCCACCGGTATCGAGGTCGTCGCCGTGCGCGTGATCGCACTGCGCCCCGAGCCCGAGGTCGAGCGCGCACTGCGCACGCCCGCCCGCGAGCAGATCCAGCAGGAGGCCGACCGCGCCACCTACGAACGGCGTGCCGTCGCGGTCGAGCGCGAGCGGGCCATTGCCGAGAACGAACTCGCCAGCCAGATCGAACTGGCTCGCAGGGAAGAGCAGTTGGTCGATCAGAAGGGCATCAACGCCCGGCGCGAGGCCGAGGAGAGCGCTGCCGCCGACGCGGTACGCGCCGAAGCGGAAGCCGCCCGCAACGTCCGGCTGGCCAGGGCGGAGGCCACGGCCGCGCGCGAGATCGGCGAGGCACGGGCGGCGGCCCAGGCGGCCTGGCTCCGGGTCCACGCCGAGGCAGGGGCCGACACGCTGCGCGCGCTGGCCGTCACCCGTCTCGCCGAAAACCTGCCCCGCGTCGACAGCGTCACCCTCTCGCCCGACGTCCTCACCGGACTGCTGGCGAAGCTCGGTGGCAATTCCGGCCAGGAGCACAGGTGAGTCTCGCCCCGCGTGCGGTTCTGGTGCACCGCACCACCGAGTACGAGGAGCTGCTCGCCCGGCACGGCACCCACGGGCAGGCGGAGTTCTTCCTGTCCTCACGCGGCCGGAGCATCCGGGAGGTCGCCGAGCGCCATCACCGCACCCGTCGGGCGCTCTCCGAGGTCGCTGCGGCCGTGCCGATCCGGTGGCGGCAGACCCGGGTGGAGCGTGCGGACCTCGACCGCTTTCTGTTCGCGCCCGAGGACGTGGTGGTCGTGGTGGGCCAGGACGGGCTGGTCGCCAACACTGCGAAGTACCTGGCGGGCCAACCCGTCGTGGGAATCGACGGCGAACCGGGCCGCAACCCCGGTGTGCTCGTACGGCACCGGGCAGCAGACGCCGGCCGGCTGCTGCAGGCGGCCGTCACCCCTGGCGGTGGCACGGCCGAGGAGTTGACGATGGTGGAGGCGGTCGCCGACGACACGCAGCGAATCGTCGCGCTCAACGAGATCTACCTCGGGCGGCCGAGCCACCAGACGTCCCGCTACCGGCTCGGCATGGAGACGCACCCCGACCGGTCGGAGGCCCAGGCCTCCTCCGGTGTGCTCGTCGGCACCGGCACCGGGGCTACCGGCTGGCTGCGTTCGCTGTGGCGGGAGCGGGGCGGCCACCGGGCGCTGCCTGCACCGGCCGAGCGCAGGCTGGTCTGGTACGTCCGAGAGGCCTGGCCGTCACCTGCCACCGGAACCTCCCTGGTGGAAGGCACTCTGGCCGGCACGGAGCGATTGCGGCTCACCGTGGAGTCCGACCGGCTCGTCGCCTTCGGCGACGGGATGGAGTCCGACGCCGTCGAGCTGACCTGGGGTCAGACCGTGCGCGTCGGGGTGTCGGACACCGCGCTGCGGCTCCTCGTCTGACCCGGCCCTCGCCCCCGCCTCAGCGGCTCCCGGGGTCGAACGCCGTCACCGACCTGTCCCGTACCCGCCAGGAGCTGCAGGGATGCAGACGGCCGCCCCAGGCGCGGTCCCAGTGCGCTCTGTGGGGCAGTCGTTCGGGCGGATCGTCGCCCGCCGCCTCGCGGTGGCGGGCGACCAGGGACAGCACTGCCATCAGGGCTGCCAGTTCGGTCTCGTTCGGGTCCCCGTGCACGATCCGCACATCACCGTTCATGGCGCATCACCAGCCCACGGGCAGGGTCTCGGGTCCGCGGATCAGACCGCCCTTCTGCCATGCGATGCGCTCGGGCGGGACGGCGAGCGCCAGCCGCGGGAAACGGTCCAGCAGCGTGGCGATCATGATCTCGGACTCCATCCGGGCCAGCGTCGGTCCGACGCAGTGGTGCGGTCCGTACCCGAACGACAGATGGGCGATGGGGCCCCGGTCGAAATCCAGCGTGTCCGGGTCCCTGAAGGCGGCCGGGTCGCGGTTCGCGGCCATGTACGAGCAGTAGACCGCTTCACCCGCCCGGATGTGCACGCCCCCGATCTCCAGGTCCTCCGTCGCGATGCGCGGAATACCCACACCGTTGCGGTGCGGGATCCAGCGCAGCAGTTCGTCCACGGCCTGCGGGACGAGCGCGGGCTCGTCCCGCAGCCGGGCCAGGTGACCCGGATGGGTGAGGAGCGCGTACATCATGTTTGCGCTGTTGTTGCGTACCGCGTGGGCACCGCTCACGAGGATGGCCATCGCCAGCGAGAGCGCCTCGTCGTCCGTGATCTCACCGGAGTCGGCCGCGGCCGCAAGGACTCCTGCCAGGTCGTCACGCGGCTCGGCATGCCGCCGGTGCAGCAGCCCGGCCACGACCTCGCGGACCGAGGTCTGTGCCGTTCTGCTGCGGGAGGGTGCCGGCCTCGGCGTCATGATCACGTTTGCCCAGGAGGCCATCTCCGAGCGCTCGTCCTCTGGCAGCCCCAGCAGGTCGCAGACGACGGCGAGGGGGAAAGGGCCGTGCAGATGCTCCATGAGATCGGCCGGTGCACCCTGCCGCTCCATCCCGTCCAGCAGGCGGTCCGCGGTCCGCTGGGCCCTCGGCCGCAGCTGCTGCATGTTCCTGCCGGTGAAGGCGCGGGCGACGACGCTGCGCATCGTGCCGAGATGTGGCGGGTCCGCGTAGTTGAGGGCCGCGTGCTTGGCCGCGACGGCATGCGGCGAGCCACTGGTCACCGCGCGTTCCGCCAGGGCCTTCCGGCTCAGGCGGGGGTCCGACGAGGCCACTTTGACGTCCTCGTACCGTGTCACGAGCCAGGCGCTGCCCTCGCCGAACGGCAGCCGAATCCTGGCGACCGGCTCATCGCACATGAGTGCGGTCAGGAATGGGTCGAATTCCAGGCCCCGGAGATCCTCCAGGGACCAGTGGTGGACGGTCGCGTCCTGCCGGGGCACGGCACCGGTCACAGGACAGCTCCCGGCGCCGGTGTCGCGCTGGGCCACCGTCTCGGGTTCTGACGTCATCGAGTTCATCTCCCGGTTTGTGAACACGCGCGCCGCGCGCCTCACATGCAGTGAGCTGATAGCGCCCCCGCCAGGACCCCATCCCTTCCCGATTGCACGGCCATCGGCCCGGACACGCCCGCGCATCACTCTTCCGGCGCAATCGGACAGGGAATCCCCGGCGCGCGAGACCGCGTGTCGTCCCTGATCCTTTTGGAGGAGCGCTTGACTGAGGAGAAGGGCGGCATGTCATGGCCACTCTGTGCAAACCCGCGGTGTCCGTGCCCGAGCATGTGATCACCATGGAGCAGACCCTTGATCTGGCGCGGTCCGTTCACGCGGACCACCCGGAACTGCAGCTGGCTCTGCGCCTGATCGAGAACACCGGGGTCGAGAAGCGGCATCTGCTGCGGCCCATCGACGAGACGTTGCGGCATCCCGGTTTCGAGGAACGCAACACGCTCTACGAGATAGAGGCCAAGGCGCGCGTTCCCGACGTCATACGGCGGGCACTCGAGGACGCCGAACTCCGGCCTGTCGACATCGACATGATCATCTTCGTGTCGTGCACCGGCTTCATGATGCCGTCGCTCACCGCATGGCTGATCAACACGATGGAGTTCCGCACCGATGTGCGTCAGGTTCCCATCGCCCAGCTCGGATGTGCCGCCGGCGGCGCCGCGATCAACCGCGCGCATGACTTCTGTACCGCCTATCCGGAGGCCAACGCACTCATCGTGGCCTGCGAGTTCTGCTCGCTGTGCTATCAGCCGACCGATGTGAACGTCGGCAACCTCCTCTCCAACGGCCTCTTCGGGGACGGCCTGGCGGCAGCGGTGGTGCGCGGCAGGGGCGGGCACGGCATCGCGCTGGAGCGCAACGGCTCCTACCTGGTCCCGCACACGGAGGACTGGATCGCCTACGACGTCCGCGCAACCGGCTTCCACTTCAAACTGGACAAGCGGGTGCCCGGCACCATGGAACCGCTCGCTCCGGCGCTCAAGGAGCTGGCCGGCCAGCATGGTTGGGACGCCACGGAGCTGGACTTCTACATCATCCACGCGGGCGGGCCCCGGATCCTGGACGACCTCAGCATGTTCCTCGGGGTGGAGGCCGAAGCGTTCCGCTTCAGCCGGGCGACACTCACCGAGTACGGCAACATCGCCAGCGCCGTCGTCCTCGACGCCCTGCGCCGGCTCTTCGAAGAGGGCACGACCCAGGACAGGGCGCGGGGCATCCTCGCGGGGTTCGGCCCCGGCATCACCGCGGAGATGTCGCTGGGCCGCTGGACCGTCCCCGACGGTCATGGTCTCCCCGACTCCGCCTCGCCTCCGTCCTCGCCCCGGCAGAGGAGCTGAAGCATGCAGAAGACGAGGACCACGGACGTCTCCCGGCCCCCTGTCCGGTTCTGGCGGGTCGGGGACCTGACCGGCGTGGACTTCGATCCCGTGCTCGCCGAGCTGATGCGGGAAGGACCCCTGACCCGCATCGAACTGCCCAACGGTGAAGGCTGGGCCTGGCTGGTGACCCGCCACGAGGACGTCCGCATGGTGACGAACGATCCTCGCTTCAGCCGCAAGGCGGTCGTCGAGCACAATGTCACCCGGCTCGCCCCGCACTTCATACCCGTGCCCGGGGCGGTCGGTTTCGCAGACCCGCCCGACCACACGCGGCTGCGGCGGTCCGTCGCGGCCGCCTTCACGTCCCGGGGTGTGGAGCGCCTGCGCGAGCAGGCGCAGCGGATGCTCGACGAACTCGTCGACGGCGTCCTGCGGGACGGCCCGCCGGCCGACTTCACGGAGCGGATCCTCGCGCCGTTCCCGCTCGCCGTCGTGTGCGAGCTGATGGGCGTGCCCGATGCGGACCGCCCAAGGATGCACGAGTGGACCTCGCTCATACTGTCCGCGTCCGAGGGCGCGGAGCGCAGCGAGGACGCGAAGTCGAGGATGTGCGCCTACTTCGCCGGGCTGCTGCGGAAGCGGCGCGGCACCGGCGGAGAGGATGTGACCGGGCTGCTGGCGACGGCCGTCGCGGACGGCGAGGTCAGCGAGTCGGAGGCGGTCGGCCTCGCTCTGCTCGTCCAGATCGGCGGCGAGGCGGTCACCCACAACACCGGCAACATGCTCTACATCCTGCTCACCTCTCCGGAGCATCAGGCCCGGCTGCGCGCCGAGCCGGCGCTGCGGCCTGCGGCCATCGACGAACTGCTGCGCTACATCCCGCACCGCAGCGCCGTCGGACTCTCCCGGATCGCCCTGGAGGACCTGACCATCGCGGGCCAGGAGATCCGGGCGGGCGAGGCGGTCTATGTCTCGTACCTGGCCGCGAACCGCGACCCGGACGTCTTCCCGCAACCGGAGAAGATCGTGCTGGAACGCGACCCGAACCCGCATGTGGCGTTCGGGTACGGGCCGCACTACTGCCTGGGCGCCATGCTCGCGCGACTGGAGTCCGAACTGCTGGTCTCCACCCTGCTCGACCGGTTCCCCCACCTGCGGTTCGCGGTACCGGTGGAGGAACTGGGCTGGCGTCCCGGCGCGGTCATCCGGGGCCCCGAGCGATTGCCGGTGACCTGGTGACCGCGCACATCAAGACGCCGGCCGGTGCCGCGTTCGCCGAGTCGCCCGACGGACTGCTGGTGCCACGGGGGCATGGGCGGACCCTGCACACGGCGGCCCAGCAGGTGACGTTCAAGGTCACCGGCGAACACTCCCGGGTGGCTTCGAGTTTCGAGGTCGTGGTGCCTCCGGGCTTCGACGTGGGCGCCCATGTGCACACGCACAGCGAAGAGCTCTTCTACGTGCTCGAGGGCGAACTGGACGTCCTCGCCTTCGAGCCGCGGATCCGCACCCCTGACGACTGGCGCCACTGGGAGTCCCGGTCCGGCCGCCGTACGGTCCGTGCAGGTCCGGGGACGGTCATCGTCGTACCTCCCGGCTGCCCCCATGCCTTCGCCAACCGTTCGGACGGGCCGGCGAAGATGTTCTTCCAGGCATCGCCGCCACCGGACCACGAGCAGTACTTCGAAGAGCTGCTCGAGATCCTCGACGCGGACGGCCCGCCCGACCATGCGGCGATCGCTGCCCTGCGTGCGCGCTACGACATCGAACAGCTCACGCCCCTGCGGCACGACGCGTGACATGCGTGGCGTGAAGGTCCGTCACCAACCCGAAGAGCTCGGCCTCGTTTCCCGCGAAGCCCGCCTCCGCCAGCGCCTGGTCGGCCTCGGCCATGGGAGCGGAGAGGGCGAGCGCGGGCGGTGGACCCGTGGGCGCGGGAGGGCAGGCGAGCGCGGCGCGCACGGCGTTGAGCAGACGCAGATAGGCCTGGGCGGCGGCTCGTTCACGGGATGTCATCACAGTGGCAGCACTCATCGGTCGGCCTCTCCTCTCGGGTGATTGCAACGGCGCACCGTCCACCCTGCCCCATGCCACTGACAACGCCGTCGACAGACCGCAACGGGTGCCGCCGCACAGTCGGCGGAACCGCCGCCCACGACGGCGGCCGGCACTGCGGTGATTCGGCCCGAAGGGCCCGGTGGTTCGACGCGAAAGGCCGGTGATTCGGCACGGCGGGCCTGACACCTTCCCGGCAGCCCGACCAGTCGGTATGTTCTGGGGCCATGCCGAGCTCCACCGGGAGGGGTCATGAGCGAGAACGAACTGCGCACCGAGCCACCCGCCGAGTCGCCGGTCGAGGGCTACTGCGACGAGCGGTTCTCGGCGGTGCGGGCCGCCTTCGAGGAGAACTTCCGGGAACGCGGTGAGCTGGGTGCCGCCGTCACGGTCATGGCCGGCGGCGAGACCGTCGTCGACCTGTGGGGCGGCTGGTCGGACGCGGCGCGGACCCGGCTGTGGGAACGGGACACCCTGGTCAATGTCTGGTCGACGACCAAAGGACCCACGGCGCTGTGCGCGCATGTCCTCGCCGACCGCGGTCTGCTCGACCTGGATGCCCCGGTCGCCTCGTACTGGCCGGAGTTCGCGGCCGCCGGCAAGGGAACCGTTCCCGTGCGCCATCTCCTCTCGCACCGCGCGGGCCTGGCCGGGCTTCGTGAGCCGCACACGGTCGCCGAGCTGTACGACTGGGAGCTGACCACCGCGAAGCTGGCCGCCACGGAGCCGTGGTGGCAGCCAGGCACACGGTCCGGATACCACGCGATGACGTACGGCTTCCTGGTGGGCGAGGTGGTCCGGCGCGTCACGGGACTGCTCCCCGGCGCGTTTCTGCAGCAGGAGGTGACGGGCCCCGGCGCCGTGGACTTCACCATCGGCCTGCCGGAGAAGGAGGCGGACCGCGCCGCCGAGCTGGTGCACCCCCGGGCGGCCTCGGACAGCGAACAGGCGGCGGTCTTCGCACAGTTGAAGCCGGTGGCGGTCGCGGCACTGCTCAACCCCGGCGTGGGTGCGGCGCAGACGAACACACCGGAGTGGCGGGCCGCGGAGATCCCGGCCGCGAACGGCCATGGCACCGCCCGTGCGATCGCCGCGCTGTACGGGGTCTTCGCCTCCGGCGGACTGCTCGGCGAGCACCGGGTCCTCTCCCCCGAAGCCGCCGAACGCGTGCGCGAGGGCCAGGGAGCATGCCGGGACCTGGTGCTCGGCGCGGGATTCGCGCACCGGACGGAGCTGGGCCTCGGTCTCTGGCTGAGCGGCCCGAACGGCTCGTACGGCCCCGATCCGCGTGCGTTCGGCCACGACGGCTTCGGCGGCTCCTGTGGCCTCGCCGACCCCGATGCGGGCATCTCGATGGGGTACGTCATGAACCGCATGGGGCCGCACATCGCCGACGATCCGCGCAAGATGGCGCTGGTCGATGCGGTGTACAGCGCGCTCCGGTCCGGCTGACCCGGCAGCTCCGGCGGTACTGCGACCCGGCCGACGCGGAGCCACCGCCACCGCGGCCGGCCGCGTGAGCCGGCACGTACAGGGCGGGTGCCCTGTCGGCCGCCACCACCGGAGCAGGCGGCGGACAGGACGGCGAGGTCCGCCCGGCCGACGGGCGTCGTCGAAGGCCACGAAGGCCCGGGCGCCCGGCTTCGCCGGGACGGGTCCCTCGGCAGCACCCTGCTCCGGCGCCGTGCGGCGGCGGTTCCGCGGGAGCGACAGCGAACCCGGGCGCCATGCGTCGTCCAGCGGCATCGCTGCCGACGCGTCCGGGCGGTTCCGCAGGGCGTCAGCGGGCCGCCGGGAGCGTGACCTCGAAGCGGCAGCCGCCCCTCACGTTCCGCACACCGGCGTGACCCTCGTGGGCCTCGACGATGCCCCGCACGATCGCCAGGCCGAGCCCGGCACCAGCCGGAGGGGTCCTGGCCTCGCTCCCGCGCCAGCCGGTGTCGAAGACCCTCGGCAGGTCCGCCTCCGGGATGCCGCCGCAGCCGTCGGTCACCGACAGCACGACGGAGTCCTCGCGGCGCTCCGCGGCGACCGCGACCGTGCCGTCGGCCGGTGTCCGGCGGATCGCGTTGACGAGCAGATTGGCCAGTACGCGCGTCATCTCCTTGCCGTCCACCTCGACCGGCACCTGCTCGACCAGGTCCCCGACGAGCCGCACCCCGTGCTCGCGCGCGAGCGGATCGGCACCTGCGAGGGCCTCACCCACCAGGTCGTGGACCGACATCCGGGTCGGCGTCAGTGCCAGTGCACCGGCATGGATGCGGGAGAGCTCGAAGAGGTCGCCCACCATCCCGTTGAGCCGGTCCACCTCGGTGCGGATCTGCCTGAAGTAGCGCTCCGGATCCTGGACGACGCCGTCCTCCAGCGCCTCCGACATGGCGCGCAGCCCGGCGAGCGGCGTACGCAGATCGTGCGAGATCCAGGCGACCAGCTCCCGGCGGGACGTCTCCAGCGCCTGCTCCCGCTCCCGGGACGCGGCCAGCTTCGCGCTGGTGGCGGCGAGCTCCCTGCTCAGCTCGGCAAGCTCGGCCGTCGCGGCGCCGTCCGGCGCGGCGAAGCTGCCCGCATCGCCGAACGTACGGGCTGCCAGGGCCAGTTCCCGGCTGCGGGCGACGACCCAGCGGCCGAGCAGCAGTGCAGTGGCGAGCGAGACCACGGCGGCCATCGCAACGACCGTGGTGACGACCGTCAGGTCGTGCGGGGACAGGAACATCGCCCGGGCGACCGCAAGGGTCCCCGCGAGCATCGCGACCACGGTCACCGCGGCGACCACGGTCAGCGACACGGCGACCGACCGGTGCCGCAGCAGGCGCAGGGCGAATGCCCCGATCAGCCCGGCGGCGGCCGCGCCGAGGAACGCGAACAGGGCGATGAGGAGGAAGTCGCGCATGACCGTCACACCCCGTCCGACGGTACGTCGAACCGGTAGCCCACGCCCCAGACCGTCTGGATCAGCCTGGGACTGGCCGGATCCTCCTCGATCTTGCTGCGCAGCCGCCGGACATGGACCGTCACGGTCGACAGGTCGCCGAACTCCCAGCCCCACACGTCGTGCATCAGCTGCTCCCGGCCGATCGCCTCACCCGGATGACGCATCAGATGGGCGAGCAGGTCGAACTCCCTCAGGGTCAGGAACAGTTCGCGTCCGTCCTTGGTGGCGCGACGGGCGGCGTGGTCCAGCGTGATGCCCGCGCCGGCAAGTGGCCCGCCGTTGTGCGGCACTGCGCCGGCGCGGCTGCGGCGCAGCACGGACTCGACCCTCAGGACCAGCTCGCGCGGGCTGAAGGGCTTGGTCACATAGTCGTCCGCGCCGACCTCCAGCCCGAGGATCCGGTCGTCCTCGTCACCACGCGCGGTGAGCATGATCACCGGTACGGGGCCCTGTCCCCGGAGCCTGCGGCAGACCTCCAGGCCGTCCATGCCGGGGAGCATCAGGTCGAGCACCACCAGGTCCGGCCACCGCACGCCCGCCGCCCGCAGGGCCCCGGGCCCGTCGACGGCACGGTGCACGGCGAAGCCGGCGCGCTCCAGATAGCCCGTGACCACTTCGGCGACGGTGGGATCGTCGTCGACGACGAGGATGTTCTGCATGACCCCAGTGTGGTCCGCCCGGGTCCGCCGGTGCCCGGCAGCCCCCTTACGAATCCATGACGGCCTCACCCGGCCGTGACGGCACGGACATGCGTTACGGGCCTGCGCGCGGCACGTCCGATTCGTACAAGACCGCCGCACGGCGTCCCCCTACGTTGGGCTCATGACTCCACGACTCGATGCCGTCGGCCTGGTCGTCGCCGACATGGCAGCTTCTCTCGCCTTCTACCGCCGCCTGGGCATCGACATTCCCGCCGATGCCGACTCCGCCCCGCACGCCGAGGCGACCCTCCCCAGTGGGCTCCGCGTGCTCTGGGACACCGAGGAGACCGTCCGGTCCTTCGACCCCGGATGGACCCGGCCCGAGGGCGGTGACCGTGTCGGTCTCGCCTTCCTCTGCGACAGCCCGGCCGATGTGGACAGGGTGTACGAAGACCTGCTCGCGGCAGGCCATCGCGGCCATCTCAAGCCGTGGGATGCGTTCTGGGGCCAGCGCTACGCGGTCGTGCTCGACCCGGACGGCTGCGGTGTCTCGCTCTTCGCAGCCGCCGGCCCGCCGGACAGCTCCGCGTAGCGGCCGAGGGTGAGGCCGGCCAGGTTGCGCATCTCCCGTGCGAGGTGGGCCTGGTCGGCGCAGCCCGAGGCGAGCGCGGCCGCGGCGAGCGGCGCCCCGGCCCGGACCAGCGCAAGCGCCCGCTGCAACCGCAGCACCCGGGCGAGCGTCTTCGGCCCGTATCCGAAGCCGTCGAGGGACCTGCGGTGCAGCTGACGTGCTCCGAGACCCACCTCGGCTGCAGTGGCGGCCACGCTGTGCCCGGCGTTCAGCCCCTCGGCGACGGCCCTCAACAGCGGGTCGGGGGGCGGCCGGTCCGCGGCATGGCGCAGCGCCACGGCCTCCAGCGCGGCCGGCCGGTCAGCGGCGTCCGTGACACGTTCGGCCAGCCGGCGCACACGTTCCGCGGGCCAGAGGTCCATGAGGTCCACGCGGAGGTCCCGCAGCTCGTGCGCGGGCACGCCGAAGAAGGCGGGCGCCGCGCCCGGAGCGAACCGTACGCCCGCGTAGCAGGCCCCCGTGCCGGGCGGGACGTGCGCATGGGTGTCGGGGCCGGCGACGAGCAGTCGTCCGTCGGTCCACAGCAGGTCCATGCAGCCGTCGGGCAGCACGGGCACGGCCGGCCCGGTACCGGGCTCGATGCGGCTCCAGACCACGGCGCCGTCGAGCAGGGAGGCGCGTTCCTCGTACACACTCCCGAGGCTAAGGTCTGCGGCCGGAAGGATTCACCGGCCGGCGACACGCCCACGGCGACCCGCGGCGTTGCCGGATCCGCCCGGGTACGCCCCGTACGAACCGTGGACTACTCCTTGTCCCCCCGCGGCTCGTTCCCGGCCCGCGGCTCCCTCTCGGCCCGGGTCTCCTTCCGCGGCTCCCTCTCCGCCCGGGTCTCCCTCCCGGCCCGCGGCTCCCTCTCGCCCCGGGTCTCCCTCCCGGTGTGCAGCCGGGACCTCACATCGTCCGGCGGCAGGAACCTCGACCAGCGCTCGGGGAACTCCGACGGCATGTCCCCGTCCCCGTCCGCGTCCTCGCTCTCCCCCACCGCGGCCCGGGCCCGGGCCACCAACTCGGCCGCATGGGCCGCACGGACACGCTCGTTGGCGGCGCGCGCCGCGGCCGTGGCGACCGACGGCCAGACACGGTCGATGGCGGCGTTGACCGCGGCGCCCACCAGGACCGCGAACGCAGAAATGCCGATCCAGAGCAGCACCGCGATGGGCGCGGCGAGGGAGCCGTAGATGGTGGGGCCCTCGACGGTGCTGGTGAGGTAGATCCGCAGCAGGAAGCTGCCGAGCACCCACATCGCGAGGGCGACGAGCGCGCCCGGGATGTCCTCGGCCCAGGGCGATCGGACCGGCACGGACACGTGGTAGAGCGTGGTGAGGAAGGCGATGGAGAGCAGGATCACCACCGGCCAGTACAGGACGCTGACGACTTCCGCGCCGAAGGGGACGAATTCGACGACCCGGTCCGGGCCGACCACCGCGAGCGGCAGCACGACCGCGCCGATCAGCAGCGCGATGAGGTAGAGCAGGAACGCGAGGAGCCGGGTGGCGACGATGCCGCGCTGGCCGTCGAGCCCGTACATGACGGTGATGGTGTCGATGAAGACGTTCACGGCCCGCGATCCCGACCACAGGGCGATGGCGAAACCGATGGAGATGAGATCGGGCCGGCCGACGCGCGTGACGTCCTCCAGCAGGGGCCTGGCGACCTCGTTGACGCCCCGGTCGGACAGCACGGTGCCGGCCGCGGTGAGGATGTTCTGCTGGATGGAGGCGACGGTGGTGGTGTTGGTCCAGTTGTCGACGTAGCCGAGCAGGCCGAGCATGCCCAGCATCAGCGGCGGAAGCGAGAGCAGCGTGAAGAACGCGGCCTCGGCCGCGAGCCCCAGAATGCGGTACTCGATGCAGGAATTGACGGTGTCCTTCAGCAGCAGCCAGGCCAGCCTCCGTTTGGAGACGTTGCGATAGAGGACGCGGACCCGGTGGAGACGGCCGGAGGAGCGCCGCTCGGGTGTTTCGTTTGCTGCCTGCACCTCCTTACCGTAGCGGCATGGCGACCAGCACCCACACAGTGACCAACCAGGCTCCGCCCCTGGTCGGGTACGACGTCTTCACGGCGGACCGTGCGCTCGTCGAGGCGGTCGAGCGGCATCTTCCGCCCGGGCTGCCGGAGACGGCGCGGGCGGAGCTCTCGGAGCTCGGCCGGGCCGCCGGTTCGTCCCAGGCACAGCGGTGGGGGGCCGAGGCGAACGAGAATCCGCCGGTGCTGCGCACCCATGACCGCTACGGCAACCGGATCGACGAGGTGGAGTTCCATCCGGCCTGGCACCGGCTGCTGGGCAAGGCGGTCACCGCGGGGCTGACGAACGCCTGGGGCAGGCCGGGCGGTCATGTGCGGCGTGCGGCCGGTTTCGTGGTGTGGTCGCAGGTCGAGGCCGGGCACGGCTGCCCCGTGTCGATGACCCATGCCGCGGTACCCGCGCTGCGCACGGACCCGGCGATCGCCGCGGAGTGGGAGCCGCGGCTCACCTCCCAGGTGTACGACCAGGAGCTGCGCCCGGCGCGGGACAAACCCGGAGTGCTGTTCGGGATGGGCATGACGGAGAAGCAGGGCGGAAGTGACGTACGGGCCAACACGACCCGGGCGAAACCACTGGCCGCCGAGGGCGAGTACGAGCTGACCGGGCACAAGTGGTTCTGCTCGGCCCCGATGAGCGACGGCTTCCTGGTGCTCGCGCAGGCGGACCCGGTGACGGGACAGGGGGGCCTGACCTGCTTCCTGGTGCCACGGGTGCTGGACGACGGTACTCGGAACGTCTTCGCGATCCAGCGGCTCAAGGACAAGCTGGGCAACAGGTCGAACGCGTCGAGCGAGGTCGAGTTCGACGGCACCTGGGCGCGCCGGGTCGGCGAGGAGGGTCGGGGGGTGCGCACCATCATCGGGATGGTGGCGGCCACGCGGCTCGACTGCGTACTCGGCTCGGCCGCCCTGATGCGGCAGGCCGTCGCCCAGGCCGTGCACCACTGCGGTCACCGCAGCGCGTTCGGCGGCCTGCTGATCGACAAACCGCTGATGCGCAACGTACTGGCCGATCTTGCCCTGGAGTCGGAGGCAGCGACGACGCTGGCGCTGCGGCTGGCGGCGGCGTACGACTCCGGCGGCGAGGCGGACCGGGCACTGCTGCGGCTCGCGGTGCCGGCGGCCAAGTACTGGGTCACCAAGCGGAGTACGCCGGTCGTCGCGGAGGCGCTGGAGTGCCTGGGCGGAAACGGCTATGTGGAGGAGTCCGGGATGCCCCGGCTGCTGCGGGAGTCGCCGCTGAACTCGATCTGGGAGGGCTCGGGCAACGTACAGGCGCTGGATGTGCTGCGGGCTCTGCAGCGGGAGCCCGGGGTCCTCGACGCCTATCTGCGGGAGGTCGGCCGGGCCCGGGGCGCCGACCACCGGCTGGACCGCGCGATCAAGGGGGTGCTGACCGAGCTGGCCGACCTGGAGACCATGGAGGTACGGGCGCGACGGCTGGTGGAGCGGATGGTTCTGGTGCTGCAGGGCTCGCTGCTGGTGCGCTGGGCTCCGTCCGCGGTCGCGGACGCGTTCTGCGCCTCACGGCTGGGCGGGGACTGGGGGGCGGCATTCGGGACGCTGCCGCACGGGCCGGACCTTGCGGCGGTGGTGGAACGAGCGCGCGTGGAGAGGTGAGCGTCGGGGGGGGCGGGCGGCGACCACCCGCCGGCCGCCGCGGGAGCAACCCGGAAAACGGCTGCCGGGTCGCGAAAGAGCCGAAGGTGGTGCTGCGCCGACACGGCACCACCCTCAGCTGATGTCACCTTCATGCAGCGCACCGCTCTTCGCCAGAGTTGCAGACCGTTGCAGGAGATGCGGGAACCGGCCCTGCGGAGGGTGCGCGGGCGGCACGATGGAACCCGACGGCCGGCCCTGCGCGCAGAACCGGTCCGGCACCACAGTCGTTCATTCAGCGCCGCCTGCGGCGGGGGGTACCGATGATGAGGAACACAGCTCTCGACATGTCACGGCTCGCCTCCATGGACGCCGCGCATGCGAACCGCCTGCTCTACCAGGTACGCGCCGCGATACTGGCCGGCCGGCGCCCGCCGATCTCGCCCCGCCCGGTCATCGACGCGTCATGGCAGCGGATGCTGCGGCTGGGGCTCGACCCCGACCGTGACACCAGCAGCGTGCTCCTCGGGCACGACGAGCTGGAGCACCGGCGGCGCGCCACCGTTATCGGCGAGGTCATGCGCACGCTGAGCGGCGGACTGACCGCGGTCGCCGACGCCTCGCTGCAGATCATGGTCGTGACGGACGCTCAGGGCCGGGTGCTGTGGCGCGAGGGCAATGCGGGCGTCATGCGCAGGGCCAACACCATCTGTCTGGAGGAGGGCGCGGCCTGGAGCGAGGACACGACCGGCACCAACGCCATCGGTACGGCGCTTGCCGCACGCCGGCCCGTACAGGTGCACTCGGCCGAGCACTTCGTGCACACGCTGCACAACTGGACCTGTGCCGCCGCACCCGTGCACGATCCGCGCGACGGCCGGCTGCTGGGGATCGTCGACGTCAGCGGGCCGGCCTCCAGCTTCCATCCGGCCACCCTTGCTCTGGTGGACTCCGTGGCCCGGCTCGCCGAGGCCGAGCTCAGGGACCGGCACCGGCGGACCGTCGAGCGGCTGCGCTCGGTGGCCACCCCGATCCTGAGCCGGCTGACGGGCCGGGCGCTGGCCGTGGATCTGCACGGCTGGACGGCTGCGGTGACGGGCATGGCGCCCGTGGACCGGCTGCCACTGCCCAAGAACTTCCGGGCCGGTCAGGTCTGGCTGCCGTCCCTCGGCATGTGCACCGTCGAGCCGCTGCCGGGCGGCTGGCTGGTGTGTCCCGACGGATCCGGTCCGGTGGAGGCCGCGAACCGCGTCGTCCTCGACGTCAGCCGCCCCCGTCGCTGGACGGTCTCCGTCTCCGGGCCCGCGGGCAGCTGGACCCAGGAACTGAGCCCGCGCCACGCCGAGCTGCTGTACGTGCTGGCGAAACACCCGGAGGGGCGCACGGCGGCGGAGCTGGCGGCCGACGTCTTCGGCGACCCGACCCGCACGGTGACGGTGCGCGCCGAGATGTCGCGGGTGCGGCGCCATCTCGCGGGCGTGCTCGCGCACCGCCCCTACCGCTTCAGCGAGGAGGTCGAGGTGGAGGTCGTGCGCCCGCCCCGTCCCGGGGACCTCCTGCCGCATTCCTCGGCCCCGGCGGTCGCCGTCGAGCGGCGTCCGCCGGGCTGAGGGTCCATGGCGGTATTCCTTCTCAGAAGACGTCAGGCCGCTCCTCGGACTGCCCGGCATCGCGCCTGCCCGTGCGGATCAGGAAGCGTATGCCGTCGCCCTGCCCCATGCCCCCGGGTTCCGGCCCGGCGGGATGGCTGACGCGGGCACGACAGCCTCCCTCGGGGCCGTTCTTTGGAGCCCGGGCGCAGGCATGGTTCCCTGGCGGCATGAGCATCGCTGTGACCACGTGGTCCCTGGAGCAGACCTCGCCCGACGACCTGCGCCCGGCCGCCGAGCCCGCGGCGGACGTGCGGATCGTCCGCGCCGAGGTGCCCTCGCCCGAGTTCAGCCGCTTCCTCTATACGGCGGTCGGCGGGGACATCTGCTGGACGGACCGGCTGAGTCTGACGTACGCCCAGTGGGACGAGGCCCTGAAGCGGCCCGGCGTCGAGACCTGGGTGGCGTACGAGAAAGGCACGCCGGCCGGATACGTAGAGCTCGAGGCGCAGGACGAGGGCGTCGTCGAGATCGTCTACTTCGGTCTGATCCCGGCGTTCCGGGGGCGGCGGATCGGTGGTCATCTGCTGGCGTACGGCACCGCCCGGGCCTGGGACCTCGCGGAACGCTGGCCGGGCCGGACACCGACGAAGCGGGTCTGGCTGCACACCTGCTCCAAGGACGGGCCGCACGCGATGGACAACTACCTGCGCCGCGGCTTCACGCTGTTCGACACCAAGGTCGAGGACGAGCCCGAGGCGGACACTCCCGGCCCGTGGCCGGCCGGCGCCTGAGCCCGCCCGGCCCCGATCACCCCGACGGACCCTCCCGAGGACCCGGTTCACGGCCCCGACCGCGGGTCCGCCCCGGGCGATGGTGACGACCGGGCCCGACGACCTGTCCGGGCCCCGGTCGTGCTCCAGGTGACCGAGGACACACCGTCTCGCGATGCGGGACATTGCTGTCCAGATTCTGGATAGCGGTGGACTCTGTCCAAAGTCCCGTGACACGCTTCCGTCATGTCTCGAGCTGGAATTGCCTTGGTGAGTCGGCGGCACGTCGACCTCGGCCGCATGTCCAGCGCCATGTGTCCGGTGCGCTGAGAGCACAGCACACCCCACCCCCGAGACACCCTCCTTTTTTCTGCGCAGCGCAGCGCCGCACCTTGACCGGAGCGCGTATGTGCAGGTCAGACCCGCCCTCCTGCAGTCCCGAAGGACGTATCGTCATGGCCGCCACCCCCGAAAAGCCTGCCACCGCCGCGCCCCGCCGCAAGGCCGGACGCCACCGCGGCGAGGGTCAGTGGGCCGTTGGCCACTTCACACCGCTCAACGGCAACGAGCAGTTCAAGAAGGACGACGACGGTCTCAATGTGCGGACACGCATTGAGACGATCTACTCCAAGGCCGGATTCGACTCGATCGACCCCAACGACCTTCGCGGCCGGATGCGCTGGTGGGGTCTGTACACCCAGCGCAAGCCCGGGATCGACGGCGGAAAGACCGCGATCCTGGAGCCGGAAGAGCTGGACGACGAGTACTTCATGCTCCGCGTCCGGATCGACGGCGGCCGGCTGACCAGCGAGCAGCTGCGGGTCATCGGCGAGATCTCCCAGGAGTTCGCACGCGGCACCGCCGACATCACCGACCGTCAGAACGTCCAGTACCACTGGATCCGGATCGAGGACGTCCCGGAGATCTGGAACCGGCTGGAGGCCGTCGGCCTGTCGACGACCGAGGCGTGCGGTGACACCCCCCGCGTCATCCTCGGCTCACCTGTCGCCGGTATCGCCGAGGACGAGATCGTCGACGGCACGCCCGCCATCGACGAGATCCAGCGCCGCATCGTGGGCAACAAGGCCTTCTCCAATCTGCCCCGCAAGTTCAAGTCCGCCATCTCGGGCTCGCCGCTGCTCGATGTCGCGCACGAGATCAACGACATCGCGTTCGTCGGCGTGAACCACCCCGAGCACGGTCCCGGCTTCGACCTGTGGGTCGGCGGGGGTCTGTCCACCAACCCCAAGATCGGTGTGCGGCTGGGCGCCTGGGTGCCGCTGGACGAGGTCCCCGATGTCTACGAGGGCGTCATCTCGATCTTCCGTGACTACGGCTACCGGCGGCTGCGCACCCGCGCCCGGCTGAAGTTCCTGGTCGCGGACTGGGGTGCCGAGAAGTTCCGCCAGGTGCTGGAGGACGAGTACCTGAAGCGCAAGCTGGTCGACGGCCCGGCGCCCGAGCAGCCCGTACAGCAGTGGCGCGACCACGTCGGCGTCCACAGGCAGAAGGACGGCCGCTACTACGTCGGCTTCGCGCCTCGCGTGGGCCGGGTGGACGGTGCCGCGCTCACCAAGATCGCCGAGGTGGCCGAGCAGCACGGCTCGTACCGGCTGCGGACCACCGCCGAGCAGAAGATGCTCGTCCTCGATGTCGAGGAGTCTCAGGTCGAGTCACTGGTGGCCGGACTCGAGGCGCTGGACCTGCGGGTCAACCCGTCCCCGTTCCGGCGCGGCACCATGGCGTGCACCGGGATCGAGTTCTGCAAGCTGGCAATCGTCGAGACCAAGGCCCGCGGTGCCTCGCTGATCGACGAACTCGAGCGCCGCATCCCCGAGTTCGACCAGCCGATCACGATCAACATCAATGGCTGCCCGAACGCCTGCGCCCGTATCCAGGTCGCGGACATCGGTCTCAAGGGCCAGCTGGTTCTGGACGACAACGGCGACCAGGTCGAGGGCTTCCAGGTGCACCTGGGCGGCGCACTGGGCCTGGACGCAGGCTTCGGCCGCAAGGTGCGCGGTCTCAAAGTCACCTCGGCCGAGCTGCCCGACTACGTCGAGCGCGTCGTCAGGCGCTTCCAGGAGGAGCGCGAGGACGGCGAGCGCTTCGCCACCTGGGCGGCGCGGGCCAGCGAGGAGGCCCTGTCGTGAGCGAGCGCGCGGCCCCCTTCTACTGCCCGTACTGCGGCGACGAGGATCTGCGTCCGAACGAGCAGGGTCACGGCGCCTGGGAATGCGCGGCATGCAATCGGGCCTTCCAGCTGAAGTTCCTCGGGCTGCTCGCCCGCGGAGTCCAGCGGGGCGACGGCGGAGGGGACAGGACATGACGGCGGTTCGGACCACGGACGAGCTGAAGGCGGTCGCCGAGCAGGCCGGGCGGGACCTCGAAGAAGCCTCCGCCCTGGACATCCTGCGCTGGGCGGCCGACACCTTCGGCCCGCGCTTCTGCGTGACCTCCTCCATGGAGGACGCGGTCGTCGCCCACCTCGCCTCACGTGTCCTTCCCGGAGTCGACGTCGTCTTCCTCGACACGGGCTACCACTTCGAGGAGACGATCGGGACGAGGGATGCCGTGGACGCCGTGATGGACGTCAACGTCATCACCCTCACCCCCCGGCAGAGCGTGGCCGAGCAGGACGCCGAGTACGGGCCGAGGCTGCACGACCGCAACCCCGACCTGTGCTGCGCGCTGCGCAAGGTCAAGCCGCTGGAGGAGGGCCTGACCGGGTACGACGCATGGGCGACGGGCCTGCGCCGCGACGAGTCCCCGACCCGGGCGAACACCCCGGTCGTCGCCTGGGACGAGAAGCGCCGGAAGGTCAAGATCTCCCCGATCGCCCGCTGGACGCAGGACGACGTCGACGCCTACATCGCCGAGCACGGAGTCCTCACCAACCCGCTGCTGATGGACGGGTACGCCTCCGTCGGCTGTGCCCCCTGCACCCGCAGGGTGCTGGAGGGCGAGGACGCCCGGGCCGGCCGCTGGGCGGGTCGGGGCAAGACCGAGTGCGGACTGCACGGCTGATGACGACACCCGCCGACGAAGCGACCGACCCGAACCTGAACCACCGGGAGAACCACGTGACTGGGGCCACCATCTGGCTCACCGGACTGCCGAGCGCGGGCAAGACCACCATCGCGTACGAGCTCGCCGGGCGGCTGCGCGACGAGGGCCACCGTGTCGAGGTGCTCGACGGCGACGAGATCCGCGAGTTCCTCTCGGCGGGCCTCGGATTCAGCCGCGAGGACCGCCACACCAATGTGCAGCGCATCGGATTCGTGTCCGAACTCCTGGCGTCGAACGGCGTGAAGGTGCTGGTCCCGGTGATCGCTCCGTTCGCCGACAGCCGCGAGGCCGTCCGCAAGCGGCACGGATCCGAGGGCACACCGTATGTCGAGGTACATGTCGCCACTCCGGTCGAGGTGTGCTCGGAGCGCGATGTGAAGGGCCTGTACGCCAAGCAGGCGGCCGGCGAGATCAGCGGGCTGACGGGCGTCGACGACCCGTACGAGGAGCCGGATTCCCCGGACCTGCGGATCGAGTCGCACACCCAGACCGTGCAGGAGTCCGCGGCGTCGCTGTACGCGCTGCTCACCGAGAGGGGCCTGGCATGACCACGAGCGTCAACCATGTGAGCGGGACCGCCGGCGGTCCGGGGGACGACAGCCCGTACGCGCTGACGCACCTGGATGCACTGGAGTCCGAGGCGGTGCACATCTTCCGCGAGGTGGCGGGCGAGTTCGAGCGGCCGGTGATCCTCTTCTCCGGCGGCAAGGACTCCATCGTCATGCTGCATCTCGCGCTGAAGGCCTTCGCGCCCGCCGCGATCCCCTTCTCGCTGCTGCATGTCGACACCGGGCACAACTTCCCCGAGGTCATCGAGTACCGCGACCGCGTCGTGGCCGAGCACGGGCTGCGGCTGCATGTCGCGTCCGTGCAGGAGTACATCGACGCGGGCAAGCTCCGAGAGCGTCCCGACGGCACCCGCAACCCACTGCAGACCGTGCCGCTGACCGAGGCGATCCAGCAGCACCGTTTCGACGCCGTGTTCGGCGGCGGGAGGCGTGACGAGGAGAAGGCCCGCGCCAAGGAGCGGGTGTTCTCGCTGCGCGACGAGTTCTCGCAGTGGGACCCGCGCCGCCAGCGCCCGGAGCTGTGGCAGCTCTACAACGGCCGCCACGCACCGGGTGAGCACGTCCGTGTCTTCCCGCTGTCCAACTGGACCGAGCTGGACGTGTGGCAGTACATACAGCGCGAGAAGATCGAACTGCCCGAGATCTACTTCGCGCACGAGCGTGAGGTCTTCGCCAGGGGCGGCATGTGGCTGACCTCGGGCGAGTGGGGCGGCCCGAAGGACACCGAGACGACCGAGACCCGGCTGATCCGCTACCGCACGGTCGGCGACATGTCCTGCACCGGCGCCGTCGACTCCGACGCGACGACACTGGACGCCGTGATCGCCGAGATCGCCGCATCCCGGCTCACCGAGCGGGGCGCGACCCGCGCCGACGACAAGCTCTCCGAGGCCGCGATGGAAGACCGCAAGCGCGAAGGGTACTTCTAGACATGACCAGCTCCACCGAGAAGCTGGCCGGGCAACTGTCGGCCACCACTCTGCTGCGCTTCGCGACCGCGGGCTCCGTCGACGACGGCAAGTCCACGCTGGTGGGCCGGCTGCTGCACGACTCCAAGTCCGTGCTCGCCGACCAGCTGGAGGCCGTCGAGCACGCCTCCCGCTCCCGCGGCCAGGAGGCCCCCGACCTGGCGCTGCTCACCGACGGTCTGCGGGCCGAACGCGAGCAGGGCATCACGATCGACGTGGCCTACCGCTACTTCGCCACGCCCCGACGCCGGTTCATCCTCGCCGACACCCCCGGGCATGTGCAGTACACCCGGAACATGGTCACGGGCGCCTCGACGGCCGAGCTGACGGTGGTCCTGGTCGACGCCCGCAACGGGGTCGTCGAGCAGACCCGCCGGCACGCCGCCATCGCCGCGCTGCTGCGGGTCCCGCATGTGGTCCTCGCCGTCAACAAGATGGACCTCGTCGGCTACGAGGAGTCGGTCTTCGCCGCCATCGCCGAGGAGTTCACCGCGTACGCGAGCGAGCTCGGCGTCCCCGAGATCACCGCGATCCCGATCTCCGCGCTCTCCGGTGACAACGTCGTGGACGCGTCCGCGAACATGGACTGGTACGGCGGCCCGACCGTGCTGGAGCATCTGGAGACCGTGCCGGTCAGTCACGATCTGACGGGCTGCCACGCGCGTTTCCCGGTGCAGTACGTGATCCGCCCGCAAACCGCCGAGCACCCGGACTACCGCGGCTACGCGGGCCAGATCGCCGCCGGAACGTTCCGCGTCGGCGAGAGCGTGACCGTGCTGCCGTCGGGCCGGACCTCGAAGATCTCCGGGATCGATCTGCTCGGGGAGGCCGTGGACGTGGCGTGGACCCCGCAGTCGGCGACGCTCCTGCTGGAGGACGACATCGACATCTCGCGCGGCGACATCATCGTGCCGAGCGGTGACGCGCCCGCCACCACACAGGACGTCGAGGCGACCGTCTGCCATGTGGCCGACCAGCCGCTGACGGTGGGCCAGCGGGTGCTGCTGAAGCACACCACCCGCACGGTGAAGGCGATCGTGAAGGACATCCCCTCGCGGCTCACGCTCGACGACCTGTCCCAGCACCCGGCGCCCGGGCAGCTGGTGGCCAATGACATCGGCCGGGTCCGCGTCCGTACGGCCGAGCCGCTCGCGCTCGACTCGTACGCGGACTCCCGCCGTACCGGGTCGTTCCTGCTGATCGACCCGGCGGACGGCACGACCCTGGCGGCCGGTATGGCGGGCGAGGCGTTCGCCACCGCCAGGACCGAGCCCGTCCAGGACGACGAGGGCTGGGACTTCTGATGTCGGTCGACGTGTACGCGACCTTCGCGAAGGAGGGCGGCCGCGTGGGCAGCGGTGTGCTCGGCGCGGGCACCGGAGGTGTTGCGCGATGTGTCCGATGACCGGCGCGATGCCCCGAACGCACCGCAGACGACGACACAGACCTGCCGATCTCCCGGCCGCGTCCCGCACACCCGTGAATCACCGGGGGACGTGAGCACCGGGCCACCGAGAGGAACACCTCCCGTGCCTGCCACCCGTATCACTCCGCGCCGCAGCGTCCTCGCAGCCGCCCTCCCGCTGCTGGCCGTGGCGCTCACCGCCTGCGGCTACGGCTCCCAGGCCGCCGACGGCGACAAGAAGACCGAGGTGGCCGCCGAGGGCAAGAAGCTCTCCGCCGACACCGTGAGGATCGGCTACTTCCCCAACCTGACGCACGCCACCGCTCTGGTCGGCGTCCAGGAGGGTCTGATCGCCGAGGAACTGGGCGGCACGAAGCTCGCCACCCAGACCTTCAACGCCGGACCGTCCGAGATCGAGGCCCTCAACGGCGGCTCGATCGACATCGGCTTCATAGGCCCCTCTCCCTCCGTCAACGCCTACGCCAAGTCCAAGGGCGAGGCCCTGCGGATCGTCTCCGGCTCCGCATCCGGTGGAGTGAAGCTGGTCGTCGACCCGGACAGGATCAAGACCCTTGACGACCTCAAGGGCAAGAAGATCGCCACCCCGCAGCTGGGCAACACGCAGGACGTGGCGTTCCTCAACTGGATCTCGGAGAAGGGCTGGAAGGTCGACGCCGAGAGCGGCAAGGGTGACGTCTCCGTGGTCCGTACGGACAACAAGGTCACCCCGGACGCCTACAAGTCGGGCTCCATCGACGGCGCCTGGGTGCCGGAGCCGACCGCGTCGAAGCTCGTGTCCGAGGGCGGCAAGGTCCTCCTCGACGAGACCGCACTGTGGCCGGACAAGAAGTTCGTGATCACGAACGTCATCGTGTCGCAGACGTTCCTCGAGGAGCACCCGGACGTCGTCGAAGCGGTCCTGCGCGGAACGGTGAAGACCAATGCCTGGATCGACGCCAACCCGGACAAGGCCAAGGCCTCCGCGAACGCCGCACTGAAAAAGCTCAGCGGCAAGGAGCTGTCTGCCGAGGTCATCGACCCGGCGTGGCAGTCCATCCGGATCACCGACGACCCGCTGGCCGCCACCCTCCAGGCGCAGGCCGACCACGCCGTCAAGGCCGGTCTGCTGGACCGGCCCGATCTGAACGGCATCTACGACCTGACGCTCCTGAACAAGGTGCTGAAGGCCGAGGGCCGGCCCGCGGTGGGCGACGCCGGACTCGGCGCCGAGTAAGTCCTGCCCGACCGCATTCCTTACGTTTCCCAGGAGGTGACGACCATGGCCACCACGCTCGCCAAGGCTGCCGAGAGCGCCACGACGGTGTCGCACGCCGCCCGTATCGAGCACGTCTCGAAGTCCTTCGCCGGACCGGCCGGACCGCAGCTCGTCCTGGACGACATCAGCCTCGATGTCGCTCCGGGCGAGTTCGTCACCCTCCTGGGGGCTTCCGGGTGCGGGAAGTCCACGCTCCTCAATCTGGTGGCCGGTCTCGACCGGCCGACAGCCGGGTCCATAGAGACACCAGGCGGCCGGCCGGCCCTGATGTTCCAGGAGCACGCCCTCTTCCCGTGGCTGACCGCGGGCAAGAACATCGAACTCGCCCTGCGGCTTCGCGGGGTCCCGAAGGCGGGGCGCCGCGAGGAGGCCGAGCGGCTGCTCGGGCTCGTCCGGCTCGGCGGCGCGTACCGCAAGCGGGTGCACGAGCTGTCCGGCGGTATGCGCCAGCGCGTGGCGCTGGCACGGGCGCTGGCGCAGGACAGCGATCTGCTGCTGATGGACGAGCCGTTCGCGGCACTCGACGCCATCACCCGGGACGTGCTGCACGACGAGCTGACCCGGATCTGGCGCGAGACGAACGTGTCGGTCCTCTTTGTCACCCACAACGTGCGCGAGGCCGTCCGGCTCGCGCAGCGCGTGGTTCTGCTGTCGTCCCGGCCCGGCCGGGTGGCCCGCGAGTGGACGGTCGACATCCCCCAGCCGCGTCGCATCGAGGACGCTGCCGTCGCGGAACTGTCCGTCGAGATCACCGAACAACTGCGTGGGGAGATCCGCCGCCATGGCCAGCACTGACACCACCGACAAGGCCGCCAGGTCCACCAAGGCCGCCGACGAGGCGGCCGGCTCGTCCACGAAGGTGTCGGGGAGCGACGACATCGCGGGTCTGGAGGCCGGCCTCGACGCGCTCGACGCGGTCCAGATCCGCCGCACGCCGGTGCGCCAGGTCCTGGTGCAGAAGGTGCTGCCGCCGGTGGTGGCAATCGCACTGGTGCTGGTCGTCTGGCAGTTGCTGGTCGAGCTGAAGGTCACCGCGGACTACAAACTGCCGCCGCCGTCCGCGATCTGGGACAGTGTGTCCGAGATGTGGCTGCAGGGCACCCTGCTCGAAGTGGTGTGGACAAGCGTGTCACGCGGTCTGCTCGGCTTCCTGTTGGCGCTCGCCATCGGCACGCCGCTCGGGCTGCTCGTCGCCCGGGTGAAGTTCGTCCGCGCCGCCATCGGTCCGATCCTGTCGGGCCTGCAGTCCCTACCGTCGGTGGCATGGGTTCCGCCCGCCGTGATCTGGCTCGGTCTGAACGACTCGATGATGTTCACGGTGATCCTGCTCGGCGCGGTGCCGTCGATCGCCAACGGTCTGGTGTCCGGTGTCGACCAGGTCCCGCCGCTCTTCCTGCGCGCGGGTCACACCCTGGGCGCGACCGGGCTGAAGGGCACCTGGCACATCGTCATGCCGGCCGCACTCCCGGGCTATCTCGCGGGCCTGAAGCAGGGCTGGGCCTTCTCCTGGCGCTCGCTGATGGCCGCCGAGATCATCGCCTCCTCGCCCGAACTGGGCCTCGGACTGGGCCAGCTGCTGGAGAACGGCCGCAACAACTTCGACATGCCCGGGGTGTTCCTCGCGATCATCCTCATCCTGATCGTCGGTATCGCCATCGACCTGCTCGTCTTCAGCCCCCTGGAGCGATGGGTCCTGCGCAGCCGCGGTCTGCTCGTCAAGAACTGAGTCCTCGGATGCACGGTCCCGCACTCCTCGTCATCGCCCACGGCAGCCGCGATCCCCGGCACGCCGCGACCGTGCACGCCCTGGTACGGCAGGCACGGTCCCGGAGGCCGGGGCTGCAGGTGTCGACGGCGTTCCTCGACTTCAACGCACCGTCCGTGCCACAGGTGCTCGAACGGATGGCCGACGACGGGGTCCGGGAGGTGGTGGCCCTCCCGCTGCTGCTGACCCGGGCCTTCCACGCCAAGGCCGACATCCCGTCCGTCCTCCGCGAGGCCGTGGCGGGACATCCGAGGCTGCGGATCACCCGGGCCGAGGTCCTCGGCCCGTCCCCGCTGCTGCTGGACGCGGTGGAGCGGCGACTGTACGAGGCCGGGCTGACGCCGGCCGACAAGTGCTCGACCGGGGTCGTCCTGGCCTCGGCGGGCTCGTCCGACCCGGAGGCGATCGCAGTGATCGCTGAAATTGCGCGGGAGCTGCGGCACACCGGTTGGTGCGCCGTGCGGCCTGCGTTCGCCTCCGCTGCACTGCCGCGCACCGAGGACGCCGTGCGTGCGCTGCGCGCGGAGGGAGTGCCCCGGGTGGCGGTGGCGCCGTACGTCATCGCCCCGGGCCGCCTTCCGGACCGTATCGCCGACGGCGCCGGACGCGCGGGCGCGGACGTCCTCGCGGATGTCCTCGGCGCCTCCCCCGAGCTGACCGAGCTGGTGCTGCGGCGCTACGACGAGGCCCGGGCCGCCCGCGTGACCCGCCTCCCGCGCCTGGCCCGGATGCCGGCGTGGGCCGCCGGGGCATGACGCCGGGCGGAGGGCGCCCCTCGTGTCATCGGGCCCGCACGGCAGAGCCGGCGCCGGAAGGCGGCCGTGCTCACCGCCGCCGGTCCTGCGACGACGGCAGGTGCGACGGTGGCCGCCGGTACGTCCGGCGGCGACGCGACCGAGGCTGATTCGCCGACGCCCCCTCCTCCCGGGGCGGCACGCAGCGGCCGCACCCGGGAGAGGGCGGGTCAATCCCGTGCGGTGGTGGAAGGACGGTGCGCCGCCGTACCACCACCGCCGCGCCCGGCACGGACGGCACTCACCGGCCGGCGCGGGTCACCATGTGTGGGCCACGTCCACGATGAGCTTGTCGCCGGACTGGAGCACCCGGAACGGAAGCTTGGCCCGGACACCCAGACCGACCTGGGTCTGTCCTTCGAAACTCGCCCCGAACTTGGTGTCCTTGAACGTCTTGTACCCGGTGAGGTCAACACCCGGCAGCGGCTTCTTGGCCTTCCCCGGGTAGGTCTGGCGCATGGTCTCCGGGTCATAGCTGGGTGCGGAGACGAACACCTGGAGAATGGCGCCCCCGCCGACCGGGATCGGGTCGCCGGAGCCGTCCTGGTGGAACGCGTCGACATAGCCGACGTGATAGCCGACCTTGCCCGTGGCCCCGCTGATGTCGAAGACCATGCGGTCGTAGCACGTGCTCCGGCTCGTCGTGATGTTCGTCAGCGGCTTCCCGTCCGAGTCCGTTGCCGATTTGGTTCCGCTGCCCCATGACGTCGAGCATGCGGTGACCGACGCGGCCCCCTCCGCCCGGTGGGAGACGGCTCCCGCCGGCCCCGCCGCACTCACGAGTCCCGCGCTGGCGAGAACGAGCGCCGCGCCCACTGTCCATGAACGTCCCATGACCTACTCCCGGCATTGGTGTGTGACAGGTACACACAGCGAGACGGAGGCATCATGCGAATAGTTGTTTGATTCTCACTTTCGGCCACGACAAAGGCCGGAACCCGAGGGCGGGCCACGAGGCGCCGTCGAGGACGACCGCGCCCCCGGAGGCGTCCCCGAGCATCCGGCCCGGACCGTGACCGGGGCCCCACGGCGGATCAGGCGGTGTTGAGCTCACCGGTGCGGGTGCGCTTGAGCTCGAAGAAGTCGGGGTGCCCAGCGAGCACGCGGAAGCTGTCGAAGAGCTTGCCCGCCGCCTCACCCCGCGGGACGGAGCGGAGAACGGGACCGAACCAGACGGCTCCGTCGACATGGATGGTGGGTGTGCCGACGTAGCCGCCAGCCGCGGGGTCCATGCCCGCGTCGTGGCTGCGGCGCACCGCTTCGTCGTACGACGGGTCGTGCGCCGCCCGGGCGAGTGCGGCGGCCAGGCCGGTCTCCGCGAGGGCCTCGGCGATCACGGCGTCGAAGTCCCCGGCCTTCTGCTGGTGGATACGGGTGCCCAGGGCCGTGTACAGATCCCGCAGCACCCCTTCCCCGTGCCGCTCGGCCGCGGCGACCGCGACCCGGACCGGGCCGATGGACCGGTCGACCAGGTCGCGGTACCAGTCGGGCAGCTCTTTGCCCGTGTTGTGCAGATACAGGCTCATCGGGCGGAAGGCCACTTCGATGTCGCGCTGCTTCTCCACCTCCAGGATCCAGCGGGAGGTGATCCAGGCGAAGGGGCAGGCAGGGTCGAAGTAGAAGTCCACGGGGGCGGTGTGCTCGGTCGTCATCCCCCGACCCTAGGCAGCGGGTGTCCCGTTGCCCCGGGCCAATCGGTGCCCGCCTGCGCGGGCCAATTCCGGGCGGTTCAGTGCCCGGCAGGGGGAGGCCGCACCTCCAGGAAGCGGTGATGGCCCCGCCCCCGGTACAGGAGTGCGTCCCAGCCGAGCCGCTCCAGCACCCGGGAGCACTCCGCGAGCGCGGCCTCCTCCTGTCCGGCGGCTCCGCTGCCGTGCGGTCCGAGCCATTCGACCCGGACCGTTTCCGGCTCGTCCTGCGACGCCGTCCCCACCCGATAGCCCGTCACCATCCGCCGGCCTGCGGCATCGACCGCGGACGGGGTGATGCCGCAGGCCTCCAGGGCGAGTGCGACGGCCCTCACCATCCGGCCGCGTTCCCAGGCCGCCGGTGTGGCCTCCGGGTCGGGGGCGCCGGTGTTGGTCAGCCTGCGGATCTGCAGCATCCCCTCGAACGCGACGCGCACCTCGGCCGCGCGTGCCTGCGCGGCCTGCGCCCCGGAATCCCGTGGCGGTCCGTCACCGTCGTCGTACATGGAACCGACGATAGGCCGTGCCACCGACAGTGCGGCACCCCCTCGGGACGGGCCGCGGACCCGTGGCGGATCCGGCCGTGCCGGTCCGGGCCAGGGGGCGTCTTCGCTCCCCCATTGGTGGGAGAACCCGGGCGCGGCCGGGATCTCGGCGCCGGATGAGGACATGTCTGCCCTGTGGTGACACGACCGTGGCACTGCGGTGACGGTCGCGGCGAGGTTTTCGAGCACCATGGCGACAAGGAGGCCTACATGTCGATCTATTACCACAAGCAGATCACCATCATCCCGAAACTGATGCACCTCAACATCAGTGCGCACGGCTGGTCGGTGCGCTTCGGCACACGGCGGGCGAACGTCACCCGGCACAGTGGCGGTCACCGGAGCGCATCGGTGCGGCTGCCGGGAGGCTTCAGCTGGCACCGGAGCTCTCGCCGGCACTGAACGGCGTGCCCTGGTGGAAGTAGAGCCGCCAGGCGTCCCCGGTCAGCCGCCACAGTGAACTGCGGTGGGACCGACAGCCGTTCGACTCCCCGACGAAGGTCAGATGCACGACACCTGGAGCGAGTTCGGCCCCCTTCATGTCCGAAGCGGTGATGGGCCTGACAGCCCGGGCGCCCTCCAGGACGAGCGCCTCGATGGTCGAGTCCCGGTCCCAGCGGCGGCCGGACGCGCCGAACTCGAGGAATTCGGGATGCAGCAGTTCGGCGAGCAACTCCGGCCGGGTGCGGACGGCTGGATCGAGGAGGCGGATCTCTCCCTCGATGGCCGCGGTGACGGCAGGGCCGAACCCGGAGAGCTCACGCATCGGGCGCCTCCCCGGTCATCTCGGCAAGTCTGACGACGGTGTTCCAGTTGCGGGTCGTGGCCACGATCCCCCGGTACAGGCCGGGCCTTGCCAGCACCTCCGCGAGCTTGGAGCGGCCGAGTCCGCCGGGGACGTACAGATAGAGGGCGCTTTCCCCCAACCGGAACTCCTCCGGGAGGAAGGCGTCCGCGTCGACGGAGTCGAACCGCCCCGGTTCCATGTGCTCCGAGAGATAGGTGACGTGGAGTTGCCTGCCCTCCAGTTCGGCGGCCGGGAAGGGGCAGTCCTCGACGACCCTTCGCAGATACGGGCCGCCGCGGACCAGACAGTCGACGGCGAAGCCGAATTTCCGCTCGACTGCCCTGCCGATCTCCGACGCGATGCGCTCCTCGTCGCGCGCTGCGGTGGTGAAGACGGCGTTGCCGCTCTGGAGATATGTGCGGACGTCACCATGGCCCAGTTCCGTCAGCAGGGCGCGGAGGTCGGCCATGGGGACCTTGCGGTGTCCGCCGACGTTGATTCCACGCAGCAGCAGTGCATACGCATGAGTCTTCACCATGGCCACACACTAAGGGCGGCCGCCGTGCCCCGTGGGGGAGGGCACGGCGGCCGCCGTCTCGTGAACGTCGTCGATCAGTCGGTCACTCGACGACCTTCAGGAGCTTGTTGGGCGTGCCCTCGCTAGGGTTGCTGATCTTGTCGGGTGTGGCACCGTCCGTCAGCGCCTTGGCGACCTGCTCCGGGGTGGCGTCCTTGTGGCCCGCGAGATAGACCGCGGCCGCACCGACGACGTGCGGAGTCGCCATCGACGTGCCGGAGATGGTCTTCGTGCCCTCGTCGCTGTCGTTCCAGGAGGAGGTGATGTCCGAGCCCGGCGCGTAAATGTCCACGACCGAACCGAAGTTGGAGAAGTCGGACTGCTGGTCCTCCTTCGTCGAGGAGGCGACGGTGATGGCCTCCTTGACCCGTGACGGGGAGCCCTGGCCCGCGTCGCTCGACTCGTTGCCCGCGGCGACGCCGAAGGTGACACCGGCGGCGATGGCCTTCTGGACGGCCTCGTCGAGTGCCGGGTCGGCGCCGCCGCCGAGGCTCATGTTGGCGACGGAGGGACCCTGGTGGTTCTTGGTCACCCAGTCGATGCCGGCCACGACCTGCTCGGTGGTACCGGAGCCGTTGTCGTCGAGGACGCGGACCGCCACGATCTTGGCCTTCTTGGCGACTCCGTGCGCGGTTCCGGCGATGGTGCCCGCCACGTGTGTGCCGTGGCCGTTGCCGTCGTCGGCGGTCTCGTCGTTGTCGATGGCGTCGAAGCCGTGGCTGGCGCGGCCCTCGAAGTCCTTGTGGGAGACGCGGACTCCGGTGTCGATGACGTACGCCGTGACGCCCTCGCCGGCACCGTCGGGGTAGGTGTACTTGTTGTCGGCCGCGGTGTCGGCCTGGTCGACCCGGTCCAGGCCCCAGGACGGCGGGTTCTCCTGGGTGGCGTTGATCGTGAACTTCTTGTTCTGGACGACCTTGGCCACGGCCGGGTCGGCGGCGAGGCGCTTGGCCTCGGTCTCCGAAAGCCCGCTGGCGGAGAAGCCGTTGATGGCGGAGCTGTAGTTGCGCTGCAGCTTTCCGCCGTACTCCTGGGCCAGTTCCTGCTTGTTCGCCTTCTCGTCCAGCATGACGATGTAGCTTCCGGCGACGGCGCCCTCGGCGTTCGCGCCATAGATCTTGCCCTCGGCCGGCGCGGGCGCGGCTCCGGCGAATGAGGTGTTGAGTACGGTCACTCCGGCAGCGGCAGCCACGGCGGTGATCGCCGCGGTGAGCTTCATCCTGCTCGCGCGCTTGTGAGTTGCCATGAAGAGGGGTCTCCTCGTCATCAATTTGTGGGGGGATTGGCCTCCGGAAGGAAAATCTCCGGGGGCTGCCTCGAAACCTTGACCGATTGACGCGCCCAGATCAAGCCCTTCATACAGCTGTGACTTGATCAACAAGTGTTTGTAATACGAAATCGGCCAGGGCTCCACAAGTCGGACTCCCGGTTGAAATTCCTTTACAGATGGGGGACTTCGGTTGGGAAAATGTGTTCACGGTGTAATTCCGGTGTGACCGTGGAGCATGTGGGTAAACGCGGGGCGGGCAGCCCTGGAACGAAGGTTCCGGGACTGCCCGAGCCCGCCCGAATCGCCGAAGTCGGCCCTATTTCCCGGCGAGTTCCGTCTCGATCAGATCGGCCGCCCGCTGCGTGCCGCCCTCGGCCGCCATCGAGATCCTGATCGCCTGGAGGCGCTGGGCGACCTCCGGGTCGCCGGACAGGGCAAGGACCGCTTCACGGAGAGTCTCCGCGTCGGCCTTCTCCATGGGGACATGGCGGGCCACACCGAGCGAGACCAGCATGTCGGCGTTGCCGAACTGGTCGACGGCCTGGGGGACGGCAACCATGGGGGTGGCCGTGGCGAGGCCCTCCTGGCTGCCACCCGCGCCCGCATGAGTGATGAAGACGTCCGCCTCCTCGAGGACGGCCTGCTGGGGCACCCAGCTGTGCGCCTGGATGTTCGCGGGCAGCTCGCCCAGTTCGTCCGGGGCGACGAACTTGCCGATCTGCAGCACCACATGCCATCCCGGAAGATCGCCGAAGGCTTTCACGCACTCGCGGTAGAAGCCCGGCTGCCTGGTGAAGGACGAACCCAGCGAGACCAGCAGCACCTTCTCCGCTTCCGCCGGCCGCTGCCACCTCCCCTGCTCCGCCGGGTCCCTCCGGCAGGAGCCGACGAACGTGTACACCGACTCGTCGACCCGGTCGGCGTTCGGCTGAAGCACCCTGGGGATCAGCACGATCGACCGTCGCGGACGGCCGACGAACGGGTCCGGGTGGGTGTCGATCCCGTTCCCGGCCAGCCACGCCCCGAAGCGCGCGTAGTACGCCCCGCCGCGCTCGGTCGCCCTGAGCCCCGCGGTCATCGGCTCGGCGACCTCCTCCTCGTATCCCTCCCAGGCGACGAGGTTCGGCGAGAGCGAGACGGCCGGCACACCCCACCGATGGGCGAGTACGGGTGCGGGGTACGAGGTGATGTCATGGAGGACGAGGTCGGGCTCGTCCCCCCGGAAGGCTTCGGCCAGCTGCGGCAGGGCCTGGATCGCATCGTTCAGGAAGGGTTCGATGTGGTCGATCAGTTCCGTGCCCCACGCTTCCGGGTCGTCGTCCGTCGGCAGTGTGGAGGTGTAGGGCACCGGCCGTGCGCCGGTTGCGGCGACCTTCTCGGCGAATGACGGCGGAATCGCGTAACTGACCCGGTGCCCACGGGCCACGAGTTCCCTGATGACGTCAAGGCTCGGGTTCACATGTCCGTGGGCGGCGATGGAGAACATGGCGATGTGGGCACGCACGGGTTCGGTCATGTCCCGAGACTAAACGAGACGAGACGTCTCGTGCAACCAGATGCACGAGAATGCCCGAGGGGACGGACCGGTCCGGAAAACGGAAAACGGAGCGAACGGGAGCCGCCCGACGGACCCTCTACTGCCGCTGGTAGCGGGCCAGCACCAGGTTCCCGTCGTCGACGAGGCGGCCGGCGAGTTCGGACCGGTCGATGCCGCCCGAGTAGTACTCCTGGAACGCCGGTGCAGCGACCTTGTCCTTCCACTCCGGATAGCCCCGCACCGACTGCGCCGGCGCGGGTCGCAGATGGCGGGCCAGTGCCACGCCCGTCCCCCATCCGTGTTCCGGGGTGCGCAGGGCGGGGTCCGCGAGCGCCTGCGTGGCCGTCGGGAGCATCCAGTCGCCCTTCGCCAGCCGCACCATGTTCCGCGGCTGCAACAGGAAGTCGATGAACGCCACCGCTTCCTTCTTGTACGGGCTGTCCTCGGCGACCGACAGGGTCTGCGGACTCACACCCTGTGCGAGCCCTTCGCGTCCCGCCGGAGCGGGCAGCACCGTCCACTCGAAGCCCTCCGGCGCCTGCTGGGCCACCTGTTGCCGGTACGAGAACCCGAGCATGACCATCGCGTACTTGCCGGCGAAGAAGCCGGGGAGGGCGTCGGAGCCGCCCCCGCCGAGCGCGGTCGGCGAGGCACTGCGGTCCACCTGGACCTGATCGTGGACGATGCCCGGCACCACTGCGTCGGCAGCCGTGAATTCGATGCGTACCCTTCCGTCGTCGCCGCGGCGGAACATCCGCCCGCCGGCCGAGAGGCCGAGGTTGAGCGTGGCCGAGACCGGGTCCCGCAGGGGCCAGGCGACGGCGTACCTGCCCTTGCCCAGCCGTGCCGTCAGTTCCCTGGCCGCCAGCCGGAACTCCCCCCAGCTCCAGGGTCTTCCGGGGGTGGGGACGCGGACGTCCGATGCATCGAGGATCCTCTTGTCGGCGATCAGGACGCGCGGCTCCTGGAGGAACGGGACCCCGTAGACGCCGTCCCCGAATGTGGTGGTCTCCCAGCTCCGGGCCGGGATTCCGGCGGTGAGCCGGGCAGGCAGCAGCTCGCGCAGATCGGCGAGGCGGCCACCGTAGGCGAAATCCGCGAGGTCGTCGGATGCGTCATGGATGATGTCGGGTGCCTCACCGCCCTCGAAGGAGGTGAGCAACTGGTCGTGGACGCTGTCCCAACTGCCCTGGACGTACTCGACCCGGACACCCGGGTGGGTGGCGTTCCACTCCTCCACCAGCTCCCTGTTGACGGCCACCGACTCCTGCTGCCAGGCAAGGGACTGGAAGCGCAGGGTGATCCGTCCGTCGGTACCGGCGCGGTCGTCACGGGAACAGCCCATGAGCAGCAGGGCCAGCACGGTGGCCACGGCAAGGGGTGTCCGCAGGCGCATCGGCCGGACCGGACGGCGCGACGGTGCACGCATCAGCCCTTCACCGCCCCTGAGAGCATCCCGCTCGTGATGTGCCGCTGGACGACCGCGAAGATCACCAGGGACGGGAGTGTCGCCAGGACGGCGGCCGCGGCCAGCGGTCCGAGGTCGGCGGCCCCCTCCGCGCCGATGAAGTGGGTGAGGACCACCGGCAGTGTCTGTTTCTCCGGGCTCCTGAGCAGGACGAGCGCGAAGAAGAACTCGTTCCACGCGGTGATGAAGGCGAACATCGTGGTGGCCGCGATCCCGGGCGCGAGCAGCGGGATGACGACCGAGACGAGCGTACGCACCCTACCGGCACCGTCGACCGCGGCGGCCTCCTCGAGCTCGGCAGGGACCGCCCGCACGTACCCCGTGAGCATCCAGAGGGCGAACGGCAGCGACCACACGACATACACCATGACCAGTCCGGTGAGGGTGTTGACCATCCGGAGGTTCCTGAGGACCAGGAACAGCGGGATGATCAGGAGAACGAACGGAAACGCCTGGCTGACCACGACCCAGCCGGTCGCCGCCCGTGCGAGACGCGTGCGGTGACGGGCCGTCACATAGGCCATGGGGGTGGCGAGGAGTACCGCGACCACCGCAGCAGCCAGCGCGACGAACAGGCTGTTGGCCGCGGCCCCCAGGAGCGGCTGCTCGTCGAAGGCCTGGTGGAAGTTGGCGACGGTGGGCTCGCCGGGGACCCACGTGGGATGGAGCGATCCGAGTTCGCGCGGCGGCTTGAAGGCGGTGGAGACCAGCCAGAGGAACGGGAACCCGAGAAACACGAGGTAGGCGGCAAGGGCGGCGTACTGGCCCGTGCGCGCGGCCCTGCTGGTGCGCAGGCTCATCCGTTGTCACCTTCCCGCAGACGGCCCACGAGGTACAGGGCGAGCAGCACGGAGACCACCGCGACCATCACACAGCCCATGGCCGCGGCATAGCCGAACTGGCCGTAACGGAAGGCCTCTTCGTACGCGAAGAGCATGGGGAGACGGGTGCGGCCGCCGGGGCCGCCGCCGGTCAGGACGTAGACCAGGGCGAAGGAATTGACGTTCCAGATCAGGTTGAGTGCCGTGATCGCCAGGGCGATGGGTCTCAGAGCGGGCCAGGTGACCGTACGGAATCGGCGCCAGGCACCCGCGCCGTCGAGGGCCGCGGCCTCGTGGAGCTCCCGCGGAGTGTGCTGAAGGCCCGCGAGAAGGGCGACGGTCGTCTGCGGCATTCCGGACCAGACACCCACGACGATCACGGCGGGGAGGGCGGTGGTCAGTCCGGTCAGCCAGTCGCGGCCGTCGCCGAGGCCGAGGTCACGGATGGTCTCGTTGAGTATCCCGGCGTCCGGGTGGTAGGCGAGGCGCCACATGATGCCGACGACGACCTCGGGCATCGCCCAGGGGATGATCGCCAGGGCCCGGGCCGGCCAACGGAAGCGGAGGTTCTGGTTCAGCAGCAGGGCCAGTCCGAGGGCGAGTACGAACTGGGGAACGGTGACGCCGACCGCCCACACCAGGCCGATCCGGAACGAGTCCCAGAAGAGAGTGTCGTGGAGCAGGTCCTGGAAATTCAGCGTGCCGGTCCACCGGGTGGCGCGGGTGCGCCCGGACTGGGCGTCGGTGAGCGAGAGCGCGATGCCGTAGAGGAGCGGGCCCACGCTCAGGACGAGGATCGGTATCAGCGCGGGCAGCACGAGGAACCAGGCTCCGTGGTCCCTCACTGCCGGCCCAGCCCGGCCGGACCGCTGCGCCGAGCTCGCCGGTGACACGGATGCACCCCCTTGCGCGAAGGGACCGGAACCCTGCCCGGCTCCGGCCCCGTCATCGTGCTGACGGACCGTGGGTTCGTCAACCGCTTCAGAAGCACCACCTGCGGGGATGCGAGAATTCGAGCCATGGACGAGACACGCGCGCGCCAGGTGCTGGCCGCGGCCGGGCTGCCCACCGATGCGGTCCTCATCGCGCTCGGCGAGAACGCGGTGTTCGGGTCCGGTGATGTGGTCGTGAAGGTCGGGCGGAGCGAAGAACTGCTCGAGCGCGCGGAGCGCGAACTGGCCGTGGCCGGCTGGCTGGAGGAGGCGGGCGTAGCGGCGGTGCGGGCGGCTGAGCCGAGGCCCTTGCTGGTGGAGGGCCATCCCGTGACGTTGTGGCATCGGCTGCCCCGGTCCGTCCGGCCCGCCGAGCCGAAGGACCTGGCGCGTGTGCTGCGACAGGTGCACATGCTGTCCGCCCCGGCGTTCGCGCTGCCGGGACGGGACCTCCTGGGCGGTGTCGAGCGCTGGCTGCGGCTGGCGGGCGATGCGATCGAGCCGGCGGACGCGGCGTATCTGCGGGAACGGCGGGACGGTTTCGCCCCGGCGGCCGCCGCGCTGGCCCCGCAGCTCCCGCCGGGACCGATCCACGGTGACGCGCTCCCCCGCAATGTCCACATCGGGCCGGACGGTCCGGTCCTGGTCGACCTGGAGACCTTCTCCCTGGACCTGCGCGAGCACGATCTCGTGGTCCTCGCCCTGTCCCGGGACCGCTACGGCCTCGCCGCCGAGGCGTACGACGCCTTCACGGCGGCCTACGGCTGGGACGTCCGCAACTGGCCGGGCTGCGAGGTGCTGCGCGGCGCCCGTGAGGTCGCCAGCTGCGCCTGGGTCGCCCAGCACGCCCCGTCCAGCCCGAGGGCGCTGGCGGAGTTCCGGCGCCGTGTGGCGTCACTGCGGGACGGCGACCCCACGGTCCGCTGGTACCCGTTCTGAACGTGGCCACCACGCCGGGCGGGTGTACGCGGCCGGCGGATGCCGTGGTTCCGCAGCGGGTCGGCCAGGTCGTTGCCGGTGCCGTGCCCACACCGCCCTGCCCACCCGACGACGGATCGCCCTCTCCCACCTGCGGCCTCTCGCACGCGGAGAACCCTGACCGGCCGGGCTATCGACTCCTGGGGATGACGGGCCAGGCCGACTCGACGACGGCCGTCGGGTTCGCGGTCCGCCGCAGATATGCCTGCAGAGAGGCCGACTGCTCGGCCGCCGCACGCACTTGGAGGTCATGCAGGTCCGTCAGGGACATCGTCCCGACCGGCTGGTGCCTCTCCGCCATGCGTCGCACCACCCGGGCGGCAGCCACCGCGTCGGCCCTCGCATCGTGCGCGTCCTCGAGCGATACGCCGTAGTGAGCACACAACGCGTGCAGGGCCCGCTTGCCCTTCCGGTACTTGTCGACGTGTTTGTCGATCACCAGGGGATCGATGACGGGCGACGGTGCATCGCCCAGCCGCTCGCTGACCGACCTCACCTCGTGCCGGCGGCACTCACGGTCCAGCAGGGACAGGTCGTAGCGTGCGTTCATCACCACCAGAGGCGTTCCCGAGTGCAGAACCTCGGCGACGGCCTGCGCGATCTCCTCGATTGCGGACCCGGCCCGGACCCCGTGCTCGCGGGCGTGGCCCGTCGAGATGCCGTGGATCGCCGAGGCCTGCTCGGGTATCACCACGCCGGGATCGAGCAGCCAGGTCCGTTCCCCTGAAACGGCCCCGTTCGGTTCCAGTCGTACGACCGCGGCGGTGACGATGCGATCGGTCTCCACGTCGGTGCCCGTGGTCTCCAGGTCGAAGGCCACCAAGGGCCCACTGATCCAGCTCATCGCACGACCCCCTCACCGGCGTGGGCCGCCATCCGGCTCAGGGGGCACCGTCCGACGGCCCCTCCGTCCCGCACGCCGACGGTCTGCGCCGTCACGATGCGTGCCTCCAGCGGATCCGTCCCGGTCGTCTCCAGGCCGAAGCCGACCAGCGGCTCACGGTGCCACGCCATCACTGCCCCCTCGTCTGCGGTACGGACGAAACCCTCGCACGCGGCACTGACACTCAGGACACCGGCCGGGAGTCGGCCCACACCGACTCGAATTCCTCGCGGTAGGTCTGGAACAGTCCGTGCTCGGGGTCCTGTCCCGTCCTCACCACCGACCTGCCGGCGCCCCGCAGCACCAGAACCGGCGCCTCCATGCCCCGGGCCCGCCGCAGATACGACTGCACGACCGCCAGCCCGTCGGGACCGTCACCGTCCACCAGATAGGCCGTGAAGCGGGGCGTTTCGTCGAAGACATGGATCTCGAACGCCCCCGGGTCACGCAGCTTCGAACGGACCCGCCGGGTGTGGAGGATGTTCATCTCCACGGCACGGCTCAGTTCGCCCTTCCTGAGCCCGAGTTCACGCTCGCGCCGCTTGACCGCGCTGCTCGCCGGGTTGAGGAACAGCAGCCGCACCCGCGCACCGGACTCGGCGAGCCGTACCAGCCGGCGCCCCGAGAAGTTCTGCACGAGCAGATTCAGTCCTATGCCGATGGCGTCGAGGCGCCGCGCGCCCCCGAAGAGGTCTTCGGCCGGCAGCTGCCGCTGCAGTCGCACCCGGTCGGGGTGGACGGACACCACGTCCGCGTACCGGTCCCCCACCAGATCCTCCACCGCGTCGACCGGCAGCCGGTCCGCCGACGGGACGCCCGCGCCGCTGCCGAGGATCTCCAGCAGCCGGGCCGAAGCCCGTTCGGCCTGGGCCAGCACGGCTTCGTTCAGCGCGCGGTTGCGTGAGACCACATTGCGGGCCACCTCCAGCTCGTCCAGTGCCAGCTCCACCTCGCGCCGGTCGTCGAAATAGGGCTCGAAGCAGGGCCAGTGCTGGACCATCAGCTCCCGCAGCTGCGGGAGGGTGAGGAAGCTGAGCACATTGTCGTCGGCCGGGTCGAGGAGATACCCCTTGCGGCGCGAGACCTCCCGCACGGCGACGGCCCTTTGCACCCACTCCTGTCCGGCGGGACCCGCGGCGGCGACGACCCAGTCCTCGCCGTGCACGGGCTCGTAGATGGGACGGAGTACGGCGGCCACCACGGCCCGCAGACGCTGCTCCACCAGGTTCAGCCAGATGTAGGCCCGCCCGGCTCGTTGGGCACGCGTACGCACCTCGCTCCAGGCGTCCGTGCTCCAGTCCAGTTCCGCCCCGATCTCGACCGGCCGGGCGAGCGACACCGCGCCGGGCGGGACATCGACGGAGTCCCCCTCGTGACCTGCGTCACCGGGGGGTAGCTCCAGCCCTCCCGAGCTCACCCGCGCACCGCCTTCCCGCTCCCCTCCAACGATCAAGGAAGAGTACTCCGCAAGCGGGAGGCGGTGCAGCCGGATCCCTATGCTCCTCGCTCAACTGCCCGACGGAGGCGCACCGTTCTGACTGGCGAGATCTGCCGGAGTGAGCGGATTCATAGCGGTTACGTCCCTGGGTGCGAGCTGGAAACCCTGCCAGTGGACGGGCATCGGTTCCTGGTCCTCGTCGCGGGCGATGTGATGGAACCCGATGTTGACCCACGTGACCGGATTGGTCAGTGACTCACCATTGACCCATTTGTCCACGCTGTTGGGGGCACCCCGCCCGCAGTTGAGGGTGTTGTTGCTGGCGAACTGCTCGCAGGCGCGGTTCTGAGTGAAGAAGACGTCGTGCTTGGTGAAGCCGCGGCCGGAATGCTTGGCGGTGGCGCCGGGCACGATCTCGTACGAGCGGGCGTGCCCGTCCTTGTTCTTGCCGGTCGCGCTCACGACCCGCCACCAGCGCATGGACTTCGCGTCACCCGCGAGTTCGTTGGTGACGGGCGTACGGGTGGTCTTCGTCTTCGGGCTGCCGTTCCCCGTGGGCGGGGTCACCTTGGAGTCGAACTGCTCGATCCGGTCCTTGGAGCTGCCGTCCAGACCGAAGTTGAGCCGCCAGAACACGTTGTGGCTGTGGCTGGTGGAGTAGTCCTTGGCTCCCTTGCCGATCGGCCAGCCGCGGCCGTCGCCCGCGTCGTAGTCGCCCGGCGAGAGGCTGCCGGTGGCGCCGACGTTGGCGGATATCGTCCCGTCGGAGGCGAACCGCCACTCGGTGATGTACTCGTACCAGGACACCTTGTTGACGGTGTAGAGGAGCATGTCCTTGCCCTGGGCGTGCCAGACCTTGGTGCCCTCGTCGCTGGCCTTGCGATAGGCGTGGCCGCGCGTGCGTGTGGTCACGCAGAGGCCGTTGACCTGACCGGCGTCGGGAACCTTGACCTTCTTGATGGTCCCGCCGGGGCATTCGGTGGGCTTGAGGTTCTGCAGGCCGTAGCCGAAGCCGAAGCCGGTGAGGTCGTCGTACTCGGCCTGTCCGTCGTCGTAGGGGACGTGCACCTGGGCAAGCTTGGCGCTGGTGAGCACCTGGATCGGGCGGGACTCGCCCTTCGGCTGGTAGCTGACCTTGTCCAGGACGAGACCGGCGGAGGAGTCGTAGTGCCAGCACATGCGCCACGTGGTGCCGCCGGTGAGGGTCGACGTGATCTGGTAGGGCGTGCTGCAGGGCAGTGCCGGGGCAGGGGCCTGCGGAGCCCTGGGGGCGGCGGTCGCCGCGCCCGGCCCCGCGGCGGTCAGCGCGCCGCCCAGCAGGACCGCGGCGGCGAGCACCGAGGCAGGCTTGCGGGCGTGCGGAAATCTGCTCTTGTCCATGGCGAAGAGGAACTCCCTCGGACGTTTGTGCGGAAGACGTGCTGTCGGGAATGCAGTGGGATGCGAAGGGCCGGCGTCTCCGGTCGGCCGCGGCCACGGGCGTGGCCGTTGCCGGCCAGGCGGTTCAGCGGGGCGCCGGGTCGGCCGAGTCGGCCGAGTCGGCCGAGTCGGCCGGCCGGAACTCCGGCGGGCGGAATTCCGAGGCGGGTAGGTTCACCCGAACGGAGCCCGGACGACCTTCCGGGCGCTCAGATCCACGACCAGGTCGCGGGTGTCGATCCAGGGCCCGTTCGTGACCTTGGTGATGATCCGCACGCAGCGGTGCACCCCGCAGTCGCCGAGCTGCTCCGGAATCTGTGCCTCCCGGTCCTTGCGGTAGACGAATCCGCTCAGCGTCAGCGGCTCCGGCGAGGTGAGCGCAGCGCCGGTGGCGTCCTTGTAGTCGGCCTTCAGCCCCGAGCCGAGCGGACTCGCCAGGATCAGTTCGGCCGCCTCCCGGAGCTCCTCGCGGTGCGGCGACGGCTGCACGCCCTGCTGGGCGTCCCTCCGCTCCACCTTCCCCGTGGAGAGATTGACCGTCGACGTGACGAGCTGGTCGGTCCTGTAGTCGTAGTACGAGACGACGGCACGGCGGGGCGGCGCCGCGAGGCCGGCTTCGGACGGCTCCGGTTCGGCCAGATCGGTGGTGAGCTGCTGCGGGCCGCGTGCACCTCCCGCGTCCCTGCCGTTCCGCGCGACCGGAGCCGCCGCGAGCTGCTCGGCACGCTTGAGCTCGTCGTCGGTGAGCGGGTCCCGTCCGATGCCCTTCTCGCCCTCGTCCGCGGCCTTGGCCACGACACCGGGTTCCACGGCCCGGCCGCCTTCTCCCCCGCCGTCGGCGCCCTGCCCGTCGGAGCCCTGGGATGCGACCGCCCGGCCCCCCGGCCCGTCGTCCGCTCCTGCCTGACCCGGAAGTGTGATTCCGATCATCGCGGCGGTGCCCGTCACCGCAATGGCCGTGCCCGCCAGCACCTTACCCAGGTGGCGGCGCACTAGTTTGCGCACTTTTCCCCCCTCTTACCAGTGGTCACCCGGTAGGACTGCGGTAAGTCCTAGGAGGTTGCCCTCCTTTCGGGCAGGATCTGGCCGAAGTGGTCCCCCGCACCCGGATCAGAAGTGGAAGAGTCTTATCTATGCAGGTCTGGCCGGGACAGGCGTATCCCCTCGGCGCCACGTACGACGGCGCCGGAACCAACTTTGCGGTCTATTCGGAGGCCGCGAACCGAATCGAGCTGTGTCTGCTGCACGACGACGGCTCGGAGACGGCGGTGGAGCTCCGTGAGACCGACGCGTTCGTCCGCCATGCCTATCTGCCGGGGGTGATGCCCGGCCAGCGGTACGGATTCCGGGTGCATGGCCCCTACGTGCCGGAGCACGGGCACCGCTGCAACTCGGCGAAGCTGCTCCTGGATCCCTACGCACGGGCGATGAGCGGCCGTATCGAGTGGGGCGAGGCGGTGTACGGCTACCACTTCGGCAGACCGGACTCGCGCAACGACCTCGACTCCGCCCCGCACACGATGGCCTCCGTCGTGGTCAATCCGTACTTCGACTGGGGCGACGACCGCCCGCCCCGGACCGACTACCACCGGACCGTCATCTACGAGGCCCATGTGAAGGGCCTGACGATGCTGCACCCGGCGCTGCCGGACGAGCTGCGCGGGACCTACGCGGGGCTCGCGCATCCCGCGGTGATCTCCCACCTCACTGAACTGGGAGTCACCGCACTGGAGTTGATGCCGGTGCACCAGTTCGTGAACGATCACAGACTGATGGACGCGGGCCTCGACAACTACTGGGGCTACAACACCATCGGGTTCTTCGCCCCGCACAACCGCTATGCCTCCTGGGGCGACCGCGGCCAGCAGGTCCTCGAGTTCAAGTCCGCGGTCCGGGCACTGCACCAGGCGGGCATCGAGGTCATCCTCGACGTCGTCTACAACCACACGGCCGAGGGCAACCACCTGGGCCCCACCCTCTCCTTCCGGGGCCTCGACAACGTCTCGTACTACCGGCTGTCCGAGGACCGCCGGTACTACATGGACACCACAGGCACCGGCAACTCCCTGCTGATGCGCTCGCCGCACGTTCTCCAGCTGATCATGGACTCGCTGCGCTACTGGGTCACCGAGATGCATGTCGACGGCTTCCGCTTCGACCTCGCGGCGACGCTGGCCCGCCAGTTCCACGAGGTGGACCGGCTGTCCTCGTTCTTCGACCTGGTGCAGCAGGACCCGGTGGTCAGCCAGGTCAAGCTGATCGCCGAGCCCTGGGACGTCGGCGAGGGCGGCTACCAGGTGGGGAACTTCCCGCCGCTGTGGACCGAGTGGAACGGCAAGTACCGTGACACCGTGCGGGACCTGTGGCGCGGCGAGCCGCGCACGCTCGCCGAGTTCGCCTCCCGGCTGACCGGCTCGTCGGACCTCTACCAGGACGACGGGCGCCGGCCGCTGGCCTCGGTCAACTTCGTGACCTGCCACGACGGTTTCACACTGCGGGACCTGGTCTCGTACAACGAGAAGCACAACGAGGCCAACGGAGAGGGCAACCGGGACGGCGAGAGCCACAACCGGTCGTGGAACTGCGGGGCGGAGGGCGACACCGACGACCCGGAGGTGCGGGAGCTGCGGAACCGCCAGATGCGCAACTTCATCGCGACCCTGATGCTCTCCCAGGGCGTGCCGATGCTGAGCCACGGCGACGAGTTCGGCCGCACCCAGCACGGCAACAACAACGCCTACTGCCAGGACAGCGAGCTGTCCTGGGTGCACTGGCCGGCCTCGACCGAGGAGGAGCAGGGTTCGCTGCTGGCCTTCACCCGGGCCATGGTGTGGCTGCGCCGCGACCACCAGGTTTTCCGGCGCAGGCGGTTCTTCCACGGCCGGCCGGTGGAGGGCACGCACGACGAGCTCTCCGACATCGCCTGGTTCACCCCGGAGGGCGTGGAGATGACCCAGCGGGACTGGCAGGCCGCCCATGCCAAGGCCCTCACCGTCTTCCTCAACGGTCACGCGATCTCGGAACCGGGTCCCCGGGGCGAGCGGATCTCGGACGATTCGTTCCTGATCATGTGCAACGCGAGCGCCGAGGAACTGGAATTCTCGGTTCCGGTCAACCATGGCCGGCAGTGGCAGGTGGTGGTCGACACGGCACGGCCCGACGGGGTGCCGCCGGGCCAGGGGCCCAAGGTGGCGGCCGGCGAGCAGGTGACGATGATCGGACGGAGTCTGGTGGTGCTGCGCAGGCCCGCATAGCGGCAGGCATCACCGTTCGGGGGTTCGTCGCATCAGGTGAACGTGGAGCGCCCTGCCCTGCCGGAGCACGAAGCGATGACACAGATGCCCGCGATGCGGGTACGTACGTTCGCATGACGCCCACCGCCACCTACAGGCTCCAGCTCCAGCCGGAGTTCCCGTTCTCTGCCGCCGAGGCAGCGGTGCCGTACCTGGCCGGCCTCGGGGTCTCTCATCTTCATCTGTCACCCGTACTGGAGGCGGTGCCCGGTTCGCCACACGGCTACGACGTCGTCGACCATGCACGGGTGCGCGCCGAGCTCGGCGGCGAGGAGGGTCTGCGCTCGCTCGCCGGCACGGCGCGGCGGCACGGGCTCGGGCTGGTGCTCGACATCGTCCCCAACCACATGGCCGCCGTGCCCCGCCACAACCGGGCACTGTGGGAAGTGCTGCGGGAGGGGCCCGGGTCGCCCTACGCGCGCTGGTTCGACATCGACTGGGACGCGGGCGGCGGCAAGGTCCTGATGCCCGTACTGGGCGGGCGGCTCGGGGACGAACTCGGCTCACTGCGCGTGGAGGGGCGGACCCTGCATTACGGCGAACACATGTTCCCGCTGCGTGAGGGCACCGAGGAACTTCCCCTGGCCGAGCTGCTGGATGCGCAGTGGTACCGGCCGGCATGGTGGCGGCTCGCCCGCACCGAGCTCAACTACCGCCGCTTCTTCACCATTTCGGAGCTGATCGGAGTACGGGTCGAGGATCCGGAGGTCTTCGCAGCCACCCACGCTAAGATCCTGGAACTGGTTCACGACGGCGTCGTCGACGGACTGCGGATCGACCATCCTGACGGCCTCGCCGACCCCGAGGGGTACCTGCAACGGCTGAACGAGGCCACGGGCGGCTGCTGGACCGTCGTGGAGAAGATCCTCACCCGCGGCGAGCTGCTCCCGCCGTCCTGGCCGGTGGCCGGGACGACCGGCTATGACGCGCTGCACCGGATCGACGGGCTCTTCATCGATCCCGTGGGCGCCGAGGAGCTGGTCCGTGCGTACCGGGACTTCGCATCCCCGGGCGGGGACCGGGGCGGCTACTGGGGTGCGACGGTGCGGCGCGCCGCGTACAAGGTGGTGACGCATCAGCTGGTCGCGGAGACCGAGGCGCTCGCCCGCCTGGCCGAGCGGGTGTGCGCGGCCGACCCCGCGCTGCACGACCACGCGCCGTGGGCGCTGCGCACCGCGATCCGGGAGCTGCTGGTGCGGGTTCCGGTCTACCGGCCCTACCGCACCGGGGGCGAGTCGGTCCTCACGGCGGACGCCGCGCTGCGCGCGAAGGCCGCCTTCGCCGTCGCCGAGGAGGCACAGGCGGTCGATGTCGTCCGGGATCTCGCCCTCGGCCTCGGGTCCGGGCGGCTCGGGGAGGGACCGGAGCAGCGCGCCTTCCGGGCCCGCTTCGCACAGACCTCGTCGGCGCTGCGCGCCAAGTCCGTCGAGGACACGGCGTTCTACCGCTACACACCTTTGCTCTCGGCGAACGAGGTGGGCGGGGACCCCGAGTGCCCGGCGGTGAGTCCCGAGGAGTTCCACGCGTACTGCACGCGGATCGCGCGGGACTGGCCCTCGACGGGAACGGCGCTCTCCACGCACGACACGAAGCGGAGCGCAGACGTCCGCGCCAGGATCGCGGTGCTCTCGGAGTGCCCGGAGCGATGGGAGCAGGTGCTGACCGGACTGGCCTGGGTGCCGGCTCCCGACCACCACCTGGCCTGGGTGGCCTGGCAGACGGCCTTCGGCTTCGGGCGCGCGGAGCCGGAACGGATCGGGCCGGCACTGCTCAAGTCCGTCAGGGAGTCGGGGCTGCACACCAGCTGGACGGAACCGGACGCGGCGTACGAACGGGCGGTGGACGAGTTCGTGGCCGCGGGGCCCGCCGGCGCTCCGGTGCACGCGCCGGCGCTGTTCGCCGCCGAGCTGGACGAGCACATGCGGGCGAACATGCTGGGCGCGGCGCTGGTGCAGCTGACGATGCCCGGAGTGCCCGACCTCTACCAGGGCACGGAGCGGGAGTATCTGGCGCTGGTGGACCCGGACAACCGCCGGCCCTTCCAGGAGGGACCGCCGGACGAGAAGACCCTCGTCATGCGCGCGGCCCTGCTGCTGCGCCGCAGACGGCCCGAGGTGTTCGGCGGGTCGGGGACGTACACACCGCTGGCCGCGGCGGGGCACGCGGCGCAGCACTGCCTGGCGTTCTGCCGTTCGGGCGAGGTGGTCACGGCGGTGACACGGCTCTCCCTGCGGCTGGACGAGGCCGGCGGCTGGGGGGAGACCTCACTGGCCCTGCCGGACGGCCGGTGGACCGATCTGCTGTCCCCGGACCGGGACTTCGGGGGCCCGGTGCCGCTGCCGGAACTGTTCGCCGACCTCCCCGTGGTGCTGCTGGAGCGCAGGGACGAAGGCCGGTGAAACCGCCGCCCGCGGCGGTTTCACCGGTCCGGACACCCGGGCGGTCAGCGGGCCGCCTCCCCCGCGACCGGCTCCCCGACGCCCGCGCGGTCGGCCGGCCGGCGCCCCTTGGGCTGTTGCGGCTCGGGTTGTACGGGAACGGCCGGCAGTGGCCGCTCCACGGGTTCGGCCACCGTGACCGTGAGCGGATCGCCGTGGTGGAGGATCTCCAGCGGGTCCCCCTCCACCAGGGTGTAGCGGGCCACCGAGCGGCGGACGTCCACCCGCAGCCTGCGCCCTCGCACCAGGATGGTGAACTTCAGTCCCGACAGGCGCTCCGGCAGCCGCGGGGCAAAGCCCAGACGTCCGCCCTCGCCCTCGTTCCCGCCCTCGCGTCCGTGGTGGCGCATTCCGCCGAGCCCGATCACCAGGGCCATCCAGGTGCCCGCCAGGGACGCGATGTGCAGCCCGTCGCGGGTGTTGTGCTCCAGGTTCTCCAGGTCCATCAGCGCGGCCTCGCCCAGATAGTCGTAGGCCAGCCGAAGATGTCCGGTCTCCGCCGCCATGACGGCCTGGCAGCAGGCCGAGAGCGAGGAGTCCCGCACGGTCAGCGCCTCGTAGTAGGCGAAGTTGCGGGCCTTCTCCTCGTCGGTGAAGTCGTCCCCGCAGGTCACCATGGCGAGCACCAGGTCCGCCTGCTTGACGACCTGCTTGCGGTAGAGGTCGAAGTACGGGAAGTGCAGCAGCAGCGGGTACTGCTCGGGCCCGGTGGCGTCGAAGTCCCAGTGCTGGAAACCGGTGAACCCGGCCGACTGCTCGTGCACGCCGAGCACCTCGTTGTACGGCACGGCGATCCGGGCTGCGGCATCACGCCATGCGGCGGTCTCCTCGTCGTCGACGCCCAGTTCCTCCGCCCGGTCGGCGTGGCGCGCCGCCGCCTCCGCGGCCGCGACGAGGTTCCGTCGCGCCATCAGGTTGGTGTACAGGTTGTCGCGGGCGATGGCGCTGTACTCGTCGGGTCCCGTGACGCCGTCGATGTGGAAGACACCCTCCGCGTCGTGGTGCCCGAGCGAGTGCCACAGCCGCGCCGTGTGCACCAGCAGTTCGAGTCCCGGCCCCCTCTCGAACGCCTCGTCCCCGGTCGCGGTCACGTACCGCGTCACCGCGAAGGCGATGTCGGCGTTGATGTGGAAGGCGGCCGTGCCGGCCGGCCAGTAGGCCGAGCACTCCGCGCCCGTGATGGTGCGCCACGGAAACGCCGCTCCCGCCAGCCCGAGCTGATGGGCCCGGTCCCGGGCCGCGGGCAGGGTGGCATGCCGCCAGCGCAGCACCGGGGCGACGGCCTGCGGTGCGGTGTAGGTGAGCACCGAGAGCACGAAGGACTCCACGTCCCAGAAGGAGTGCCCGTCGTAGCCCGTCCCCGTCAGGCCCTTGGCCGGGATCGCGCGCTCCTCGCCGCGGGCGGCTGCCTGGAGCACATGGAACAGCGCGAACCGCACGGCCTGCTGGATCTGTGCGTCACCGTCCACCTCGACGTCGGCGCAGGACCAGAAGTGGTCCAGATAGGACTGCTGCTCGGCGAGCAGCCCCTCCCACCCGGTGCTCCGGGCGGCGGCGACCGCGCCGTCGACCTGGTCGTGGAGTGCGGGCAGCGAACGCTGGGCGGACCATCCGTACCCCACGAACTTCACCAGGCGCAGCCGCTCCCCGGGAGCCAGTGTGGCGGTGACCGTGAGCCTGCTGACGTCCGGTTCGCTCTCGGACGACCAGGTGGTCCCCTCGGGTCCTTCGACGATGTGGTCGGCCGCGGCCGCCACCCGCTGGCCGCTCGCCCTGGTGCGGTGCACCAGACGCAGCCGTGTGTCCTGGGCGAAGTCCTCCTCGGCCAGGAGCGGGGAATCGATCGCCGCCGCGACGCGGGGGTCGCCGGTGTCGTGCGGCAGCTGCTCGTTGGCGAGCAGCTCGGACTGGACGGCCACGGCGGTGGCCTCGCCGTCCAGCGGCTCCACCTCGTAGGCGATCGCGGCGATGGCGCGCTGGGTGAGTGACACCAGCCGGTGCGAGGTGATGCGCACCGCGCGGCCGGCCGGGGAGGTCCACTCCGCCGTGCGGCGCAGGACTCCGGTGCGGAAGTCCAGTACGCGTTCGTGCGCGGTGAGTTCGCCGTACCGCAGGTCGTAGGGGTGGTCGTCCACCAGAAGCCTGATGATCTTGCCGTCCGTGACATTGATCAGCGTCTGGCCGGACTCCGGATAGCCGTAACCGGCCTCCGCGTACGGCAGCGGGTGCAGTTCATGGACACCGTTCAGATAGGCGCCGGGGAGGCCGTGGGGTTCGCCCTCGTCGAGATTGCCACGCCATCCGATGTGTCCGTTGGCCAGCGCGTACACGGACTCGCTCTGGGCCAGGACGTCGAGCTTCAGTTCGGTCTCGCGCAGACACCACGGTTCGACCACATAACTGGAGTGAGTGATCATCGCGACTCCAGCAGTTCGGCGAGGTCCTTCACGACGACGTCCGCGCCGTGCTGCAGCAGCTCCGCCGCCTGCCCGGTCCGGTCGACACCCACGACGATGCCGAATTCCCCGGCCCGCCCTGCCGTCACGCCGGCCAGTGCGTCCTCGAACACCGCCGCCGTACCGGGTTCGGCGCCCAGGGCACGGGCGGCGGCCAGATAGGTGTCGGGCGCGGGCTTGCCCCTCAGCTTCTGTTCCCGGGCGACGATGCCGTCGATCCGCTCCTCGAAGAGGTCCTCGATCCCGGCGGCGGCCAGCACATCACGGCAGTTGGCGCTCGAGGAGACCACGGCGCGCCTCAGGCCGGCGTCCCTGGCGGCGCGCACATAGGACACCGAGCCCTCGTACGCCTCCACACCCTCCTCGCGGATCCTGCGCAGCACCAGGTCGTTCTTGCGGGTGCCCAGGCCGTGGACCGTCTCGCTGTCCGGCCCGTCATCGGGTGCGCCTTCGGGCAGACGGATGTCGCGCGAGGCGAGGAAGGTACGGACCCCGTCCTCGCGTGGACGGCCGTCCACGTACTCGTCGTAGTCACGGACGGCGTCGAACGGCACGAAGGTCGTGCCTTCGCGTTCCGCGCGCCGGCGCAGGTAGTCGTCGAACATCTCCTTCCACGCGGCCGCGTGCACCTTCGCGGTACGCGTGAGGACACCGTCGAGGTCGAACAGGCAAGTGCGTACGTGATCCGGAAGCCCCAGCATGCCGATGAGGCTAGAAGGGCCCGGCGGTCCCGGGGGGCGGCAGCGGGCGGCCGCCGCGCCACGCATAGCCCGTGGGGATGACGGCGGGGGTGCCATCCGGAGCAGCCGGGCGATGCTGCGACGCGGTGCAGCGCGCGTGGGGTGCGGTGCGGTGCGACGAGGAGGACCGGCTGCCCCTTCCGCCCCGTTCAGCGGCGGTCCGGCAGGCTCCAGCGATACGGCGCGATCAGCCGTTCGACGGACTCGGGGCCCCAGGAACCGGGTGCGTAGGGCTCGACCGGCGGCGGGTCCTCCAGCAGCGGGGTGGACGCCTCCCAGAGCCGCTCGATCCCGTCGGCGCGGGTGAACAGGGACTGGTCGCCCAGCATCGCGTCCAGGATGAGGCGCTCGTATCCCTCGAGCGCGTACATGGAGTTGAAGGAGGCCCCGTAGTCGAAGACCATCTCGGCCTCGTCCAGGAGCATCTCGGGGCCCGGCTCCTTCACCAGGAAGCGGGCCGCGAGCCGGCCGGGATCGTCGAAATCGATCACCAGCTCGTTGTTCCTGCCCTCCTCGGCGCGCCCGCGGGCGGAGAGCGGGAACATGCGCAGGGCCGGTTCCCGGAAGCCGAGCGTGACGACGTGCCGGCCCTCGCCCAGCGACTTGCCCGAGCGCAGGAAGAACGGCACGCCGGCCCATCGCCAGTTGTCGATCTCGACCCTCAGCGCGACGAACGTCTCGGTGTCCGACCGCGGGTCGACGCCCGGCTCGTCGCGATATCCCTCGTACTGGCCGCGGACGACATGGGCCGGATCGATCGTCCGCATGGTCTGGAAGACCTTGTTCTTCTCGTCCCGCAGGGACGTGGCCTCGAAGGCGGTCGGGGGTTCCATCGCCACGAATCCCATGAGCTGGAAGAGATGGGTGACGATCATGTCGCGGAAGGTCCCGGTCCCTTCGAAGAACTGGGCGCGGCCCTCGATGCCGATCTTCTCGGGCACATCGATCTGCACATGGCTGATGTGGTCGCGGTTCCAGACGGGCTCGAAGAGACCGTTGGCGAACCGGAGGGCCAGGATGTTGTCGACGGACTCCTTGCCGAGGAAGTGGTCGATACGGAAGACCCGGGACTCGTCGAACACCGAGTGGATCGTCGCGTTGAGGGCCCGGGCCGAGGGGAGGTCCGTGCCGAAGGGCTTCTCCACGATGACGCGGGCGCCCTCGGCGAGGCCGGTCGCACCGAGCATCTCGATGACGGAGGTGAAGGCCTTCGGGGGCACGGCAAGGTGGTGGAGCCGGCGCGGGCTGCCGCCGATCGCCTGCTCGGCGGCTCTCACCGCCGCGAGAAGCGGCTCGGGGTCGTCGGGATCGGCCGAGCCGAAGGACAGCGCGTCCTCGAACTCCTGCCAGGCGTTGCCCTCGGGCTTGGAGCGCCCGAACTCGGCCACCGCCTCCCGGGCGCGCTTGCGGAACTCGTCGTCGCTGAGCGCGGCCCCTGCGGGCGCCGAACCCAGGATCCGGTAGCGGGCCGGCAGCAGCCCGGCCTGGGCGAGATGGAAGAGTCCCGGCAGGAGTTTGCGCCGGGCGAGGTCGCCGGTCGCTCCGAAGAGCACGACGACATGGTCCTCGGGGACCGGGACGCCGCTCACGGACTGAGGGCCGCTGGACATGGTTCACCCCGTCTTCTCTGCGTGGCCGCCGAATTCGCCGCGCATCGCGGACAGCACCTTGTCGGTGAACTCGCCGAGCCCGCGCGACTCGTAGCGCTGGATCAGCGCGGCGCTGATGACGGGTGCGGGCACACTCTCGTCGACCGCTGCCAGGACCGTCCAGCGGCCCTCCCCCGAGTCGGACACCCGACCGGTGAAGTCGTCGAGTTCCGGGGAGCGGGCCAGTGCGTCGGCCACGAGGTCGACCAGCCAGGAGCCGACGACCGAACCGCGCCGCCACACCTCGGCGACCTCGGCCACGTCGATCTCGTACTGGTAGGCCTCGGGTTCGCGCAGCGGGGCCGTCTCGGCGTCGACGGTCCGTGAGGTCAGGCCGGCGTTCGCGTGCTTGATGATGCTGAGCCCCTCGGCGATGGCTGCCATCATCCCGTACTCGACCCCGTTGTGGACCATCTTCACGAAGTGCCCGGCGCCGCTGGGCCCGCAGTGCAGATAACCCTGGGGTGCGGTGCCGTCGGTCCAGGTCCTGCCCGGGGTGGGCTCGGCGTTCCCCGTGCCGGGGGCGATGGTGCGGAAGACCGGGTCCAGCCTGGACACCGCCTCCTGCTCGCCGCCGATCATCAGGCAGTAGCCCCGCTCCAGGCCCCAGACGCCGCCGGAGGTCCCGCAGTCGACGTAGTGGATCCCGCTGGGTGCGAGCTGCCCGGCCCGCGCCATGTCGTCCCGGTAGTACGAGTTTCCACCGTCGATGACGGTGTCGTCGGCGTCCAGCAGGCCGGCCAGCCGGTCGAGGGTCGGCTGCACCACACCGGCGGGCAGCATCAGCCAGACGTTCCGTGGCCGTTCCAGCTTGCCCACGAAGTCCTCGAGGGAGTCGGCCGCGGTCGCCCCCTCGTTCTCGAGCTCCTTCACGGCGTCGCGGTCGAGGTCGTGAACGACGCAGCGGTGGCCGTCGCGCATCAGCCGGCGCACGAGATTGGCGCCCATCCGGCCGAGCCCGATCATGCCGAGCTGCATGGGTGTGTCAGTGGTCATGGCCGACTTCCCCGTTCTTCAGAGCACGGTAGTGACGGATCAGAGCGTTCGTGGACGAGTCGTGGCCGAGGTCCGGCTCCTGGGCGGCGGTGAGTTCGGGGATGATCCGGGCCGCGAGTGCCTTGCCGAGTTCGACGCCCCACTGGTCGAAGGAGTCGATGCTCCAGACGGTCCCCTGCGTGAACACGTTGTGTTCGTAGAGCGCGACCAGCCGGCCCAGCACGCGGGGGGTGAGCTTCTCGGCGAGCAGCACGGTGGAGGGCCGGTTGCCCTCCATCACCCGGTGCGGCACCACTTCGGGGGGCGTTCCCTCGGCGCGGACCTCCTCCTCGGTGCGGCCGAAGGCGAGCGCCTGGGCCTGGGCGAAGATGTTGGAGGAGAGGATGTCGTGGTGGTTGCCCAGCGGGTTGAGGCTCTTGCCGAAGCCGATCAGATCGACCGGGATCAGCTTGGTGCCCTGGTGCATCAGCTGGTAGAAGCTGTGCTGGCCGTTGGTTCCGGGCTCACCCCAGTAGACCGGCCCCGTCTCGTAGTCGACGCGGTCGCCGCCCAGCGTCACATGCTTGCCGTTGGACTCCATGGTGAGCTGCTGGAGATAGGCCGGGAAGCGGCTGAGGTACTGCTCGTAGGGCATGATGCCGACGGTCTGGGCACCGAAGAAGTCCGCGTACCAGACGGCGAGCAGGCCCATGACGACGGGCAGGTTCTCCGCAAGCGGGGCGGTGCGGAAATGCTCGTCCATGTCGTGGAAGCCCGCCAGCATCTCGTCGAACTGCTCGGGTCCGATCGCCAGCATGGTCGACAGTCCGATGGCGGAGTCCATCGAGTAGCGGCCGCCCACCCAGTCCCAGAACCCGAACATGTTCTCGGTGTCGATGCCGAATTCGGCGACCTTCCCGGCATTGGTGGAAACGGCCACGAAGTGTTTGGCGACCGCGTCCTGACCGAGCCGGTCGACGAGCCAGTCCCGGGCCGAGTGGGCGTTGGTGAGGGTCTCCAGCGTCCCGAACGTCTTGGAGGAGACGATGAACAGCGTCTCCTCCGCGGACAGATCACGGACCGCCTCGACCAGGTCCGTCGAGTCCACGTTGGAGACGAAGCGGAACGTCATGTCCCGGCGGGTGTAGTGGCGCAGTGCCTCGTACGCCATCACCGGGCCGAGGTCGGAGCCCCCGATGCCGATGTTGACGATGTTTCTGATCGGCTTGCCGGTCCGGCCCCTCCAGGCGCCCGAGCGGATGCGCTCCGCGAACCCGGCCATCCGGTCGAGGACCTGGTGGACCTCACGCACGACGTCCGTGCCGTCGACGATCAGGGAACCGCCCCGGGGCATCCGCAGTGCGATGTGCAGCACACGGCGGTCCTCCGACACATTGATGCGCTCGCCACGGAACATCTCGTCCCGGTGCTCCTCCAGCCCGGACTCCTCGGCGAGACGCACCAGCAGGCGCATGGTCTCGTCGGTCACCCGGTGCTTCGAGTAGTCGAGATACAGTCCGGCCGCCCGGGCCCTCAGTCTCTGCCCGCGCCCCGGGTCGTCGGCGAACAGCGACCGCAGATCACGCTGCCCCATCTCGTCACGGTGCTGTTCCAGTGCCCGCCAGGCGGAACGCCTGCGCAGCGGGGTCATGGCCGTCGTCATGTCCTCGCCTCCTTCAGGGGCGCCACCAGCTCACGCGCGACCTGGACCACACGCTGCGGGGTGAATCCGAACTCCGTGAGCAGTTGCTTCAGCGGGGCCGACGCCCCGTAGGTGTGCATGCCGATGAGCGCGCCCCGGTCACCGACATACCGCTCCCAGCCGAACGTCGACGCCTGCTCGATGCCGACCCTTGCGGTCACCGCCGGCGGCAGGACCTCGTCGCGGTACTCCCGTGGCTGACGGTCGAACAGCTCCCAGCAGGGCATGCTCACCACCCGTGCCCCGATGCCCTCGGCCGCGAGGTCGTCCCGGGCGGCCAGCGCCAGGGACACCTCGGATCCGGTCGCGAGCAGGATCACCTGCGGATCGCCGGAGGGCGGGTCGGCGAGGACATAGGCGCCGCGTGCGACTCCCGAGGCGGGGGCCAGCCGTGAGCGGTCGAGCGTGGGGAGCGCCTGGCGCGAGAGGACCAGCGCCGCCGGTTCGTGGCGGAGCGCGGCGACCACCCGCCAGGTCTCCACGACCTCCCCGGCGTCGCCCGGCCGGAACACCAGCAGTCCCGGCATCGCCCGGAGCCCCGCGAGCTGTTCGACGGGCTGGTGGGTGGGGCCGTCCTCGCCGACCCCGATGGAGTCGTGGGTGAAGATGTGGACGACCGGGATCTCCATCAGCGCGGACAGCCGGATGGCCGCCTTGGCGTAGTCGGAGAAGATGAGGAATCCCGACCAGTACGGCCGCAGCTTGGTCAGGGCCATGCCGTTGGCGACGGCCGCCGACGCATGCTCCCGGATGCCCAGGTGGAGATTGCGCCCGGACGGGTCGTCCGGCTTGAAGTCTCCCGCGCCGTCGAAGGTGAGGCGGGTCTTGGTCGAGGGCGAGAGGTCGGCGGAGCCGCCGAGGAGCCAGGGGATTCGCTGTGCGAGGGCGTTCAGCACCTGGCTCGAGGAGTCCCTGGAGGCCAGGCCCTTGGGGTCGGCGGGGAAGTCGGGGAGGGCGCCGTCCCAGCCCTCGGGGAGCTCGCGGCGCTGCATGCGGACCAGTTCGTCGGCCAGTTCGGGCCAGGCGGCCCGGTAGCGGCCCAACAGGTCCTCCCATGCGGCGCGCAACTCGGCCCCGCGGGCGCCGATGCCCCGGCCGAACCAGTCGCGGACACCGTCGGGAACCCAGAAGTCCTCGTCCTCGGGCATGCCGAGGAAACGCTTGGTGGTCCGCACTCCCTCGGCTCCGAACGGCGATCCATGGGCCTTCGGCGAGTCCTCCACGGGCGAGCCGTAGCCGATGTGGCTGTGGACCACGATCAGGGTGGGGCGCTCGGTCTCGGCCCGGAAGGTGTGAAACGCCCGCGCGGCGGCCTCGAGGTCGTTGGCGTCCGCGACGGTGGTCACGTTCCAGCCGTAGGCGAGGAAACGTGCGGCGACGTCCTCGGTGAAGGTGATGTCGGTGTGGCCCTCGATGGTGACCCGGTTGGAGTCGTAGATCCAGCAGAGATTGGACAGCTGCAGATGCCCGGCGAGCGAGGCGGCCTCGGACGCGACGCCCTCCATCATGCAGCCGTCCCCGGCGAGCGCGTACACGTCGAAGTCGAAGAGCGGGAACTCCTCGCGGTTGTAGCGGCCGGCGAGCCAGCGGCCGGCGATCGCCATACCGACGGAGGTGGCGACGCCCTGGCCGAGCGGGCCCGTCGTGGTCTCGACACCGCTCGTCCAGCGGTACTCGGGGTGGCCGGGACAGCGCGAGTCCAGCTGACGGAACGACTTCAGGTCGTCGAGCGTCACCGACGGGCGTCCCAGCACCTCGTAGTCGGGGTCGACCGCGCGGACCCCGGTCAGATGCAGCAGCGACCACAGCAGCGCCGATGCATGGCCCTCGGAGAGGACGAAGCGGTCGCGGTTGGGCCAGATCGGGTCCTGGGGATCGAAGCGCAGGAACCGTTGCCAGAGGGTGTAGGCGACGGGCGCGATCCCCATGGGGGTGCCCGGATGCCCCGACTCGGCCTTCTGGATGGCGTCCATGCACAGACCGCGGATGGTGTTCACCGACAGCGTGTCCAGGTCGGTCATGAGCGATTCCCCGATCTCGGCGGGCCCGGGCCGCTCCGGTCGGCGGTGCGTCTCGGCGACGGTGCACCCCGGCGGCCTGCGGCCCGGCGCTTCGTAGGTTCCACAGCATTGGCGATCGTGCTCGCAGCGTGCCCGGGGCAGCCGCCGCCCGGCCTCACCCGCCACGGGTGAAAAGCCCGCCGTCGGCGGCCGCGGCGGGGTCTCAGGCGTGCGGTACGACGGCCACCGGACAGGGGGCGTGGTGCATCACGGCATGGGTGACCGACCCGATGTGGGAGCCCGAGGCCGCGCGCCGGCGTCCGACGACCACGAGACGTGCGTCGGACGCCGCCTCGACGAGGTGGCTGCCGGCCCTCCCGGGAGTGGCCGCCGCCGTCACCTCGACGCTCGGGAACTTGTCCCGGTAGGGGCGGACCGCCTCCGCGAGCGCCGACGCCGTATCCACGTGCGCGCCCGAGTCGGCGTCACCGTCGCCGGAGCCCTCCGCGCGGTGGTGGAAGCCGGGGAAGTGCCAGGTGTGCACGATGTGCAGGGGTGCGGAGTGCCGTGCCGCGAAGTCGAACGCGAACTCGAGGAGTTCGTCTTTCACCTCGCGTACGTCAAGACCGAGCACGACCTTCCGGCCGGCCGGGCCGCCGGGTTCGCCGCCCGCCGCGTCGCCGCCGTGGTCGGGGCGTACCAGCACGACCGGGTTCTTCGCGTCCCCCACGACTTCCTGGGCCACCGATCCGACGATGAAGCCGCCGACCTCACCGAGCCCGTGCGACCCCATGACCAGCAGCTCCGCCTCGGAGGCCGCGGCCACCAGCACCCTGGCCGGGGCGTCCTCGGTCTCCTCGACGGTCAGAGCGACGTCCGGACGCCGCGCCCGGACGCGCTTCTCCACGGACTCGAGCAGGCCCCGGGTGCGGTCGTCCCGGGTCTCGCGGGACGGTTTCACCGCCTGGAGCTGGTGCTCCTGCCACTGGGAGGCGTTCACCACCCGCAGGCCGGTCCCGCGCGCCGCTGCCTCGTCCGCGGCCCAGTCCAGTGCCGCCAGGCTCTCGTCGGAGCCGTCCACTCCCACAGCGATGGGTCGGGACATGATGCTCTCCTTGCCTCGGGCTCTTGCGGAGAAGAAAAGCCGTCACGAGGGCGTCACGGGCATCCGCGCAAGAGGACACCTGATCAAGAAATCTACCCATTCGCCGGATAGCGCGCGATTCAGGGTGTCACGGACAGTGAACTCCCGTGCTCCGGGCCGGAAGCCTCCGGCGATCCGACCGGGCAGGGCTCGCGTGCACCCGGCACGGTCCCCGCGGGGCGTGGCGCCTCGTACGGCCAGGAGGCACGCAGCAGCTCGGTGAACGCCTCCGCCGCGCCGGTCAGTGCGACCCGGGAGAACACCGTGACCGCCCTGCACCACGGCGGTTCGACGCTGAGCAGCACGCAGTCCTCGCCGGCTGCGCCCTGCACGATCTGAGCGGGAGCTGTGCAGACACCGACTCCTGCCGCCGCCATACGGACGGCGGTCGAGGTGTGCTCCGTCCACAGCGCCGTGCGAGGTGAAAAGCCCGCCTGTTCGCAGGCCCGGTCCAGAAAGGGCCGGCCCTCCACGACAGGCTCCATGGCGCACCGGATCCAGGTGTGGCCGGAGAGCTCCTCCAGCCGGACCGACGACCGCCCCGCGAGCCGGTCGTCGAACGGAACGACCAGGACGACCTCCTCCTCCCCGACCGGCACCACCGGTCCCGAACTGCGCCGCGGCGGCGGTCCGACGGCGAGATCCGCGATGCCGCGCTCCAGCGCCTCCTCAAGTGCGTCCGTGGTGGCGTACTCATGGAGCACGAGCGTGACCCCCGGGTGCGTCCGGTGCCATCGTGCGACGACATCGGGGAGGACTCCGACGGCGATCGCGTGCACCGTCGCGATGTGCAGCTCACCGCCTTCCGCACCCGCCGCCGCGCGTGCGGCACGCCGGGCCTGGGCGGCACTGCGTACCGCCAGTTCGGCATGCGGCAGGAACGCACGGCCCATCGGCGTGAGCCGCACCCCCCGCGGCATCCGCTCCAGCAGTTCACCGCCGACGGACTTCTCCAGGGCCTTGATCTGGTGCGAGAGGGCGGGCTGGGTGACATGCAGGATCTCCGCTGCACGCGTGAACGACGACTGTTCCACCACGGTGACGAAGTACTCCATCTGCCGCAGGCTGCTCATGAGCCCCATCCCGCTTGACTCATGAACCTCGTCCCCCCATAAAGGCTGTGCATCGAACCCACAAGAACATTGCCTTGGACGCATGGCAAGGGCCTCGCCGACGCTGGTGCCATGACGGAAACACAAGAGCACGAGGCCGATGTGATCGTGATCGGTGGCGGCACCGGCGGCTACTCCACGGCGCTGCGTGCGGCCGCCCTCGGTCTTCGGGTCGTGCTCGCCGAGCGTGACAAGGTCGGGGGCACCTGTCTGCACCGCGGCTGCATCCCCAGCAAGGCGATGCTGCATGCGGCCGGGCTCGTCGACGCCATCGCGGAAGGGCGCGAACGATGGGGTGTGCGAGCGTCCCTCGACACGGTCGACTGGTCCGCGCTCGTGGCGACCCGCGACGACATCGTGTCCCGCAACCACCAGGGCGTCGAGGGCCGTCTGACGCATGCGGGCGTCGAGATCGCACGCGGCAGCGCCCGCCTGACCGGCCCGCGTTCGGCGGCCGTCGAGGGGTACGGACACATCACGGCGCGGCGCGGCATCGTCCTGGCGACCGGCTCGCGGCCCAGGATGCTGCCGGGCCTGGCCGCCGACGGCCGTCGCGTCGTCACGAGCGACGACGCCCTCTTCGTGCCCCGGCTCCCGTCGTCCGTGCTGGTGCTGGGAGGCGGGGCGATCGGGGTCGAGTACGCCTCGTTCCACCGCTCGATGGGGGCGCAGGTGACGCTGGTGGAGGCCCTCGACAGGCTCCTGCCCCTCGAGGACGCCGATGTCTCGCGTCATCTGACCCGGGGTCTGAAGAAGCGGGGCATCGAGGTGCGGACGGGGACCCTGCTCCAGGCGACGGAGCTGCTGGACGACGGCGTACGGGCATTGATCCGCACCGCCCGCGGTGAGACTCGTACGGTGGAGGCGGAACAGCTGCTGGTCGCCGTGGGCCGCGCGCCGGTGACCGACGGCCTCGGCCTCGAGGCGGCCGGGTTGACCACCGACGCACGCGGCCATGTGCAGCCAGCCGACTGGTCACGGCTCGAGACGTCCGTGCCCGGGATCCATGTGGTCGGCGACCTGCTGCCGCCACCGTCGCCCGGACTGGCCCACGCCTCCTTCGCGGAGGGCCTGTTGGTGGCCGAGACACTGGCCGGTGTGCCCTCCGCGCCGATCGACTACGCCGTCGTCCCCCGGATCACCTACTCCGCTCCCGGGACCGCGTCCGTCGGGCTGAGCGAGGCCGAGGCACGGGGCCGGGAACATGACGTCCGCGTCAACACCATGCCCCTGACCGCCGTGGCGAAAGGCATGGTGCACGGTCAGGGCGGAGTCGTGAAGGTCGTGGCCCAGCAGGGCGGCGGGCAGGTCCTCGGCGTTCATCTCGTCGGACCGAACGTCTCGGAGATGATCGCCGAGGCCCAGTTGATCGTGGGGTGGGACGCGGAACCGTCCGACGTGGCCCGGCACATCCACGCCCATCCGACGCTATCGGAGGCGATCGGCGAGACGTTCCTGACCCTCGCCGGCCGGGGCCTGCACCAGCAGGGGTGAGCTCGACGACGCTCCGCCGGGCCGCTGCGGCCACCAGACCCGGTCACCCAGCAGTGCCATCGCCGACGGCAGGATCAGGGCGCGCAGCACGATGGCATCGAAGAGGACGGCCACCGTCAGTCCGATCGCGATCTGCTTCATCTCGATCCGGTCGATGAACAGGAAGCTGACGAAGACCGACACCATGATCACTGCGGCGCCGGTGACCACGCTCGCGGAGCCTGCGATCCCGTCCACCACCGCCTGCCGGGTCGGCACCCCGCGCCCCACGGCCTCCCTGATCCGGCTGACCACGAAGATCTGGTAGTCGGTGGACAGCCCCACCAGGATCGCGAAGACCATCAGCGGGGTGCGGGATCCGACGAAGCCGAGGGAGTCGAAGCCGAGCGGCCCCTCGGCCCAGGTGTGTTGGAAGACCAGGGTCAGTGTGCCCCAGGCGACCATCACCGCGGCCAGGTTGAGGAGCATGCCGAGCACCGCCATCACGACGGAGCGGAACGCCGCGTACATGATGGCCAGGGTGGCGAGGGAGACGAAGAGGATCACCCAGGGCAGTCTCTTCTCCTGGTGCGCCGCATAGTCGGCGCCCGCAGCGATCTCGCCCGAGACGGCGATCTCGGCGACCGGGGTGCGGGAGACGGCGGCGGGCAGCAGTTCGCCACGCAGCAGCTCCAGCGAGCGGCCGGCCTCCACGGAGTTCTGGGCATACGGAACGGGGATCACGAGCAATGCGGTGCGGCCGTCGGCGGCGACCCGCGGCTCGGGCACACGGTCCTGGGCGAACAGCGCGTTGCCGCGCGTGCGTTCGGCCAGCCGGCGCAGCACGGCTGCCGGATCCCCGCCCCGTGCGACGACCAGATGTGCGGAACCCTCCGAAGGGTAGGCCTTGACCAGCCGGTCGTAGGCCGCGACGGCCGGGACGCTGTCCGGGAACGTCTCCCTGCCTTCGGTGCCGAGTGTCATCGAGAGCCCGGGCAGTGCCAGCGCGAGGGTCGCCACGAGGCCGGCGACCAGGGTGGGAAGTGGCCTGCGCATCACGGGGCGCAGCAGCGCCGTCCACATACGGCCTTCTTCGGAGCGCCCGCGGAGGCCGCGTCGGCCTTCCATACGAGGACCGAGCTTGGCGAGCAGCGCGGGAAGCACGGTCACGGAGCCGGCCACGGCCACCAGGGTGACCAGGATCGCGCCGGTGGCGATCGACGAGAAGACCACGTCGTCCACCAGATAGAGCCCGCCGAGCGACAGCACGACTGCGAGCCCCGAGTGGACGACGGCACGGCCCGAGGTGGCCGCGGCCAGCTCCACGGCGGCGGCGTGCCCGATGGTCCCGCCCGACCGTTGGCGCTCCTCACGAGCCCGTTTCAGATAGAAGAGCGAGTAGTCGACGCCGACTGCCATGCCCAGCATGAAGATGACGCTGAGCGCCGCACCGCCCGCGTCGGGAAGCACCCAGGACGCCGGCCCGTACAACCCGACCGCACCCGCGAACGCGGTGAGCGCGAGCAGCACGGGAATGCCCGCGGCGAGCACCGCTCCGAAGACCACGAGGAGGATCAGGAACGTCACCGGCAGACTGATCATTTCGGTGCGCCGGAGATCCTGCCCCTGTTTGTCGTTGACACCGTTGGAGATCGAGGCGCTGCCGGTCTGCTCGATCCGCAGTTCCCCGTGCGCCTCACGGACGGCGGCGGTCTGTGCGAGCAGTGCGTCGACATCCTGCTTGGCGCTCTCCCTGTCGCCCCGCAGTGTGACGGCGACCCTCATCGACGAGCCGTCCTTCGACGGTGCGGGTTCGGCGGCCGACACGACCTCCGGCAGCTTCTCCATCCGCCGTTGGATCTCGCGCGCGGCGGACCCGGGGTTCCTGCCCTCGACGAGCACCTGCTCCACGGGCGGCGGGGTGAGCCCGCTCCGCGCGGCCATCGCCTCGGCCCGTCCGGCCTCGCCGACCCAGAAGTCCTCGAACGTGCCCTTGTTCGTCCCGACCGCGCCACCTGCGCCGACGCACACCGCGACGAACAGAAGCCACCCGACGACTGCCCGCCCGGGATGCCGGGCACCCCACCTCGCCGTGCGGACCGTCAACGGCTCTCTGCCCGGCATGCGGGCACCTCCCTCGGACGCAGACCCTGCTGATGACAGTGATCAGCGTTCCGGTGGAAGGGGGTCCGGGTCACTGGTGCCCGTCGGTGTGACGACCGGGGGCTGTCCCCACCCCGGCCCGGGGAGGGGTTCAGTGTGCGTCAAGGGGTTCAGCGTGCGTCGAGCCGGAAGCTCATCCGTCCGAAGCTCACCATGTCGCCGGCCTGCACCACGACCGAGCCCGTCACACGGCGGCCGTTGACCGTCGTACCGTTGGTCGAAGCGAGGTCGCGCAGCACCCAGAGCCCGCCACGCCACGACAGTTCGGCGTGCAGGCGCGAGACCGTCTCATGGCTGAGACGCAGTCCGTTGGACGGATCGCGGCCGATCCGCAGCGGGGAGGGGCCGGGCTCGGGCAGCAGCAGCGGAGGCAGCCGCCCGGCCTGCCAGGCCCGGCCGAGGTGCGTGGAGAACGCGGAGATCCTGCCGACTGCTCCGAACAGCTTCCTGGACAGCCGCCGTTCGGGCGGCAGATCGGCGGTGAGGGCGCGCAGTTCGTCGGACCTGCGCGCGGCCAGGGCGAGTTCCATGCGCCGGACGAAGGTGTCGTGCGACAGTCTGCCCTGGACCGCGCCCTCCCGGAGCATCCCGAGCACACGTTCCCGCTCGGCGTCGGAGAGCCGCGCGGGGTATGTCTGGAACTCGAAGGACGACGTCACAAACGTGATTGTCGGGCCGACTGCCCCGAGGTGTCCAGAAGGACCGTCGACGATCACTTCCGCCCGTGGGCCGCCCGGGACGGATGTGCCGGGGGATTCGCCGGGGGACCGGGAAAGCGCTGGACGCCCTCCCCGGCGCCGGATAGCGTGCTCACGACGCCCATGACCGACGGAAGGAGGCGAGTGCAGTGCAGACCACACGATCTCCGCGCTCCCACCCCGTCCGTCCGGCGTGCGTCGTCTGACCGGGAGCGCATCACACACGCATCTTCCCGGAGGACTTCCTCATGACCGATACGGTCGTCCGCGCGCTCTCCTCGAGCGACGCACATCTCTTCGACACCCTTCCCGACCCGCTCGGTGTGGGCCGCGCGCTGGCCCGTTCCACACACCGCCCCGAATGGAAGCGGGTCGCCCTGCGCGACGGCAGGGTCGTCGCGCGGGCCGCCTGGTGGGGCGGGCCCGATGACACGACTCCCGTCAATCTCAACTGGTTCGACGTCGCCGAAGGCGAGGAGGAGGCAGGCGCCGAACTGCTGCGCAGCTCCCCGTTCCAGGTCGAGTACGAGCTGATCCTGCCCGCCGGCTGGCGCGACGACCCGGCGCTCCGCACCGCCGCTGAGGCGCGGCTGCGCGCCGCGAAGGCGGCCGGGATGGAGGTGTTCGTGGAGCGCTTCCAGTACCGGTGGACGCCGGCGTGCGGGCTGCCGGAGCGGCCCGGGCGGCTGGTGTTCCGGCCGGAGCCCGACGACGACGCCGTTCTGGACGTCCTGCGGCGCGTCCACTCGGTCACTCTGGACGCACACGCACTGCGCGCCATCGCCGAGGGCGGGCTCGACAAGGCGGCCCAGGAGGAACTGGACTTCTTCCACTGGTGCCCGTCGCCGCGCGACTGGTGGCAGCTGGCGTACACGCCGGAGGGGAAGTTGGCCGGGCTGCACATCCCGGCACACAATCCGTCCGGCCCGTGCGTCGGCTTCATCGGTGTCGTACCGGAGCAGCGCGGCCGTGGCTACGCGTACGACCTGCTCGCCGAATGCACGCACTTCCTGGCGGAGCAGGGCGCGGAGTTCATCGCCGGCGCGACGGACCAGGGCAACTTCCCGATGGCGGCGAACTTCGCGAAGGCCGGTCACCCCGTGGTGCAGGAGCGGATCCACCTGGTGTGATCCGCCTGCCCCGCCCCGGGTGATTCCGGCCTCTTGATCGGGGGACGGAGGTGTCCGTAGGCTCCGGGCACCTCCGAGCCCCCTGCACCACCGAGCCGATGGCGAGCGGCCCTCTCATGACGACGGAAAAGCTGCGTTCCGAGCCGCAGGCGCGCGTGGGCGGCGGCTGGATATCGGGGCTCGTGCTGGCCGTGCTCGGTCTGTTCATGGCCTTTCTGACTCCCGTCCAGGTGCTGCTCGCCGAGCAGATGGAGGCCATCGACCCGTCGGGCAAGGAGGTCGCGCTCGGACTGACCACCGGAGCCGGCGCGCTCGTCGCCGTCTTCGCCAACCCGCTGGCGGGCGCGCTGTCGGACCGCACGGGCGGCCGCTTCGGCCGCCGTCGTCCCTGGATACTGGGCGGAGCACTGGCCGGTGCGGCCGGGCTGGCGGTGACGTCGGTGCAGACCACGGTCGCCGGGGTGGCTCTCGGCTGGTGTCTGGCGCAGCTCGGGCTCAACGCGATGCTCGCCGGTGCCAACGCCGTCGTGCCCGATCAGGTGCCGGTCGGGCAGCGGGCCGCCGTCTCGGGCTGGCTCGGGATCCCGCAGACACTGGGGCTGGTGGTCGGCGCGCTGCTGGTGACGACGGTCGTGACGGACACATCGGCCGGCTATCTGCTGCTGGCGGGGCTGGTGGTGCTGTCCGCGCTGCCTTTCGTCGTCTTCGTCCGCGAGGGCCGGGCGCCGCAGGAGACCCCGACGGCGGCGGTGCGCATCGCGGACTTCTGGGTGAGCCCGCGCGCGCATCCTGACTTCGGCTGGGCGTGGCTGACACGGTTCCTGGTGATGCTCGGCAATGCCATCGGGACCCTGTACCTGCTCTACTTCCTCAAGGACGCGGTCCATCACGGGAATCCCGACCAGGGTGTGCTGGTCCTGACGCTGCTCTACACGGCGGGGGTCGTGGTGACAGCGCTCGCCGGCGGGATCGTGTCGGACCGCTGGGGCCGGCGCCGGGCCCTGGTGTCGGCGGGTTCGGTGGTGATGGCCGCGGCCTCGCTGCTGCTGACGCTCTGGCACACCTGGCCGGTGGCGATGGGTGCGGCGCTGCTGATGGGACTCGGCTTCGGGGCGTACATGGCGGTGGACCAGGCGCTGATCACCCAGGTGCTGCCGAGCGCCGGCGACCGGGCCAAGGACCTCGGGGTGATCAATATCGCCAATTCGGCGCCCCAGGTCCTCGGTCCGGCCCTGGCCGCACCGATCGTGGCGTACGCGGGCGGCTACGCCGGTCTGTATCTGACGTCCACTCTGGTCACGGTCCTCGGCGCGGTCCTGGTGTGGCGGATACGGTCAGTGCCCTGAGCCGTCCCGCTGGGCACGGATGAGTTCCCGGTACCAGGCGTACGACGCCTTCGGGGTGCGCTCCAGCGTCTCGTAGTCGACATGGACCAGGCCGAAGCGCTGCGACATGCCCTCGACCCACTCGATGTTGTCGGTCAGCGACCAGACGAAGTAGCCGCGCACGTCGACGCCCGCCTCCATCGCACCGTGCAGCGCGCGCAGATGGCCGTCCAGGAAGGTGATGCGCCGGATGTCGGCGCTGCCGGCCGCGTCGTCGTACGAGCAGCCGTTCTCGGTGATGTACACCGGTGGAAGGCGGTCGCCGTACCGCTCCTTGAGCGTGACGAGGAGTTCACGCAGTCCGTCGGGGACGACGGGCCAGCCGAAGTGGGTGCGCTCGACTCCCTCGATGTCCCGCAGGCCGAAGGGGAGCCCGGCGGGCATGCCGAGCCCGGCGTACGAGTCCAGGGCGTCCGGCGCGGGGGCGCCGACCAGCATGGGGCTGTAGTAGTTGACGCCGTACCAGTCGAGTGGCTGGGAGATCACCGCGAGGTCGTCGGCGACCGGGCCCGGCATCAGACCGTCGAAGCCGTCCGGGTAGGCGCCGGTGAGCAGCGGGTCGGCGAACAGCCGGTTGGTGAGGATGTCGTAGATCTCGGCGCCCGAGCGGTCCTCGTCCGTGTCGCCTGCCGTGTGCACGGGCGAATGGGAGACCGCGAGGCCGATGTTGCCGGCTCCCGCTGCGCGCAGCGCCTGGACGGCGAAGCCGTGGGCGAGCAGCTGGTGGTGGGCAGCGGGCAGGGCGTCGAAGAGGAGCTGCTTCCCCGGGGCGTGCTCGCCGAGTGCGTAGCCGAGCATGGTGACTTCGGCCGGTTCGTTGATGGTGATCCACATCGGCACGCGGTCGGCGAGGCGCTCGGCGACCACGGCGGCGTACTCGGCGAAACGGAACGCGGTGTCGCGGTTCAGCCAGCCGCCCGCCTCCTCCAGGGGCAGCGGGGTGTCCCAGTGGTAGAGGGTCGGGGCGGGGGTGATGCCGTGGGCGCACAACTCGTCGACGAGGCGGTCGTAGAAGCCGAGTCCGGCGGGGTTGACCGGGCCGCTGCCGCCGGGGATCACCCGGGGCCAGCTGAGGGAGAAGCGGAACGCTCCGGCGCCGAGCCCGGCGAGCAGGGCGACGTCCTCGCGGTACCGCTCGTGGAAACCGGTGCCGCGCGCGGCGTCCGCGCCGTCCTTGATACGGCCGGGCTGCGCCGCGAAGGCGTCCCAGCCGGAGGGGCCCTTGCCGTCGGTGTCCGCCGCGCCTTCGGTCTGGAAGGCGGACGCGGATGCACCCCACAGGAAACCGGGCGGGAAGAGGGGCAGCCGGGACGGGGAAGGTACGGGGGGCGGTGTCATGGCGGGACCCTAGTACCGGCGAGTAGCCCGCCTCCAGACCCCGTACTTGCCAGGATGGCTGCGAGTGCCACCGAAACGAACCGACACGGACCGACACGACAGGGGATTCGCCAGTGCTGTTCGAGGTGTGGGCGCCGAACGCCCAGGACCGGGTCGCGCTGTGGCTGGAGGGCGAGCGGTATGCCATGCAACGGGACCCCGCCCGGGAGGGGTGGTGGACGGCCGAGGCGGCGGCCACCGACGGCACGCGCTACGGCTTCCTGCTGGACGACGGCCCGCTGCTGCCGGATCCGCGTTCCCGCCGCCAGCCGGAGGGCCCCGACGGGCCGAGCGCGGTGGTGGCCCCGGACGCACACGTCTGGCGAAGCGACGACTGGCAGGGGCGCGGGCTCGCGGGCGCGGTCCTGTACGAGCTGCACATCGGCACGTACACCCGCGAGGGCACGCTGGACGCCGCCGCGGGGCGGCTGGGCGAGCTGGCCGAGCTGGGCATCACCCACGTGGAGCTGATGCCCGTGTGTCCCTTCCCCGGGACGCACGGATGGGGTTACGACGGGGTCTCGCCGTGGGCGGTGCACGAACCGTACGGCGGCCCCGAGGCGCTCAGACGATTCGTCGACACCGCGCACGGCCTCGGTCTCGGCGTGGTCCTGGACGTGGTCCACAACCACCTCGGCCCTTCGGGCAACCACCTGCCCGCCTTCGGGCCGTACTTCACGGACACCCACCACACCCCGTGGGGCTCCGCGGTCAACCTCGACGCGCCCGGCTCGGACGAGGTGCGCGCATATCTGCTGGGCAGCGCACTGGCCTGGCTGCGTGACTACCGCGTGGACGGGCTCCGCCTGGATGCGATCCACGCACTCGCCGACGGCCGTGCCCTGACGTTCCTCGAGGAACTGTCGGCGGCGGTGGACGGATTCGCGGCGGACGTACGACGTCCGCTGTTCCTGATCGCGGAGTCGGATCTGTGCGATCCGCGCACGACCGCACCGCGCGAGGAGGGCGGCCTCGGGCTCCACGCGCAGTGGAACGATGACTTCCACCACGCACTGCACACCGCCCTGACCGGTGAATCACAGGGCTACTACGGGGACTTCGCGCGGGCGCCGCTCACCGCGCTGGCCAGGACGCTCGGCCATGTCTTCTTCCACGACGGTACGTACTCGGCCTTCCGCGGGCGCACCCACGGGCGTCCGGTCGATCTCGCACGCACCCCGGCGCACCGCTTCCTCGGCTACGCCCAGACGCATGACCAGATCGGCAACCGCGCCCTCGGGGACCGGCTCTCGGCGCAGCTCTCCCCCGGCCTGCTGGCCTGCGCGGCGGCGCTGGTCCTGACGGGGCCGTTCACTCCCATGCTGTTCATGGGTGAGGAGTGGGGTGCCCGTACCCCGTGGCAGTTCTTCACCGACCACACCGATCCCGCCCTGGCGGAGGCCGTACGGCAGGGCCGGCGGCGGGAGTTCGAGGCGTTCGGCTGGGCGGCACAGGACATTCCCGACCCCCAGGACCCGGCGACGAGGGAGCGTTCGTGCCTGGACCGCTCCGAGCGCGGGCGCGAGCCCCACGCCCGTCTGCTGGCCTGGCACCGCGAGTTGATCGCGCTGCGCCGCACCCAGCCCGACCTCTCCGACCCGGACCTGGCCGCCGTACGTGTCGCGTACGACGAGGAGGCGCGCTGGTTCGTCTTCCGACGGGGCGATCTCAGGGTCGTGGTCAATCTGGCCGAGGACCCGGCCGCGATCCCGCTGGGCGGCGGGGGGCGGGTGCTCGCGGTGTGGAACGGTGTGCGGGCGCCCGGCGCGGACGGGGTTCTCGAGCTGCCCGGTGAGTCGTGCGTGGTGCTCGCGGACGGGTGAGAGGAGCGGGCGGGCGGGACCGGAGGTGCCCCAGGGGGCCAGGTGCGGGGCTGTCTCCGCCCTGCCCGCCCGTCCTACTCGACGATCGCCATCTCCCGCGGTGTGTTGTTGAAGCGGCGGCCACCCGACTCCGTCACGGTGACGATGTCCTCGATGCGCACGCCGAACCGGCCCGGCAGATAGATCCCCGGCTCGATCGAGAAGCACATGCCCGGCACCAGCGGCCGCTCCTCACCCTCGATCATGTACGGCGGCTCATGCGTGGTGACACCGATGCCGTGGCCGGTGCGGTGGATGAAGTACTCGCCGTACCCGGCCGACGCGATGACCGCACGGGCCGCCCGGTCCACGTCCTGGCACGCGGCGCCGGGACGTACCGCGTCGAAACCGGCCTGCTGAGCGGCGCGCACGACATTGTGGACGTGCTGCTCCTCCGGGGTCGGTTCCCCCACATGGACCGTGCGGGTGGTGTCGGAGCCGTAGCCGTGCTTGAGACCGCCGAAGTCGAGCACGACCATGTCGCCCTGCTCAATGGTGCGCTCCCCCGCCTCGTGGTGCGGATCGGCGCCGTTCGGTCCCGAGCCGACGACCGTGAAGTCCACTTGCGAATGGCCGAAACGCAGCAGCAGGTCCGCGAGGTCGGCCGCGACCTCGTTCTCCCTCCGGCCGGAGAAGCGGACCCCGAGGATCTCTCCGTACGCCTGGTCGGCGGCCGCACCGGCCGCCTCGAGCCTCGCCAGTTCGGATGCGTCCTTGACCGCGCGCAGCATGGGGAGTGCTTCGGTGAGCGCCACGTACGAGGTGTCCGGCAGCTGTTGCTGCAGACCGAGCAGATGCATCGCCCAGGTGTTGTCGCTGATCCCGAAGCGGCCCTTGCGGTCGAGCAGCGCCGCGGCCACCGCGTGCGGGTCCATGCCGTCGGTCCAGTCGCGCAGGGTGAGCGCCGGCGCTCCGGCCGCGTGCTTGGCGTCCGGGGCCTCCAGGGTGGGCACCACCAGCACCGGGTCCCGGCCTTCGGCGAGGACGAGGACGGTGAGCCGCTCGGTGCTCACGGGCCGGTAGCCGGTGAGGTGTACCAGATCGGGGCCCGGGGCCACGAGAAGCCCGGAGAGACCGGCATCGGCGGCGGCGCGGGCGGCCCGGGCCATCCGTTCGCGGTAGACGTCGGTGGTGAAGGGAGCGGGGGCTGCGTTCGGGGTGGGCATGGTGGCTCCTTCTCGGTGACCTGAACCGGTCCGACGATCCGGTTCGGCGGGACGGGGGTTGCCGGGCTGCTGCCATGGGCGGCTTCCGGCGCCGGACGGGACCGGAACGGGTGCGGGGACGGTGCAGCGTCAGCCCTCGCCCTGCTCCTGCGCGACCAGCCTCTCCAGCAGCTCCTGGAAGTCCTCGCCGACGACGATCCGCAGCCCGTCGCCGTCCTCGTCACGATCGCTCAGCTGGGTCAGCGAACCGTTCCGCCACCAGTAGACGTACGGCGTGATGGCACCGGGCGTGTCCGCGTATCCCGTGGCGGCGAAGGCGGCCATTCCGTTCAACGTCGGGATCACGTCGGTGTCGCGGATGACATGGAAGGCGACCTGGTGGCGGAACGGCAGTGCCACGAGCGCACCGTCCGCAGTGATGTGCTGCCCGGTGACCTGACGCACGAGCGCGTCCAGGACCAGGACCCTGCTCGCGGTGTAGAACGAGTCGCCGACCACCACCTCGAAGCACATGCCCCCGGCGTCCTTGATGGTCTCGTGGCCCTCCACCGGCAGGCCGCGCAGGTTGCCCATCGCACGCTCCCGGAGCCGCGGTACCTCCCCGAGCGGCTCCAGGGCCTCATCGGTGAGCAGCATGACGCTCTCGGGCAGATCGAGGGCAAGGACCTCGCAGAGCCCGGGGGCGAGGGGCCGGGCGTAGCCGAAGCTCGTCGGGTCGAGGCCTTCCGATCCGATCACGCGGGGATACATCTGGGAGCGGATCTGGTCCGGCGGCAGGGTGTCCAGCGCGGACGGCGCGTCCATGGTGCGCAGCACCATGGCGACATGTCCGCGAATCACCTCGGGCCACACCCGTGGGCCGCGTTCATCGTTGTGGCAGACCGCTGCCAGGTTGCCGAGCCCGAACTGCCGCCCGCTGCTGTCGGTGACCACATCCGCGTAGACGGTGACCTCGAGGCCGTGTTCCGCGAAGGCTTCGCGTACCTGGCCGCGGAAACGGGCGCCCTCGCCCGTCGAGAAGAAGGCGAACTCCTCGTCCCGGGGCGCGTCGTCCCCGTCCCGCCTGGGTCCTCGCCTGAACAGCCCCACGTCAGCCCCCGCTCGTCCTCTGTGTGCCCGGTTTCCCTCTGTGTGTGCTCAGGTTTCGAGCGTACCCACCGCTCCGGCGGCCTCGCAGTCGGCGGTGAACGGGGGCGTCCCGGCGGCTGCGGCCGGCTGGTGCCGGCCGGGCCCACCGGGCGGGGCCCGCGCAGCGGGCGAGGTCTTCGGGCGGGTACGGCTACTTCCCGGGAACGAGAAGCTCGCGGCCGCGGTAGAACGCCTCCCGCTCCTCGACGACGTAGGGAGCCATGGCCTCTCGTCGTTGGGTCTCGGCCTCGGAGCCGCGCCAGGCGTCGCACGCCTCCCTGGACGCCCAGAGGGACACCCCGACGACTTCCCGACCGTCCTCGGACCAGTACGCGAACGCGCGGCGCATGCCCTCCGGGTGCGTCGCCGGGCGCCATGCCTGCTCGAACTCCTCAAGCCTGCCCGGCTCGATGCGGCGCGTCGTCATCCAGACGAAGTGCTCCTCCATCACGGCCTCCTCCACGCGGGCGGGATCACCGCTCGACTCGGTCGGGCCCCCAGACCCACGGTAGGCGGGGAGAAGCCCGCCTGCCTCCGCGGGCGGGCAGGGGTCCGCGTACCGGGGAGCCCCGTCCGTTCCCGGCCGGTGCCCGGCGCCCACTGGCGGCATACGGGGTGCGGCCGCCCGGTTCCCGCGGCCCCGGCGCACCCCGCGACCGCCCCGCCCGATGCCCTCCCGTGCAGGCCTCCTCGGTGCGGGATGCCTGATGGCGGGCGTCTCGGGGCGGCTGGAAGCACGTCCGCAGCGCCGGGCGGGCCGGGCCAGCACCCGCCGTCCCGGGGCCGAGGGCGCTCCCTGGCTCCGACGGAGGGCCCCACCGGCCGGAGGCCGCGGGAGACAGCCCTGGCACCTGGGGGGGGTTCCCCGGGCGTGGCTCCGGAGGAAGTACCCGGGCTCCGGCCGAGGCGGCGACGCGCCCTGCAGGCCGTCGTGACCCGGTGACCCCCTCCGGTCGCCGCACTACTGGGCCGAGCGGACCGTCAGATGGGCCCGGTGCCGGCCGTGTGCGACGAGACGGGCGTTGGCCTCGTCCGATTCCTGCACCCAGCGCTCGGCGTACGGCCGCTCCTTGCCGAAGCGGACGTGGCGTTCGACGAGCCGGGCGACCCGCAGCCGGTCCTCCAGCTCCAGGTACCACGCCTCGTCGAGGAGGCCGCGGATCCGCGCCCAGGGCCCCTCGTCGTGCAGGAGGTAGTTGCCTTCGGTGACGACGAGCGGGACACCGGGAGCGACCGGGACGCTTCCGGCCAGAGGCTGTTCCAGGCCCCGGTCGAAGGCAGGCGCGTACACCGTCGTACCCGCCTCGGGCGCACGCAGCCGAGCGAGCAGCGCGGCGTATCCGGCGGCGTCGAAGGTGTCGGGAGCCCCCTTGCGCTGCGCCCGCCCCAGCCGCTCCAGCTCGGCCTGCGCCAGATGGAACCCGTCCATGGGAACGAGCACGGCGAGGCCGCCCAGCCGCGCCACCAGCTGCCCGGCGAGTGTGGACTTGCCGGCTCCGGGCGGCCCGGCGATTCCGAGGATCCGCCGCGCGCCGGGCCGGGCGAGGCGCCGGGCGCGCTCGGTGAGCTGCTCGATCGACGGGTCCATGCCAGGCATTGTGCACGCGATCCGCGATACTGACCGCTCCCCCAGCAAGGAGAATGCATGTCCGTCCCTCTGCCTCGCATCGCCCTGATCACGCTGGTCGTGCGCGACTACGACGAGGCCGTCGCCTTCTACACGGATGCCCTCGGCTTCACCCTGGTCGAGGACACGGACCGGGGCGACGGCTCCCGGTGGGTGGTGGTCCGCCCCGGCGGCGGGACGGGCGGCACCGGCGGGGGCACGGACCTGCTGCTCGCCCGGGCGACGGACGAGCAGCAGCTGGCGAGCGTGGGCGCACAGACCGGCGGCCGGGTGGGGTTCTTCCTGCACACCGACGACTTCGCGCGCGACCATGCCCGGATGACGGCGGCGGGCGTGCGTTTCCTGGAGGAGCCGCGCCACGAGCCGTACGGCACGGTGGCCGTCTTCGAGGACCTGTACGGCAACCGCTGGGACCTCCTCCAGCCCGTGTGACACGCCGGCCGGCGCCGAGCGGGAAGTGGGCGGCGGCGCAGGGAAGCCGGGTGCCGCGCCTCCGCCCCGGCAGGCACGCATCGAGGCCGAGCGGTCCCACCCGGCTCGGCCTCGGTGTGTGCCGGCCGCCCATGTCCGCAGCGGCGGCGGTCCGGCTCCACTCTCCGGCCTCCGGGGCTAGCCTCGGCCTTCCTCGTGGATGACGAGAGGCGGGACCTCCCCGTGTCCGTGAGGACCTGCTGTGCGAACAGCAACCCGGCCGGTGCTGTGACCGGGAGTGCTTGCCGGACCGGCCCGGACTGCCGTGCCCGGTGGCCACCCCGGGCGGGCCGTTCGGTCCGTCCCGTTCCGAACCGGGTGGACGCGGCTGTCCGGCCGGCCGCTGAACGAGGGTCAGCCGACCGCGGCCCGGTGGCGGAGCCCCGGGGGGGGCGGGAGTGCCGACGGCACAGCGGCAGCGCCTTCTGCGTCTTTCGTGCACCGGTGGAGCATCGCCCCGGGGAACCGCCGCAGAGGACCGGAGCGGGAAGAAGGGTGCGAGAAGAGGCAGTCGACCGCGCGATCGTTCCTCCGCCGCCGGACCGGGCCGACGGTGCGTCGGCCGGGCTGCCGTCCGACGCCCGGGACCGGGGTGGCCGACGGCCCGCGTGTGCCCGCCGAGAGCTCGGGTCCACGGACCTTCCGGCGGACTTGCGCTCACCGGGTGCCCGGATGCCGACGCCCCATCAGCAACGCGCCGGAAGAGTGCCGGACGACGGGTCACCGCACGCGGCTGCCCTGCCCGCCATTCGGCGGCAGGCCGGTTGCGGACCGGTGCGGCACGACATGGGATCGGGGCGATGCCCCTTGGGCAGGCGGAGGCTCCGTGTCGTGCCGGCAGAAGGAACAGCACATGCACATACCAGGATCCAAGGCGGTCCGCGGGCGTTGTGCCGCGGTCACCGTCGCCGCGGTGATCTGCACGTCGATGTACTCCGCGTCCGGCCCGGCACCCGCCGGCGGACCGACCCCACCGGACACCGTGCCGTCCTTGGACTGGAGCCCCTGCCCTGCGGCCGCCGGATTCGAGTGCGCCACGGCGCAGGCGCCGCTCGACCATCGCGTGCCCGGGAAGCGCACGATCGAACTGGCCGTCATCAAGAAGAAGGCGACCGGACCCGGACGGCGCATCGGGACCCTGTTCTTCAACCCCGGCGGCCCCGGCGGAGCCGGAACGACCGCACTGCCGTTGCTGTACGACAAGTTCCCCGGCGAGCTGCGCGAGCGCTTCGACATCGTCAGCTGGGACCCGCGGGGGGTGGGTGGGAGCACCGCCGTGCGCTGCTTCGACAGTCCGGAGGAGGCCTACGCCTGGACGGAACCCATACCCGCCGCATTCCCCGTCGGCGCCGAGGAACGGGAGATCTGGACCGAGGCGTACGCCGAACTCGGACGGCGCTGCGAGAAGAGTGACCCGGAGCTGCTCCGGCACGTGTCCACCGCCGACACGGCCCGCGATCTGGACCGGCTCAGGGAGGCCGTGGGCGACCCGCAGCTCAGCTATCTGGGCGTGTCCTACGGGACGCTCCTCGGTGCCACATACGCCAACCTGTTCCCCGACAGGGTCCGCGCCATGGTCCTCGACAGCAATCTGGACCCCGAACTCTGGGTGAACCACGGCTCGAGGAGCGAACCGCTCCTGAGTACGTTCCAGCGCGCCGGCTCCGATCTGAGCTCGGCCGCCGCCCTCGGGCAGTTCCTCACCCTGTGCGGGCACGCCGGATCCGGCCGTTGCGCGTTCTCCGCAGGCAGCCCGGACGCGACCCGCGCCAAGTTCGACCGCCTCATGCAGCGCCTCCAGCAGCGGGCACAGGGCACCTGGACCTACGGCAGGACCGTGGGCACCCTGCTCGACAGCCTCTACTTCGTCCACCCGCAGTGGACCGACATGGCCACCGTGCTCCAGGACCTGTGGGAGCGCCGTGCCCCGAAGGAATCCCCGCCCCCTCCGGGCCCCGTGCCGTACCCGGGTTTCGAGCAGATCGAGGCGGTGCGGTGCTCCGAGAGTCCCAATCCCCGCGACCCACGGCGCTATCCCTCCCTCGAGGAGTTCAGTTACGCCCGCGCCGGTGACATCGGCCGCCCCGTGGCATGGGCGACCGAGGCCTGCGCCGCCTGGCCGGCGACAGCGGCCGACCCCTACAACGGCCCGTGGAACCGCCCCACCGCGCACCCGGTGCTCGTGGTCAACACCCAGTTCGACCCCGCCACCCCCTACCAGGGCGCGCTGGACATGGTCCGCGAGCTCGCCCACGCGCGGCTGCTCACCCTCAACGGTTACGGGCACACCGCGCTCGTCAACACAAGCAGCTGCGTCGACGAACACGAGAGCCGGTATCTGATCGACGGCGTCCTGCCCCCGTCCGGGGCCACCTGCGAGCAGGACACGCCCCCGTTCAGCAAGCCGCTGGGGGGCATCGACACCGGCGGCGGCGCACTGGCGGGCACCTCCGCGAAGGGGCGGGCCATCACGCCGCCGGGCGCCGGCCCCCGTCGGGTGCCGGCCGCAGCGGGGTCGCGCTGATGCAGCGGCGACGGTTCCGGACGAGGACCGGGGTCCACCCGGCCGCGCACCGCCACGAAGCCGAAGCTGCGGGACCGGGACAGGCACACCTGGACACCGGGGTCCAGGGGCCGCATCCCGACGACTGCCGTCAGTGCCGGACCAGGCAGAACGGGTGCCCGGCCGGGTCGGCACAGATGCGCCGGCTGCGCCCGTCGGAACCGGCGTCCAGCACGGTCGCTCCCCGGGCCAGCACCTGTTCCTGGGCCAGGTCCAGGTCCGTGACGCCGAAGTCCGGATGGAACTGCTGGGGCCGGGCAGGGTCGGGCCACAGCGGCGGCCGATGGTCCGCTGCCCGCTGGAAGGCGAGGACGAGACCGGACGGTGTGTGCAGGGTCGCCCAGTCGTCTCCGAGTGCCCACCGCCGATCCGGCTGGTTGACGGTCCCACCGAGCAGCGCCTGGTAGAACTCGGCGAGCTCGTCGGGATCGGAGCAGTCCAGCACCACGCACTGCAGGTCGGCGATCACGGGCAGATCCGATGCGGCCGCCGGAGTGCGCCGGCCCCCGAGCCCGCGCCGCGGGGGCGGGTCCCGGGCTGTTCCGCGCGGGACCGGACCCGGTTCGTCGGCGAACGAACTGCCACACGAGAGCGGGCGGTTCGGCGGACCGATCCGCAGACCCGAGCGCCCGGGTGCACCGGCGAGGCGGCCACCGTTCGGCGCGGCCACCCGAACAGCAGTAGCGAGGCCCACCGCTGCGCGCGGGCCGGGCGCCCCCCATGCGTCGAGGCGACGCGGGACCCGGTTCAGCCCTCGTCGGGTGTCAGCCGCAGCGAGATCGAGTTGATGCAGTACCGCTGGTCGGTCGGGGTCGGATAGCCCTCGCCCTCGAAGACGTGCCCGAGGTGCGAGCCGCAGCGGGCACAGCGCACCTCGGTGCGGACCATGCCGTGCGAGCGGTCCTCGATCAGCTCGACCGCATCGGTGTCCCTCGGGTCGTAGAAGGACGGCCAGCCACAGTGCGACGCGAACTTGGTCGAGGAGGTGAAGAGCTCGGCACCGCACGCACGGCAGGAGTAGACGCCCTCGGTCTTGGTGTCCGTGTACTCACCGCGGAACGCCGGCTCCGTTCCCCCCTCGCGGAGCACCGCGTACTCGGCGGGCGTCAGTTCCGCCCGCCACTGCTCGTCCGGCTTCTCGACGTCGTACGACATGCGCTCTCCCTCGGTTCGGTTCCGTACGACCGCGGTGCGGCGGCCTCAGTGCGACAGCCGGGCCAGGATCTCCGGACCCAGGTCCGTGACATCGCCCGCGCCCATGGTGAGAACGAGATCCCCGGGGCCGGCCATTCCCGCGATCACACCGGGGACGGCCGCCTTGTCGTGGACGGGGGTCACCCGGGCGCCGGCCGCGATCGCGGCGTCGACGATCAGGGCGCTGGTGACACCCGGGATCGGGTCCTCCCGGGCCGGGTAGATGTCGAGCACCACGGACTCGTCGGCGAGGGTCAGGGCCTGCCCCATCTCGGTGGCGAGCTCCTGGGTGCGGGAGAAGAGGTGGGGCTGGAAGACGACGAGCAGCCGCGAGGATCCGGCGGCGGCGCGCATGGCCTCGAGGTCGGCCGTCATCTCGGTGGGGTGGTGCGCGTACGAGTCGATCACCTGGACACCGGCGGCCTCGCCCTTGGGCTGGAGGCGACGGCCGACCCCGGTGTACGCGGTGAGGGCCGCGGCCAGCTCTGCGGGATCGATGCCCGTGCGAACGCCCGCGGCAAGGGCGGCGGCGGCGTTGTGTGCGTAGTGGCGGCCGGGAACGGAGACGGTGAAGGTGATCTCGCCGTGGTCCGGCAGGGCGACGGTGACCTCGCTGGTCATGCCGCTCGGCCGGATGCCGAGGATCCGTACGTCGGAGTCCTCGCCCTCGCCCACGCGCACGACGGTCAGGTCCTCGCGTGCGGCGACCCTCGAGGCCAGTTCCCGTGCGCCCGCGTGCTCGCCGACGACCAGGGTGCCGCCGTGCGGGATCTTGGCGACGAAGGCCTCGAAGGACTCGTAGATCTCGTCCATCGACGCGTAGTTGGCGTGGTGGTCGAGCTCCACATTGAGGACGATCGCCACGTCGGGGTCGTACTTCTGGAAGCTCCGGTCGCTCTCGTCGGCCTCGGCGACGAAGATCTCGCCGTCGCCGTGGCGGGCGTTCGTCCCCGGCCCCGCGAGGTCGCCGCCGATCGCGTACGAGGGGTCGAGGCCCAGCTCGGTCAGTGCCACGGCGAGCATCGACGTGGTCGTGGTCTTGCCATGGGTGCCGGCGACGGCGATCGTGCGCGCGCTGCGCATCAGGGCCGCGAGCGCGTCGGAGCGGTGGACCACGGGCACGCCCAGCTCGGCGGCGCGGGCCAGCTCGGGATTGTCGGCGCGGATCGCGCTGGAGACGACGACGCAGGAGGCGTCGTCGGCGAGGTGCCCGGAGGCGTGCCCGATGTGCACGGTCACGCCGAGCGCCCGGAGCGCCTCGGCGGTGGCGGACTCCTTGGCGTCACTGCCCGCGACCTTGGCACCCCGCTGGGCGAGGATCTTCGCGATCCCGGACATTCCGGCGCCGCCGATGCCGATGAAGTGCGGCCGTTCCATGGCGTGGGGGATGCCGGATGCCATGTGTGTGTCTCCCAGGGTGCGACGTCGTACGAGGCCCCCAGCCTATTCGCTGTGTGCGAAGAGCTTGAGCACCGGTACGCCGACCTTGTGCCGGGCCCGGGAGGCCCAGTCCCGGTGGAAGAACTCCTCCACGTAGTGCGGAGCGGTGAGCACGATCACTTCGTCGGCGCCGGACTCGTCGACCACGGTCTTCAGTCTGTCGAGCGGATGGTCCTCGACGACCTGGCCGACGGCCTCGCAGCCGGCCGACCTCAGGGCCGCGAGCGAATGCTCCAGGGCGAGCTCCGCGGGCTTCCGGGCCTCCTTGCCCTCGGGCTCGCCGCCCTCACGGACGGCTTCCTTCAGCTCGCCCATGGCGACGTCGTCGATGGCGCGCAGCAGGAGATCGGCCTGGTCCCCGCGCGGCTGCATGAGCACGATGAACGAGATCGCCTCGTCTCCGTGCAGGGTCGTGACGAAGTCCACGTCGATGGACGTCAGGGGCTTCTCGATCATCAATACGCTTGTGAACACGTCAGGAGCCCTTCTGCGGAAACCATCCTTCCCCGTGCTCGCACGGGGTCCGGGAGTAATAGTGCCCACCCGCGGCTAACCGGAACGACAAAGTCCGCCGATTGTCAGATCCGACGGTAGCGGGTGAAAAGGAACCCGGCCTCCTCCAGCAGCGACGCCAGCGCGAAGCGCTCCGGCACCTCTCTCGACGGACCGCCGGCGATCCGCTGCGCGTCGCCCGCGGTGAGGGTCGGGGACACCGTCAGACACAGCTCGTCGAGGACTCCGGCCGCGACGAACTGGCCGAGCAGTCGCGGCCCGCCCTCGGTGAGCAGCCGCCGCAGACCCCGATCGCCCAGCGCCCGTACGGCCCGCGCGGGATCGACACCGGGACCGTCGCCCGCGATGATCACCTCCGCGCCCGCCTTCTCCGCCGCGGCCACCCGGTCCGGGGCGGCCGCGGCCCCGGTCAGGACCAGGGTGGGCACCAGCGGGGAGGTGAAGAGCGGCAGGCCGAAGTCGAGGTCGAGGCTTGCGCTGACCACGGCGATCGCGGGCGCCGGGCCCTGACCGGCCGCCGCCCTGCGCTCCGCGAAGGCATCCCGGGCCCGGGCCGGACGATAGCCCTCCTGGCGTACCGTTTCGGCGCCGACGACCACCACATCGGCCAGCGCCCGGAGAGTGCCGAAGATCCGCATGTCCATGTCGGACGAGAGAGGCTGCGAGCGGCCCTCGTGCTGCGCAGCGCCGTCCAGGGACGAGACCATGTTGGCGCGCAGCCACACCCCGTCACGGGGATATGCATAGGCGTCGGCCAGCTCGTCGAGGCCCCACTCCCGGTCGGTCGTGTCGGCCGCCGGGTCGGTCACAGGGAACAGGCGTCGCATACCGTGCAGTCTGGCACGGCGGGCAGCGGTTGGGTCCCGCACGGCCCGTGGAGATCGAGGTCCGCGCGGCCCGTAGAGTTGGGGACTGTGTCGACCAGTCCCATAACCGAAGCCGTTCCGCTGTCCCTGTGCGCCCGCGAGCCCCATGTACCCGCCGACCGCCTGGTCGCCGAGATGGTGCCGCCGCCGCGCTTCGACTCGGTCCGCTTCGACACCTACGTGCCCGACCCCAAGCAGGCCAGCCAGGCCGAGGCCGTCACGGTGCTGAGCTCCTTCGCGGGAGGCCTGGGCGGCGCGCACGCCACCGGGAGCGGCCGGCGCCGCTGGTTCGCGAAGAAGCCCGCGGCTCCGGCCGCGCCGCGCGGGATCTATCTGGACGGCGGCTACGGCGTGGGCAAGACCCATCTGCTGGCCTCCCTCTGGCACGCCACGCCCGCCGAGCCGGCCCTCAAGGCGTTCGGCACGTTCGTGGAGCTGACGAATCTGGTCGGCGCGCTCGGCTTCCAGCAGACCGTGAAGACGCTCGGCGGGCACCGGCTGCTCTGCATCGACGAGTTCGAGCTGGACGACCCGGGCGACACCGTTCTGGTGTCGACACTGCTCGGCAAGCTGGTGGACGCGGGTGTCGCACTCGCGGCCACGTCCAACACGCTGCCCGGCAAGCTCGGCGAGGGGCGGTTCGCCGCCGCCGACTTCCTGCGCGAGATCCAGGGACTGTCGGCGCACTTCCGGCCGCTGCGCATCGACGGCGAGGACTACCGCCACCGCGGGCTGCCCCAGGCACCGGCGCCGTTCACGGACGAGCAGGTCAGCAAGGCGGCCCATGCCACCGAGGGCGCCTCGCTCGACGCGTTCCCCCGGTTGCTCGAGCATCTCGCTCGGGTCCACCCCAGCCGGTACGGCGCACTGACGGACGGACTGCGCGCGGTCTGCCTCGCGGACGTACAACCGGTGCCCGACCAGTCGACGGCTCTGCGGCTCGTCGTCCTCGCCGACCGGCTGTACGACCGGGAGGTACCGGTGCTGGCCTCGGGCCTCCCCTTCGACCGGCTGTTCAGTGAGGAGATGCTGAAGGGCGGATACCGGAAGAAGTACTTCCGGGCCATCTCACGGCTGACCGCCCTCGCCCGGGACGCGAAGGAACTCGTCGACCAGTAGATTCCAGTAGGTTGGGGCCGGTTGGGACCGATTCACTGAGTTCATTGGGAAGGGATCCATCATGGCTACCACGCGTCAGGCGCACACCGTCTGGGAGGGCGAACTGCTGAAGGGTTCGGGCGTCGTCACGTTCGACTCCTCCGGTATCGGCGACTTCCCCGTCTCCTGGCCGTCGCGCGCCGAGCAGGCGAACGGCAAGACCAGCCCCGAGGAACTGATCGCCGGCGCCCACTCCAGCTGCTTCTCCATGGCGCTCTCCCACGGTCTCAACGGCGCGGGCACCCCGCCCACCCGGCTCGAGACCAAGGCCGAGGTCACGTTCCAGCCCGGTGAGGGCATCACCGGCATCCACCTGACCGTCGAGGGCCAGGTTCCCGGGCTCGACCAGGAGGGTTTCCAGGCCGCCGCCGAGGAAGCCAAGAAGAACTGCCCGGTGAGCCAGGCGCTGACGGGGACGACGATCACGCTCACCGCAAAGCTGGCGTAGCAACCGCCGTCCCACAAGGCACTGTGACCCGCATGGTTCACGCATCGCCGGATGCGTGGTACACACATGCGGGTCACATCTCCTGTCCTCGCCCATGCAGTGCGGCATGGGCTCCTACAGGGAGTTGCCTCATGTCCGCAGAACGATTCTCCGACGAGCAGCCGTCCGCGACACGACGCCAAGTCCTGGCAGGCACCGGTGCCACCGTCGCCGGGATCGCCTTTTCCGGGGCCTTCTCCGAACTCTTCGCGGGCACCGCCGTCGCCCGCGGCCACTCCGGCTACGGCCCCCTCGTCCCCGATCCTGCGGGACTCCTCGATCTGCCGAAAGGTTTCCGCTACCGGGTCCTGTCCCGGGAGGGCGAACCGCTCCGCTCCGGCGAGGGCCCGGTGCCCGGCAATCACGACGGCATGGCCGCCCTGCCCGGCCGGCGGGGCCGGGTCCATCTGGTACGCAACCACGAGAACCGGCACAACGCCGCGACAGCCGTCCCCACGGTCGCCGGCCTCACCTACGACCCGGCCGCGAAGGGTGGTTGTACGACGCTCACGCTCGACGGCCGGAACAACGTCCTCGACGAGCGGGTCGCCCTCGCGGGTACCGCCGTCAACTGCGCGGGCGGGCCCACCCCCTGGGGCACCTGGCTCACCTGCGAGGAGACCGAGGACAAGGCCGGCACCAACGGCTGCACCAAGGACCACGGCTTCATCTTCGAGGTGGACGGTGCCGACCCGCGCCGCACCGGAGCGGTGCCGCTCACCGCGATGGGCCGCTTCCAGCACGAGGCGATCGCCGTCGATCCCCGCAGCGGCATCGTGTACGAGACGGAGGACGCCTTCCAGAAGCCGTTCGGGCTCTTCTACCGCTTCCTGCCGTCGAAACCGCTCGGCGGGACGGGTTCCCTGCGGGCCGGCGGCACGCTGGAGGCGATGCGCGTTCCCGGAGTGCCCGACCTCTCCGCCATCCAGGAGACCGGTGCACGCTTCGAGGGCGTCGAATGGGTACCCGTACCGGATCCCCAGGCCCGGCAGACCCCCGTCCGGCTGCAGGACTTCGGCCCGAAGGGCATCACGCACGCCCAGAAGCTCGAGGGCTGCTACTGGGGCGGCACCTCCGTCTACTTCGTGTCGAGCTTCGCGCACAGCGCCGAGGGTTCGGCAGCCGACCACTTCGGCCAGGTGTGGAAGTACGAGCCGTACCGGCGCCGCCTCACGCTCGTGATCCTCTTCGGCCCGAGCACGGACATCCGGCTGCCGGGCGAGTCGCCGGACAACATCTGCCTGGCCCCGGGCGGTGGACTGATGGTGTGCGAGGACGGGAACGGCGCTCAGCACGTCTTCGGGCTGACACGGCGCGGCGAGCTCTATCCGATGGCGCGCAACCGCCAGACACTCGCACCTGCCACGGCGGCTGGCGCACCGGACTCTCCCGAGTGGGGCGAGTTCGCGGGGGTCACCTTCTCCCCGGACGAGTCGACGATGTACGTCAACTGCTACACACCGGGCACCACCTTCGCGGTCACCGGGCCCTGGAACTGATCTCCCCGCGCCGTCCGGGAATCCCGGGCGGCGCGACGGGCTCCGCCTCCGGAGCTCCCCGCGCCTCACTGGCGGCAGCGGCCGTGACGGCGGAGGATCAAAACAGGTGCGGGACCGGAAGGGGCACACGGTGACGAAGAACAGCGACGGCGGGAACGCCGGCCGGCTCCGCCATGTGCTCCGGGTGCCTCCCGGCCCGGAAGTCGACCTCGCCCGCCACGACGCCGCCGCCACCCCGGCCGGCCCCGGGGACAAGGCCTCGGGCATCGAGGCCACCGCGGCGATGGCCGAATCCCTCGCCGGCCTGCAGGAACGGCTCTACGCCGCGGGCACGGGCGGTGACCGCCGACGGCTGCTGCTGATCCTCCAGGGCATGGACACCAGCGGCAAGGGCGGCACGGTCAAGCATGTGATCGGCTTCTTCAACCCTTCGGGCTGCCGGATCAAGGCGTTCAAGGCGCCGACCCCCGAGGAACGCGACCACCACTTCCTCTGGCGGATCATGCGGGAGCTGCCTCGCTCGGGAGAGATCGGGATCTTCGACCGTTCGCACTACGAGGACGTGCTGATCGCCCGCGTACGGGAGCTGGCACCGCGCGAACGGATCCGCCGGCGCTACGACGAGATCAACCGCTTCGAGGAGTCGCTCGCCGCGGACGACGTGACCGTGGTCAAGGTCTTTCTGCACATCTCGTACGAGGAGCAGCGCAACCGGCTGCTGCGCCGGCTGGAGAACCCCGACAAGCACTGGAAGTTCAGCCCGGGCGACATCGAGGAACGCGCGCTGTGGCCCGCGTACCAGAAGGCGTACGAACTGGCCCTGGCCCGCTGCTCGACGGCCGCGGCGCCCTGGTACCTCGTCCCGGCCGACCGCAAGTGGTACCGGAACTGGGCGGTCAGCAGACTGCTGCTGGAGCACCTGGAGGAGCTGGACCCGCGGTACCCGGAGGGCGCCTTCGACCCGGTGGCGAGCCGCAGACAGCTGCTCGGGGAGGGCTGAGCCGGGTCCTCTCGAGAACGTGGACGACGTGACCATCCTGCTCCCCCTGTTCCCCTGCCTGTGGAGACCGGATCTCGTGCAGGCGGGAGGGCGGGGCGAGCGGCCGGCCCGCGCCCGGCTCCTGAGCCGCTCGGGTCTGACGGTCCACGTCGACGGCGCGGCGGTCCAACCACCCCTCCCGGCGGGCGAGGCGGGCGAAGACCTACGCCCTCTGCGGTGACGGCACAGGCGGTGGTCCGGTCGAGGGGTCGCCCCCGTGTCGTACGGCGACACGGCTCGGCCGGGAGCGGCCCCGGGCACGACGACGGCCCCGAGCATCCGCCGATGCCCGGGGCCACTGCTCCTTCTCGCCTCAGCCGTGCTGCTGTACGGCTCCGCCGTCACCGACACCCGCGTCGGCGCCGTCACCGGCACCTCCGTCCGCACCCGCGCCCGCATCGGCGGCGCCTGCACCACCGTCACCGGCACCGGCGTCCGCCGCACCGCCGTCAGCCGCACCGCCGTCCTCGGCGCCACCGTCACCGGCACCGCCGTTCACAGCGCCACCGTCCTCGGCGCCGCCGTCACCAGCACCGGCGTCCGCCGCACCGCCGTCGGCCGCACCCGCGTTGTCGCCCGCACCGGCATCGGCGGCGCCACCGTTGTCGCCCGCACCGTCGCCGGCGCCGATCTGTGCGCCGACCGCCTGGAGTGCGGTCGTCACGGGCTGGAAGAAGGTCTCACCGCCCTGGTTGCAGTCACCGCTGCCGCCCGAGGTGAGGCCGACCGCGTTCCCGTCCCTGGTGAACAGGGCGCCGCCGCTGTCGCCCGGCTCGGCGCAGACATTGGTCTGGATGAGACCGGTGACCGTGCCCTCCGGGTAGTTCACGGTGGCGTTGAGACCGGTGACCTGGCCGTCCCGCAGACCCGTGGTGCTGCCCATACGGAAGACCTGCTGGCCGACGGTCGCGTCGGCCGCCTGCTGGATCTGCACCTGCTGGCCGTCGCCCACGTCGACCGAGCTCGGCGCCTGGGTGTTCGGGTCGTCGTAGGTGACGAGGCCGAAGTCGCCCTCGCCGGGGAAGACCGACTCCTGCACCGTGCCGATCGGGGCGCCGCCCTGCTGCTCGGACCACTGCTGGGCCGCGGCGGTGCAGTGGCCCGCGGTGAGGAATCCGGGCTGTCCGTCCTGTGTGGTGACGTTGAAGCCCAGCGAGCAGCGCGAGCCGCCGCCGAAGATGGCGTCGCCGCCCTCGACGAAGGGCTTGAACTCGCCCTTGGACTTCTGGATGCGGGCCACGCCGTCGCCCAGTGCCTCGACGGCGGACTCGACCTTGTCCCAGCGCTGGCCGGTGACGGTACGGTCCGCCGTGACCAGGACCTGGTTCGTCCGCGGGTCGATGGCCCAGGCAGTCCCGGGCACGGTGGCCTTCCGGGAGAGGGACTGTGTGGCGGACTTCAGCGCCGTGGAGCTGTTCTGCACGCTCCTGGCCACCGCGCCGGCCTTCCTGACCTGGACGTTCAGATCGTTGTCGTCGCCGACGACATTGACGACCAGCTGCTGCTTGCCTGCGTCGTAGTAGGCGCCGCCGTAGGACTCACCGAGCTGCTTGCCCAGCTGCTGGAGCAGCTCCGATGCGGATGCCGCGCTCATCTTTCTGGGAGCGTCCGGCTGCTCCCCCGAGCCGGACTGCGAAGCGTTGGCATTCGGCAGCAGTACGGCCGCTGCGGCAATGCCCACCGCCCCGGCTCCTGCGAGAATCGCATTCCGCTTGGGTATTCGCCTGTGACTCAACTCTTCGCCTCCTGCGGGGGTATTACGGACTCGGTCGCCGAGGGGGGGTGACCGGGGGACGCGTCCGACCTTTCATACGGATGGCGGGAGTGGTTCCGTTCATCGTCCCGGTCAGGAAATCTTCTTGACGGTGTGTCAGGGCGAGGCGTTCAAGACATCAGCGGATGATCCTATATTTTCCGCGAGTGACCATTTATGTGCGCAGATTGGCGGCGGCACTGTGCGTGGGCGCCGTGCTCGCCGGATGCGGTGTCAGCAGTGGGGACGGACCCCGGGCCGGATCCCGCACCGTCACCGGGGCCGGCGACGTCACGGCCGCTTCCACCAGCCCCTCCCCGGCCACGACGGCTGCCGGCGCCGCCCCGGAAACCACCGCCGCGAAGCCCCCCACCATGGCTCCCGGCCCGGCCGGGCTGACGCCCGTCTTCGAGCGGGCGCGGTCGTCCCCGGAGTCCTCGCCCGGCGAGAAGACCGTGGCGCTCACCTTCGACGCCGACATGACGGCGGATCAGGGGAAGCGGGCCGCGAGCGGCGAGCGCTTCGACAATCCCGCCCTCATCGCCACGCTCCGTCGGCTGAAGGTGCCCTCCACCGTCTTCATGACCGGCCGCTGGGCCGAGGAGTATCCCGGCCAGGCCTGGTCCATCGGCAACGACCCGCTCTTCGAGATCGCCAACCACTCCTACAGCCACCACGCCTTCGCGTCCCCGTGCTACGGGCTGCCCAAGGTCGCCGAGGACGAGATGGCGGCCGACGTCGCCCGGGCATTCGCGGCGTTCCGCGCGGCGGGCGCAACGAATGTCGTGCCGTACTTCCGCTTTCCCGGGGGCTGTTACGACGACGCTGCACTGCGGGCCCTCGCGCCCGCGAAGCTCACCGCGGTGCAGTGGGACGTGGTGAGCGGGGACGCCTTCGCCAAGGACCCCGACGCGGTCGCTGAGCAGGTACTTGCCGGGGTGGAGCCGGGCTCCCTGGTCGTCATGCACTGCACCCGCAGCGGGGCGCCGGTCACGGAGAGGGCCGTCGAGCGCATCGTGCCGCAGCTGCGCAGGCGGGGCTATCGCCTTGTGAAGGTCTCCGAGCTGATGGCCGGCCGGAGCCACTGAGCCACGTCAACCGGCGCAGGCGGTGCGCTCGGCCTCGCGTCCTTCGCCGCCGGGCAGCGGGTCGCGCCCCGGTTGGACTCGGGTGCCCGGCCCGCTCCCCGCACAGCACACAGTCCGCGAAGGGCCTCGGCCCGACCGGGCGGGACCGCACTGCCGGGACCGAGGACACGCGATGCCGGGCCGTCTCGTCCATGCGTACGGAGCCCAAGGGCTGTCCCGTCCTCCCCGGCGGGCCCACGACCACAGTTGCGGTGCTCCACCGGCCAACGCCGGGAGGCGCCCGCCACGCGCGAGGCCGCGTCACCCGAGTACGTCCGCGGTACGAGGGCGCTCCTCCCCGGCCTCAGGCGCCGGGGGTGGCCCGCGTGCCGCGCTCCGCCGCCACCCGGCTCAGGCCGTGGATCCTGCCGAGATGGACGAGGTACCCGTTCGCGGTGAAGGGGAGGGCTACCGGAAAGCGCTCGGGTACGTACGCCGTGCGCGGCCGCCCCGTGATGCGCCCCTCGGTCGGTGCGTCGATCCCGGCGAGCAGGCGGAGCAGCGTGGACTTGCCACTGCCGTTGGCGCCCTGGACCCGGACCAGGGAGTGCGCGGGCAGATCGTGGTCGATCCCGCGCAGCACCCATGGTCCGGCCAGCCCGTAACGCCGGCCGACACGGCGGAGCCTCAACTGGAGGATGTCTTCTGCGGGGTGGCCTCACTGGGCCTGACGATCACGAAGCCCTCGCCCTGCAGCATCAGCTGGACGGCCTCGCCCGATCCGCCGCGGATCATCGAGCCGATGGACTGCGAGCGGTGGAGGGACGTGTTGAGCTGGGCGCTCCAGCCCACCACCGCGTCGGTGTCGACGTACACCGGCTGCTGCGCGGTGACGGGTATGACGATCGGGGTGCCCTCGCAGATGACGCCGAGCTTTCCGTATCCGGTGAAGACACTGTTGAAGAGCCCGCCGCCGGTCATTCCGGCCCCCTTCACGGTCCTGATCTCGTACGTGAGGGTGGAGTCGAAGCAGAGCACATTGCGGCCGTTGATGGTGAGCGCGTCGCCCTGTTCGATGTCGACGATGAAGCAGTTCGCCGCCTCGTGAGCGAACCAGGCTTCCCCCTGGCCGCGAACGGCCATCAACGGCAGTCCCTCGCCGGTGACGGCGCGCTTGAGCATGCCGCCTATGCCCTGGCCCTTGCGTTCGAACTGGAGGTTCCCGCGAAAGGCGATCATCGAGCCCTGTCGCGCGTGCATCTCACCATTGACCGCATACTTGATCGATTTGGCGTTCTGCAGACTCATGCCGGGAGCGACGGCCTGCTGCGCCATGTTCTCGGTGGCGAAGAGATCGGATTTCATGACGGGCATGCTCCCCCGGAGGCTCTTGTTCCGCCAACATCCGCGGTCCCGGGGGCTGGCAGACTGGACAGGGTGAACAGCATCGACAGTCCCGCCGAGAACCGGGCCGGGAGCCCCTTCCGCCAGGAGCGGACCGCACGCGACGAAGCTCCGCAGTTCGTCCTTCCCCTCGTGGTCCGGGTCGAGAAGGCCGCTCCTCCGTCCCGCACCGACGCCCTGGAATCGGCGGCACGCGCGGTGCTCGTGATGCTCTCCGACGAGCGGTCGGCAGGAGAGGGCGAGTGGGCGCAGGCGATGCGGGACTGGCAGGACGCCCGCATCCGCAAGGTGGTGCGGCGGGCGCGGGGCGCGGAGTGGCGCAAGGCGTCGGCGCTGCCCGGCATCACGGTGACGGGCGGGTCCGCGGAGGTACGGGTGTTCCCACCGGTGCCGCTGGACGGCTGGCCCAAGGAGCTGGTGAAGCTCCAGGTGTCGGGCACGGAGCTGGAGGACGCCGAGGAGCCGGAGGCCACCGGTCCTGGGACGGCCCTGATCTGGCTCAGCCCCGATCTGCGCATGTCGACCGGCAAGGAGATGGCACAGGTCGGTCACGGGGCCCAGCTGCTGTGGTGGGACATGGACGAGGCCGGGCGCAGTGCCTGGCGCGAAGCGGGTTTCCCCCTGGCGGTGCGTACGGCGCGCCCCGGCCAGTGGGCGGACCTCGCCGCGAGCGGCCGGCCGACCGTGCGGGACGCAGGTTTCACGGAGATCGCCCCGGGCTCGGTCACGGTCGTGGCCTGCCGTCCGGAGCGGATCTGAACCGGCGCCGGAGCCGATTGAACGGAACGCCACCCCGCTGCGTACCTTCCGGTACTGCGAAGTAGGTTGAACCGCCGGTTCGGTTGCCGGTCGATTCTGCGATACGCACAACTGCTGGGGAGGAACACTTGCTGCGGCGCATCAACGGGACAGCTCTCATCATCGCGGCTCTGGTCGCAACGGTGGGCGCGCTTGCATTCCCGGTATGGTCCTACGCCGACCGCTCCGGCACGGGTCAGGCGAATCTCAACGCATCGTCCGTGGCGACGCAGTGGGGTCCGCTGACCGCGACCGACCGCGACTTCCTGGTGAAGGTGCGCCTGGCCGGGCTCTGGGAGCTGCCCGCGGGCCAGCAGGCGATCGAGCGTGCGCCGAGCAAGGCGATCAAGGACGCGGGCGACCACCTCGTCGTCGGCCACACCGACCTGGACGTGAGGGCCCGCGATGTGGCGGCGAAGCTAGGCGTCGAGCTGCCGAACCAGCCCAACGAGCAGCAGCAGGGCTGGCTGCGGGAGCTGTCGGCGGCCAGTGGGCGGGAATACGAGGTCAAGTTCGCGAACCTGCTGCGCAACGCGCACGGAAAGGTCTTCTCCCTGGTCGCCCAGGTCCGGCACACCACCCGCAACACTCTGATACGTCAGCTGGCGAGCGACGCCAACCAGACCGTGCTGGACCACATCACCATGCTGGAGGCCACCGGCATGGTGGACTTCGACGCGATCGCCAACGAGGCCGCGGGCGGTGCGACGGCCAGCCCGACGGGCCCGCCGCCGCCGGACGGAAACCTTCCGCCGGCTCCGGCCCCGGCGTCCCCCTCCGGGAACGGGTCGTTCACGTCCGAACCCTCGACACAGCCGGGTGCGCCGACGGCCATCAACACCAACCGCCCGGCGCCCGGTGCCCAGCAGCCCGAGGGACAGCAGGGACAGCAGTCGGGACAGCAGCCCGCAGGACAGCCGTCCGGCCAGCAGCCCGAGGGACAGCAGTCGGGACAGCAGCCCGCAGGGCAGCCGTCCGGCCGGCAGCCCGGGGGACAGCCCGCCCAGTAGCCGCCGGTCCCGTCGCCGGGATCCGGCTGCCCGGAGTCCGGAACCGCCCGGACGACGTCCGGAACCTCAAATGAAGCTCTGAACGTCCCCTCCTCTGGATTCGGCAGGGTCCAGCGGGGCCATGACCCCTGCACACGCAGAGGAGGGGACCCATGAACAAGCCTGTCAGGCTCGGCACCGGTATCGGCTGGCGCCCGGAGCTGGCGGACACCATTGAGCGACTGCCAGGCCTCGACTGGGTCGAGGTCGTCGCGGAGAACGTGTGCCCAGGGCATCTGGCCGACCCCCTGAAGCGCCTGCTGGAACGCGGTGTCACGGTCGTCCCGCACGGGGTGTCGCTGGGCCTCGGCGGCGCCGAGCGTCCCGACCCGGCCCGTCTGACCGCCCTCGCCGAGCGGGTGGAGGCGCTGGGCGCCCCTCTGGTCACCGAGCACATCGCCTTCGTCCGCGCAGGCGGCCCGCTCACGGCCTCTTCCCCGATGGAGGCCGGACATCTGCTGCCCGTCCCGCGTACCAGGGACGCCCTGGACGTTCTGTGCGAGAACGTGCGGATCGCCCAGGACGCGCTGCCGGTGCCGCTCGCCCTGGAGAACATCGCGGCGCTGGTCGCCTGGCCCGGCGACGAGCTCACCGAGGGCAGGTTCCTGGCCGAACTCGTCGAGCGGACGGGCGTGCGTCTCCTCATCGACGTCGCCAACCTGCACACCAACCACATCAACCGCGGCGAGGACCCGCTGGCCGCCCTCGACGAACTCCCCCTCGAGGCGATCGCCTACGTCCATGTCGCCGGCGGCATCGAACGCGACGGCGTCTGGCACGACACCCACGCCCACCCGGTGCCCGACCGGGTCCTGGACATCCTCGCGGAGCTGCGCCGCCGTACGGACCCGCCGGGCGTACTGCTGGAGCGGGACGACGACTTCCCGCCGGAAGGGGAGCTGGCGGACGAACTGACCGCGATACGCAGCACACTGGCGCAGGCACCCGCAGCAGGCCCCGCGCCGGCGGCGCCCAGCCGCCGGGCGCAGAAGGAGGCGGAGGCGGCACCGTCCGGGGCACGTGAGCGAGTGGGGCTGGCGCAGACCGCGCTGCTGTCCGCACTCGTCGCGGGGACACCGGTGCCGGAGGGCTTCGATCCGCAGCGGCTCGGGGTGCAGAGCCGGGCCCTCGCCGCCAAGCGGGCCGATGTGGTGGCCAAGGTGGCGCCCGAGCTCATGGAGATCCTGGGCGCTGACTACAGGCCCGCGTTCCTGGCGTACGCCAGGGGGCGGCCCATGCGCGGCGGGTACCGCAGGGACGCGCTCGACTTCGCCGAGCATCTGCTGATCACCGGAAGGCCCGAGGACATGGCGGCCCGGCGCCGACTGACCCACTGGTGGCAGGACCGGGCCGGAGCCCGGCCGCCCCGCCGTTCGACCCGGATCGTCCGCGCGGCCCGCGCCGCTCTCGTCAGGAGGTGACCCCCGTGCTGTTCAATGTGCTCGCCGTACTGGCGAATCTCGCCATGGCCGTCTCGTCGGCGGGGCTGATCCGCGGGCTCGCGGCCGGCCGCCGCCGCGGCCCCGGCGGTCCCGTGCACGACCTGATGGAGGTCGCCTTCCTCAACGGCGGCCCCGCAAGGGTCGTCGACTCCGCTCTGGCCGCGATGGTCGCGGACGGGCGGCTCGTCGTCGGCGGCCCCGGAATCATCGCCGTGCAGCGGGCCGTGGCCCACGACCCGGTCGAGCGTGCCGTGCTCCAGGAGACCGCCGCCGCGCCGAACGGGGCGCTCCACACCCTGCGGTTGGCGGTGATGCGCAGCCCCGCCGTGCAGGAGATCGGCGACGGGCTCGCGGCACGCGGGCTGATGACCGAGCCCGAGGCCCTGCGTCAGTGGCGGCGCTGGGCCATCGCACAGAGCATCTGCGCCGTCGTCCTGCTTCCGCTCTCGATCCTCCTGACGGTCCTGCAGTACGTCGCGCACGAGGGATTCTCGGACATTCCCTTTCCGTTCGTCGTGAAGATCCTGCCCGCCTTCCTCGGCGGATTCATCATCGGGGTCATCTGCACCACAAACGCCGCCCGCAAGGTCACTCAGGCCGGCAAGCGCGCCGCCGTCGACTACCGCACGTCCCATGCGTACGACGCCCACCCGGGCCACCTCGTGGCGCTGGACGGGCTCCGTGCGCTGCCCGACCCGCTGCTGCGGGAGCAGTTGGTGGCGGCAGCCAGGCTGGTCAGAACCGGCCATGCGCGGCCCTCGTCCCACGACACGTCGGCCGGTGCGCTGCTCGCGGCCCCCGTCGTCGTCTGGTGCGCCGCGTCGCACTCCGGCGGGTCCGGCGGCGGGGGCTGCGGCGGTGCCGGTGGCAGCAGCTGCGGCGGAAGCGGTGGCTGCAGCGGCGGCTGCGGGAGCTCGTCGGGCGGCGGCGGCTCGAGTTGCGGCGGTTCGAGCGGCGGATCCAGTTGCGGCGGAGGGGGCGGATCCAGCTGCGGCGGGGGCAGTTCCGGCTGATTGCACGGAACCGTCCGCCGGACAGCACGACGGAGCGCCCGGCCTGCGTGTCGCAGGCCGGGCGCTCGCTTCGCCCAGCGGTGTACGGGCCGCAGGCAGGAGGCACCTTGCGTCCCCGCATCCGGCGCGCCCCGCACACCATCGGCTCCGGCCCGGCCGTGGTCGCACCGGCGGCGACCATCGCCGTGCTCACGTCGCCCCTCTGGTCGTACGCCTACCGCACGGGCACGGGACAGGCCGGCCTCAGGGCAGGTTCCGAGCCCACGCGGCGGGGGTCCGCTCTCCTCCGCCGACCCGGACTCCATCGTCCGCGTCGGACTCGCGGGGGCTGTGGGAACTCCCCGCCGCCGGCAGGCCGTCGGGCGCGCCGAGCCGCGCCGTCACGGTGGCCGAGCGTCTCGTCGCCGGCCACGGCCACCTCGATGCTCGCGTGCGCGATGTCGCGGCCGGGCCGGGCATGGAGCTGCCCGGCTCGACGCCATCGCCGACGAGGCGACCCAGCACTCGCCGTGCCCGGTGGTCGGGGTGCGCGGCACGACCGGCGGGGAGTGAGCCCGGCCGGTACGCGGGCCGGGCGGCGGCCGTCCGAGGGAGGAGACCCCCGCCCGCCGGTCGGGGACGACGGCTCCGCGTACCGGCCGTCGCAGAACTCCGTACCGATTGCGACATCCCCCGCTCCCCCGTCCCGATGACGGCCCGCCGTCCGGATCGTGAAACCCCCGTGGCGCCCCGACGGTGATCTCGCGTACAACTCGGCCATGTTCTGGCTCCCTCTGCTCGCCATGGCCTGGACCGCCGCCGCCGTCAGCTGCGTCCGGCTCTGCCTCGCCGCCGCCGACGCACCCGGCGACGCACCCGGCGACGACACCGCGGACCACGGCCGTCGGGGCCCCGTCCACGAGCACGAGCACGAGTTGGGCCTGTACGAAGCGGCGTTCCTGGCCGGCGGCCCTCGTCGGGTGGCCGAACTGACCCTCGTCCACATGCACCGCACGCGGCGCCTTCTCCTCGCGCACACCGGCTGGACCACCGTCGTCGACCCCGAGGGCACGGACGACCTGGAGCGTTCGGTGATCCGTGCCGCCGGGCCCACGGGCCAGTCCCGTACCGAAGCGATACGCCGGGCCGCGGCCGACGGCGACGCCGTACGCGCCCTGGCCGACCGGCTGGTGACGGCAGGCCTCGCCGTCCCCGACGAAGCGAGGGCGGGCATGGCCCGTGCCCTGCGGACGGTGCGGGCCGCGTCCGTGCTCACGGTCGCGCTCGCCGCTGCAACGCTGCTGATGCTCCCTCAGGAAGAGGACCTGCCAGGGCATCTCGCCGCCTGGTTCGCGCTCCCCCTCGTTCTCACCCTCAGCTGTCTCGGCATCGCCCGCTTCGAAGTGCGCCCGTACACCCGCTGGGCAACCCCGTCCGGCCGGAGGGTCCTGCGCTTGCTCGCGGAGGAGCCGCGCTCGGACGGCACGGAGCACGCGCTGCTGACCGCCGTCGCCGTGCACGGTGTACGCGCCCTCGACGATCCCGCCCTGCGCTCGGCCCTGACCGACCGGCGCACGACGCATAGGAGTCATTGACGCCGACACCGGACAGCGGTGCTTTACAAGCCGCACTCATGCGGTGATCTTCGTGCCACTGCCGTGGATACGGAGGGACAACACGATGAGAGCACTGGCGCTGTACGGAGCGGTCGGGTCCCTGGTTCTGTCGGCCCTCGTCTCCGTCCCGGCCAAAGGTGCCACCACCGCGGCCGGCCGTGCCCTGCCCCCCATCACTGCGGAGAGCGCGGGCACGGTGATCGCCGCCGCCCGTGCGGAGTCCACCGGGATCTCCTTCGGCGCCTGCCCCGCGGTCGAGGACCTCCCGCCGTACGTCGAATGCGGCACCGTCGCCGTACCTCTCGACTACGCCAGGCCCCTGGGCAGCCGGATCCGGCTCACCGTGAGCCGGGTACGGGCCTCCGGCCCGTCCGAGCGGCGTCAGGGCTCGCTCGTCTACAACCCGGGCGGCCCCGGCGGTTCCGGCATGCACTTCCCGATGGCGTCACGGGCGCCCGCATGGGAGCGGATCGCGGCCGCCTATGACCTCGTCGGCTACGCCCCACGCGGGGTCGGCCGTTCCGCACCGCTTTCCTGCCAGGACCCGGCGGACTTCTCCAGGACCCCCACCCCGGCCCCGGCCGAGCCGTCGGCCTCGTACAAGCAGGAGCGGATCGCCCGGGCCAAGGCGTACGCCCGGGGCTGTGCCCGCAACGCGGGATCTGCGCTACGGCACTACCACTCGCTCAACAACGCCCGCGACCTGGAGGTGCTGCGTGCCGCGCTCCACGAGGACCGGCTCAGCTACCTCGGTGCCTCGTACGGCACGTATCTCGGCGCGCTGCACGCCGCGCTGTTCCCGAGGCATGTCCGGCGCATGGTCCTCGACTCGGCGGTCGACCCGTCACCGGCGAAGATCTGGTACCGGAGCAATCTGGACCAGTCACTCGCCTTCGAGAGCAGGTGGGCCGACTTCCGCGCATGGGTCGCCCGGCACGATGCCAGGTACGGCCTCGGTCCGACACCCGAGGCGGTCCAGCGCAGTTACGAGCTGGCCCTCGCCCGACTGGCCCGCCGGCCGGCCGGCGGCACGGTGGGGCCCGGTGAGCTGCAGCGGACCTTGCTGCAGGCCGGCTACTTCGACGACTACTGGCCACGGCGGGCCGGTGCGCTGTCGGAGTTTCTGCAGGGGAACCCGCGGCCCCTGATCACACTGGCCGCGCCCGACCCTGACGAGGCGGCCGAGGACGAGAACGGCAATGCCGTCTACACGGCGGTCGAGTGCAACGACGCGCCCTGGCCCACGGACTGGAGGGTCTGGGACCGCGACCACAGTGCGCTGGCCCGTCGGGCGCCCTTCGAGACCTGGGCCAATGCATGGATGAATCTTCCGTGCGCGTACTGGCCGGCGCCCCGGCAGCAGCCGCTCGACGTGCGCATCCCTCCCGGGGCGGTGCCGCCACTGCTGATCCTGGCGGCGGAGCGGGACGGGGCAACACCCTATGCGGGGGCGCTGGAACTCCAGCGCCGGCTGGGAGGCTCGGTGCTGGTGACCGAGCGGGACGCGGGTTCCCACGGCATCGCGGGTGGTGACAACGCCTGCGTCAACGGCCATCTGGAGGCGTATCTCCTGGAGGGAAGGACGCCGGTGCGGCGCGCATCGTGCGCGCCGCACCCGCAGCCGGACCCGGTGTCGCTGGAACGGCAGGCGGTGGAGCGCGTACTCCTGCCGCCGGCCGTCTGATCTTCCGGGTCAAGGGAGGCATGGCCGGTGCGGCCCGCCTCCAGGTCGTACGAGCGGCCCGTCAGGCGGAACCGGCCATCGGATCCGTCACGCTCCTGCGCCGCCCCGTGCCCCGTCCCCCGGGGGACCACCCCCGGACCCCCGGCCGGAACCCCTCACGCAAGACCGGCCACCAGTTCCGCCACGCTCCTGCGCCGCCCCGTGCACCGTCCCCCGGGGGACAACCCCCGGCCCCCCGGCCGGAACCCCTCACGCAAGACCGGCCACCAGTTCCGCCACGCTCCTGCGCCGCCCCGTGTAGAACGGGACCTCTTCGCGCACGTGCAGGCGGGCCTCGGAGGCGCGCAGGTGGCGCATCAGGTCGACGATGCGGTACAGCTCGTCGGCCTCGAAGGCGAGGATCCACTCGTAGTCGCCGAGGGAGAACGAGGCAACCGTGTTCGCGCGCACATCCGGGTAGCCGCGGGCCATCTTGCCGTGGTCCGCGAGCATGCGGCGGCGGTCCTCGTCCGGGAGCAGATACCAGTCGTACGAGCGCACGAAGGGGTACACCGAGACGTAGTTGCGCGGTGTCTCGTCGGCGAGGAACGCCGGAATGTGCGACTTGTTGAACTCGGCGGGCCTGTGCAGCGCCATGTTCGACCAGACCGGCTCCAGCGCGCGGCCCAGACGGGTGCGGCGGAAGAGGTTGTACGCCTCCTGAAGCTGGTCCGCGGTCTCCGCGTGCCACCAGATCATCAGATCGGCGTCGGCGCGCAGGCCCGACACGTCGTAGGTGCCACGGACCGTGACGTCCTTGGCGGCGAGCTGGTCGAACAGTTCCTGGACCTCGTCGGCGAAACCGGCACGGTCCTCGGGCAGTACGTCTCGAAGCTTGAAGACTGACCACAGGGTGTAGCGGATGACCTCGTTGAGGTCCTTCGCCTTCTTACCGGCGTTCGGGATCTTTTCGGGCGCACTCATACGGCTATTCTCGCCCGTCCCGGACAGTGCCCCGCACCAGGGGGGCCGTGGCGATGATCTCGTCCGCCGCGCGCTGCCCGCTGCCGATGCACGCGGGGATGCCCACGCCGTCGTACGCCGCCCCGCAGACACGGAGCCCGGGGAGCTCGGCGACGGCGTCCCGGATGCGGGCGACCCGGTCCGGATGCCCGACCGGGTACTGCGGCAGACCGCCGATCCAGCGGGTGACCTCGCTCGCCACGGGCCGGGCCGTGAGCCCCGTCGCCTCGCCGAGATCGCGCAGCGAGACGTCGACGAGTTCGGAGTCCTCGCGGTGGAGGTGCTCCTCCTCGCCGTAGCGGCCGACCGAGGTGCGCAGCAGGAACAGACCGGGCGCGCCGTCCGCGACCCAGCTCCACTTCTGCGACGAGAAGGTGGACGCCTTGATCGTACGGCCGTCGACGGGAGGGACGAGGAAACCGGAGCCGGCGGGCAGCTGTCCGGCCAGGTCCGCTCCCCGGAAGGCGAGGGTGACCAGCGCCATCGAGGCGTACTCGACGGTGGCGAGCTCGGCCGATGCGGTCGGGGACTCGTCCACGAGCAGTGCGGATGCGGACCAGGCCGGGGTGGCGAGGACGACGGCGTCGGCGTCGAGCTGCCGCTCGTCGGTCCGGATCCGCCAGCCCTCGTCGGTACGGGACAGGCCGAGTACCGGGGTTTCGGTGAGGATCTCCCCGCCCCCGGCACGTACGGCATCGGCGACCGCGAGCGGGAGGGTGCCCACGCCGCCCTCGATGCCCATGAACACGGGACCCGTCTCCTGCCGCTGCGCGGCCCGGCGCTGGATGTCGCGGACGCCGTCGAGGAGCGAGCCGTGGGCGGCCCGTACCGCGTCGAAGAGCTGGGGGACGGCGGCGCGCATGGAGATGCGGTAGGCGTCTCCCGCGTACACGCCGCCGAGGAGCGGCTCGACGAGCCGGTCGACGACTTCACGCCCGAGGCGCTCGGCGACGAACGCGCCGATGGCGACGTCGTCGCCGAGCTCGGCCGGGGGCAGCTCCCGCTCGCGCCCGATACGGTCGAGGCCGGCCGCGGAGAGCAGCCCGGAGAGGGCATCGGCACTGCCCGGCACACCCATCACATGGCCCTTGGGCATGGGGCGCAGCGCGTCACGGGTCCACACGGACGCGCTGGTCGTGGCCGGAGCCTGCAGGCGGTCGGTGAGTCCGACGGCGCGCGCCAGATCCACCCCTTCGGGGCGGCGGGCGAGCATCGACTCGGCGCCGAGGTCCACGGGGGCACCGGCGATCTCGCCGGCCTGGAGCTTGCCGCCGAGCGCGGTGGTCGCCTCCAGCAGGGTCACCCGGACCCCGGCGGGGAGCAGCCGGTGCGCGGCTGCAAGGCCGGCGATACCGCCGCCGATGACGACGACATGGGCCTTGCGTGGGTCCGCGTTCATGGGTCCACTCTCTCAAACCACCTGCCCCTGGCCGTAATGAGTCCCGACCGTGACCGCTTCGGAACCGGAAACCGGCAACCCCCTCCCCCGCCCCGCACGTCGAACGGTCACCATCCACCACCATCCCTGGGGGACCGATATGCGTGCACGGCGTCGTACGACCGCGGCAGCGCTCCTCACCGTGGCGCTCGCACTTGCGGGCTGCAGCGCGGCCGAGGACACCAGCGCCGGAGACCAGAAGGCCGCATCACAGCCGGAAGGCGCGGCGGACGGAGCCGCGAAGGGCTCGGCGGCAGGCTCGGAATTGGCGACCGACAAGTCGGCCGGGAGTCCGGGACAAGGTCGGCAGGGGAAGGCACCGGCATCGGCGGGGACGCACATCATCCGCACCGCCGAGCTGTCGGTCGAGGTCAAGGACGCGGCCAAGGCGCTCGCCGCCGTCCGTACGACCGCGGAGTCGGCCGGCGGACATGTCGCGAACGAGGCCACGGAACGCACCGACGGCACACATGTCATGTCGCGCATCGTGCTGCGGGTGCCCCAGGACCGCTATGCGTCGGTCCTCACCGAGCTCTCGGGCACGGGAAAGCTGCTGTCGCGCAAGGCGGACGCGAAGGACGTCACCGACCAGGTGGTCGACGTGGAAAGCCGTATCGCGACCCAGCGGGCGAGTGTCGACCGCGTCCGGGCACTGATGGACCGGGCGACCAGGCTCGACGATGTGGTCACGCTGGAGGGTGAGCTGAGCACCCGTCAGGCGGAGCTGGAGTCGCTGCTGGCCCGGCAGGCGTCGCTGAAGGACCGTACGACGATGGCGACGATCACCGTGGAGCTGTCCGAGCAGACACGGGAGGAGCCGTTCGAGGAGGACGACCCCGGATTCCTGGACGCCCTGAAGGGCGGCTGGGAGGCACTGGTGGCGACTCTGCGGTGGATCGGCCTGGTCCTCGGTGCGGTGGCGCCCTTCGTGGCCGTGATCGCGGCGCTGTACGCGGTGTGGCGGTGGCTGATCCGGCCCCTGCGGCGCAAGGCCGCCCCGGCGCCCGTCACGGCATCGGTCCCGGCGCCCGCTCCGGCGGCCGACCCGGAGGTGGCGCCCGAGCGGGACTGAACGCCCGTCCCCACGTAGCGTGTTCCGTATGGCACAGGAACGACTCGTGGTCATCGGCGGCGATGCGGCGGGCATGTCCGCCGCATCGCAGGCCCGCAGGCTCAGAAGCCCGGAGAAGCTGGAGATCGTCGCGTTCGAACGCTCCCGCTTCGCCTCCTACTCCGCATGCGGCGTTCCGTACTGGGTCGGCGGCGACGTGTCCGAGCGGGACGGCCTGATCGCGCGCACGCCCGAGGAGCACCGGGCCCGCGGCATCGACCTGCGGATGCGTACGGAGGTCGTGGAGATCGACCTCGGCGGACAACGGGTCAGGGCCCGGGACCTGGAGTCGGGTGCCGAGTCGTGGACGGGCTTCGACAAGCTCGTCGTCGCGACAGGAGCCCGGCCGGTGCGCCCGTCGCTGCCCGGGATCGACGCCCCGGGTGTGCACGGGGTCCAGACACTCGAGGACGGCCAGGCCCTGCTGGACACGCTCGCCGCAGGACCGGGGCGCCGGGCGGTCGTCGTCGGCGCGGGCTACATCGGCGTGGAGATGGCCGAGGCGCTGCTGAAGCGCGGCTTCGAGGTAACCGTCGTCAACCGCGGCGAGCAGCCCATGGCCACGCTCGACCCCGACATGGGCCGGCTGGTGCACGACGCGATGGACGGACTGGGCATCACGACCGTCAACGGCTGCGCGGTCGCCGAGATCCTCACCGGACCGGGCGTGGGGGCACCTTCCGCGCCCGGAGGGCCGCGGGAGAGGGTGCGCGCGGTCGCCACGGAGGACGCCGAGTACCCGGCCGATGTCGTCGTGCTCGGCATCGGGGTGGAGCCGCAGACCGCACTCGCGGATGCGGCGGGGCTGCCGCTCGGGGTGTACGGAGGACTGCTCACCGATCTGGCGATGCGCGTGCGCGGACACGAGAACATCTGGGCGGGCGGCGATTGCGTCGAGGTGCTGGATCTGGTCTCGGGCCGCGAGCGCCATGTGCCGCTCGGTACGCACGCGAACAAGCACGGCCAGGTCATCGGCGCGAACGTGGGCGGCGGTTACGCGACCTTCCCCGGTGTCGTGGGCACCGCCGTGAGCAAGGTGTGCGACCTGGAGATCGCCCGCACCGGGCTGCGCGAGAAGGACGCCCTCGAGGTGGGGCTCCGTTTCGTGACCGTCTCGGTCGACTCGACGAGTCGCGCGGGCTACTACCCGGGAGCGGCCCCGATGACGGTCAAGATGCTCGCCGAGCGCCGCACGGGCCGGCTGCTGGGCGTCCAGATCGTCGGCCGCGAGGGGGCGGCGAAGCGCGTGGACATCGCGGCCGTCGCCCTCACGGCCGGGATGACGGTCGAGCAGATGACGGCGCTCGACCTCGGTTACGCGCCGCCGTTCTCACCGGTCTGGGATCCGGTTCTGGTGGCCGCGCGCAAGGCGACCGCGGCGGTGCGCGAGGCGGAGGCCTGACCGGGCCCCCCGGTGAGCGTGCCGGGGCACCCGCCCCCGTGCGGTGACCGGAAGGTCTGCCGGGAAGGCTTCGCCGCCGGTCGGACCGCACCGGTCAGCAGGATGCGCGGACGTGTGCCGGGACCGGGCCGGCGCGTGTCGCCCGGGGTCGTCCGGGGCCAGGAACAGCCCCGTGCCCGGGGCGGCTTGCGCTCCCCGGCAGCCGGCGGCGCCCAGCACGCCCATCGCCCCGAACGCCGGTCCCTCCACCTCGTGCGGGGATCGGCCCGGCGCAGCCCGTGGTGGCGGGTCACTTCGCTCACCACGGTCCGGAACCGCGCCGGGCCGGGCCGGGGCGACGATCCGGCACCGGAACTCCCGGGCAGCACGGTCGTGGACCTCGCCCTCGACGGAGCCGGTCGCATCGCTTCGGTCAGCGCCGGCTGAGGCAGTGCGGCGGCGCCGCGCTCAGCGCGCGGTCTCGGTGTGGACGTACTCCACCAGGCGGGTCAGCGCATCCGGGTCGGTGGTGGGCAGGACGCCGTGGCCCAGGTTGAAGATGTGGCCCTCCAGACCGGTGGCGGCGTCGAGGACCTCGCGGGTCTTGGTCTCGACCGCCTCCGGGGACGAGAAGAGGACCGCCGGGTCCAGATTGCCCTGGAGTGCCTTGCCGGGGCCGACGCGGCGGGCGGCCTCGTCGAGCGGGACACGCCAGTCGACGCCGACGACGTCCGCGCCGACCTCGCCCATGAGGCCGAGGAGCTCGCCGGTGCCGACGCCGAAGTGGATGCGCGGCACACCGTAGTCCTGGACCGCCCGGAACACCTTCGCGGATGCGGGCATGACCGAGCGCCGGTAGTCGACGGGGGCCAGTGCGCCGACCCACGAGTCGAAGAGCTGCACCGCGGAGGCACCGGCCTCGATCTGCACCTTCAGGAAGGCCGAGGTGATGTCCGCGAGCCGGTCCAGCAGGTCGGCCCACAGCTGCGGGTCCCCGTACATGAGGGCCTTGGTGTGCTCGTGGTTGCGGGACGGGCCGCCCTCGACGAGGTAGCTGGCGAGGGTGAAGGGCGCACCCGCGAAGCCGATCAGGGGGGTGGCACCGAGCTCGGAGGTGAGCATGCCGATGGCCTCGGTGACGTACGAGACGTCGTCCGGCGTCAGGTCGCGCAGCCGTGCGAGGTCCTCGCGACGGCGGATGGGCTCGGCGACGACCGGGCCGACGCCGGGCTTGATGTCGAGGTCGATGCCGATGGCCTTCAGCGGTACCACGATGTCGCTGAAGTAGATCGCGGCGTCGACCTTGTGGCGGCGCACCGGCTGGAGAGTGATCTCGGTGACCAGTTCCGGCCGCATGCACGACTCGAGCATCGGGATGCCTTCGCGCACCTTCAGGTACTCGGGAAGCGACCGCCCGGCCTGCCGCATGAACCAGACCGGCGTGTGCGGCACCGGCTCGCGCCTGCACGCCCTGAGGAAGGCGGAGTCCTGGGTGGCGGGGGTCTTCGTCTGCTGGCCCGAGGAGGGGGCGTCCCCGACTCGGGCGAAGCCTCGAGCCGGGGGAAGGTCGTTGGCACTCACGCCCAGAATCTTCGCATGTGCGGGCAAGGAGCTCGGCCGGGCCGGGTGTCCCTCCCTGCACGCGGCCCGCGTTCCGCTTACTCTTCCCCGCATGGCTGCGGCTCAGGGACAGTTTTCCGATCCATCCGACGGCGCTGAAGGCACGGACAGCGCGGAGCGGAACTCCGTCCCGCTCGCGTTCCGGCTGGCGGTGGACGCGCTGGGCTCCGCCCGCCTGCGGCCGGAGATCGAGGTGGATCCCACCCGCCCGCCGCAGCGGCTTGCGCCGCACGCCCACGCCTTGGAGGCCGCGGTCGTCGACGACGGCGAGGATCTCGCGGACGGCCGGCTCGTACTGCTCCACGACCCGTCCGGGCACGAGGCATGGAAGGGCACGTTCCGGCTTGTCACGCTGGTGCGGGCGGAGCTGGAGCCGGAGATGGCGTCGGACCCGCTGCTGCCCGAGGTCTGCTGGTCGTGGCTGACCGGGGCACTGGAGGCGCGGGGGCTCTCGTACGGGGAGGCGAGCGGTACCGTCACCCGGGCGGGGTCTCACTACTTCGGAGGACTCGGGGACCGCCTCCCTGCGACACAGATCGAGATCCGGGCGTCGTGGACACCACGCGAGGGCCGGGACGGTGTGCCGGACACTGCGGCCCATTTCGCGGCCTGGTGCGACCTGCTGTGCCAGATCGCAGGGCTGCCGCCGTCGACGCCCATCGGGCAGGACTCCTCCCCGGGTGTGGTCTCCCTGCCGCAGCGCCGGGGGCCTCAGGCGCGCTAGCCACCAGTGGCCCGCCCGGGCCGACCCGGGTCACCCCGGCCACCCCGGCACCCGGCCCACCAGGGCCCTCCGAGACGGCAGGCGCATTCATAGGATGATCGATCACGCGTCCGAATTGCCGGAATTGTTACTCACCAAATCGTGATCTTTCTCTAAAGGCGGGCGGGTTTGCTGCCGAAGAGGTGGTGACCCTTCCAGACCGGTTCGCCCCGGCTTCATCCCCGAGCCGGCTCCGTCCCGCACCTTCCAGGAGGCCTGGTGTCCGTTCTCCTCGAGCAGCCCGCAAGCCTGGTCGCCTACCGCCCGAACAAGCCGACGGCCATGGTCGTCGTGGCCGACCCGCGCGTCCGATCCACCGTCACCCGCCATCTGTGGGCCCTCGGAGTACGTGACGTCATCGAGGCCTCGTCCATCGCGGAGGCCCGTCCCCGTGTCGGCAACCCGCGCGACATCTGCGTGGCCGACGTCCACCTGCCCGACGGCTCCGGGCTGACCCTGCTGTCCGAGACCCGCGCCGCGGGCTGGCCCAACGGCCTCGCACTCTCCGCGGCCGACGACATCGGTGCGGTCCGCAACGCCCTGGCGGGAGGGGTCAAGGGCTACGTGGTCACCGGTACGCGTACGAACCTCGGCCACCCGACCAGGCCCGGCGCTGCCCCCATCGGTTCCGCCGCCGCCCGGCTGCACCGCCGTCCACCCGGCGCCCCGAGCCACCCGGGCGGCTACCGCGAGCTGTCCGGCCGTGAGGTGGAGGTGCTCAGGCTCGTCGCCGAGGGCCAGTCGAACAAGGCGATCGGAGTCTCGATGGGCCTGTCGGCGCTCACGGTGAAGAGCCACCTCGCCCGAATCGCACGCAAGCTCGGCACGGGCGACAGGGCCGGGATGGTGGCCGTGGCCCTGCGCACCGGCATCATCCACTGACCCCTTCTGCTGAGGAGGATCGCCCGTCGACGGAACGTTCCGTCGACGGGCGGCTTCCGTTCACAGATACCCTTGACAGGTGACCGACGCCCAAGAGACCGCAGCAGAGCCAGACCTGCGAACCACCGGGGGCGGCCCCCCGGACGACGGCCTCGCAGTCGAAGGGCTGCCGATCCCGCTGCTGGAGCCGCGCGAGGGCATTCCTCCGGTTGTCTCCACGCCCGAGGCCCTCGAAGCCGTCGTCGCCGCGTTCGCGGCCGGCAGCGGACCCGTCGCCGTGGATGCCGAGCGGGCGTCCGGCTACCGGTACGGCCAGCGGGCCTATCTCGTGCAGCTGCGCCGCGAAGGCGCGGGCACCGCGCTGATCGACCCCGTCGGCTGCCCCGATCTGACCGGGCTGGGCGACGCGCTCGCCGGCACCGAGTGGATCCTGCACGCCGCCACGCAGGACCTGCCGTGTCTGCGCGAAATAGGCATGGTGCCGGCCCGGCTCTTCGACACCGAGCTCGCCGGGCGGCTCGCGGGCTTCCCGCGCGTGGGTCTGGGCGCCATGGTCGAGTCGGTCCTCGGCTACGCGCTGGAGAAGGGCCACTCGGCCGTCGACTGGTCGACACGCCCGCTGCCGGAGCCATGGCTGCGGTACGCGGCGCTGGACGTGGAGCTGCTGGTCGATCTCCGGGACGCGCTGGAGAAGGAACTGGACCGGCAGGACAAGCTGGAGTGGGCGCGCCAGGAGTTCGACGCGATCGCCTCCGCGCCGCCCGCGCCGCCGCGGAAGGATCCCTGGCGCCGGACCTCGGGGATGCACAAGGTGCGCAGGCGTCGGCAGATGGCGATCGTCCGGGAACTGTGGACGGCCCGCGACAAGGTGGCACAGCGCCGGGACGTGTCGCCGGGCAAGGTGCTGAGTGACGCCGCGATCGTGGAGGCGGCGCTGACGCTGCCCGCGAACGTGCAGGCGCTGACCGCGCTGCCCGGCTTCGGGCACCGGATGGGCAGGCGCCAGCTGGAGCAGTGGCAGGCCGCGGTGGACCGTGCGCGCGCGCTCCCGGACGCGGAGCTGCCACAGCCCGGGCAGCCGGTGACGGGTCCCCCGCCGCCGCGGTCCTGGGCGGACAAGGACCCGGCCGCGGCGGCTCGACTGTCGGCGGCGCGGGCCTCGGTGACCGCACTCGCGGAGCGGCTGAACCTTCCCCAGGAGAACCTGATCACTCCGGACACGGTGCGGCGTGTGTGCTGGGAGCCGCCGACGGAGGCGACGCCGGATGCGGTGGCGGATGCGCTGGCCGGGTACGGGGCGCGTCCGTGGCAGATCGAGCAGGTGACCCCCCTGCTGACCCGGGCCCTCTCGGCCATGTAGTGCTCCGGCGGGAGGCCGTGCACCTCCCGCCGTGCGGTCCGCGGTGGTCCCGGGGCCGGGGCGCCCGGGTGCCGGATGGGCTTCCGGCGCGGGGACCAGTTCCTCGACACGCACGTCCCGCAGCTCTCCGGGAAGGCGGCCCCTGCTCCGCTCCGGAGGACTGTCCGAGTTCGCGAACCACCGTGCCGGGATTCCGGTGCACCGCGAACCGGGGCCGACGACGCGGACGGTGCTGGAATCGGCCGGACTTCGACGGTCTCGGTGCCGCCGGACACCGGCTGCCTCGACGCCGTGCCTCCCCCGGTCTGGTCAGGCGTCCGACTCCGTGTGCGGTCTCCCGGCCGGCAGCTTCGCCGCGGTCCTGGCGTACGCCTCGAAACCCGGTACGGACATGGCTTCCGGTCGTGCCGCGCGCAGCGGCGTGAAGATGCCGAAGGCGAAGATCAGCAGGCAGAACAGTCCGCCCGCCAGGCTGACGGAGGGGACTCCGAATCGCGCCGCCGCGACCGTCAGCACCGCCGCGCCCACCGGCCCGGAGGCATTGTGGGCGGTCCAGAAGGCCGAGGTGACCCGGCCCAGGAGATGATCCGGTGTCACCTCCTGCCGAAGCGTCATCGAACACACAGCGGCGAGCGTGATGCCGAACATGAAGCCGGCGGCCATCACCGCGATGACGGTGACACTGCGGCTGTTGCCGATCACCGCGACGGAGAGGCCCATCAGGACCACCGAGCCGAGCCAGCACGCTCCGAACCCGAGCGCTCGGCGCAGCACACCCGCGAGCACCGCCGCCGGAATCGAGCCGGCTCCGCCGACGGCGACGACGTATCCCAGGACGGCCGCGTCCTGCCGCAGATCGTGCTGAACGCGGAAGATGAGCAGGTCCATCGTGCCCAGCGTGAGGAACGTCAACAGGGTGAGCAGCAGGGTCAGGGCACGCATGGCGGGATGGCTCCACAGGAACCGGAACCCCACGAGGAACGCGTCGCGCAGGAGGCCCGGGGCACCGTCCGGTCCGTCGTCCGCCCGTGCAGGGGATCTCGGGAGCCGCACGAACCACAGGCTCACGGCGGACAGCAGGAAGGTGACCCCATCCACCGTCAGCGCCCAGGAGGCCCCGACTCCGGCGGTGATGAAGCCGGCAAGAACCGGCCCCAGGATGGAGCCGACGGCATACGTGCCCTGCAGTCGCCCGTTGGCGGCCGTCAGGTGCTGGGCGTCCACCAGGTTGGCGACCGCGGTCACATAGGCGACGTCGAAGACCGTCTTGAGCCCTGCGACGACCGCGGTGAGGGCGTAGAGGAGCCACAGTCGGGGCTCCGTCAGCCAGATCAGGGGGACGATGCCGAGCACGGCCGCTCTGACCAGATCGCAGACGATCATGGTTTTCCGTCGGTCCAGCCGATCGACCAGATAGCCGGCGAAGGTGCCCGTGCCGATGCCGCAGGCACCGGCGATCACCGTGATGACTCCCATCTGGACGATGGAGCCCGTGGCGTCAAGGACGAGCAGGGGCAGGGCGAGCACGGAGACGGACCCACCCAGAACGGACAGGCTCTGGCCGAGCCAGAAGACATTGAAGTTCCCGTTCCTCCATAAGCTCCGGGGCTGCTGCGGGACTGTTCCTCCCGTTGCCCTCCGGTCGCTCGGCACGTCCCACCCCCGTCGTCGACACCGAAACCGCCTCGACCCTAACGCTGTGCCCGCTCGGGTCCACCGGGCCTGCGGCCGGAATCCCGGAGCCCGGAACCGACGGAGGCACCCGCGGCAGCGGCCCTTTGCACCCACCCGGCACCGGAGCAGACCCCGGGTGGCGTGTGACGTTCGCCGCTCCCGTCGTGAGGGGTGGGCAACATGGTTACCCACAAGTAGCATGAGATCAGCAAGCGCACGCTTAGCCGCGCGCCACGCAGCAGTGCCACCCCGCACCCTGGAGGAGAGCCATCGTGCCTCGTACCGTCAGGGACGTCGTCTTCGTCGACGGCGTCCGCACCCCGTTCGGCAAGGCGGGCCCGAAGGGCATTTACCACGAGACCCGCGCCGACGATCTCGTCGTGAAGGCGATCCGGGAGCTGCTGCGCCGCAACCCGGACCTCGACCCCAAGAAGATCGACGAGGTCGCCATCGCCGCGACCACACAGATCGGTGACCAGGGTCTGACCATCGGCCGTACCGCCGGCATCCTCGCGGGTCTGCCGCAGTCCGTGCCCGGTTACTCCATCGACCGCATGTGCGCCGGCGCCCTGACCGCCGTGACCGCGGTCGCGGGCAGCGTGGCCTTCGGTGCCTACGACATCGCCATCGCCGGCGGTGTCGAGCACATGGGCCGCCACCCGATGGGTGAGGGTGTCGACCCGAACCCGCGCTTCGTGTCGGAGAAGCTCGTCGACCAGTCGGCCCTGTTCATGGGCATGACCGCCGAGAACCTGCACGACCGCTACCCCTCGATCACCAAGCAGCGCGCCGACGAGTACGCCGTGCGTTCGCAGGAGAAGGCCGCCAAGGCGTACGCCAACGGCAAGATCCAGCAGGACCTGGTGCCGGTCTCCGTGCGCCGCACCAACCCCGAGGCCGGCGAGACCGGCTGGGGTCTGGTCACCGCCGACGAGCCGATGCGCCCGGGCACGACCCTGGAGAACCTCTCGGGTCTGAAGACGCCCTTCCGTGTCCACGGCCGCGTCACCGCCGGTAACGCCGCGGGCCTGAACGACGGCGCCACCGCCTCCCTCATCGCCTCCGAGGACTTCGCCCGGGAGAACAACCTCCCGGTCAAGATGCGCCTGGTCTCCTACGCCTTCGCCGGCGTCGAGCCCGAGGTCATGGGCTACGGACCGATCCCGGCGACCGAGAAGGCCCTCGCCCAGGCGGGTCTGTCCATCGAGGACATCGGTCTGTTCGAGATCAACGAGGCCTTCGCCGTCCAGGTGCTGGCCTTCCTCGAGCACTACGGCATCGCCGACGACGACGCCCGCGTCAACCAGTACGGCGGCGCCATCGCCTTCGGCCACCCCCTCGCCTCCTCCGGCGTGCGTCTGATGACGCAGCTGGCCCGGCAGTTCGAGGCGCAGCCGGAGGTCCGCTACGGCCTCACCACGATGTGCGTCGGCTTCGGCATGGGCGCCACCGTGATCTGGGAGAACCCGCACCACAAGGACGCCGGAGGCAACAAGTGAGCACCACCGCTGAGCTCCTGAAGGGCGCCGCCGAGCTGTTCCCGGACGAGGTCGTCACCCAGGCGCACGTACGCCACCTCGACCTCCCGGGCGGCGCGGGCACGTTCGCCCTCATCACGCTCGACAACGGCTTCGACCACACCAAGCCGACCACCTTCGGCCCGCAGTCGCTGGCGAACCTGAACACCGCGATCGACCAGGTCGAGGCAGAGGCCGCGAACGGCGACATCGTCGGCGTCGGCATCACCGGCAAGCCGTTCATCTTCGCGGTCGGCGCCGACCTCAAGGGCGTCGAGCTGCTGAAGCAGCACTCGGACGCGCTCGCCATCGGCAAGGGCGGCCACGACGTCTTCAAGCGGCTGTCGTCCCTCGCGGTCCCCACCTTCGCGTACTACAACGGCGCGGCGATGGGTGGCGGTGTCGAGGTCGGTCTGCACTGCTCGTACCGCACCGTCTCGCAGGCCCTCCCGGCCTTCTCGCTGCCCGAGGTCTTCCTCGGTCTGGTCCCCGGCTGGGGCGGCTGCACGATCCTGCCGAACCTGATCGGGGCAGACCGTGCAGTCTCGGTGATCATCGAGAACTCGCTCAACCAGAACAAGCAGCTCAAGGGCAAGCAGGTCTTCGAGCTCGGCATCGCCGACGCGATCTTCGAGGGCGCGGACTTCCTGGAGCAGTCGCTGATCTGGACCGCGTCCGTCCTCAAGGGCGAGATCGTGGTCGAGCGCGCCGCGATCGACCGCGCGGAGGCCTGGGACCAGGCCGTGGCACGCGGCCGCTTCATCGCCGACTCCAAGGTGCACGGAGCGGCTCCGGCCGCCTACCGCGCCCTCGACATCATCGAGGCGGCCAAGGACGGCGACCTGCAGAAGGGCTTCGACGCCGAGGACACCGCGCTCGCCGACCTCATCATGGGTGGCGAACTGCGCTCCGGCATCTACGCCTTCAACCTGGTGCAGAAGCGCGGCAAGCGCCCGGCCGGTGCCCCGGACAAGGGCCTGGCCCGCCCGGTCACCAAGGTCGGCGTCGTGGGCGCCGGTCTGATGGCCTCCCAGCTGGCGCTGCTCTTCCTGCGCCGCCTCGAGGTGCCGGTCGTGCTCACCGACATCGACCAGGAGCGCGTCGACAAGGGTGTGGGCTACGTCCACTCCGAGATCGAGAAGCTGCTGGGCAAGGGCCGGATCAACCAGGACAAGGCCAACCGCCTCAAGGCCCTGGTCACCGGTGTCCTCGACAAGGCCGAGGGCTTCGCGGACGCGGACTTCATCATCGAGGCCGTGTTCGAGGAGATGTCCGTCAAGCAGAAGGTGTTCGCGGAGGTCGAGGCCGTCGCCCCGGCGCACGCGGTCCTCGCCACCAACACCTCCTCGCTGTCGGTCTCCGAGATGGCCTCGAAGCTCCAGCACCCCGAGCGTGTGGTCGGCTTCCACTTCTTCAACCCGGTCGCGATCCTGCCGCTGCTGGAGATCGTGCGCGGTGAGAAGACGGACGACGCGTCCCTCGCCACCGCCTTCGGTGTCGCGAAGAAGCTGAAGAAGACCGCGGTCCTCACCAAGGACGCTCCGGCGTTCGTCGTGAACCGCATCCTGACCCGCTTCATGGGCGAGATCCAGAACGTCATCGACGAGGGCACCCCGGTGGCCACCGCCGAGAAGGCCATCGAGCCGCTCGGCCTGCCGATGTCGCCGCTGGTCCTGCTGGAGCTCGTCGGACCGGCCATCGGTCTGCACGTCTCCGAGACCCTGAACCGCGCCTTCCCGGAGCGCTTCACGGTCTCCCCGAACCTCAAGGCGGTCGTCGAGGCCGGCAAGCGCGGGTTCTACGTGTACGACAGCGGGAAGCCGGAACTCGACCCCGAGGTCGCCGCGCTCCTCAAGCAGGGCGACAACGTCCTGACGGAGGAGCAGGTCCGGGCCCGCGTCCTGGACGCGGTCGCGCAGGAGATCGGGCTGATGCTGGAGGAGGGTGTCGTCGCCGAGGCGCAGGACATCGACCTCTGCCTGATCACGGGCGCCGGCTGGCCCTTCCACCTGGGCGGCATCACGCCGTACCTGGACCGCGAGGGTGTCTCCGAGCGTGTGAACGGCAAGAGGTTCCTGGCGCAGGGTGTCGCGAGCGTGCCCGCGTAAGGCAGTCGGAACGGCGGACGGGCCGTACGGGAGAGATCCCGTACGGCCCGTTTCCTGTGCCGGCCCCACTGTGATGCGGGACTTGTGTCGGTCGGTCATGTGTGGACCGGACCTGTGCGGTGTCCCTGTGAGGGCCTGACCATGCAGGTGCAGGCCCGTTTCCACGACGGCAGTGTCTGTTCCCGGTGACATGAGGCGGCCGCACCCGTGTTCCGGATGCGGCCGCCGCCACGGTGCGCGCGCTCTGGGCGCTGCACACGCGTCACTCTCTAGAGGCGCTTCGCGCTTCGCAGGGTGGTCGCGTAGTAGCCGTTGCCGTCCAGCCGCGAGGTGCCGCCCTTGTCGCCGATCGTCGGGCCGTTCACTTCCTCCCGGCTGGAGATGAACATCTTGTGGCCGTCACCGTCGTGGCCCAGATACATTCCGACGTGGTCGATCCGGTCCTTGGTCCTCGCGTCCAGCTTGAAGAAGACCAGGTCACCGGGCTGGAGCACATCGATCGACTTCGGCCGGTCCTTGGCTCCCACGCCCTTCAGGGGAATGATGTCGGCGCCCGCGTCGGCACGGGCCATCCCGTTCGCGGTACGCGGCAGACCGTCCCCTGTGGTGTCCGAAGAGGCGAGCGGGTAGCGGGCGCGGTAGCCCCACACCAGCCGCATGTAGCCCGAGCAGTCCACGGAGCGGGCGCGCCGGGACTCGGCTTGCCGGCCGGTCCCGTCGCGGAAGGTGTACGGGATGCCGAGGTAGTCGTAGAAGTCCGACAGCTCCTCGCGCAGGTCGTTGCCCTCGCTGCCGTTCGGATTGAGCGGACCGAAGCTGGCGTCACCGCTGTAGGCGATGCCCTCGTCGTCCTTCTTGACCGGCGCGCCCTCGACGTACTGGAACGCCATCGCGAAGACGTCGTCCTCCTCGCTGCCGAAGTACTGCTTGAACCAGTCCTTGAACCACTTCTCCTTCTCGGCGCCCTTGCGCCAGGGCTCCGGCATCAGTCGCACCCAGTCCTCGGACACCACGCGGGACTTGGTGTTGGCGGCCTCGGTGAAGGTACGGCTGGGACCCCTGAGCGTGGCGGTCCGGGCGTTGTCGGTGAAGGTGGCGAGGACCTGCCCGCCCTCGCCCCGGAGCACCGAGCGGTCCGGGTTCTTCAGCCGCTCCCAGGTCTGCTTGCCGCTGACCTTGCCGGTGCTCGACTCGAGCAGCGGGGTGTCCGTGACGGCCTGGATCGCCGGCGCCTTGGCCTGCTCCTCCTTGCGCAGCTCGACCGTGAGATACGCACTGCCGGCGAGCAGGGAGATCACGACCGCCGCGTGCACGACAGGACTGGTCTTCTTCTTGGTCATGAGGTCGGCTCCGGTGGGGCGGTCAGGCGGAAGGCATGACGCCGAGCAGGATCCCGGCGGTGAGGACGACGTAGGCCATGAGCGTCACCGAACCGGTGGCGAGCAGCGTGGGGCCCTTGGGCTGGCGCACGAGCTGGTAGGCGATCAGGCCGGGGACGATGAATCCGAGGGTCTGGTTGCTGTACATCAGCGGGAACTCGAGCGAGAGCACGATCATCACCGTGGCCTGGAGCATCACACCGGTGAGTACGACCGCGGCGAAAAGGCGCTTTCCGTAGAGGATGACGTAGCGCTGCAGGACCAGGGTGCAGACATAGGTGAGGACCGTGACACCGACCACCATCGCGGCGCGCTGGAGATCCTCGACGAGGGTGAGCGCGAGCCAGCCCGGGGTGATCATTCCGCCGGGCGAGAGGTTGGTCGTCAGATAGCAGACCAGGGAGAAGAGCAGCCCGAGGGCGATGCCGACCGCGGCGATCTCGGGAGTGAGGACGGAGGGGATCAACGGGGCTCTCCTGAGCTGTACCACTGCTGGGGTTCGTCGGTGGGTGGGACGGAGGTCGGGGGGACGCGCGGTTCGAACAGGCCGCGGGGCGCGTCCGGCCGAGGTCCGACGCGCTGCGGCGCACCGTCGCGGGGACCGCCCTGATGAGGCACGTCGCCATGTGACTGGCCGCCGTGGGGCCGGTCACCATAGGGCTGGTCACCATAGGGCTGGTCACCATGGGGCCGTACGCCATGGGACTGGCCGCCGTGGAGCTGGGCACCATGGGGCGGGACATCATGCGGCCGGTCACCGTAGGGCTGGCCACCCTGCGGCCGGTCATCATGCGGCCGGTCACCGTAGGGCTGGCCACCCTGCGGCCGGTCATCATGCGGCCGGTCACCGTAGGGCTGGGCACTCTGCGGCGGGACATGGTGCGGAGCCGTCCGGTGCGGCACGTCACCCTGCGGCGGCACACCGTGCCGCACGTCGGGGAAGGGCCCGCCGTCGCGCTGCTCGGGCACCTGCGGCCGGTGGGCGTATCGGTTCTCGTACGCCTCCGTGTACTGCTGGTACGGGTCGAGGTGCGGGGCGTACAGCTGCATCGTGTCGGAGTGCTCCGGGAAGGCTCCCGCGGGACGGCCCGCGGGGCCGTCCGCCGAGGGGGCCGCCTGCTCCGAGGGGGCGGCCGCGACGCTGTCGTCGGGCGGGAGCTCCGAGAGGTGTTCGAGGAGCAACTCGCCCTGGCCATGGATGTTGCCGATGGCGACGAGTGAGGAATCAGATCCGAGGTGGCCGAGCAGCTCGTGCATGAACTCCTCGCCGTCGCGCCCGTCGCCGCCGAGGTCGACGGCACGGTCGCGCCACTCGGCGGGGATCGCGTCGATCGCGCTCTTGGCCGGGTGGCCGATCACGAACACCTTGTCCGGCTGGAGGTCCGGCACGATCTGGCCCATCTGGCCGTTGCGTTCGACGCGGTCCGGACGGCAGTTGATGACCACGTTCAGCGGGCGGCTGATGGCCCCGAGGTCGAGGAGCTGGTTGATGTTCATCAGCGTCGACTCGGGGTCGTTGGCCGCGAAGACATTGGCGAAGCGCAGCTTCTTGCCGTCCTCCGTGACGTACCGCTCGACGGAGAGGACACCCGGGTCCGGCGGGGCGTCGTACATGCCCTGGAGCGCGGTCTCCCGGTCCACGCCCAGCAGTTCGGCGACAACGAGCGCGATCGCGACGTTCTCCTTGAACGTGAACCAGCTGAAGCCGCGCAGCTCCTCGTCGGTGACCATCCCGGGGTCGGCATAGATCAGCTTGCAGTCCCGGGCGTCCGCCTCCTCCTGGAGGACGTGGAACCGCTCCTTCTCCGCCGTGACGCAGATACCGCCGTGCGGCATCGAGCGGGACAGGGAGCGGGCGATGTCGTCGAGGGTCGGGCCCATCTCGGCGACGTGGTCCTCGCGGACGTTGCAGAGCACGCCGATGGTGGAGCGGATCAGCTTGGACTGGTTGATCTCCTGGAGGGCCGGCATGACGGCCATGCACTCCATCACGAGCGCGTCCGGGTTGTAGGCGGCGGCCCGGCGCACGATGCCGATCTGCTCCACGACATTGGCGATGCCGAACTTGCGGTAGACCGGTTCCTCGGTGGCGTCGGGGTGGATGAAGCGGGCGGCCGTTCCGGTCGTCTTGGCGACCGTGGTCAGCCCGCCGCCTCGCAGCGCGCCGGCGCACAGCCGGGTGATGGAGGACTTGCCGCGGATGCCGTTGACGAGGACCCGGCTCGGTATGTGCTCCAGGTTGACGAAGTGCCGCCGCTGTTCGACGATCCCCGCGATCAGCAGGACGGCACTGCACACCACCAGCACGGTGTAGAGGAAGAGCACGGTGGGTCAGTTCCTTCCGGCGAGGGACGTCGCGGCGTCGCGCCTGCGCTGCTGACCCGGCAGCTGCTGCCGGATGAGCTCGAGGCTGCGGACGACGGCGCCGACCTCGTCGTGGTGGCGCGGGTAGAGAACGGTGCGGCGGTCCCCGTCCGCGAGTGCCTCCGCCTGGTCGGCGAGGGCGCGCAGCGGCCGTGCGACGACGATGTGGAGCCAGCCCAGGCACGCGGCTGCCGCGGTGATGCCGAGCAGGCCCGCGAGCACCGTGAGGTTCTGGCGGTGGTACTCGGGGATCGCGAGACCGGACGCGGGCTGCCAGCTGACGACGGTCCAGCCGAGCGACTTCGCCGCACCGCCGCCCACGAACGGCGCCGCGGCGGCGATCTGGATGTCGTCACCGTCCCGGAAGAGGACGCCACTGGGGCGCGGGCTCATGCCGACCTTCTGGTTGGTGCCGTTGACCAGGCCTTCGAGACGGCTGTTGGAAAGGCCCTCGAAGGCGACATAGCCAGTGTTGCCGGCGACGACCCGGCGCTCCGTATCGACGACACGGACCTGTCCCAGGCCCGGCCGCTTCAGGAGCGAGTTGAGGAAGTCGATCCGGAACTCGCCCACCACGGCAGCCCCCTGCCGGCCGGCCACCTCGGCGGTGCCGATGATCACCGGTGTCTTGCCCTGGTCGTCGAGGACGCGGATCGCTGCGGTGGAAGGGCCCTTGCCCGCGGGGCTGTGGGGCTCGCTGCCGGCCTGCGCGAGGATGCGGCCGTCGGCTTCGACGACGTACATCGACTCGTAGCGCAGATGCTCGGCCATGGTCCGCTTGAGGACCTCGGTCATCTGTTCCGGCTTGGTGCGGTCGCCGACGAGGGCCGCGACCGACACCAGGTCGGCATGGCCCTCGTTGAGCGCCCGGCGCACCCGGTCGGTGAGGGTGTCGGTGCGCTCGCGCTGGTCGTTGACGATCTGCTGCGGGACGACGACGGAGTCACCGGCCCGGTTGAGCAGCAGCAGAAGCGGGCCCGACCAGACGAGCAGGAGCACCCCGCAGACGGCGAGCAGCGTACGGGCGCCGAAGCGGCGGCGCGTGGGTGCGGCCGGCGGCCCGGCGGGCTCCCCGAGGAGCTGGCGGCGCAGCCGCTCGAGCGCGGCACCGATGCGTGCCGCCTCGCCGAACCGCGGCTCGGTGACCGGCCGGGTGAGATCGCCGCGAGTGAGACGGCGGCTCTCCAGGAAGAGGCGGATCAGCGGTCTCTGCACGGTGCCGATCAGGACCGCCACGGTGATACCGCCGATGAGAAGCAGTGCGCCGGCGGCGGCCAGGCCGAACCCCGGGCTGCCGGCCACGGTGGGGTCCTCGGCGACCTTGACCATGGCGAGGACCGTGAGGCCGAGACTGGTGGCGACGGTGGCCTCACCGGCCTGGGGGGCGGCGAGGGTCGCGTAGCCGGCGACGGACCGGTCGCCGAGGTAGCGGTCGCCGGTAAGACTGCCGCTGACGCCGAGGAAGCCCCCGGAACCGGGTTCCTTGGCCTTGACGGGATGCTCCCCGGCCTTCTCGGTCGCAGCCTTGGCGAAGGACTTCAGCTGCTTCTTGGACTCGGCGACTTCCTCCCGCTGGAGGTCGGTCAGCACCTGCTCGGGCTGGGGGATGCCGTCCTGGCTCAGTACCTGGCCGTGCTGGTCGAGGACGGCGATGGAGCGGAATCCACCGAGGCTGATGCCGGGGAATTTGAGTCCGCTGGAGGCGATGAGCAGTTTCTGCGGCTGTCCCGGCCAGTGCAGCACGGCGAAGGCGAGCAGTCGGGTCTCACCGTTCTGGAGCCGGACCATGCGGGGTGCGAGGCCGTTCTCCCCGGTGAGTTTGGAGCGGTCGATCGCGGTCAGTGGCACGTTCTCGCCCCGTGCGGCGAGGAGCTTGCCGGACTTGATCTCGACGATGGCCGTGCCCAGCCACTTCTGGTAGACGTTGCCGAGCTTGTCGAGGACGGCGTCCGCGGGCACGGGGTCAGCCGCATTGAAGAGCCCCGCGGTCCGCGTCAGGTCGGTGACGCTCTCGTCGATCGAGGCGCGGAGGCCGATGGCGCCGTCCTCGGCGAAGTGCTGCTGGGACGTCAGAACGGCTTCCGGCACACGGTCGTCGGCGACGCGGCCGAGGGAGAGGGCGGTAACGCCCGCCAGGGCAAGGAGCAGAACCGACAGTACGGCGATGGGTGGACGTATGCCACCCAACAAGGACATGTCGGCTCTTCGGCGGACCTTATGCCGCCGCTTCGTGGTCGAAGCGGCCAAGGCGGGGCTCCTCTCCCTTGAAAGCCATGGGTGCCCCTGGGTGTGGGGCGCACTGCCGACGCAACACGGGCGTGCAGATGTGCGACGAGGCGCACTCCAGTGCGGCCGCACAGGTCAGACGGGCAGCATGGCCAATCAGTTGTACGAATCCGGGCGATGTGATCAAGGCCACGGGCGGGCCGGCGAGTATCAGTCGGGAAGCCGCTCCAGCGGCTCGAGACCGTCCTTCGCCGCGCCGCGGTTGAGCATCGTCCCTTCCGTGCGCTCGAACGCCAGGCGGTAGCGGGCGACCTGCTCCTTGCTCAGCCCCTTGCCCTCCCGCAGGGCGGCGGCGATGTCGACCAGACGGTGGTCCTTGACCGCACCTTCGGGCAGCTTGCCCGACTCGTCCGGGTCGGGCGGGATGTCCACGAACGTCGGCACGTACTTGGCCTGGACGTCCCACTTGCCGCCGCGCTTGGTGAACTCGAACCAGCCGATGACACCTTCCTCGGTCAGTCCGCTGGGCACGTCGTGCCGGGCGACCTGATTGCCGAGGCCGTAGGCGATCCAGGTCCCGTCGACCTTCTCCATCGGCTGTGCGACGTGGGCGTGATGGCCGATGACGAGGTCGATGCCGGTGTCCTCGGCGATCTTGCGGCCGAGCTGGAGCTGGGAGCGGCTCGGGTTCGGCCAGTGCTCGCGGCCCCAGTGGATGCTGAGGAGCACGACCTCGGCGCCGGCTGCACGCGCCCGCTTCTCGGCAGCCGCGATGGCCTTGAAGTCGGTCTGGTTGGTCAGCCAGGGCTTGTCCTTGGGGACCTCGAAGCCGTTGAATCCGAAGGCGTACGAGATCTGCGCGACCTTGACTCCCTTGACGTCCACGATGAGCGTCTTGGCCGCTTCTGCCGCGTTCCGGTACGAACCGGTGTGCTTGAGGCCTGCCGCGTCGAGCGCGTCCAGGGTGCGCACGACACCGTCGTAACCGTGGTCGAGCGTGTGGTTCGAGGCGGTGGAGCAGGTGTCGTAGCCCACGTTCTTGACGGCCGTGGTGATCTGCGGCGGAACGAGGAAGGCCGGAAAGCTCTGGAACGGCCCCTCGGCCTTGCCCACGACCGGCTCGAAATGGCAGATTCCGAGGTCCGCCTTGCTGATCACGGGCTTGATCCCGGCCATCAGCGGGTCGAAGTCGAGACCCTTGGCGCCCTTCCCGGTCTGCTTGGCATCCTTGCGCGCCTGCTCGGTGAGCTGGGGGTGGATGAGGATGTCGCCGGCGGCGGCGACCGTGAAGGTGGGGCTGCCGCTGTCTGCTGCCGCCTTGTCGTCACCGGATCCGAAGGGTCCGCAGGCTGTGGCGCCCACGAGGAGCGCGACCGTGGCGGCACAGGTCGTCAGCGACCGGCGCGAAAAGCGTTTCATCACCTGGATATCTTTATATAGCTATGACCACTAAGCGGACAAAGACGGTAACGATTGCGACAATGATCATTGTCGCGACTGCAGCCGTGATCGCCGGACTCCTCGCGGGTCTCACCCGGGGCACCGGCTCCACAGAGAGTACGGGGCGCGGGGGTGACGCCACCAACGGGCACCCCGACGCGGAAGTGAACCTGGAGCAACGGATCACGGACTACACGTCCCGGTTCGACGAGCACACGGGGTACCGGCGTCCCACGGCCGACGACCGGCGCAGCATCGCGCGAGGAGTCGGACTGCTCCTCGACGGCCGGCGCAAAGAGGCTGGTGAACGGCTGTCCGACGTCGACCTCGAGATCCGCACCCTCACCGACTCAGCCACCGGACGACGCTACGCGGAAGTCGCCGACCGCACCGAGGACGGCCCTTCTCCACGGGGCTGGGGACGCGTGTATGTGGATCTCACCACATCTGCCCACTGGTCCGTACAGGTGCCCCATCCCGCTGCCGACCGGCGCACCGAAGTGCTCGGCGTGAACGTCCTGCGGGGTACGGAGGGCGGCGTGCTGGTGATCGCGGGGGCACATCGGCGGGCCGGGCGCGGTGACGCGGCGGACGTGGCGCACCGCACCGACAGCGTCTTCGACGCCGTCTGCGACGAGCTGACCGAACGGGGGCTGCCCGGCATCCAGGTGCACGGGTTCGCCGATGAATCGGCGCCCGGACGCGACGTCATCGCTTCCACCGGCAACGGCAACGACGGCCGCACGGAGGGCCGTGCCCTCGCCGATGCCCTTCGCGCCCGCGATTTCGACGTGTGCCGGGCCTGGGCCCGCGACTGCCCGCTCGAGGGCCGGAGCAATGTCCAGGGAAGCAAGGCGGCGCGGGAAGGTGTCCCGTTCCTGCACGTCGAGTTCAGCAACTCCGTCCGGATGTCCCGGACTCGGGCCCAGGAGGCGGCGGGAGCGGTCCGCACCGTCACCCACGTCTGGTCCTCGGATTCAGCCCGCCGGCAGACCGGCTGAGCCGCACGGCCCGTCGAGCCGACGGGTTTCAGCTCCCGGCCGTGCCGAACGGCCCCGCACCCCGTGTCCGGATTCCACCCGGCCGGCGGGCCGGGTCAGACGGTCTTCCAGGCTTCCATCGCCAGGCCCGACTCGGCCTTCTGCCGTGTCACCCGCAGCGTTCCGTCGGCTCCGAACCCGGCGAGCACCACCCGGCCGGTCCCGTCGATGGCGAGGGCGGGTACGCCGACGCACGGCTCGCCCGTCGCGGTCCAGACCGCACCTGCGGATTCGTCCTCGGTCGGGTACGCGGCGAGCTCCGGGCGTCCGTCCCGGCCGAGCTGCGCCATGATCGTGCAGTCGTGCCCGTCGACGGGTGTGCGCAGCAGCGCCACCGGTCCGGTGCCGCCGCCACCGCCGAGGGCGGCCGGACGGTCCATGCCCTCGCGCCAGGCCTGCACGGTGCCGGTGGCGGCGTCGCGCCAGAAGTGGGTCAGCCGCCCACGGCCGGTGCGCTCGGCACTCACGGAGCCCGCAACGGCGGACGCCACGATGTCGTCGGCCCGGTCGAACAGCGCTCCGGGTTCCTTCTGCACCCACCGCAGCACCTGGTCCGCGGTCACGGCCACGACCTCCATGAGCCCCGCGTCCGTCAGGGTCACGGTCGGCACACCCTCGACGTCGCGGCCCTTGAGGTCGGCCCACTTGCCCCAGCGGCCGTTCGCGTGCTGGGTGCGCCCGCACACCCCGCCGCAGGCATTGCGTATGAACACATGGAGCAGACCGTTGTTGTCCACGGCCGCCGACGGGATACCGATGCGGTCGGCGAGCTCCTTGTCCTTCGGGTACGGGGTCCCGAATCCGCTCCAGTCCCGCATGGGGCGTCCCGACTGGTACTGGATGGTCTGCGCCAGATCCGTGACGAGCTCACCGTCGGCCGTGTGCGTGTGCCGCAGTCCGACGAGCTGCACATAGCCGTCGTTGCCCTGGGCAACGCCCAGCGAGGGGGTCACTCCTGAGACGGGGAAGTGCCTGGGGCCCTCCCAGTCGGGCCCGCCCGGCTGCGTCTCGGTCCAGCGCAGGACACCGTCGGCGCTCGGTGTGTAGGCGGAGAGCCTGCCATCCTTGCCGCGCAGCAGCCAGCCCGTGGTCGGCGGAAGGGAAGGGTCCGCGGGCAGTGACAGCGCTGCTCGGCCCGTGCTCCGCGACTGCTTCCCGGGCCCCTGGGCCTCGTCCGTCCGCCGCTTCGCCCTCCGCGCAGACCGCAGTGCCATCGCCCGTTGCCACCTTCCCTGAGCGCCGTTCAAGCGCTTGATTCAGGTGACGATAACACCTGCAGAAGGCTTCGTTCCCCGCGGTGCAGGACAGCTCTGTGGCACCCTCCTGACATGCCGATTCTCTTGATCGTCGATGCTGCGAACGTGGTCGGCTCGGTCCCGGACGGCTGGTGGCGGGACCGGTTCGGTGCCACCGAGCGGCTGCGCGACGCACTCGTCCAGGTCGCCCGGGAGGGCATTGAGGGGCATCCGGGTCCGGCCGACGTCGTGCTGGTGGTGGAGGGGCGGGCCCGGGGCATGGAGTCACTGCCCCGGGTGCGGGTGGAGGAGGCTCCCGGCAGCGGCGACGACCACATCGTGGATCTCGTCCGGGCCGCTCCCGGGCGCAGCCGGGTCGTGGTGACGGCGGACCGCGGGCTGCGCGAGCGGGTGACGGCGCTCGGGGCCGAGTGCGCGGGCCCCCGCACGGTACGCCGGTCTCCCGGCCACCGGGCGTGAGGCACCGCGCCGTCGGCGGGCCGCGAGCGCCTTGCTACAGCTGCTTGTCCTGGGGCTGGACCTGCGCCTGGGCCCGGCCGAGGCGGCTGTGGGAGCGTCCGTAGAGGAAGTAGACGCCGACTCCGACCACCATCCAGACGGCGAACCGGAACCAGGTCTCACCCGGCAGGTTGAGCATCAGCCACACCGTCGCGGCGATCGAGACGATCGGGAGGAACGGAACCCACGGGGTCCGGAAGGCCCGGTGCAGATCGGGCCGGCTGCGACGCAGGACGATCACACCGACGGCGACGATGACGAAGGCGAAGAGCGTGCCGATGTTCACCAGCGTCGCGAGCTCATTGATGCTGGTGAAACCGGCGACGATGGCGATGACCACGCCGAGCAGGATGGTCGGGCGGTAGGGGGTGCGGAACCGCGGGTGGGTGATCGAGAAGAACCGCGGCAGCAGCCCGTCGCGGCTCATCGCGAAGAACACCCGGGTCTGGCCGAGGAGCAGGATCAGGCACACGGTGGTGAGGCCGACGGCGGCACCGAAACTGATCACACCTGCGTAGAACGGATGCCCGACGGCCTTGAACGCGTCGGCGAGCGGAGCGCTGACGGACAGCTCGGAGTAGTGCTGCATACCGGTCACGACGAGCGCGACCGCCACGTAGAGCACGGTGCAGATCAAGAGCGAGCCGAGAATGCCCCGGGGCATGTCCCGCTGCGGCAGCTTGGTCTCCTCGGCGGCGGTCGCCACCACGTCGAAGCCGATGAAGGCGAAGAACACGACGGATGCGGCGGTGAAGATGCCCATGACGCCGAAGTTGGTGGGTTCGTACCCGGACAGCAGCTGGATCAGCGGGGCGTCCCAGCCGGACACCCCACCGGGCGGGCTCTGGGCCGGGGGGATGAACGGCGAGTAGTTGTCGCCCACGATGAAGAAGAGTCCCGCAATGATCACGATCATGACCACGGTCACCTTGATGGCCACGACGATCGCCGTGATCCGTGCGGACAGCTTCATACCGACGACCAGGATCGCGGTCAGCACCAGGACCAGCAGGAACGCCAGGATGTCGAAGACGCCTCCCGGCACGTCCGGCCCTTCCAGCACCGCTGGTAGATGCCAGCCGGCGTTGTCGATGAGGGAGCGCACATAGCCGGACCAGCCGACGGCGACCACCGCCGTGCCGAGCGCGAACTCGAGGACCAGGTCCCAGCCGATGATCCAGGCCACCAGTTCACCGAGCGAGGCGTACGCGAAGGTGTACGCCGAGCCGGCCACCGGCACGGTGGAGGCGAACTCGGCATAGCAGAGGGCTGCCAGCGCACAGACGACGCCCGCGGCGACGAAGGCGAGCGCGGTGGCGGGCCCCGCGTTCTCCTTGGCCACCTTCCCGGTGAGGACGAAGATGCCGGTGCCGATGATGACGCCGACGCCGAAGACGGTCAGATCCCAGGCGGAGAGGGATTTCTTCAGCGCGTGCTCGGGTTCTTCGGTGTCCCGGATCGACTGCTCGACCGTTTTGGTCCGGAACAACCCGGAATCGCGTGACTGCTGGTCCGTACTCACCGGCGTACCTCCGTACACATGGCCGTAAGCCCATGATCGGGAGGGGTGCGGGGCCTCGCCCGCCCAGCCGGGTGTTTTCACACGAATGGACCGGTCGGACCCTGTTCGAAGTGGTCCGACCGGCCCAATGCGCGCGTTCGGGCAGGCCCTCGGCCGGCTGTCAGTCGCGTGCCGGCTCGGGGGCAGCCGCCGGATCGTCGTCGAGGCGGCCGTCGAGCTTGGACACGAGGCCGGTGACCTGGCGGGCGATGTCCGGAGCGGTCAGGCCGATCTCCGCCATGACCTCCTTGCGGGAGGCGTGGTCGAGGAAGCGCGGCGGGATGCCGAAGTCGCGCAGCGGCACGTCGACTCCCGCGTCGCGCAGTGCCTGGGAGACGGCGGAGCCGACGCCGCCGACACGGCTGTTGTCCTCGACTGTGACGACGACGCGGTGCCGCTCGGCGAGCGGGGCGAGCGCCTCGTCGACCGGCTTGACCCAGCGGGGGTCGACGACGGTCGTGGAGATGCCCTGCTTGTCGAGGAGGTCCGCGATCTCGAGGCACATCGGGGCGAGCGCACCGACGGAGACCAGCAGCACGTCGGGCCTGGAGGCACCTGCCATGCCCGAGGGGCCATGGGGGGCGGCGCCCGGCTCGCGCAGCACGTCCATGCCGCCGATGCGGCCGATGGCCTTGACCGCAGGGCCGACCGCGCCCTTGGAGAAGCGCACCACGGTCGGGGCGTCCTTGACCTCGACGGCCTCGCGCAGCTGGGCGCGGACCTGGTCGGCGTCGCGCGGGGCGGCGATCCGCAGGCCGGGTACGACCTGGAGGATCGACATGTCCCACATGCCGTTGTGGGAGGCACCGTCGGTGCCGGTGATGCCCGCACGGTCCAGCACGAACGTCACTCCGCACTTGTGCAGGGCCACGTCCATCAGCACCTGGTCGAAGGCACGGTTGAGGAAGGTGGCGTACACCGCGAAGACGGGGTGCACTCCCCCGGTCGCGAGACCGGCGGCGGAGACGGCGCCGTGCTGCTCGGCGATGCCGACGTCGTACACCCGGTCCGGGAAGGCCTTGGCGAACTTGTCCAGGCCGACGGGCTGCAGCATCGCGGCGGTGATCGCGACGATGTCCTTGCGCTCCTTGCCGAGCGCCACCATCTCCTCGCCGAAGACGGAGGTCCAGTCGAGCCCGGAGCTGGCGATCGGCAGACCGGTGTCGGGGTGGATCTTGCCGACGGCGTGGAACCGGTCGGCCTCGTCCTGGAGGGCGGGCTGGTAGCCCCGGCCCTTCTCGGTGAGGCAGTGGACGATGACCGGGCCGCCGAACCGCTTGGCGCGGGTCAGGGCGGACTCCAGGGCCTCGATGTCGTGCCCGTCGATCGGACCGACGTACTTGAGGCCGAGGTCCTCGAACATGCCCTGGGGGGCGATGAAGTCCTTCAGGCCCTTCTTGGCGCCGTGCAGTGTCTCGTAGAGCGGCCTGCCGAGCACCGGGGTCCGCTCGAGGATCTCCTTGCCGCGCGCGAGGAACCGCTCGTAGCCGTCCGTGGTGCGCAGCGTCGCCAGATGGTTGGCGAGGCCTCCGATGGTCGGGGCGTAGGAGCGCTCGTTGTCGTTCACGACGATGACGAGCGGGCGGTCCTTGGCGTCCGCGATGTTGTTCAGGGCCTCCCAGGCCATGCCTCCGGTGAGGGCGCCGTCACCGATGACCGCGACCACATGGTCGTCCTTGCGCAGGACCTCGTTGGCCTTGGCGAGACCGTCGGCCCAGCCGAGCACCGTGGATGCGTGGGAGTTCTCGATGACGTCGTGCTCGGACTCGGCACGCGCCGGGTAGCCGGAGAGGCCGCCCTTCATCTTGAGCCTGGAGAAATCCTGGCGGCCGGTCAGAAGCTTGTGCACATAGCTCTGGTGGCCGGTGTCCCAGAGGACCTTGTCCTTCGGGGAGTCGAAGACCCGGTGGAGGGCGATGGTCAGCTCGACCACGCCGAGATTGGGCCCGAGATGTCCGCCGGTCTTGGACACGGCGTCCACCAGAAATGTCCGGATCTCTGCTGCCAGCTGATCGAGCTGCTCCGGGCTGAGCCGGTCCAGATCGCGCGGTCCCCTGATACGGGTAAGCAACGCCACCCGTGCCTCCTTGCGTATGAGCTGGTCGAGCTTGCCGATCTGTCGAGTCTAATGTTCCGCTCGCGGCGGCGGTCATCGGGCGGTGCGTTGCGCGTCCCTTCATTCGGTGGGCCTGCCCACGAACGGCTCAGCCCGCAGGCGGACGGGGTCGCCTATATCCGCGTATCGCCACCCGCGTCCGAGGGTGAACACGCGGAAGTGCCCGGCACCGGTTCCGGTGCCGGGCACTGCAAGGGGTCGCAACTACGCGCGGCCCGCGGTCTTCTGCGTCTTGCGCGTGACCGAGTCGATCACGACGGTGGCGAGGAGCACACCACCGGTGATCATGTACTGGATCGGCGTGGCGATGCCCTCGAGCGCGAGCCCGTACTGGATCGAGACGATCACCATGACGCCGAGCAGCGCGTTCCAGGTGCGGCCACGGCCACCGAAGAGGCTGGTGCCGCCGATGACGGCCGCCGCGATGACGTTCATCAGGAGGTCACCGGCGCCGGCGCTCTGGTTGGCCGCCGCGATCTTGGAGGCCCAGAACAGACCGCCGATGGCGGCGAACGTGCCGGCGATGGCGAAGACCGAGACCCGGACGGCCGTGACGTTGATACCGGCACGGCGGGAGGCCTCGACACTGCCGCCGAGAGCGAAGATCTTGCGACCGTAGGCGGTGCGGCGGAGCACGAAGTCCGTGATCACCAGCACGGCCAGGAACAGCACCAGCGCGAGGGGGAGGCCCTTGTACTGGTTGAACATGAACGCGGCCGCGAAGGACACGACGGCGAGCAGGACGGTGCGGAAGACGATGTCCCCGAGCGGCCGGGACGGGATTCCGGCCGCCTCACGGCGCCGGCTGTCGACGAACGCCGAGATGAAGTACACCGCCACCGCGACCGCGGCGAGGCCGTAGGCGGCCGCGATGTCCGAGAAGTAGTACGTCGTCAGCTTGCCGACGACACCTTCGCTGTCCAGGTTGATGGTGCCCTGGTCACCGAGGAGCTGGAGCATGAAGCCCAGCCAGAAGAGCAGTCCGGCCAGGGTGACCGCGAAGGCGGGCGCCCCGATCCTGGCGAAGAAGAAGCCGTGGACGGCGCCGATGGCCGCACCGCTGGCGATCGCGACGAGGACGGCGAGCCACTCGTTCATCCCGTGGGTCACGGTCAGTACGGCGACGATGGCACCGGACACACCGCTGACCGAGCCGACCGACAGGTCGATCTCACCGAGCAGCAGCACGAAGATGATGCCGACGGCCATCATGCCGGTGGCGACCATCGTGACGGCGATGTTGCTGAGGTTCTGCGCGGACAGGAACTGTGAGTTCAGGCTCTGGAAGATCGCGCAGATCAGGATCAGACCGATGACGACCGGGATCGAGCCCAGGTCACCGGCGTGCATCTTGCGCTTGAACTCCGAGATGTAGCCGCCGAAGCCCTGTTCGCGCACCAGCAGCCGGGGATCGACCGCGGTGACGGCGTCGTGAGCGGCGTCCGGGTTCACTACCTCGTGTCCGCCGCCGAGCGGGGCGGAGGTCTTGTGGGTGCTCACTTCTGCGCCTCCGAGGTGCGCGCCGCACGACGGGTCACGGCGTTGTCCGTGGCGCCGGTGATGGCGGAGATGATCTCTTCCTGCGAGGTGGACTTGACGTCGAAGACGCCGTTGTTCCGGCCGAGCCGGAGCACGGCCACCTTGTCCGCGACGGCCTTCACATCGGCCATGTTGTGGCTGATGAGGATGACCGCGTGGCCACGCTCGCGCAGCCGCTCCACTAGGTCGAGCACCTGGGCGGTCTGCTCGACGCCGAGGGCTGCGGTGGGCTCGTCGAGGATGACGAGCTTGGGCTCGCCGAGCATCGAACGGGCGATGGCGACCGTCTGACGCTGGCCACCCGAGAGCGAGGCGATCGGGATGCGGACGCTGGGGATGCGGATCGACAGCGTGCTCAGCAGCTCCCGGGAGCGGCGCTCCATCTCCACCTCGTCGAGGACACCGCGCTTGCGCAGCTCGCGGCCGAGGTAGAGGTTGCCGACGACGTCGATGTTGTCGCACAGCGCGAGGTCCTGGTAGACCGTCGCGATGCCCAGGTTCTGGGCGTCGTGCGGCTTGCCGATCGAAACGGCCCTGCCTTCCCACTCGATGACGCCCTCATCGATGGGGTGCACGCCTGCAATCGTCTTGACCAGCGTGGACTTTCCGGCGCCGTTGTCGCCTACGAGAGCGACCACCTCGCCGCCGTGGACCTCAAGCTCTACGTCGGTGAGCGCCTGAACGGCACCGAACCGCTTGGAGACCCCGCGCAACGCCAGCACGGGCGTAGCGGACACGTGAACCAACTCCTTCGCCGCCTGACCGGCGGGGGATCCCGCGCCCGGGAGGTGGCGCGGTGGTTGAGCAGAAGCAGTGGAGAAGCGTTTCTGTCCGGTGCCCCGCCCCGATAGCGGGGGCTGGAAAGGGGCAGGGCACCGGACAGGCTTCGGGCGGTTCCCGGAACCCGGGGGACGGACCGTCCCCCTGTGGGTCAGGAGACCTACTTCAGGCCGAGCGCGTCGCAGGCGGCCTTGTACTTCGGGGTGCAGATCTCGGCGACGGTGTAGATACCGTCCTTGAGGATCGTGTCCTTGATGTTGTCCTTGGTCAGCGAGACGACCGGGACGAGCACCGCAGGGATGGCCTTGTTCGTGGGGCTGTCGACCCGGGCCGTCTCGATCTTGCCGAGCTTCTCGCCCTTGGCGAGGGCCACGGCCATCTCGGCGGCGGCTGCCGCCTCCGGCGCGTACGGCTTGTACACGCTCATGAACTGCTCACCCGCGACGATGCGCTGCACACCGGCGAGCTCGGCGTCCTGGCCGGTGACCGGCGGGAGCTTACTGAAGCCGCCGGCCTTCAGCGCGGTGATGATGCCGCCCGCCATGCCGTCGTTCGCGGAGTAGACGCCGACGATCTTGTCCTTGCCGAGGGCCGAGATCGCGGCCTCCATGTTGGCGTTGGCGTTCTCCGGCTTCCACTCCTTGGTGTCGTACTCCTTGCCGATGTTCACCTTGCCCTTGAGCTCCTCGAGCGCGCCCTTCTTGAAGAGGGCGGCGTTCGGGTCGGTGATCGCACCGTTCATCATCACGATCTGACCGCTCTTGGCCTTGTCCCCCAGGGCCTCGAGGAGTGCCTTGCCCTGGACGTGGCCGACCTCTTCGTTGTCGAAGGAGGTGTAGGCGTCGATCGGACCCTCGGCGAGGCGGTCGAAGGCGACGACCGGGATGCCGGACTCCTTCGCCTTCTTCACGCCGCCCGCGATCGCCTTGGAGTCGACGGCGTCCACGATCAGGGCGTCGACCTTGTTGGTGATCATGGTGTCGACCTGCTGGGTCTGCAGCGTCGCGTCCTGCTTGGCGTTGGCGTAGACGACCTTCGCCTTGCCGTTCGTGAGCTCGCTGATCTTCTTCTCGATGAGCGGCTTGTCGAACTTCTCGTAGCGCGCGGTCTGGTTCTCGGGGAGCAGGAGACCGATGGTGAGGTCGTCACCCTTGGCGGCACCGGTCTTGGAGCCGTTGTCCCCGGACTCCTTGGCGCTGCCACAGGCGGCAAGGGACACGGCCATCGCGGTGGCGGCCACAGCCACGGCGGCACGACGCATCTGCGTGTTCATTCAGAAACCTCCCTGACGAGGCCGCGTCCTTGCGGCCGAGGTGGCTGGAAGTCAACTCGGCCGCCAGGCCAGCGTCAAGGAGTAAATCCTTAACGAGATGACAACGGTGCCATTCGTTATCTAAGTGAAGGCAGGCGCCCCGGCGGGTACCGAGCTGTCCAGAAGTGTCGAATCGCCCATTTCGCTGAGTACGAGCGCCAGCGCTCCCAGCACCTCGGCCCGCTCGCCCAGGGCACCCGGCAGGACGGTGAGCTGGCGGGCGGCGCTCGGAATCGCGTACCGGGAGACCGACTCACGGATCGGTGCAAGCACCAATTCTCCCGCTTCGGCCAGATTTCCGCCCAGCACCACCCGGCTGGGATTGAGCAGATTGCACAGATTCGCCACGCCACTGCCGACGTGGCGACCGACATCGGCGATCACCCGCCGGCAGCCGGGATCCCCCTCGCGCGCGAGCTGGACGACCCGCTCCATGGTCAGATCCGGGCCATGGCTGGGCTGCAGCAGCGGCAGGACGTAACGGGCCGCCGCGAAGGTCTCCAGACAGCCGCGGTTGCCGCAGCGGCACACGGGCCCCGACTCGTCCAGGGTGATGTGCCCGATCTCGCCCGCCGTACCGCCCGGTCCCCGGTAGATCTGGCCGTCTATGACCAGACCGGCACCGACACCGCTGGCGACCTTGATGTAGGCGAGGTCCTTGACGCCCCGCCCGCTCCCCCAGACCAGCTCGCCCAGCGCGCCCAGGTTGGCGTCGTTGTCGACGTACACGGGCACACCGAGGCGGCGCGAGAGCTCGTCGCTGGGATTGATCCCGGTCCAGCCCGGGAGGATCGCGGTGGAGCCCAGCGTCCCGGACTCGACGTCTATCGGCCCGGGCACACCGAGACCGACGCCGATGATCTTGTCCGGGCCGATGCCTGTGGTCTCGATCAGCCGATTGACCAGCTCTTCCGCCCGGCCGAAGCCCTCGGCGGACGAGGCGTCGACATCCAGCGGCTCGGACTCCTCCGCGAGCACCTGGTGGGCGAGGTTGCCGATGGCGACCCGCAGATGCGTATGGCCGAAGTCAACGCCTATGACGATGCCGGCGTCGCCACTGAGGGAGACGCTGCGGGCCCGGCGGCCGCCCGCCGAGGTCGGAGTGACCTCGACGGTCCCCCCGTCCTTCAGTTCACGAACGATGTTGGAGACCGTCGCGGCGGAGAGGCCGGTGGACCTCGCGATCTCGGCCTGCGTGAGCGAGCCCGCTATGCGCACGGCACGTACAACCCGCTCAAGATTGGCCCGATGCAGAGATGTCTGCGATCCCGGAGTCTCCATCGACTCACACACTCCCGCTCATTACTCCAACATGTGAACTCTAAGGGGAGCCTTTGGGGCCGCCCCCCGTCAAGACCTGAGGAGGCACGGAACCGCCCGTCGGCAAGGCCGACGGGCGGTGTCCCACGGTCGCACGGACTGGACGGGCGCTATTTCAGGGCTCCTGCGGTGAGCCCCGCCACGACCTGACGCTGGAAGACGACGTACGCCGCCAGCACGGGCAGCATCGCCATCACCAGCCCGGCGAAGAGTCCCGACCAGTCCCCCTTGTAGCCCTGGCTCACGGCCAGCTGCACCAGGCCCTGCGACAGCACCTTGTTCTCCTGCTCGGTGTTCAGCACCGTCGGCAGCATGTACTGGTTCCACTGCCCCAGAAAGTTGAAGATCCCGACGCTGATCAGTCCGGGCTTGGCCATCGGCAGCATGACCTGGAAGAAGGTCCGGGTGTGCGAGGCCCCGTCGATCAGCGCCGCCTCCGCCACCGAGGTGGGCAGCGTGCGGAAGAAGGCGGTGAGGAAGAACACGGTGAACGGCAGCGAGTAGGCGATGTAGACCAGGATCAGACCGTGGATCGTGTTCAGGAGCTGGATGTTGTTCATGACGTAGAACAGCGGGACCAGCGCCAGCATGATCGGGAAGCTCATTCCTCCGACGAAGAGGAAGTAGATGAAGCGGTTCCCGGGGAAGTCGAAGCGGGCGAGGACGTACGCCGCCATGGAGCCGAGGAGCAGGGTCCCGGCGAGCGACCCGGCCACGACGAGCACGGTGTTCAGGAAGTAGTCGCTCATATGAGCCTGGCTCCAGGCCCGCGACCAGTTCTCGAAGTGCAGGGTGTCCGGCAGGGACCAGGGCGAGCTGAAGATCGCGTTGTCGTCCTTGAAGGAGGTCATCACCGCCCAGAGCAACGGCATGACGACCATGAAGGCCCACAGGACCAGCATTCCGTGCGAGAAGACATTGAGGACGGTGCCCTGCCTGCGCTTGTCCCCCCTCCGGGGCGGCGGACCGGTCTTCGCGACGCGTGGCAGCTCCTCCGTGGTGCCGGCGGGCGACGTGGTCTCGGTGATCTTCATCTCAGTACTCCAGCCGCTCGCGCCGGCCCAGCTTCATCACGACGGCCGCAAAGGCCAGCGTGACGACCAGCAGGGCGACACCGATGGTCGTCGCGTACGCCGCCGCGCCGTCACGGAACGCCGACTGGTAGACGTACAGCACCATCACGGTGGTCGAGTAGTCGGGACCGCCAGGTCCGGTGGTCATGATCTGCACCACCGCGAAGGACTCGGCGCCGAGCGCCAGGATGCCCATGTAGACCCATCCGGACTGGATGGTGTCCCAGAGCAGCGGCAGCGTGATCCTGAAGAAGGTGGTGAACCGGCTCGCGCCGTCCAGCAGCGCCGCTTCGTAGAAGTCCTTGGGGATGGAGGCCATGCCCGCGGAGAAGAGGACGACGAAGAAGCCGACCGTCGACCAGACCAGGACCGCCATCACACACCACAGGGCGAGATCGGGGTCGCCGAGCCACAGCGGCTGGACGTCGTCGAGGCCGATGGCCTTGAGCGCGGAGTTGATGGCTCCGCTCTCCGGGTTGTACGCGAACTGGAACAGCAGGGCGACGATCGCGATCGAGAGCACCTGCGGGAAGAAGTAGGCGATCTTGTAGAAGGAGGAGCCGCGCACTCCGGAGACCGCGGCCCCCCTGCGGTGCCGTCCCCCGACATTGATCATGAAGGCGAAGAACAGCGCGAGCCCGATCGTCACCAGCGGCAGCAGCAGCGCGAACAACAGGCTGTGCTGGAGCGACTTCCAGAAGATGTCGTCGTCGAGGAGTCGCACGTAGTTGTCGAAACCGACCATCCGGAAGTCCGGGCTCAGGCCGGTCCAGTCCGTGAAGGAGTAGTAGATGGACTGGACGAACGGCCAGATGACGAAGACCGCGTACAACGCCAGGGGGGCCGAGAGGAACCCCACGATGAACCGGTACTTGCCGTGTTGCATGGTTACCGACCCCGATCTTCCGGAGCATGCCGCCGCCGGTGCTGAGGTGTCCCCGGAGGTCCCTCCGCCGGGGGCAGGGGGAGGGACCCCTCCCCGGCGGCGGGGGCAGGTCCCCCGCCCGGAGGCCGGAGGACGGCCGGTCGAGGGACCCCCGCCCCTGCGCCCGGCGCGGGAACCCCGGAACGGCTCACTGGTGCTTGTAGTGCTTGATGGACGAGTCCTGGGCAGCCTTGTCGGCGAAGCCCTGGATCTTCTTGACGGCCTCGGCGGGAGTGAGCCGTCCGGCCATCATCTCTCCCAGCCCGGCTACACCGATCTGCTCCTTCTGCAGCTTGACGTACCAGTCCTGGAGCCGGGGGTTGACGACGTTCGTTCCGGCCTTGTCCAGTGCGGCGACACCGGACTTCAGACCGGGGGTCAGCTCGATGCCGTCGGTTCCGCCGTTGTACGCGGTGAGCGACTTGACCTGCTTAGTGAAGTTCTTGGAGGACTCCTCGCTGAGCATGAGGCGCAGCTGCTCCATGCCGCCCTCGATGTTCTTCGCCTTCGCCGGGACGATGAAGGGCTCACCACCGGAGGCCCAGATGGTGCCGAACGGCATCTTGTCGGACTTGTCGAGCCCGGAGGGGGCGGAGACCGCCAGGTTGAAGTCGGGCGGCATGGTGCTCGCCGCCTCGTTCTCCACCCATGAACCATTGGGGATGAACAGCGCCTTGCCCTTGGTCCAGGCGGTCTGGGACTGGATGTGGTCCAGGCCCGGCGTGCCCTTGAGGATGTAGCCCTTCCTGTAGAGCTCGTAGTACGCCTCGAACGCCGCCTTGACCGCCGGGTGCTTCCAGGCGTTCGGCTCCAGGTTGTCGATGGCGTCCAGGACCTCCACGCCGCCGATCTTGGCGATGAACGGATAGAGCGAGAAGGGGACGTAGTACGGGTGCTTGCCGGCGTACGTCCAGCCTGCGATGCCCTTCTTCTTGGCCTTCTCGCAGAGCGCGAGCATCTCGTCCCAGGTCTCGGGGTACTGCGCGTCGAGCTTGTCGAGTGCGGTCTGCGAGTACCAGACTCCGTACACCGTGTAGGCGTAGTAGAAGATCCACACCGGGTTGCCGTCGAACTGGCCCATCTCGACGATGCCCGGGCGGAGCGTGTCGCGGACCTTCTTGTTCGGGTCGTCCACGGAGGGGGCGTCGAGCAGCGGGGTGAGGTCGGCCAGCTGCTTCTTGCCGACGAGGACACCCATGTCCATCTGTTCGGCGCCGGAGTTGTCGATGAGATCCGGCGGGGTACCGCCGTTGAAGCGCGGCTGGAGCTCGGACTGGATCTTCTGAGTGGCCTTGTGCTTGACCTTCGGGGCCTTGGGGAACGCCGCGTTGTACTTCTTCTCGGCGTCGATCGCGTACTGCTGACCGAAGCCGCCGTCGAAGATCACGACCTCGAGCGGGGCCGTCTCGTTGACGCCGAGCGGGTTCTGCTTGGTGACCTTGCCCTTCTCGACCTTCTCGTCCGCGCCCCCACTGCCGCTGGCGCAGGCCGACAGAAAGCTCATCGTGGGAACGGTGACCAGGCCGAGCGCCGCGGATCGCTTGATCAGATCACGACGGCCGAGACCGGTGTTCGTGTGGGCGGAGGTGGATCCCATGCTCAAGTCCTCGCCTTCTCCAGGACTCAGGCGGTGAACGGGTCGCCCGTCCTTCTCGCCTGAGGCGAAGGGCCCCGCCACCGCGGTCAATTGGTGAAGCTGGTTCGTGCAGGGGTGGAGCGAGATGCAGCGGGAACGGAGTTCTGTGCGGGCGGTCCGATGCGCTCGGCCGCTCGCCGTCTCCCGGTCCCCCTGGCCCGCCGTCACGCTTTCCGGCGAGGCGGACGCCGACAGGTATAGTCCACTTCCCGCCAAGTGAGCAAGATCGAAAGCAAGGTTGGACGCCAGTCTTTCCCGAGTTGAGACCTCGCGGGCGCGAGAGCACCGCACAAGCACATTGCGCAGCCAGAATCTCATCGAAACGGCTGATACCGAGCGCACCACACCGTCAACACCCTTGACACCATGCGGCACTTACTCCCTACTGGACCCTGCGCAATGCGCATGACAACGTTGTCCAGCACGCTTCGGCGGGAGGAAAGGCTCGGTATGCAGCCCAGACCCAGCCCTCGGATCGGACATGCTCGCGCGGCCGCCCTGGTGGCGGCCGCTTCCCTGCTGGTGGTGACCGGCCAGTCGGCCGCCGTCGCGCTGCCCGCCCAACCTGCCCCCACGGCACCGGAGTTCACCACCTCTTTCGAAGCCGACGAGGCCCAGCCCGACTGGCGCAACACCGTGGAAACGGGGCCGGACGGACAGAAGCGGGCATCGGGCGTCGACGGCGGCTTCGCCACCGGAATACCGGGCAATGTGACGGACAAGGTCATCGAACTCCGGGCCAGCGAGGAACACACCGGCGCGGGTGAGGTGAAGGAAAATCTGGTCGACCTCCAGCCGTCCACCAAATGGCTGGCCTTCAAGCCGACCGCCTGGATCGAATTCGACATGGACGCCCCGGTCAAGGTCGTCTCGTATGCCCTGACGTCGGCGAACGACTTCGAGGCACGTGACCCCGGGGACTGGACGCTCAAGGGGTCGGCGGACGGCAAGGACTGGAAGGTCCTGGACACCCGTGCGGACCAGTCCTTCGAGAAGCGGTTCCAGACGAGGACCTACGACATCGGCACGGCGGACGCCGCCGCATACCCGCACTACCGGCTGGAGATCACCGCGAACAACGGGGCCCTTGACGCCACCCAGTTGGCCGATGTCCAGTTCTCCGACGGCAGCACCGGCACCCCGGCACCGGACGACATGCGCAGCCTGGTCGACCGGGGGCCGGGCGGTTCGCCGACCGCGAAGGCGAACGCCGGCTTCACCGGCAGGCGCGCACTGAAGTACGCGGGTACGCACAAGCCGGCCGGCCGCGCCTATTCGTACAACAAGATCTTCGATGTGAACACGGCCGTGCGGCGCGACACGGAGCTGTCGTACCGGATCTTCCCTTCACTGCCCGAGACCGATCTCCTCTATCCCGCCACCAACGTGGCCGTCGATCTCGCGTTCACCGACGGCACCTATCTGAGCGACCTCCGGGCGGAGGACTCGCACGGTGGGCTGTTGACACCGCAGGGCCAGGGCGCCGCCAAGCGGCTCTACGTCAACCAGTGGAACCAGGTCGCTTCCCGGATCGGCCCGGTCGCGGCCGGCAAGACCGTGGACCGGATCCTGGTGGCGTACGACTCCCCCCGGGGCCCGGCGAAGTTCCAGGGCTGGATCGACGACATCCGGATCGCGCCCAAGGCACCCGAGAAGAGGCTCGCCCACCTGTCCGACTACGCGTCCACCGTGCGCGGGACGAACTCGAGCGGCTCGTTCTCGCGCGGAAACACCTTCCCGGCCACCGCGGTCCCGCACGGCTTCAACTTCTGGACCCCTGTCACCAACGCGGGTTCCCTCAGCTGGCTGTACGAGTACGCGCGCGCCAACAACGCGGACAATCTGCCCACCGTGCAGGCCTTCAGCGCCAGCCACGAGCCGAGCCCCTGGATGGGCGACCGGCAGACGTTCCAGCTGATGCCGTCCATCGCCGAGGGCATCCCTGACACCTCCCGTACCGCCCGTGCGCTGCCCTTCCGTCATGAGAAGGAGACGGCGCGTCCGCACTACTACGGGGTGACGTTCGAGAACGGACTGAAGGCGGAGATCGCCCCGACGGACCATGCCGCGATGATGCGGTTCACCTATCCCGGTGAGCACGCGTCGGTGCTCTTCGACAACGTCACCGACCAGGCCGGGCTCACGCTCGACCCGGCGACCAGCTCCTTCACCGGATACTCCGACGTCAAGAGCGGTCTGTCGACGGGCGCCACCCGGATGTTCGTGTACGGCGTCTTCGACGCGCCCGTCACCTCGTCCGCGGCGCAGGGCGTCAAGGGTCATCTCCGCTTCGACGCCGGCGAGGACCGTACGGTGACCCTGCGCATCGCGACATCGCTGATCGGCGTCGACCAGGCCAAGAAGAACCTGGCCGACGAGATCCCGGCGTCCGCGGGCTTCGGCCGGGTCAAGGACCGGGCCCGGGCCGCCTGGGACGACATCCTCGGCCGCGTCGAGGTCGAGGGAGCCACGCACGACCAGCTGGTGACCCTGTACTCCTCGCTCTATCGGCTGTACCTGTACCCGAACTCCGGCTTCGAGAAGGTCGACGGGAAGGACAGGTACGCCAGCCCGTTCTCGCCGCAGACCGGGCCCGACACCCCGACGCACACCGGCGCGAAGATCGTCGACGGCAAGGTGTACGTCAACAACGGCTTCTGGGACACCTATCGGACCACCTGGCCGGCGTACTCCTTCCTCACCCCGCGCAAGGCGGGGGAGCTGGTCGACGGTTTCGTCCAGCAGTACAGGGACGGCGGTTGGATCTCCCGCTGGTCGTCCCCCGGCTACGCCGATCTGATGACCGGCACCTCGTCCGACGTCGCCTTCGCCGACGCGTACGTCAAGGGTGTGCGGGGCTTCGACGCGGAGGCCGCCTACGAGGCGGCGCTGAAGAACGCGACCGTGGCACCGCCGGGCAAGGGCGTGGGCCGCAAGGGCATGGAGACCTCTCCCTTCCTCGGCTATGCCTCGACCGAGACGCACGAGGGCCTGTCCTGGTCCCTGGAGGGCTATCTGAACGACTACGGCCTGTCCCGGATGGCCGACGCCCTCTTCGAGAAGACGAAGAAGCCCCGCTACCGGGCGGAGTCGGCGTACTTCCTGAACAGGGCCCGCAATTACGTGACGCTCTTCGACTCCAGGGCCGGATTCTTCCAGGGCCGGAACCTGAAGGGCGACTGGCGCGTTGCCTCGCAGCAGTACGACCCCCGGGTCTGGGGCTACGACTACACCGAGACGAACGGCTGGGGTTATGCGTTCACCGCTCCCCAGGACAGCCGTGGTCTGGCCAATCTCTACGGTGGCCGCCGGGGACTCGGCAAGAAGCTGGACACCTATTTCTCCACCCCGGAGACGGCGTCGCCCGAATTCGCCGGCTCCTACGGCAGCGTCATCCATGAGATGACGGAGGCCCGGGATGTACGGATGGGCATGTACGGGCACTCGAACCAGGTCGCCCACCATGTGACCTACATGTACAACGCTGCCTCACAGCCCTGGAAGACACAGGAGAAGGTGCGCGAGGTGCTGTCCCGCCTCTACACCGGCAGCGGGATCGGGCAGGGCTATCACGGCGACGAGGACAACGGTGAGCAGTCCGCCTGGTACCTCTTCTCGGCACTCGGCTTCTATCCGCTGGTGATGGGCAGCGGGGAGTACACGATCGGTTCTCCGCTCTTCACGAAGGCCACCGTGCATCTGGAGAACGGCCGCGAACTGGTCATCGAGGCCCCCCGGAACAGTGCGCGCAACATCTACGTCCAGGGCCTGCGGGTCAACGGGAAGTCGTGGAACTCCACCGCGCTGCCGCACGCGCTGCTCGCGCGCGGCGGCACGCTGGAGTTCGACATGGGTGCGAAGCCCTCGCAGTGGGGTACCGGCAGGAATGCCGCTCCGGTCTCCGTCACGAAGGACGACAAGGTTCCGGCGCCCCGGCGCGACGCGATCAGCGGCCCCGGCACGCTCTTCGACAACACCTCGGGCACCGGGGCTGCGTTGGAGGCTGCGGTCCCCGTGGAGCTTCCGGTCGCGTCCGGGACCCGTGCGGTCCAGTACACGCTGACCTCGTCGGCCAAGGACAAGGCGCCGGCGGGCTGGGTGCTGCAGGGGGCTCGCTCCGGTTCGACGTGGACCGATGTCGACAGGCGGTCCGGGGAGTCCTTCGCGTGGGACAAGCAGACCCGCGTGTTCACGGTGGCACGGCCGGGGGCCTACGAGCGGTACCGGCTGGTGCCGTCCGGACCGGCGGCACTCGCGGAGATCGAACTGATCTCCTAGGGTCTTTCGTTCGGATCGGGCTGGATCGGTGAGCGGGGTCCGGTGCGTGCGATCGCCGGGCGGAGGAAGGAGCCCACGCGGAGCGTGGGCGACCGACGACAACGCGGCGAGCGTGCGTGCCGGGGCACGCGAGCCCCGGCAGGATCCAAACGAGAGGCCCCAGCCGGGGGCCCGTCCGGACGATGGGGACGGTACGCACGGAAGCGGGGCCGCAGCCGGGAGGCTGCGGCCCTGCCGACGGCCGGGGGGACACCCGGACGATGCTCCGGGCAGGGACGGGGAAACGGGCCGGGGAAGGGCGCGGACGAGGCCGGAGGGACTCCCGGGCGCAGCGGTCCTCACGGGGCCGGTCATCCGAAGGGTGTACCGGATCGTGCCGGAAGGATCGGTCCTGGAGTCGATACGCCGGGCAGGGCTCGCGACCTAGCGTTCGGGGAGCACCTCCCCCCATCCCTGACGACGGAAGGCGGTCGCACCATGTCAACCCTCTCGGACACCGGCATCGCCCCGCTCCTCGGCGAACTGGCCCGGGTCGCGAAGCTGCCACTGGAACGCGGCGAGACCCTGCCGGCCGCTGCCTACACCTCCCCCGCCTTCCACGAGCTGGAGCGTGAACGAATCTTCGCCGGTGAGTGGCTCTGTGCCGGACACGTCGATCAAGTGGCCCGGCCGGGGGACTATCTGCGGGTCGATCTGCTCGGCGAGCCCCTGGTCATCACCCGGGACGAGGACGGTGAGCTGCATGCCCTGTCCCGGGTGTGCCGGCACCGGTTCATGGACGTCCTCCCGGCCGAGACCGCACCGGAACGCGGCAGTCTCAAACGGCTGACCTGCCCGTACCACACCTGGACCTACAAGCTGAACGGTGAGTACGCGGGCCGGCTGCACGGGGCGCCGCTGATGAACAAGGTGGAGTTCGACCGCGACGCGTGCCGGCTGCCGCGCCACCGGCTCGAGGTGTGGCACGGCCTCATCATGGTCAACGCCGACCCGGAGGCGGAACCGCTCGCCCCCCGGCTCACAGGTCTCGACGAGAAGCTGGCGCCGTACGGTCTCGCCGATCTGGTCGTGGCGTACACGGCCCGTTGGGAAGGCGTCCCGGCGAACTGGAAGGTGGCCGTGGAGAACGGCGCGGAGAGCTACCACCACATGGGCACGCACGCGGGCACGCTGGAGCCGCTGCTGCCCGGCAAGGACACGGTGCTCGACGAGTGCGACGGCAACTGGTTCACCGCATTCATGCCGTTCGCCCCGGCGGCCCTCGAGGCCATGGGCGAGGAGGCATTCGAGGCACTGTCCGCGTTGCTCATTCCGGGACTTGACGAGGCGGAGCTGTCCGGAATGCTGATCGCGGGTGTCTTTCCGCAGCTGGTGATGGCGTTTCTGCCGACCAGCGTCACCTGTTTCCGCTGGCTGCCGACCGGACCGGACACACATGACGCACTGGCCACCGTGTTCGTCACGGCCGCGGCGAAGGAGACGGCAGGCTACGAGGAGTTCCTGCGGATGTCCCGGGAGCAGCTGGAGCAGGTCCAGGGCGAGGACCTGATCGCCATCCGGGGTGTGCAGCGGGGGCTGGCCACCGGTCCGGGGCCGTCCGGTGGCCGGTTCTCCCATCTGGAGCGCCCGCTGTGGCAGTTCCAGCGGTATCTGGCCGGGCGGCTGGTGAACGGGCCGACGGGTTCCTGAGGGCTGTGGGCCCGCGTCACTTCCGGGAGCGGAATCGGACCGGACAATTCCGATCAGGAGTGCCACTCGGTGTTCAACTTCCCTCCACAGGAAACAAGTTGATACATGGAGATGCTGTGAAACACTCTTGTGGTATCTGTGACTCGCCTCGTCCCACGAGGCGGGCCACGTCCTTCCCGTCCCCTTCCTTCTGGAGTGATTCGTGGCCGAACTCTCTGGCCGTAAGCCCGGCAGGGCACTGACCCGCCTCGCCGCCGCCGCACTGGCCGCCGCTCTTGTCGGTACCGGCGCCGGTGCGGCCGCGGCCGACCAGCCGGCTCCCACGGCGTCCTCGAGCGCCAGGAGCGACCTGCCCCAGGCCGGCACTCAGCGCGGATTCGGCGCGGCCGCACCGACCGCCGCCGCCCCCATCAACGCCCTTCACGGCGTCGACAGGGCGGGCGGGCTCTACGGCTACCCCCCGAACGGCACGGGTGGCCTCGCCGCTCGTGTGCAGGTGGGCTCCGGGTGGGGCGTCATCAAGCACGCCACCCAGGTCGACCACGACGCCGACGGCCGCTCCGACGGCATCTGGGAGGTCAACAACGGCGGGTACCTGTTCTACGCGCCCTTCGACCAGGAGCCGGTCTCCGTCGGCAGCGGGTGGGGCGTCTACAACAAGGTTCTCTCGCCGGGCAGTCTCGCGGGCGCCAAGGCCGACGACCTGATCGCCCGTGACACCTCCGGTGTCCTGTGGATCTATCTGGGTTACGGCAATGGCAAGCTGACGGGCCGTACGAAGGTCGGCTCCGGCTGGAACATCTACACCCAGATCGCGGGCCAGGGCGATCTGACCGGTGACGGCAAGGCCGACATCGTCGCGCGTGACGGTTCGGGTGTGCTGTGGCTGTACAAGGGCACGGGCAACCGTGCCACACCGTTCGCCGCGCGCACCAAGGTCGGCAGCGGCTGGAACATCTTCAACAACCTCGTCTCCGTCGGTGACATCGACATCGACGGCAGGACGGATCTGGTCGCACGCGACAGCGCGGGTGCGCTCTGGCTCTACAAGGGCACCGGCCGCGCCACCGCCCCGTTCAAGCCGCGCGTCAAGATCGGCAGCAGCGGCTGGAACACCTACCGTCTGATGTTCTGACTCCGGGTGCACCGGCACATGCGTCGGGGCCGCACTCCCGCTCGGGAGTGCGGCCCCTTCGGCGTACCGGAGCCCTTACTTGCGGATCAGGCTGCGCAGCACGTACTGCATGATGCCGCCGTTGCGGTAGTAGTCCGCCTCACCGGGGGTGTCGATGCGGACGACCGCGTCGAACTCCACACCGGTGTCGGTGGAGACCTTGACGGTACGCGGCGTGGTGCCCTCGTTGAGTTCGGTGACACCGGTGAAGGAGAAGGTCTCCTCACCCGTCAGTCCGAGGGTCTCGGCCGTGGCGCCCTCCGGGAACTGCAGCGGGAGCACGCCCATGCCGATGAGGTTCGAGCGGTGGATGCGCTCGTAGGACTCGGCGATGACGGCCTTCACGCCGAGCAGCGCGGTGCCCTTGGCGGCCCAGTCGCGGGACGAGCCGGAGCCGTACTCCTTGCCGGCCAGCACGACCAGCGGGATGCCCTGCTCGATGTAGTTGCGCGAGGCATCGTAGATGAAGGAGACCGGAGCCGCGTCAGCGGTCGCGGCCTGGGTGAAGTCGCGGGTGTAGCCGCCCTCGGTGCCCGGCGCGATCTGGTTGCGCAGGCGGATGTTGGCGAACGTACCGCGGATCATGACCTCGTGGTTGCCTCGGCGCGAGCCGTAGGAGTTGAAGTCACGACGCTCGACACCGTGCTCGGTGAGGTACTTGCCGGCCGGGGTGTCGGCCTTGATGGCACCGGCCGGGGAGATGTGGTCGGTGGTGACCGAGTCGCCGAGCTTCGCCAGCACGCGGGCGCCGGCGATGTCGGTGACCGGGGTGGTCTCCATCGTCATGCCCTCGAAGTACGGGGGCTTGCGGACGTAGGTCGACTCGGTGTCCCACTCGAAGGTGTTGCCGGTCGGGATCGGCAGCGCCTGCCACTGGGCGTCGCCCGCGAAGACGTCCTGGTAGGACTTGTTGAACATGTCCTCGCCGATGGCGTTGGCCACGACGTCGTTGACCTCGGCCTCGGAGGGCCAGATGTCCTTCAGGTAGACCGGGTTGCCCTCGGTGTCGATGCCGAGCGCCTCACGGGTGATGTCCACCTTCATGGAACCGGCGAGGGCGTACGCGACGACCAGCGGCGGGGAGGCCAGGTAGTTCATCTTGACGTCGGGGTTGATCCGGCCCTCGAAGTTGCGGTTGCCGGAGAGCACGGAGGTCACGGCCAGGTCGTGCTCGTTGACGGCCTTGGAGACCTCCTCCGGCAGCGGGCCGGAGTTGCCGATGCAGGTGGTGCAGCCGTAGCCGACGAGGTTGAAGCCGACCTTGTCGAGGTAAGGGGTCAGGCCCGCCTTGTCGAAGTAGTCGGTGACGACCTTGGAGCCCGGGGCGAGGGTGGTCTTGACCCACGGCTTGCGGGTCAGGCCCTTCTCCACGGCCTTCTTCGCGACGAGCGCGGCGGCGACCATGACGTACGGGTTCGAGGTGTTGGTGCAGGAGGTGATCGCGGCGACGGTGACGGCGCCGTGGTCGATCTCGTACGTCGACCCGTCGGGGGCGGTGACGGTCGTCGGGCGGGTCGGCACACCGTTGGACGCGGCCGGGGCGTCGGACGCCGGGAAGGACTCCTTGCCCGCCTCGTCGGCGTCGTCGACGTAGTTGCGCACGTCCTGCGCGAACTGCTGGGCAGCGTTGGCGAGGACGATGCGGTCCTGCGGGCGCTTCGGACCGGCGATGGAGGGGACGACCGTGGAGAGGTCGAGCTCCAGCTTCTCGGAGAAGTCGGGCTCGGCGGCCGGGTCCAGCCAGAGGCCCTGCTCCTTGGCGTACGCCTCGACGAGGGCGACCTGCTGCTCGCTGCGGCCGGTCAGCTTCAGGTAGTTCAGCGTCTCGTCGTCGATCGGGAAGATCGCGGCGGTGGAGCCGAACTCCGGCGACATGTTGCCGATGGTGGCGCGGTTCGCGAGGGAGGTGGCGGAGACGCCCTCACCGTAGAACTCGACGAACTTGCCGACGACGCCGTGCTTGCGGAGCATCTCGGTGATCGTGAGCACGAGGTCGGTGGCGGTGGTGCCGGGCTGCAGCTCACCGGTGAGCTTGAAGCCGACGACGCGCGGGATCAGCATCGAGACCGGCTGGCCGAGCATGGCCGCCTCGGCCTCGATACCGCCGACGCCCCAGCCCAGCACGCCGAGGCCGTTGACCATGGTGGTGTGGGAGTCGGTGCCGACGAGGGTGTCGGGGTAGGCCTGGCCGTTCCTGATCATGACCGTGCGGGCCAGGTGCTCGATGTTCACCTGGTGGACGATGCCGGTGCCCGGCGGGACGACCTTGAACTCGTCGAACGCGGTCTGGCCCCAGCGCAGGAACTGGTAGCGCTCCTTGTTGCGGCCGTACTCCAGCTCCACGTTCTGGGCGAAGGAGTCCGCGGTGCCGAACTTGTCGGCGATGACGGAGTGGTCGATGACCAGCTCGGCCGGGGCGAGCGGGTTGATCTTCGCCGGGTCGCCGCCGAGCTCCTTCACGGCCTCACGCATGGTCGCGAGGTCCACGACACAGGGCACGCCGGTGAAGTCCTGCATGATCACGCGGGCCGGCGTGAACTGGATCTCCTGGCTCGGCTGCGCCTGCGAGTCCCAGCCACCGAGCGCCCGGATGTGGTCGGCGGTGATGTTCGCGCCGTCCTCGGTGCGGAGCAGGTTCTCCAGCAGGACCTTGAGGCTGTAAGGGAGGCGCGCGGAGCCCTCGACCTTGTCCAGCCGGAAGATCTCGTAAGACTCGTCGCCCACGCGCAGCGTGCTGCGGGCGTCGAAGCTGTTCGCCGACACGACAGTCTCCTTCATCAATGTGCGCGTACGAACCGCATCCTGCCGCCTGCGATTCCCACCGATCCGCTAAGGTAAGGCTTAGTTAGGCTCGCCTTACCGCGCGCGGCCAACGGAAGGGGCTGCGGTACGCCTTCTACAGATATCTCGATGTCGAGATAACTCTAGTACATGACCGCTGAACGGTCATGCCCGGACGCCTCGCCGGTGATACGCATGCCCGCACACCACCGCAAAAAGGGCGTTTCCCATGGAATGATGGCACCGCTGCCGCCCGGACGGCGTGATCAGCCCCGAGGATGGGGCGATGACCACCACCGCCGAAGCATCCGAGAGCGTCCCACCCGAGCACCGGCACGCGGGCTGGCTCGAGCTCTTCTTCGACCTCGTGTTCGTCGCCCTCGCCGCCCAGCTGTCGCACACCCTGCACGGAGATCCCGGCCTGGCGGACTTCGTCGTGTTCCTGGCGCTCTACTTCCCGCCGTGGTGGATGTGGATCAACTTCACGGTCTCGGCGAATCTCTTCGTGGACGACAGCGCACGGCGCCGGCTGCTGATGCTCTCGGCGATGGCCTGCCTGGCCCTGATGGCCACGGCCGTGCCCGCGGCGACCGGGGATCGCGGGCCCGCGTACGCACTGGGGTACGCGGGCACCCGGCTGGTGCTGCTGGGACTGTGGTGGCCCGCCACCCGGTACCCCGAGCCGCTGCGGGTACCGAAGTGGCGACCCTTGAGCTACTGCCTGGCGTCCGGGGTGCTGTGGGCCGTCTCCGCGTTCGTACCGTCCCCCGGTCGGTACCTCATGTGGGCCGTGCTGATCATCGCCGAGATCGCTCTGCTGCTGAGCGCACGCGGGCGCGGGATGCCCGGCCGGCTGCACACCGGTCATCTCGTGGAGCGGGTGGGGCTCTTCGTCATCATCGTGCTGGGCGAGTCGGTCCTGGCCCTGATCACCTCGACGGACAAGGCGTGGACGGCCGACGCAGGCGTCACCGCACTCATCGGCTTCGTCCTGCTCGCGGCGCTCTGGTGGTCGTACTTCGATTTCGGGTCCGTCTCGGCCGACATCATGCTGGGCGCGGCCAGGGGCCGCGAGGCGTACTTCCTCGCCCGGGACGTCGCCGGATTCCTGCACTTCTTCGTGACCGCCTCAGTGATCTGCATCGCGGCCGGGCTCGCCACGGCCGTGGAGGAATCGGGGCACGCACACCTCACCAGGGGAGCGGTCATCGCACTGGCCGGCGGGCTCGCGCTCTACCACCTCACCCACGCCTGCATCGCCCTGCGCTTCCGCAGACCGGTGGGGAGCGTTGCGCTGTGGGCCGTACCGGGCATCGGTATCCCCTTGATCGTCATCGGTCTGAAGGACCTGCTCCCACCCTGGGCGGTCGTACTGATCCTCGCGGCGGAGGCGATCGTCCATCTGCTGTACGCACGGGGGGTGGCACGCCACAGGCAGGTGACGGGGACACTGTGATGCCGGTCCGGGTCAGGTGCTCGCCTTCGGCAGGCTCCGCCGAGGCCGACGTCGCGAGGTCGGCACAGCCCCCGACCCGGCATCCGGCAGCCGGAGCGCCGAGAGCGTGGAACCGGCACGACGACAGCCACGCCACCGTGATGAGCGGCGGCCCACCGCGCGCAACCACGCCTCGACCGCGGGCGGCACGGTTAAGGCCCCGACTGCCCAACCGACCCTTCCGTCATCCCCGTTCCCGCATGCGTCGACCCCTCCGCCGCAACCGGTGAACGCCCTCCCGGTCCGGGACCCGACGAGGGCTCCTCGGCGGTTGCCCAACCACCCCGCCCCTGAATCCGGTTGGAGGTGTTGCCGCACATCCGGCTGCAAGTGTCGTCGCGGACGGCGATGACACCTGCAGAACCCTGCCGGCAGGACGGACCGCGAGTGCCCATACCTCAGGACCCCCCTGCACGCACCCGCACACACAAGGTTGATTTATCCGATTTGCCCCTATCTGCTTACCGATGGACCATCAAGACAGGGCATCACCCGGATGGTCCACCCCCATTGGACGGCTCATCTCATATACGAGATAGCCTGCCCCCATGGCAGACGACTACCTCGTACGCATCGGCAAGCTCATCCGTGACGCCCGACAGCATCGGGGCTGGACACAGACACAGCTGGCCGAGGCACTCCGCACCAGCCAGAGCGCCGTCAACCGCATCGAGCGCGGGAACCAGAACATCAGTCTTGAGATGATCGCCCGCATCGGTGAGGCGCTCGACAGCGAGATCGTGTCGCTCGGTTACGCCGGACCCATGCACCTGCGCGTCGTCGGCGGACGCCGGCTCTCCGGGGCCATCGACGTCAAGACCAGCAAGAACGCCTGCGTCGCGCTCCTGTGTGCCTCCCTGCTCAACAAGGGCCGCACCGTGCTGCGCCGTGTCGCCCGCATCGAAGAGGTCTACCGGCTGCTCGAGGTCCTCAACTCCATCGGCGTCCGTACCCGTTGGATCAACGACGGCACCGACCTGGAGATCGTCCCGCCCGCCACGCTCGACATGGACGCGATCGATGCCGAGGCCGCCCGCCGTACCCGGTCGATCATCATGTTCCTCGGACCGCTGCTGCACCGGCTGGACCGCTTCCGGCTCCCCTACGCCGGCGGCTGCGACCTCGGCACACGCACGATCGAACCCCACATGATCGCCCTGCGGCGCTTCGGACTGGACATCACCGCGACCGAGGGTCTCTACCACGCGGTCGTCGAGCGGTCGACCGCCCCCACCCGCCCGATCGTGCTGACCGAGCGCGGCGACACCGTGACCGAGAACGCCCTGCTCGCCGCCGCCCGGCACGACGGGGTCACCGTCATCCGCAACGCCTCCTCCAACTACATGGTCCAGGACCTGTGCTTCTTCCTGGAGGCGCTCGGCGTTCGCGTCGAGGGCATCGGCACCACCACGCTCACCGTGCACGGCCTGGCCACCATCGACGTCGACGTCGACTACTCCCCCTCCGAGGACCCGGTGGAGGCGATGAGCCTCCTGGCCGCCGCCGTCGTCACCGAGTCCCAGCTGACGATCCGCCGGGTGCCGATCGAGTTCCTGGAGATAGAGCTCGCCGTGCTCGAGGAGATGGGCCTCGACCACGACCGCACGGCCGAGTACCACGCGGACAACGGCCGCACCCGTCTGGTGGACCTGACCGTGCGCCCCTCCAAACTGGAGGCGCCCATCGACAAGATCCACCCGATGCCGTTCCCGGGCCTCAACATCGACAATGTGCCCTTCTTCGCCGCGATCGCAGCCGTCGCCCAGGGCAAGACCCTCATCCACGACTGGGTATACGACAACCGTGCCATCTATCTGACCGACCTCAACCGTCTCGGCGGCCGCCTCCAGCTGCTCGACCCGCACCGCGTCCTCGTCGAGGGCCCCACGCGCTGGCGCGCCGCCGAGATGATGTGCCCGCCGGCGCTGCGCCCGGCCGTGGTGGTCCTGCTGGCGATGATGGCGGCCGAGGGCACGTCGGTTCTGCGCAACGTGTATGTCATCAACCGCGGTTACGAGGAACTGGCGGAGCGCCTCAACTCGGTGGGTGCGCAGATCGAGATCTTCCGGGACATCTGAATAGGCCGCAGGTCAGGACGCATCCCCTTCGCCTGTGCCGGCTGTGGGCCGTCGCCGGTGTCTCCGCCTCCGCGGAAGACCCCGTCGACGGCCCTCCGCGCGCGGCCTGGCTGTTGGGCATGAGGTGCGTGTGGGTGTGCGGGGTGAAGCGGCTCGCCGTGACCGCGGCGCTCCACGAGTAGGTCGCTGCCCCGCCCCGGCTATCCAGGACGACCGGGACACAGACGTGCCGGAGCATGCGCATGCCGTGCTCGCGGGACGACACGAAACGCTGTCCTGCCGTCCCAGGTGCCCGAACTCCCGCCCAAAGCCGCCGCACACCGACCGCGTTGCAGCGTGACACCATGGACGAACCCAGGATCACGGTGTACGGCTCGACCGACGAGATCACGATCGCAGCCAATGCAGCCGGGCTCCGAGACCTTGCAGAGCGACTCCTGGGGCTCGCCGATCCCGCCCTCCGGGACGGACACCACGAGCATCTTGACGGCGGTATCGGTCTCGAGGACGGCTCGATCAGCCTGGTCCTGGAACGGGACGACCATGTGCAGTCGGCGGTCGGGGCCTCAGAGGGGGCCGGGGTGTCCTCTTCGTCGACGCTCTCGACCTGATCGCGCGCGGCAACAGCAGAGTTGTCGGCGAACACCTGAGGCGACTTCTCCGGCGCCGCGGACCCGGCCCGGGGGCGCCGGATCACAAGCGCCGTGTCAACCACATGGGCCGGTCCCCGAACCGAAGCTCGGGGACCGGCCCGTATGTGCGCCTGAGGTCCGGTCAGGGGCGGTGTCCGTGGTGGTGGCGCGACCTGGTCGTCACCTTTGCACTCGCCGGCCGAGAGGTGACCGCCTGGCCCGTGGGCGGTGTGCCCGTGGCGGTGGCCGTGTTCTTCACCGAGCCGGCACGGAGGTCGGCCTTCCTGACCGTGTAGCCCGCCGTACAGGTCATCGACTCACCGGGAGCCAGCGAACTGCCCGGACAGGACACCTCGGGCTTCGGCCCCCTGCCCGTGAACCTCTCCTCTCTCACCTGCACGTCCGACAGGGGCACCGTGCCGGTGTTCTTGACGACGAATTCGTATGAGATCCGCTTGCCGGGACGGGTCACCTTGGCGGGCCATGCCTTCTTCTTCAGCGTCAGCCCCGGATGCCTGTCCCAGGAGGTCGTCACCGTCGCGCTCGCGGTCTCGGACACGGCGGGGCCGGTCGGCGGCGTGCCCGTGGCGGTGGCCGTGTTCTTCACCGAGCCGGCACGGAGGTCGGCCTTCTCGACCGTGTAGCCCGCCGTACAGGTCATCGACTCACCGGGAGCCAGCGAACTGCCCGGGCACGAGACCTCGGGCTCTGGGCCCGCGCCGGTGAACGCCGTCTCGCGCACCGCCACGTCCGACAGGGGCACGCCGCCGGTGTTCGTCACCACGAAGCGGTACTCCACACGCCGGCCGGGGCGGGTCACCTCGGTGGGCGAGGCCGTCTTCACCAGTGTCAGTCCCACCGCCAGGACCGAGGTCGCGGTCACCGTCGCGGTCGCGGTCGCCGTCACCGGCGGGCCGGTGGGCGGAGTACCCGTGGCGGTTGCGCCGTTGGTCACCGCGCCGGCGTTCACATCGGCCTGGGTGAACGTGTACGCCGCCGTGCACGTCTTCGACTCGCCGGGGGCGAGTGCACCCGCCGGACACGACACCTGCGGCTCCGGGCCCGACCCGGTGAACGACGGTTCGGTGACGTTCACGTCCGACAAGGTCACATTGCCGGTGTTCGTCACCAGGAAGCGGTAGTCGACGCGCTGGCCGGACGCGCTCACCGTGGCGGGCGAAGCCGTCTTCACCAGCGTGAGGGCCGGGTCCTGCTCCGCCGTCACCGTGTCACTCGCGGTCGCCGTCACAGCCGGTCCGGTGGGCGGAGTGCCCGTGGCGACGGCCGTGTTGGTGACCACGCCGATGTTCACGTCGGTCTGGGTCACCGTGTACGTACCCGTGCACCTCTTGGACTGCCCCGGTTCGAGCGCACCCTCCGGGCACGAGGCGTTCGGCGCCGGTCCCGACCCCGAGAACGCGGTCTCGTTCACCTCCACATCGGTGAGCCTGACGTTGCCGGTGTTCGTCACCAGGAACGTGTAGGCAATGTTCTGGCCGGCAGCGGTCACCGCGGACGGCGAAGCGTTCTTCACCAGCGTGAGTGCGGGAGTGACCCGCGGGGTGAAGATCGCGGACGACTCGTTCGACTCCACCACGGAACCGCCTGGCGGAGTGGCCGTGGCGACGGCTGTGTTCCTGATCTCGCCCGCCTCCACATCGGCCTGGGTCACGGTGTACGTCGCCGTGCACGTCTTCGACTGGCCGGGGGCGAGTGCACCCGCCGGACACGACGCCTCCGGCCCCGGACCGGTCCCCGAGAACGCAAGGTCGTGCACGTCCACGCCGGACACCGTCACATTGCCGGTGTTCGTCACCAGGAACGAGTACGTCAGCACCTCACCGCTGCGGAACTCGCCACCGTCACCTGCCACCGTCTTGACCAGCGACAGCTCCGGAGCCTGCTCCGCCGTCACCGTGTCACTCGCGGTCGCCGTCACAGCCGGTCCGGTGGGCGGAGTACCCGTGGCGGTTGCGCCGTTGGTCACCGCGCCGGCGTTCACATCGGCCTGGGTGACCGTGTACGCCGCCGTGCACGTCTTCGACTGGCCGGGGGCGAGTGCACCCGCCGGACACGACACCTGCGGCTCCGGGCCGGTCCCCGAGAACGTCGTCTCGTTCACATCCACCGCGGACAATGTCACATTGCCCGTGTTCGTCACCAGGAACGTATAGCCGACGTGCTGACCCGCGGCGGTCACCGCGGACGGTGAGGCCGTCTTGACCAGCGTCAGTGCCGGGTTGTGCACCGTGGTCACCGTCGACGTCGACGGTGGCGTCGTCACCGCCGGGCCTCCGGGCGGAGTACCCGTCGCACGGGCCGAGTTCGTCACCGTGCCCGCGTCGAAGTCGGTCTGGGTGACGGCGTAGGTCGCCGTGCATGTCCTCGACAGGCCCGGAGCGAGGGAACCGCCCGGGCACGACACCTGCGGGTCGGGGCCCGAACCGGAGAACGCCGTCTCCACGACGTTCACCGCGGACAATGTCACATTGCCTGTGTTCGTGATCAGGAACTCGTAGGTCACGAGCTGGCCGACCGCCGTCACGGTCTGGGGTGAAGCGATTTTGACCAGTGTCAGAGCGGGATTGACCCGGGGGGTGAAGAGGGCCGACGACTGGCTCGAGACCGGGGAGCCGCCGGGCGGAGTCCCGGTCGCACGGGCCGTGTTCGTCACCGAACCCGCGTCCACGTCCTCCTGCGTGACCGTGTAGGTGCCGGTGCACGTCATCGACCCGCCCGGGGGGAGCGAGTTGCCCGGGCACGACGCCACCGGCGCCTGGCCCGTTCCGGAGAACGCGATGTCGCTAACCCCGATGCCGGTGAGGGTCACATTTCCGGTGTTCGTCACCAGGAACGAGTAGGTGAGCACCTCGCCGCTGCGGAACACCCCTCCGTCACCGACCACGGTCTTCACCAGGGAGATGGACGGGTCCTGTTCGGCGGTCACCGTCTCGCTCGACGTCGCCGTCACCGCGGAACCGGTCGGCGGAGTACCCGTGGCGACGGCCGTGTTCTCGATCTCGCCCGCATTCACATCGGCCTGCGTCACCGGGTACGTCCCCGTGCACGTCATCGACTGGCCCGGGGCGAGCACATTGCCCGGACACGACACCTCCGGGCCCGGATCAGAACCCGAGAACACCGTCTCGTTCACATCCACCGCGGACAATGTCACATTGCCCGTGTTCGTCACCAGGAAGTCGTAGGTCACCAGCTGGTCCGCGGCAGTCACCGACTCCGGCTCGGCCGTCTTCACCAGGGAGATGGACGGGTCCTGTTCGGCGGTCACCGTCTCGCTCGACGTCGCCGTCACCGCGGAACCGGTCGGCGGAGTACCCGTGGCGACGGCCGTGTTCCTGATCTCGCCCTCGTCCACGTCGGCCTGCGTCACCGTGTACGTCCCCGTGCACGTCATCGACTGGCCCGGGGCGAGCACATTGCCCGGACACGACACCTCCGGGCCCGGGCCCGAACCCGAGAACACCGTCTCGTTCACATCCACCGCGGACAACGTCACATTGCCCGTGTTCGTCACCAGGAACGTGTAGCCGACGTGCTGGTCGGCCGCGGTGACGGTGGAGGGCGAAGCCGTCTTCACGAGTGTCACTGCGGGAGTGACCCGTGGGGTGAAGATCGCGGACGACTCGTTCGAGTCCACCGCGGAGCCGCTCGGCGGGGTGCCGGTGGCGACGGCCGTGTTCCTGATCTCGCCCTCGTCCACGTCGGCCTGCGTCACCGTGTACGTCCCCGTGCACGTCGTCGATTCACCCGGTGCGAGGGAGGTGTCCGGACACGAGATCTCCGGTCGCGGTCCTGTCCCCGAGAACGCGATGTCGCTCGCGCTCACACCGGACAGCGTCACATTGCCCGTGTTCGTCACCAGGAACGAGTAGGTCAGGACCTCGCCGGAACGGAACTGGCCACCGTCGCCCTGCACCGTCTTCACGAGTGTCAGCGCCGGGTCCTGACTTGCGGTCACGGTCTCGCTGGATGTCGCCGTCACCGCGGGACCGGTGGGCGGGGTGCCCGTCGCGGTGGCCGTGTTCTCGATCTCGCCCGCGTTCATGTCGGTCTGGGTCACGGTGTACGTGGCCGTGCACGTCATCGACCCGCCCGGGGCGAGGGAGTTGCCCGGGCACGACACCTCGGGGTCCGGGCCGGATCCGGAGAACACGGTCTCGGTCACGTTCACGTTGGTCAGCGTGACATTGCCGGTGTTGGTGACCAGGTGGTCGTAGGTGAGCAGCTGGCCGGCGGCGGTCACCGACTCCGGACCGGCCGATTTGACCAGTGTCAGGGCCGGGGCCGCCGGTTTCGGGGTGTTCGTGAACGTGCAGACGACACGAGGACTGTTCGCGCCCTGCGCAGTGGCAGGGAAGTGCAGTTCGAAGGAGGTGGTGGTGCCCGAGGCGACCGGGCTGTTGCCGTTGGCCGTGTCGATGCACTGGTAGGCCGTCGTGTAGTTGTCGAGGCTGCCGCCCGACGTCGCCGTCTCGGCCAGTGTGTAGGTCGTGTTGGCCACTCCGACGATCGGTCCCACGTCGGGCTGCTGCACGCCGGTGCTGCTGCCCATCGTGGTGGCGGTGTTGCCCTGGGTGATGCCTCCGCCGGTGACCGACAATTGGAACTGGTCGTTCGACGTGGTCGAGCTCTGGAACCGCCCGACGATGTTCTTCCGCAGGGTCAGCGTCGGGTTGGTCGAGCAGGCACCGAGGTCCACCGAGACGAAGGCGGTGTTCGACAGCACCTTGGGCTGGCCGATGGCGTCCCCGTTGTTCGGGTTGATCGCCTGCAGGAAGGTGTTGGTGGACGGGGAGGGGGCGCTGAACTCGATGAACAGCTTGCCCTCGTTGTCGAAGGCGATTCCGTTGTACTGGTGCTGCTGGGGGTTGTCGATACGGGTGAGCACATCGATGGGCCGCGCGACACCGGTGGCGGAGCCCGTCGTCGGGAGCGGCCCGGGTACGACCCCGATCGCCGCGTTGTTGGAGCTGTTGGCCGAGGTGACGATGTAGAGGTTGCCGACCGCGTCGAAGGCGATGTCGCCGTTGGCGCTGAACCGGCTGGTGATGGGCAGGTTGAAGGTGGCGATCACTCCCGGGATCCGCTGGTTGGTCGTGGTGTCGAACCCGAAGACCGTCACCTTGCCGGGGGTGGTGCTCGTGCCCGTGCCGAGGGCCGCGTAGTAGTAGATGCGGGTGGCCGGGTCGATGGCCCCCGCCACGACGACGACGCCATTGCCGGGAGTGGTGCCGGTGTACTGGGTCCAGGTGCCGGAGGCCGCGTCGTATCCGTGCACGACGATGGACGACGCCGAACCCGTGCGGTTGACCACGTAGGCGCCGGTGCCGCCGGGGAGGACTCCGAGGGCATTGGTCATGCCCCCCTGGGGGATCTTGCTGACCTCCGTGGCCGTGACGCTCGGCGTCTGTGACTGGAGTGTGCTTGCGTCCAGGGCCAGAAGGGTGCCGGGGTCCGTGGCACTGGCGCCGTTCTGCAGGGCGTAGATCGTGTCTCCCGTGCAGTCGAGCGGGAGTGCGGCCGACCTGGCCGACCTGGCGGCGGTCGGCTTGCCGTTGGCCGGCCGGGTACCGCCCGGCTTGGCGTCCTTCGCTGTGCTGCGTGCCGATGCGCCACCGGCAGGCTCGGCCGAGCCGGCACGCTGTGCGCCCGTCCGTGCAGCCGTTTCCGTCGCCGCCCTCCACTCCAGCACGACAAGGCCGTTGCCGCCGTTGCCGCCGTTGCCCTGTACCTGCTGTGTGGTCTGTGCCGACGAGCTCCCGCCGATCGCTGCACCGGCTGCGTACTGGGCCTCGCCGGTGTACGGCGCGCGGCCCGGCCTGGTCGCACCCTTGACGGCGTCTGCGCCCCTGGTCGTCGATCCCGCCGTGACACCCTTGCCGTCGACGTGACCGGTGCCGCCGGTACCGGCCTTCTGCACGGTGCGCAGCTCGGCACCGGCGCGCAATGAGCCGCCTCCGGGCGCGACGGCACCGCCGCCACCTCCGGCGGCCATCAGTGCGCTCGCCGCGCTCCGTGGCGAGGTCGAGTAGACGGCGGACATCCCGCCGCCCGTTCCGCCCGGCCGGTGAGGGTCGTTGAGCAGTGCCGGGCTGCCGCTGCCGCGTCCGCGGTGCGCGGTCGCCGGGGAAGCATGGGGCTCCCGCTGTCCCCCTCGGCCCGGGACGACCGTGAGCCGCTTGCCGGGGAGCACGTCCAGCAGCCCGGTCGAGTAGCCGCCCGCCCCTCCGGCTTGCGGCGCACGGCCGGTGGCGCCGGCTCCGCCGGCACCCCAGAGCTTGGCCCTGACCGACCTGACACCGTGAGGAACGGTGAACGTCTGATCGACCTCGGCGTAGGTGAACGCCACGCAGTGCGTGTAACCCTCGTCCGGTGTGCACCTCGACTGGGCGGCCTCCGCGCTCCGCGCCGCCAGCAGGGGGACCGCCGGCAGCGGCCCGAGAACCAGCAGGGCGCCGAGAACGGCTGACCAGCAGCGTCGTGGCCACGTGGTGATACGCCGCTTCCCGAGCGCGCGGTCGGAGACCCCAGGGGGTCTGGCTACGGACATCTGGGGCTCCCAGGAGTGATCACAGAACTCTCAATGGCTGGGCAAAACACACCATAAGGAGGAATGATCCACAATCCTGAATATTCGAGTCGTATCAGCCAACTAGGAAGTATCATCCCAACGGCCCATGCCCCAGGGCCTGAACGGCGGCTCGGGCAGGACGGGCTGCGCGGATGCGACGGTAGGCGAGTGCGTGGTGCGCCTGGCTCAGGCCGCGCGAGGGCGGGCGCGGCGCTGGACACGGGCTCGGCGCCAGAACAGCGGGCGCGGCGCTGGACACGGGCTCGGCGCCAGAACAGCGGGCGCGGCGCTGGACGACGCAGGTCCGGCGCCGAACGGCGGGCGCGACGGTAGGCGTGCGTGTGGTGCGCCTGGCTCAGGCCGCGCGAGGGCGGGCGGGGGCGGATGCGGCGGTACGCCCATGGCGCTCGGCTCGGAGCGGGCGAGTGCCACGCCGATCGGCGGACGGAGGCAGCGGTGCGGGGCGTGAAGCGCGGGGGCGGGGGGGCCGCGGGCCGCGGGGCCGCGGGCCGCGGGGCCGCACCGACGGGAAGCGCTGCGCGGGTCAGGGCGGGGCCGGGATTTCCCCTATCGCCCGGACCGCTGCGGCAGAGTCACCCGGAACACCGTGCTGCCCGGGCGGCTGCGCAGCTCGACGCGGCCACCGTGCACCGAGGTCACCGCATGCGTGATGGCCAGGCCGAGACCGGTGCCGCCCGCGCTCCTGGAACGCCCGTTGTCGGAGCGTACGAAGCGCTCGAAGATCTCCGACTGCAGTTCCTCCGGCACACCGGGGCCGTCGTCCTCCACAAGGAACTCCACCTCGCCGTCCCGCTCCGCGAGCCTGACGGTGACGGTGGTGCCCGGGGGTGTGTGGGTGCGGGCGTTGGCGAGCAGATTGGTCAGCACCTGCTGCAGGCCCCGCTCATCACCCTGTACGACCACGGGTTCTTCGGGCAGTTCCAGCACCCATCGGTGTTCCCGCCCGGCTGCCCGGGCGTCGCTCACCGCGTCCAGCACCAGCCGCGTCAGGTCCACCGCCTCGTCCGCGAGGGGCCGGCCGGCGTCCAGTCTGGCGAGCAGCAGGAGGTCGTCCACGAGTTCGCCCATCCGCACCGACTCGCACCGGACCCGGTCGAGCGAGTGGCGCACCTTGTCGGGCACCGGCTCCGGATGGCGCAGGGCCAGCTCCGCGTGGCCGCGTATCGATGCGACGGGGGTGCGCAGCTCGTGGCTGGCATCGGCGGCGAACCGCCGCAGCCGCTCCTCGCTCGCGTGCCTGCGTGCGAGCGAGTCCTCGACATGCCGGAGCATCCGGTTGAATGCATCCCCGACCTGGCCCACCTCGGTCCGGGGGTCGTTGTCGGGGACCCTCGGCGGCATGGCCACTTCGCCTCCCGCGAGGGGCAGTTGGGCCACCCGGGAGGCCGTGGCCGCCACGCGGCGCAAGGGGCGCAGGGAAAGCCGCACCCAGGCCGCTCCCACGATCCCGGTGACCAGCAGCGCCGCCCCGAACACGATGGCCTCGACCAGCCGAAGCCGCTGCACGGTGTCCTCGACCGGCTGCAGCGGCAGGCCCGTGATCAGTACGTCTCCCGCGGGTCCTCGCACGCCTACGACCCGGTAGTCGTCAAGGGCGGACAGCCGGATGCTGCGTCCCCTGCCGTCGCCGGGTACGGCCACCAGTTCACGCCGGTCGGCGCCGGTGAGCGGCACGGGGCTCTCGGTCTGGTCGCCGACCACGGCGGCCTGGGTCACCGCACCGCGCAGCACACAGGCGCCGAAGGTGCCGGTGGCCTGCCCACGGGTGTCGGGGCCGCCGTCGCCGCGCATTTTCCTCTCGGGGTCGAGGCTCGCGGGGAAGTGGTTGCCGACGGCCATGAGCTGCTGGTCCAGCCGTCGTACGAGGAAGCCCTCGAGTGCGGTGGTGGTCGCCAGCCCCACGGCGGCGCAGCAGAGCGCCAGCAGTACGACCAGTCCGATCGTCAGCCGGGCCCGCAGGCTGCGGGCCGCCAGGGCCCCGAGGAGGGGTGCGGGCGTCATGACGGGTCCGGCTTGAGGACATAGCCGACCCCGCGCACGGTGTGGATCAGGGGGCTGTGCCCGGCGTCGATCTTCTTGCGGAGATAGCTGATGTAGAGCTCGACCACATGGGCTTGTCCACCGAAGTCATAGCTCCACACACGGTCGAGGATCTGGGCCTTGCTCAGGACTCGCCGTGGATTGCGCATCAGAAAGCGAAGGAGCTCGAATTCGGTCGGTGTCAGGTCCACCGGCCGGCCACCGCGTGAGACCTCCCGGACGTCCTCGTCCATCACCAGGTCGCCGACGGCGAGCAGCGTCGTCCCGTCGGTCGCCCGGGTCATCCCGGCCCGGCGCAGCAGTCCGCGCAGCCGGGCGAGCACTTCCTCGAGGCTGAAGGGTTTGGTGACGTAGTCGTCACCGCCGGCGGTGATACCGGCGATGCGGTCCTCCACCGCGTCGCGGGCCGTGAGGAAGAGCACACATACGCCGGGCGCCTGGGCTCGCAGCCGGCGGAGCACATCGAGCCCGTTGATGTCGGGCAGCATCATGTCCAGCACCACGGCGTCCGGGCTGAAGTCCCGGGCCATGGCGACCGCCTCCTCACCGGTTCCGGCGGTGCCGACGTCCCAGCCCTCGTAGCGGAGGGCGTCGGAGAGGATGCCGGCCAGATCGGGCTCGTCGTCCACGACGAGCACGCGCACGGGCGAACCGTCGGGTCGGTGCAGACCGGCCGGCGAGGGCGAGGCGGTGTCCGGATTTCTCATGGCCCCGGCAGTATCACCGCCCTTCCTCTGAATTTCCTATGAGTCCGCTCTCAGGACACCGCTTCCGCGGGGTCTCAGAAGAAACACAGAGATTCCGCTGCCACGGTGTGCCGCACCCCGAGCCGCGGCACCACACGGCCCCCGGGACCCACGACATCCACCGAGGGGAGACCCATGGCCACCGTCCAGCACACCCGCGGCAGCAGCCGCGGCAATCGGCATCTGTCACAGCATGCGCCACCCCGGTCCTGGCGGCCCTGGCGTTCCCCCGCCGCGGGTCTCGTGCTCGTCATCCAGGCCGGCGCCGCCGCCGTGCTCGGGCTGTGGTGGAGCAACACCGAAACGGTCACCGGACCGGACGGGTGGCTGACGGGGGCGGGCCGGATCACCGGGCTGCTCGCCGGCTATGCGTGCGCCGTCCTGCTCGCCCTGATGGCCCGGGTGCCGGCCCTGGACCGCAGTGTGGGAAGCGACCGGCTGGCACGCTGGCACGCCATGGGCGGGCGGTACACGGTCTCCCTGTCGGTCGCGCACACCCTGCTGATCATCTGGGGATACTCGGTCACGTCGGAGACGAGCGTCATCGACCAGACGACCACGCTGGTGTTCGAGTACGAGGACATGCTCATGGGCACCGTGGGCATGCTGCTGCTCGTCGTGGTGGGAGTCGTCTCCGCCAGGGCCGCCCGTCGCAGGATGTCGTACGAGGCCTGGTACTACCTGCACTTCCTCACGTACCTCGGGGTCTTCCTGGCCTTCTTCCACCAGCTGTCGAACGGCGCGGACTTCATGGACGACCCGGCGGCGCGAACGGCCTGGTACGGGCTGTACCTCGGGGTGGCGGGGCTGCTGCTGTGGTACCGCTTCCTCACTCCGCTGAGGCGTGCTCTGCGCCACCGCCTCCATGTGGCCGAGGTACACCAGGAAGTGCCCGGAGTGGTGTCCGTCTATATCACCGGCAAGCATCTGCAGGCCCTGGGCGCGCACCCCGGCCAGTTCTTCCGGTGGCGCTTCCTCGCCCCGGGGATGTGGTGGACGGCCAATCCGTACTCGCTGTCCGCCCCCGTCGACGAGCGCCATCTGCGGATCACCGTCAAGGCATCGGGCGGTCACAGCGCCGCGCTTGCCCGCATCAGGCCGGGCACCCGGGTGTGGGCGGAAGGGCCGTACGGAGCCTTCACCCCCGCACGCCAGGGCAGCAACAAGGTGCTGCTGCTCGGCGGTGGCGTGGGCATCACCCCACTGCGCGCGCTCTTCGAGACGCTGCCGGGAGAAGTGACTCTCCTCTACTACGCACGCAGCCCCCAGGACCTGGCGCTGCGGGACGAGCTCGACGCGATAGCCACGGCACGAGGCGCATGCGTGCACTACGTCGTCGACGGGCCGGAGGGGCCGTCGGTCCCGCTGACGGGGGACGCCATCGGCCGGCTCGTCCCCGGGCTGCCTGCGCACGACGTCTATCTCTGCGGCCCGCCGGGAATGACCGCCGCCGCGAAGACGGCACTGGGCAGGGCCGGAGTCCCACGGCACCGCATCCATCACGAGTCGTTCGCCTTCTGAACCACGACCCGTGAACCACGACCGCGAGCTGATCCACCACCAGAGCTGATCCACCACGAGGAGTGAGTTCCATGATCCGAGCCGCCGCTGCCACCGCCGCCACCGCCGCAGGCATCGTCCTGCTGCTGTCCCTCAAGCCCCAGGACGACACCTCGGCAGCCGCCACCGCCGCCCCCTCGGCGCCCGCTCCCTCCGTCGAGGCCCCGGCCTCACCGGGCGGCAGTACCTCAGCCCCGGAGCGGCAGGACGGGGCATCGGGATCCTTCGTCGGCGACACCGTCAAGACCCGGCAGGGCCCCGTGCAGGTGCGGGCCACTCTGGCCGACGGCCGGCTCACCGCGGTCCAGGTCCTCCAGGGCCTCCATGACGGCGGTCCGAGCGCCGATGCCGTACCGCGCCTCACGGAGCGGGCCCTGGCGGCGCAGAACGCGCAGATCGACGCCGTCTCGGGCGCCACGTACACCAGCCAGGGCTACATCTCCTCGCTGCAGAGCGCACTGGACCGGGCCCGTGCCTGAGCCTGCCGGTGTGCGCCGCGTCGAGCACGTCATGGGCACCGTGTTCTCGTTCGACGTCCGGGGCGAGGTGACGCCCGGGATCGCCGGGGCGCTCGCCGACGCAGTGGCCTGGCTGCACCACGTCGACGCGGTCTTCTCCACGTACTGCCCGGACAGCCAGATCAGCCGCCTCGGCCGCGGCGAGACGACATTGCCCGCATGCGATCCGGAGGTGGCGGAGGTCCTTCGGCTGTGCCAGGACGCCGCCCGGGTCAGCGGCGGCTGGTTCACCGCGTACCCCGGCGGTCGCCTCGACCCCTCCGCGATGGTCAAGGGCTGGGCGGTCGAGCGCGTCTCGGGGATGCTGTACGCCGCGGGCGCCGGTCACCACCTGGTCAACGGCGGAGGCGATATCCAGTGCCGGGGGGAGGCAGCCCCTGACCGGCCCTGGCGGTTCGGGATAGCCCACCCCTTCCACCGCGGCGAACTCGCCACCCTGGTCGGCGGCCGGGACCTGGCCGTCGCGACCTCCGGAACCACCGAACGCGGCCACCACATCGTCGACCCCAACAGTGGTGGACCCGCGACGGAACTCGCGTCGATCACCCTCGTGGGCCGTCACCTCACGGAGGTCGACGCCCTGGCCACCGCCGCCTTCGCGATGGGTGCCGCGGCCCGTGCATGGGTCCGCTCCCGGGAGGGGATCGAGGCATTCGCCGTCACCGCCGACGCCCGCACCTGGTGGACCCCCGGATTCACCGCGTACAGCCCCGGGCTGGGGTCGGGGCCGGCGATCGCCGGCCCGGACGGCCTCCGGGAGTGGTCTCCCGGAGGCCGGGCAGGGCTCCGGGGTCTACTCTCCGTAGATACCTGAACCACGTGGCGCCGAGTGCTGAACCATGTGGCGTCGGGCAGGTGCACAGCGCTCAGGGCCCGCGCGAGCCCGGTGCCGGAGGACGACCATGGTGATCCACGTACTGATCGCCGACGACAGCGAGATCGTGCGTCGCGGGCTGAGCGACATCATCGAGTCCAGCGACGACATGCATGTCGTGGCGCAGGCCTGGGACGGACGCAGTGCCGTGGACGCAGCCCGTCGGTTCCGTCCGGATGTCACGCTGCTCGACATCGGGATGCCGGGAATGGACAGACTGGCCGCGACCAGGGAGATGAAGGCACTGCCGCAGCCGCCCCGGGTGCTGATCCTGACGACGTTCAGCGCGGACGAGTACGTCGACGAAGCCGTACGGTCGGGTGCCAGCGGTTTTCTGCTGAAGGACATGCCTCCGGAGGAACTGCTGCGCGCCGTCCGCCAGGTGGCCGAGGGCAAGGCCGCCCTGGACCCGGCGGTGACGGGCCGGGTCCTGGATGTGCTGGCCGGGCAGACCTCACAGCTCACGGTTGAGGAGAAGCAGGCGCTGGAGTCGTTGACTGACCGCGACCGGGAGGTGCTCAGGCTGATTGCGAGGGGGCTGTCCAATGCGGACATCGGTTCCGCGCTGCACATCAGCGAGGGAACCGTCAAAGGCCAGGTCAGCCGGCTGCTGGCGAAAATCGGGGCGGCCAACCGGGTCCAGGCCGCCAGGCTGGCCTACCGGGCGGGCCTGGAGAGCTGACCGGGCGCCGGGCGAAGGCGGGCCTGTTGCGATGCGGCGGCTCCACGACTCGACGGCTCCACGACTCCACGACCTGACGACTCCGTAAGGACGGCTCGGCGGGCGAGCGGCGCGAGGCGGCGGACGTGGGGCTCGGCGCAGGTGGCCGCTCGGCGCGCCGACGGCTCGCGCGGCCCCTGAGCCCGGTGGCCGCGTGGCCCGGCGGACGCATGCCCCGGCGACCCACGGTGGCCTCGAGGTCAGCTCTGCGCCGGCCTGTGCGGGATGAAGGCTCCGATGCGGTACCCGCCGTCGTACGGACCGGCCGAGAACGTGCCGTCGAGCATGTCGATGCGTTCGGCCAGGCCGATCAGCCCGTTGCCGCCGCTCGGCAGCGGGTCCGCTTCCCGGGTACCGGTGGCCGGGCCATTGGTGACCTGCACTTCCACACCGTCGATCCGGCACTCGACCACGACCGCGACCTGCGCGCCGGGGGCGTGCTTGGCGGCGTTGGTGAGACCTTCCTGAACGATGCGCCGGAGGGCCCGCTGCACGGGGGCGGGCAGGGTCTCGGGATGCCCGGCGATCCGCAGCGTCGCAGGACGGCCGAGTCTGCCGGAACGCTCGACGAGCTCGTCGAGCCCGCCGGCTCCGGGCCGGGGTGCTGTGCCGTCCGGCCGGTCCGGGCGGTCCGGGCGGTCCGGGCGGTCCGGGCGGTCCGGGCGGTCCGGTGCGAGGACGCCGAGGACCTCGCGCAGCTCCTCCAGCGCCTGGTGGCCCTCGTCCCTGATCAGCTCCGCAGCCTCTGCGACCGCGGGAACGCGTGCTTCGGGGCCGACCTTCAGCGCGCCCGCGGTGAGCACGATGTTCCCGACGCGGTGGGCGACGACGTCGTGGAGCTCTCTGGCGATGCGGGCCCGCTCCCCCGCCCTGGCCCGCTCGACGAGCAGATGCCGCTCACGCTCCAGGGCGTCGACCGTGGCCTGCGCCTCGCCGGCGAGATCGCGGCGGATGGCGACGGTGTAACCCACGACGAGCGGTCCGAGGATCAGTGCGAGGGCGAAGGCCGAGTCGCGCAGATCGGGCTCGGGCGTGCCGGCCCACAGGGCCACGACCCCGGCCGCGCAGCCCGCCGCCCCGAACCACACCAGGGTGCGTACGCTCCGGTACGTCTCCCCCACCGTGTACATGGCCACGGCCAGGGCCGCCGGGGTGAACGCGATCATGTAGCCCACCGTGACGACGGCGGCCACGGGTCCCGGCCGGCGACGGCGCCACCACAGCGCCGCACCGACCGCGCCGGAAACAGCGGCCACGACGCCGGTGGGCAGACCGGTGAGCAGGCCGTTGGACGGCTTGATCCAGGTGTCGACGACGCCGAGGAGTATCACGACCGCGGTGAGCAGTGCGTCCCGCTGCCGTACCGACCAGGGCTTCCGCTCGGTCACTCAGCCCTCACCACCTTGCGCAAACCCGCGCACCCTGCGGCCACTGTATGGCCTTCGCCGCTCTTGACGCCGACCCTCCGCCCCGGGATCGCTCGCGACGAAAGTTACGCCGGGATGTGACGAACGGCAGGCGGAGATCCGGCTGAAGGAGACGCCGCGGGGGCTTCCCGCGCCACCACGCTGGGAGAGGTCCGGGTGCCGTTGGACGGCACCCCCCTGGTGGAAGGAAGGATTGTGGAAGGTAGGAGCACATTCATGATCGGAGACCGCGTGGTCGCGATCCTGCCCAGGCACCCGCGCGCCGCGGCGCAGGCCCGGCGCGTCCTCGAGGAGATCGCCCCCGCGGACTGCTCGATCGCAGAGACCGCTGCCCTGCTGCTGTCCGAGGTGGTGTCGAACGCCGTGCGCCACGCGAACGGGGGCACCATCGAGGTCGCCGTGGCCCGTGACGGGACGGCCGGTGCCATCACCGGCGCGGTCTTCGACGCCGAGCCGGTGATGGGCGGCGGGGCCAGGTCCGCAGACGCGGTGGCCGACCATCCGGAGCGGGGCCGCGGGCTGGACCTGCTGGATGCGCTCGCCGGGTCCTGGGGTGTGGCCACGGTCGGCGACCACGGCAAGTGGGTGTGGTTCCGGCTCGCCCCGGCCTGACACCCGCCCCCGTACGAGCGGGTCCGGTACCGGAGGACCCGGCACGGACTCAGGGAGGCTGGGCCCGCCCTGCCGCTCCTTTGAGGCGTTCGATGTCGCAGGGACGTACCTGGATGACCAGGAGCGCGATGAGCGCTGCGACCGAGGTGAACACCGCGGCCACCACGAAGGCCGCGGCCACCCCTGCGGTGAGGACCGCATCGGCGAAGGGGGCGGGCAGCCTGCCCGTGTGTTCGAAGCGCAGGAGCTCGGACGGGGTCGCCCGGGTGAGGAAGCCCGGCAGCAGGTGCTCGGTCTCGTTGCCGGCGGCGGTACCGAACACGGTGACCAGGATGGACAGTCCGAGGGAACCGCCGACCTGCTGATGGGCATTGAGGAGCCCCGAGGCCGCGCCCGATTCATGGTCGTCGACGTGGGAGAGCGCCGTCAGCGTGAGCGAGATGAACTCCATCCCCATGCCCAGGCTGAAGACCAGCATCGGCCCGAGGATGCTGCCCAGGTATGTGGAGTGGACATCGATCTGGGCGAGCCAGACCAGGGCCGCCGTGGTCAGCAGGGCGCCGGCGACCATGAAGGGCTTCGGCCCGTACGCGGGCAGGAGTTGTGAGGTCAGACCGGCGCTCAGCGCGATGGTCGCGCTGACCGGCAGGAAGGCGAGGCCGGCTGCCAGCGGACTGAAGCCGAGCACGTTCTGCACGAAGAGCGTCAGGAAGAAGAACATGCCGAACATCGCTGCGGCAAGGCTCAGCATCATCGCGTATGTTCCGCGCCGGTTGCGGTCGGCGAACATATGGAGCGGGGTGATGGGCTGCCTGGAGTGGCGTTCGACGAGGACGAAGAGGGTGAGGACCAGGGCCGCTCCGACGAATGACGCGATGGTGAGCCCGTTCCGCCAGCCGTGCTGTGCGGCCCTGATGAATCCGTAGACGAGCAGGACCATGCCGACGGTGGCGGTGAGCGCGCCCGTGAGGTCGAAGTTGCCGGGGTGTGGCTCGGACTCCCTGATCCGGCGCGGCGTGGCCAGGGCGATGAGCAGTCCGATCGGCACGTTGACGAAGAACACCCAGCGCCAGTCGAGCCATTCGACGAGCATGCCGCCCGCAAGGAGCCCGATGGCGCCGCCGCCCGCGGAGACGGCGGCGAAGACACCGAAGGCCCGGTTGCGGTCCGGGCCTTCTCTGAACGTCGTGCTGATCAGGGCGAGAGCGGTCGGGGAGGCTATCGCGGCGCCGGCGCCCTGGAGGGCGCGTGCGGCAAGCAGCTGGCCCGAGTTCTGGGCGAGCCCGCCGAGCAGTGAGGCGACGACGAAGAGCAGCACTCCGAAGATGAAGACCCGGCGGCGGCCGAGTATGTCTCCGGCCCGGCCGCCGAGCAGGAGAAGACCGCCGAAGGTGAGTGTGTACGCGCTGACGACCCAGGAGAGGTTCGTCGTGGAGAAGCCGAGCGACGTCTGGATGTGCGGCAGCGCGATGTTCACGATGGTGATGTCGAGCACCACCATCAGCTGGCAGGAGGCAATGACCAGCAGTGCCATCACGCCGTCGCCCCGCTCCGGGGCGGTGGTCCGCGGTGCTGGGGTCGATTGCGGGCTGGTCATCGCACAAGTGCCCTCGGCGGAGGGTCGGTGGACGGCGGCGTCCACCCTTTCGACCGTAGGCCGGGGCCAGGGGCCCCGCGAGTCGATCACGCGGGGCGCACTCCGTCGGTCGCACCGCCCGTCCCGCCGGTTGTCCCACCGTCCTCCGCCGGTCCGTGAGGCCCTTCCGCGGGGCCGTGGCAGCGCTTTCGCCGCTCCTCCCACGGCTCTTCCGCCGGTTGTCCCGCAAGTGCTTTCACCGGTTCCCGCCCCCGGTCCCACTGCCGCCGGCACTGTCGAGCACGTCTGCGCGAGGCGTGCGAGGTGTGCGAGGTGTGCGCTCGGCGTCACATCGTGAGCCGTGCGGCCGGTGCTCCGCGCTCAGGGTGCAGCCGTCGTCGATCTCCATGAGCCTTCCCTGCGGCGGCAGTTCGGCCGGTCGCCCGCCGTGGCCCCTAAACGGCCTTGTCCGGTCCTTCATCGCCGGACCACCGGTGCCGGCTGGTGGAACTTCCCCGACGCTTCCGCCACTTCGAGCAACTCCGCTTTCCGCACAGCGAGGTCGCTGCGCGGCAGTCGTCCCTGGTCACCCTCGCGGGAGGTGAGTACGGAGCCGGGCGATCCGTTCGGGTCCATGAGCCGGGGAGTCACGCGGACAGCGGCCCGCCGAGGCCGGAGGGAGCCCGCGGAGAGGATCGCGACCTTCGTGCCCTCGCAGGCGCGCGCCCGATGCGGTCGCCGTGCCAGGCCGCGCCGAAAACGTCGGCGACGACCGCCAGCCGTCAGACCGCCAGCCGTCAGCCGTCAGCCGTCAGCCGTCAGCCGTCAGCCGTCAGCCGTCAGCCGTCAGCCGCGGAGACTGCGCTTGCGCCGCGGCTCCACCGGCTCGTCCCTGGCCCGGGCCCAGAGGGAGCGCACATGGCCGAGGTGGCGGGCCATGCATTCCTCCGCGGCCGCCTCGTCCCCGGCCAGCATCAGATCGAGCAGCTCATGGTGCTCCTCCGCTGAGGCGACCAGCTGTCCCAGCTCGTCGAGTCGGGTGAGGCCGTAGAGCCGGGAGCGCTTGCGCAGATCACCGACGGTCTCGACCAGCCGGTCGTTGCCGGCCAGCGAGAGCAGGCCGAGATGGAAGCGGCGGTCCGCGTCCAGATAGCCGATCAGATTGTGCTCGCGGGCGTGGGCCACGATCTCCTCTGCGACCGGCCTGAGTTCTTCCAGTTGCTCGGCCGTCGCGATCTGTGTGACGCGGCCGATGGTCGGCACCTCGATCAGGGCGCGGAGCTCGGTGTACTGGTCGAGGTCGCGCTCGCTGACCTCCGTGATCCGGAAGCCCTTGTTGCGGACGGGTTCCACCAGTCCCTCGCGGGCGAGATCCAGCATGGCCTCGCGCACCGGGGTGGCGGAGATGCCGAAGTCGGCGGCGAGTCCGGGCGCGGAGTAGACATGGCCCGGACGGAGTTCGCCCGCGACCAGGGCGGCGCGCAGGGCGTGGGCGACCTGGTCGCGCAGCCGCTCCTGGGCTGTGATCAGGCTGAACTGCTTCAGGTCACCCATGGCATGCCTCCGTGAATCCGCGAGGAGCCAGCGTACAATGTCACGTTGCGTCATCGGGCGCCGCCGTCGCTCGCCTGTGGACAGCGGCGGCGACCGCGAGGTCCTCCCAGGCCATTCCCACACTCTTGAACAGGCGGGGACGCCCTGCACTCACTGTGGCATGTCCGGTGACCAGTTCGGCGAGCGTTCCCGCGAAGTGCTCCGGCCCGGCAGCGCCTTCCGCCTCCGGGATGATCAGGTCGCCCGCCTCGCGCTGTGCGACTGCCCGGGATTCGACGTACACCGCCGAGCGCCGGACGAGCGCGCTGTCGGTCTCGCGCGCGTCCGGCTCGTGCGAGCCGATCGCGATCACGGTGGCGTGATCCGGGACCAGGCGCCCGTCGAAGAGCGGTTCGCGTGCGGTGGTGCAGCAGATGACGAGATCCGCGTCCGATACGTCGCCAGGGGTGCCGGTGCATGCGTCGAGACCGCGTGTGCGCGCGTACCGGGCCAGCGTCTCCGCCCGGTCCGGGCGGCGGGCGACCACGGTCACCCGGGTCAGCGGCCGTTCCGCGAGCACGGCATCGAGATGGCCGTACGCCTGGGGGCCTGCCCCGAAGAGGACGGCGTGTCCGATCTCCCGCGCCGCCAGTCGCCTCAGCGCGACCGCGGAGACGGCCGGGGTGCGCAGTGCGGTCAGCGCCGCCCCGTCCAGCAGCGCGAGCGGAACGAGCGTTGGTCCGTCGAGCAGCAGATAGCTCCCGGTGATCCGGGGCAGTCCGCGCCCCGTGTTGGCGGGAGCCACCCCGGCGATCTTGACTCCGGCGTAGGCTCCGGCCGCGGCGGGCATCAGCAGCAACTGGCCTGCGGGGACGGTGATCCGGGAGCGCGGCGGGCAGTTCTCGGGGTCGAGGCCCTCCCTGAGTACGTGCTCCAGCGCGTCGGCCGCCGCGGCGGGCTTCAGCAGTCGGCCGATGTCGTGCGCGTCGAGGTGGAGCGGTGTGCCGTTGGACGGTTTCACAGCAGAAAGCCCGTCGCGAGGGTGTCGTGCGGGTCGAGGACGAACGTGTGCTCGCCGGTGCGGTGGGCTGTCCCGGTGACCTCCGTGACGGTTCCCTCGTCCGTGCGGGAGACCACGCGGCCGGTGAAGACCGTGCCGATGACCGATTCATGGTGCAGTGTGTCGCCGGGGCCGAGTCTGCCGTCCTCCGCCAGCAGGGCCAGGCGCGCGGAGGTACCGGAGCCGCACGGCGAGCGGTCGACCTGGCCGTCGGCGAAGACCGTCACAGCTGCCTGGGCGGGCCCGGTGGCGGTGTCGGGGAGCTCTTCGTGGAGGATCACGCCGTAGACACCGGACAGCAGCGGGCCGTCCGGATGCCAGGTGGCGGGGTGGCCGGCCAGCGCGGCGCGGATCTCCCGTCCGGCGCGTACGAGTCGGGGCAGTGAGGCTCGGTCGACGTCGAGGCCCAGTTGTGCTGCGGGCACCGAGGCGTAGCAGGCACCGGCGTGTGCAACATCGACGTCCGCGGTGCCGAAGCTGGTGGCGACGGGGATCTTGCGGGCGGTCACACGGGCCGGGACATTGCGGAAGGTGACCGCGGTGGTGCGGCCCTGCTCGCGGTGGACCGTCGCCGTCACGCGTCCCGACGGCACATCGATGCGGATCTGTACGGATCCGTCGTCCGGCGCTCCGACGCGGCCGCTGTCCACGGCCCATGCGCCGAGCGCGACAGTGCCGTGGCCGCAGGCCGTGGAGTAGCCGTCCTTGTGCCAGAACAGGACCCCGAAGTGGGCTCCGTCGTCATCGGGCGGCACGACGAAACCGCCGTACATGCCCGAGTGGCCGCGCGGTTCCTGGACGAGGAGGCGTCTGAGCGTGTCGAGCGGACCGGGGCGCGGCGCGGTGGCGGAGCCTCCGGCTCCGATGGCGTGGGCACAGCGTTCGGCCACGGTGTCACCGGTGACGGGGGGCAGTCCGTCGGCGACGATCCGGAAGGGCTCGCCGGCGGTGTGGTAGTCGGTGCTACGGATCACGGACTCGGTACCCGGGGCGGGTACCGCGATTGCGGCGGGCTGCGTCGGCGGGGCCGGAGTGGCCTTCGGCGCGGGCGGGTCCGGTGGTGTCGGCGGGGTCACAGGAGGAAGCCTCCGGGAAACGGGTCGGTCGGGTCCAGGAAGTACTGCGCGGTGCCGGTGATCCAGGCGCGGCCGGTGACGGTGGGGACGACGGCGGGCAGTCCGCCGACCGTGGTCTCCTCGACCAGCCGGCCGGTGAACTCGGTTCCGATGAAGGACTCGTTGACGAAGTCCCGGCCGATGGGGAGTTCGCCTCTGGCGTGGAGCTGGGCCATCCGGGCGCTGGTACCCGTGCCGCAGGGGGAACGGTCGAACCAGCCGGGATGGATGGCCATCGCGTGCCGGGAGTGCATGGAGTCGGAGCCCGGGGCGGCGAGGTAGACGTGTTTGACGCGGCCGATGGCGGGCGTGACCGGATGGACGGGACGGTCGGTGGCGTTGATGGCGTCCATGACCGCAAGGCCGGCGGTGAGCAGTTCGTCCTTGCGGGCACGGTCGAAGGGGAGGCCGAGGGCGTCCAGGGAGACGATGGCGTAGAAGTTGCCGCCGTATGCCATGTCATAGGTGACCGTGCCGTGTCCGGGGACCTCGACCTTGCGGTCCAGTGCGAGGCAGAAGGCCGGGACGTTGGTGAGGGTGACGGAGCGGGCCGCCCCGTCCTCGACATGTACGTCCACACTCACCAGCCCGGCCGGGGTGTCGAGCCTGACGGTGGTAACCGGCTCGGCCACCGGGACCATGCCTGTCTCGACGAGGACGGTGGCGACTCCGATGGTGCCGTGGCCGCACATCGGCAGCAGACCGGACACCTCGACGAACAGCACGCCGTAGTCGGCGTCCGGACGGGTGGGCGGCTGCAGGATCGCTCCGCTCATGGCGGAGTGGCCGCGCGGTTCGTACATGAGCAGTGTGCGGATGTGGTCGAGGTGTTCGACGAAGTGCAGCCGGCGTTCGGCCATCGTGGCGCCGGGGATGACGCCGACGCCGCCGGTGATGACGCGGGTCGGCATGCCTTCGGTGTGCGAGTCGACGGCGTGGAAGACGTGGCGGGTGCGCATGCGGTCCTCTTCTCGCTCGGTCCGGGTCTACCTGTGGCCCTCGGCGAGTGCCTTCTCGGTGGCGGCGCGCACGGCTGCCTCGCGTTCCGCGTCGAGCGGGGAGCGAGGCGGGCGGGTCGGGCCGCCGGGGTGGCCGGCCAGGTCCATGGAGAGCTTGATGGCCTGGACGAACTCGGTCTTGGAGTCCCAGCGCAGCAGCGGATGCAGGGATTTGTACAGCGGCAGCGCGGTCTCGAGGTCCTTTTCGACCGCAGCGCGGTAGAGGGTGACGCAGGATTCGGGCAGGGCGTTGGGATAGCCGGCGATCCAGCCGACCGCGCCTGCGAGGGCGAGTTCGAGCAGTACGTCGTCGGCGCCGATGAGCAGGTCGAGTCCGGGAGCGAGTTCGGCGATCTCGTAGGCGCGGCGGACATCGCCGCTGAACTCCTTGACGGCGACGATGCTGTGCTCGCCGTGGAGGCGGGCGAGCAGGGCGGGGGTGAGGTCGGTCCTGGTGTCGTAGGGGTTGTTGTAGGCGACGACGGGGAGGCCGGCGCGCGCGACTTCGGTGTAGTGGGCGGCGACCGTCTCTTCGTCCGCCCGGTAGGCGTTCGGTGGCAGCAGCAGCACGGATCCGGCGCCGGCCTCGGCGGCCTGGTCGGCCCAACGGCGGGATTCGGCGCTGCCGTACGCCGCGACACCGGGCATCACCCGGTCGCCGTCGCCCGCCGCTTCGACGGCCGTGCGGACGACCCGGGCGCGCTCGTCGTCGGTGAGGGTCTGGTACTCGCCGAGGGAGCCGTTGGGGACCACTCCGTCGCAGCCGTTGGCGATGAGCCCGGCGACATGGTCGGCGTAGGCGTCGTAGTCGATGGAGAGATCGTCGCGCAGGGGCAGGGCAGTGGCGACCATGACTCCGTGCCAGGGGCGCGTGCGGGGTGCGTGTGCCATATCAACTCCTAGAGTACGGTGTGACATTTTACTAGTGGGCCCGAAGCGGCCACAAGACCACAGCGGGCAGGCGGTGCGGGTGTCTGACGGGCCGTCGACGGGAGCGTGCTGCCGGCCGGCACGCTCTGTCCGGTGCGGTGACGGCAATGGTCCGGCCTGGAAGCGGGCCGGCGGCACCTTCCGGTCACTGCACTAGCTCACCTCGCCCGACGGGCCAGGCCTGCGTCCGTGCGCACCCTGTGGCTCCGCAAGGTCGGCGAGGTCCGCAAGGTCGGCGAGGTGCTTCAGCGGCACCGGGCAGGACAGCGGCCGCCGGTCCGGCGCGGGTTCCTCCCCGGCCAGGTGCGCGACGGCGGGGCCGCACATCCGTCCCTGGCACCAGCCCATTCCGGCCCGGGTCAGCAGCTTCACGGTCCGGGCGTCATGGGCTCCGAGTTCGCCGGACGCCTCTCTGATCCGTCCGGCCGGCACCTCCTCGCAGCGGCACACCTCGGTGGCGTCGTCGAGCCATCCGGTCCACCCCCGGCCAGGTCGGTGGACGGCCGCCATCGCATCGGCGAAGGTCCGGAGCCGGTCGCGGCGGGAGGCCAGGGCCGCTGTCCGGCGCCGTGGCCGGGGTACGCCGTGCAGGGTGTGCGCGATGGAGAAGGCTGCCAGTTCGCCTTCGGCCAGGGCGAGTTCCGCCCCGCCGATTCCACCGGTCTCCCCCGCCGACCAGACGCCGGGGACGGAGGTGCGCTGCTCGTGGTCGACTTCCAGGGCGACGGTGCCGTCGGGCGTGCGGCGTGTGGCGCAGTCGAGGGCGGTGGCGAGCTCCAGTTGCGGAACGAGCCCATGGCCGATGGCCAGTGCGTCGCAGGGGATGCGACGCCCGGTGCCGGGTACGGGCCGCCAGTCGGGGTCGAGGCGGGTCACGGTGACGGCCTCGACGCGCTCCGTGCCGTGCGCGGCGGTGACTGCGTGTGTGGTGAGCATGCGCACGCCATGCCTGAGCAGCCTGCCCCCGTGCGCGGCGCCTTCGGCGAGTTTGCCGGGATTGCCCATGAGGGCGGGCAGTCGACGTGCGTACGCGGTGTAGGCCGCGGCTTCCACCATGGCGGGCACCGTGGCACCGGCGGCCGCGAGCGACCCGGCGACGGCGAGCAGCAGCGGGCCGCTGCCGGCGACGACGACACGGCGGCCGGGCAGCACGAGGCCTGACTTGAGCATCGCCTGCGCACCCCCGGCGCCGACGACTCCCGGCAGGGTCCAGCCGGGGAAGGGAAGTTGGCGCTCGTACGCCCCGGTGGCCAGCAGCACCGCGCGGGCCCGTACGGTGACAGCGCGCTCGTCGGCGCCGCCGTGTCCCGCGACGGCGTGGAGCCGCCAGCCGGACGTGCCGGCCGGCCCTGCTGGGTCCGGCTCCCGTTCGGGGCGGACCGACCAGACGTGGTGCGCGGGCAGGTGGCTGATGCGTCCCGTTGCCGTGAAGGTGCGCAGTGCGTGTTCCCTGCGGGCGTACGCCTGCCAGTTGTGGTGGAGGGCTTCGGGCCGGCTCGCGTGGAGCCCTGGTGCGGGGTGACGGTAGAACTGCCCTCCGGGCTGCTCCCCCGCGTCGATCAGTGTCACCCGCAGTCCGAGTCCGGCCGCGGTGACGGCTGCGGCGAGCCCGGCGGGACCGGCTCCGACGACGGCGAGCTCGCAGGCCGTCCCGGGCTCCTCAGACGGCGAGGTCGTCATGGCCGGTGCCCTCCTGGGTGGTGATCGCGTCGCCGGGGCGTGCGGGGATCAGGCAGGCGCGCTGGTTCGGGCGGCCGTTGATCGTGGCGAGGCAGTCGTGGCAGACGCCGATTCCGCAGAAGGCGCCGCGGGGTGCGCCTGTGTGACGGGTGGTGCGCCAGGAGAGGATGCCCGCGGCCCAGAGGGCGGCGGCGACGCTCTGTCCGGGCAGCGCGGTGACCGGGCGTCCGTCGAAGGTGATCTCGTACGGTGGCCCGGGCCGGGCTCCGGCCAGGGACGCGGGGGTTGTGGTCACTGCGCTGCTCCTGCCTCGAAGCGGTCGGGTGCGAAGGGCCTGGTGTCCAGGGCGGGTCGTCCACCGTGCAGGGCCGTGGCGATCAGGTGTCCGGTCGCTGGTGCGAGTCCGATGCCCGCTCCCTCGTGGCCGCAGGCGTGGTACAGGCCGGGGACCCGCGGGTCCGGCCCGATCGCGGGGAGGTGGTCGGGCAGATAGGGGCGGAAGCCGTGGTACGCGCGCAGCACGCGCACATCGGCGAGGACGGGGAAGAGGGCGGCGGCCTGGGCGGCGAGCCGGCGCAGCGCCTCGGTCGACAGGGCGGGGTCGAAGCCGACGCGTTCGCGGGTGGCGCCGATGAGGACCGGCCCCGACGGGGTGCCTTCGACGACCGCGGAGGACTGGAGAGCGGCGGAGTCGCTGGCGACGTCGGCGATGTAGTCGGCGGCGTACACCTTGTGGCGGACGACGCGTGGCAGCGGCTCGGTGACGAGGACGAAGCCGCGGCGCGGGAGGACGGGAAGTCGGGTGCCGGCGAGTGCGGCGAGGGCTCCGCCCCAGGGGCCGGCGGCGTTGACGACGGCGGGGGCGAGGAGTTCGCCGCGCGGGGTGCGTACTCCTCTGATGCTGCCGTCGGGTGCGGTGAGGATGCCGGTGACTTCCTCGCCGAGCCTGACGGTGGCTCCGGACTCACGGGCGGCGTGAAGCAGTTGGGCTGCGGCGCGGGCGGGCTGGATCTGCGCGTCCTGCGGGTAGTGGAATCCGCCGGCGAGGCCGGGTGCGAGGTGGGGTTCGAGGTCGTGGAGCCGGGCGGCGGGGATTTCGCGGGTCTCGACGCCGGCTTTGCGCTGTCCTTCCGCGAAGTCCCGCAGTGCGGTGAGGGTGGTCTCGTCGGGCGCCACGACGAGACCACCCTTGGGCTCGTACTCGGTCTCCGGTGGGAGTGCTTCGGTGAGTTCGCGCCAGAGTCGGGTGGACAGCAGCGCGAGGTCGAGCTCGGGTCCCGGCTCCTTGTCGGAGACGAGAAGGTTCCCTTCCCCGGCACCGGTGGTGCCGCCCGCGACGGATCCGCGGTCGACGACGGTGACGGCCAGACCGGCACTGCTCGCGTAGTAGGCGCAAGCGGCTCCGACGACGCCGGCGCCGACGATGACGGCGTCCAGGGGACCACGGGGGTGTCTGGTGGGCACGACAGTAATATGTCACATTGCTTCATGCCGGGGAAGGGGACCACGCGGAACACCGTCAGCTGCGCAGCGGGCCCTCGCAGCGATAAGTCGAGCTGCCTGCACGGCCGTTGGACCAGATCTCGACCGCGCCGAAGGAACAGTTCATGTCGGCGAGGTTGTTGGACGCGGCTCCGGCCCGGTCGAGGATGAAGTAGTCGACCGTCTCGGACATGTCCTTGAAGACGAGGTCGGGGCTGGTTGCGTCGGCGAGGTTGGCGGTGATCCTCCCGGTGCAGGTGAAGCGCCGCTTGCCGGGATCGCCGTTCTCCTCGCAGACCGGGTCGGCGTGGGTGGCGGCGGCGAAGGACGAGCGGACGGCCGTGACCGAGGCGTCCTTGAGCTGCCCGTTGGGCGTGTAGGTCGTGTTGGGCACGAAGAGCTCGTCGACCTTGGCGATCTGGGTGTCCAGGAAGCCGTCGTACGCGCGTTGCAGGGCCTGGTCCGTGCCCAGCCGGTTGCGCCAGGCGTCGAAGGCCGCCGGGTCGTCGGCACGCAGATGGCCGTACATCTCGCGGAGCAGCGAGGGCCGCTCGGTCCACAGGAATTCGAAGAAGGTTCCGGCGTAGTTGTAGAAGCGGAATCCGTCGCCGTCGTACGTGGCGTGCAGGAGCTGGTTGACGGTCATCCGGGGCTTGCCGCCGGAGGTGTCGTTGATGATTCCCCGGACCAGGGACTTGCGGACCGCGATGCCGTTGTCGCGCGTCGAGCCGTCGAAGAACTCGGCCGTTCCCTCGTCCATCGCGGTCGTGCGGTCGTCGCTGTACCAGGGGCCTTCCCCGAAGTAACCGGGCACGGCCCAACGGCCGTTGAGGTAGTGCACGTACTCGTGCCGGAAGAGCTCTTCGAGGGTGAGCGAGGAGTCCTGGGGGACCCGGCGCTGGTAGGTGTAGAAGGTGGCTCCGCGCTCGATGTAGATGCCGCCGTTCTCGGTGCCCATGCCGGTGAGCAGGGGGTGGTAGATCTCGTAGTCGGCGCGTGAGGCGTACAGCACGATGTTGAGCGAGGTGTTGGTGTCTCCCGTGAGGGGCTGTTCGGCCCCGAGGACCCGGTGGAACTGCGCCTTGACCTGCTTGCTCGCGTAGTAGAGCTGGTCGACGGTGGCACGGTCGAGGGCGGTGCGGACCTTGATGGCCCCGTTGTCGTAGGTGTAGGTGTTCGGGAAGATCTGCTTCTCGATGTCCTCCTTGCAGACGCCGTAGGGCTTGCATGCCTCGTAGAAGCCGAGCCAGGAGACGACCGACGCCCAGGGGCGACTGCCGTGGCCGAAGTTGGTGCGGGTGGTGGTGAGCAGGGCGCCGAGATCGGGCACGATCTGCGTCTTGAGTGCGTCGACCTGGCCGAAGCGGCCGTATTCGCTCAGTGCGTCGCGCACGACCCACTCGTTGACGGTGCCCTTGAGGTGGGTGTGGCCGGCGAAGGCTCTGAAGGCGGCCCGGTAGGAGGGGTTCCGGGTGACCACGTTGTGGAACGCGGTGTCCCGGTTGCCCGGGTAGATGCCCAGGTAGTTGACGGAGAGCGCGGCGAGGGCCGCGCCGCCCCAGGAGGCGTTGTCGTACTGGCCCGCATGGTACCGGTCCATCGTGGCCAGGACCTTCTTGATGAGGCCGAGCTGGCTGTGCCGCAGGCCGGGTGCGCTGGCGGTGTAGAGCGCCTCGCGCAGGGTCTCGGCGTTGGTCCTGGTGACCTGGAAGGTGCGGGCCGCGCTGCCGAAGTCGTTGACGGCCCGCCGCAGTATCTCGGTCGTCGGGACGTCGGTGATGTCTATCTCGGGGCGTGAGAAGTCGTGGTACGCGACGGCGTGGAGATAGGTGAACATCTCCAGCAGATGGGTGCCGTTCCGGCCGTCGTGGCGGGCGGCGAGCGAGGAGATCCGGCGGCCGACGGCCTGGACATGGGCGTCCGACATGATGGGCACGAGCCGGGCGTCCCAGGTCCAGATGAGGCCGCTGAGGCAGCCGTCGGCGGTGACTGCCGGGTCTGCGAGGAAGTCGGCGAGCTGTTCCGGGCCGAGGCGGGTGACACCGTCCAGGGTGCAGGGGACTCCGGCTGCACGCAGGGCGGCGTTGTGCTTGGGGTCGCTCTTCCTGGGTCCCTGTCTGCCGGGGGTACGACCTTCCGTCAGGCCGCCGGGGGCAAAGGCGGGTCGGGCGGTCTGCTTGGGGGCCCGGGCCAGGCGGTCGACCTCGTCGAAGGGGTTCTCTCCGTGGTCCGGGGACGGCGGGGAGGCCGGCCCCGGCCTGGCGGTGAGGGTGGCGGGGGCCGGTGCTGCGGTGGGGGGCTGCTCCGCTCCTGTCGCACGGGCGGTCTGTCCGAGGGTGGCGAGCAGAGTGACGGCGACGGCTCCTGCGAGCAGGGGCTTGCGGATGTTTCCGGGCAGCACGGATCTGGGCTGGGACACCGGTGCTCCTGTGTGGGAGGTGAGTGGGAGGTGTGACAGCGGTGCGGTGATCGCGAAGCGCCGTGGTGCACAAGGGGATTGGCCGAACCGAGCACTGCGCGATGTGACCCGTAACATAGTAATGTGAAATTGCACTGACAAGACTTCGGCCCAAGTCCGTTACCAGGGAGCCCGGATGACCGAGACCCCCGCACCTCAGCGCACGCTCCAGCACCTGCCAGGGGACATGCCCCCGCCCGGTCCGGCCGGGCTCAGCACCGGCAGTCATGACCTGCCGGTTTCACCGGAACTGGCGGCGTTCATGCGCACCGGTTGGGCGGCCACTCCCCTGCCCGCGGATGTCCGCGTCCCTGCCCATGCCGTCACCCCGGCTCGTCGTGCCCGCCTCTCCGCCCGCTTTCCCGGTGAGCGACTGCTGGTTCCCGCGGGCGAGTTGAGGGTCCGCTCCAACGACTGCGACCACCGCTTCCGCCCCCACAGCGCGTATGCCTGGCTGACCGGGCTGACCGGCGAGGACCAGCCCGGTCATGTCCTCGTCCTGGAACCCACGGGGCCGGCCGGCCATGAGCCCGTGCTGTATCTGCGGCCGAGATCGCCCCGCGGCACCGGTGGCGACGAGGAGTTCTACCGGGACCGCCGCTACGGCGAGTTCTGGGTGGGTCGCCGTCCCGATCTCGCCGAGGCCGAGCGGCTGACCGGCGTACGATGCGCGCATCTGGACCGGCTCGACCGGTTGCCACCGGGCCGCGACGTCACGTCCGACACCGAACTCGCCAGGGTCCTCTCGGAGCTGCGCCTGGTGAAGGACGCCTGGGAGATCGGGCAGTTGCAGCTCGCGGTCGATCACACCGCCGCCGGTTTCGAGGATGTCGTACGGGCCCTGCCGCGCGCCCTCGCCCACCCCCGTGGTGAACGCTGGATCGAGGGCGTCTTCGGGCTGCGTGCCAGGCTGGAGGGCAACGGGACCGGCTACGAGACGATCGCCGCGTCCGGTGCCCATGCCTGTGTGCTGCACTGGATACGCAACGACGGCCGCCTCGACCCCTCCGAACTGCTGCTGCTCGACGCGGGCGTGGAGACCGACACGCTCTACACCGCCGACATCACCCGTACCCTGCCGCTGTCCGGACGCTTCTCATCGGTGCAGCGGCAGGTGTACGAGCTCGTCCTGGCCGCCCAGGAGGCGGGCATGGCTGCGCTCAGGCCGGGTGCCCGCTTCCGTGACTTCCACCGTGCCTGTATGCGGGTGATCGCCGACGGACTGGCCGAGTGGGGCGTGCTGAAGAACGCCGACGGTGAACTCCACCGGCGCTACACCCTCTGCAGCAGCGGCCATATGCTCGGCCTCGATGTGCACGACTGTGCCAAGGCCCGTGCGGAGGCGTATCTCGACGGGGTGCTGGAGGAGGGGCAGGTCCTCACCGTCGAACCGGGTCTCTATCTCCAGCCCGACGACGAGACCCTGCCGGCGGAGCTGCGCGGTGTCGGTGTGCGGATCGAGGACGATCTGGTGGTCACCGCGGACGGCGCGCGCCTGATGTCGGGGGCGTTGCCGCGGACGCCGGACGCCGTCGAGGAGTGGATGGGTGCGCTTCTGGACGGCTGAGCGCGGGGCCCGATGCGTACGGGGCGACGGGCGCGGCTCCTCCGGTGGTCCGCAGGGCTGCCGCGGTGCGGTGAAGGGTGAGGTGTTCACCGGGGTCCGTCCGGCGGCCCCGGGCCACCGTTCCCACCGGCCCTCGAGCCCCGCGAAGCGGCCGGGCTGTCGGGGTGGTTCGGTGTGCGTGGCGCGGGCGCGTCCGGGGTGGGCGCGAGCGCGGCGGCGACGGCGACGGACTGCCCGGTGTTCCGCCCCGGCTTCGTGCGGGGCCGATCCGGCCGGGCGGCCCCTCGGGCGACGCCCCGGCCGGTCACGGCAGTACGGCGATCCCGTCCAGTTCGACCAGTGCCTGCTCGTCCCACAGCCGTACGGCCCCGATGACCGCCATCGCCGGGTAGTCGCGCCCGGCGAGCCGGTGCCAGACGCGGCCCAGTTCGTGTGCGTGGGCACGGTAGTCGGCGACATCGGTCGCGTAGACGGTGACACGGGCGAGGTCGTGAGGCGTGCCGCCTGCTGCGGCGAGGGCGGCGAGGAGGTTGGAGAGCGCGGTCTCGAACTGCTCGACGAGCCCTGCTCCGACGACCTTGCCGTCCCTGTCGAGGGAGGTCTGGCCGGCCAGCAGGACCAGCCGTGAGCCGGTGGCCGCCACGGCGTGCGAGAAGCCGCTGGGTGGGGAGAGTTCGGGCGGGTTGATGCGTTCGAGGCTCATCGGGCGTCCTTCCGGGCGTGGGTTTCCGTGCCGGCCCGGGCGTCGTGAAGGGCGGCGGACCGCGTGTAGAGCTCCTTGGCGATGATGCTTCGCTGGACCTCGCTGGCGCCTTCGTAGATCCGTGGGGCGCGGACCTCCCGGTAGAGGTGTTCGAGCAGATGCCCTCGTTGGAGAGCGCGTGCGCCGTGCAGTTGCACGGAGGCGTCCACGACGTACTGCGCGGTCTCGGTCGCGAACAGTTTCGCCATGGCCGAGCGCTGCGGTACGTCCGGCGCGCCGGAGTCGTACGCGCACGCCGCCGCGTAGACGAGCAGCCTCGCCGCCTCCGTCCGGGTCGCCATCTCGGCGGCCTGGTGGGAGACGGCCTGGAGGCTCTTCAGCGGGCCGCCGAAGGCGGTGCGGTGCGAGGTGTGTGCGAGGGTGGCGTCGAGTGCGGCCTGTGCCATGCCGACGGCGAAGGCGCCGACGCTCGGACGGAACAGGTTGAGTGTGTTCATGGCGACGCGGAAGCCGTTGCCCGGCTCGCCGATGACGTCGGCGCGGGTGACGGGCACGCCGTCGAAGGCGAGTGTGCCGATCGGGTGCGGGGAGAGCATCTCCAGTGCGTGGCCGGTGAGTCCGGGGCGGTCGGCGGGGACGAGGAAGGCGGTGACGCCGCGGGCACCGGGCGCCTCACCCGTACGGGCGAAGACGGTGTAGAGGTCCGCTTCGGGTGCGTTGGAGATCCAGCACTTGCTGCCGGTGAGCCGCCAGCCGTCGCCGTGCGGTTCGGCGCGGAGTGCGAGGGCTGCGGCGTCGGACCCCGCGTCCGGCTCGCTGAGTGCGAAGGCGGCGACGGCGCGGCCGGCGGCGACCTCGGGGAGCCAGTGCTCCCGCTGCGGCGGGGTGCCCGCCTGGACGACCGGGTAGGTGCCGAGGCCCTGGAGGGCCAGAGCGGTTTCCGCCTCGGTGCAGCCGTGGGCGAGCGATTCCCGCAGAAGGCACAGATCGAGGGCGCTCGTGTCGGCGAACAGTCTTTTCAGCAGCCCCAGTTCCCCGAGGGCGGCGAGGAGGGCCCGGTTGACCCGACCCGGTTCTCCCTTCGCCGCGAGGGGGCGCAGTTGTTCGGCGGCGAGGGTGCGCAGCTCCGCGCACCAGGCGGTTTGTGCCGGTTCGAGCGAGAATACGGACATCCGAGCCCCACTTCCTGCGGCCGGGGCCGGGACGACCCCCGGAAAAGCACCGTATCGCGGACCGTTGACTGTCGTCACCTTCACGATACGCTCGATGCGCGACCCCACCTCGACAAGGGGGCGAACATGGAGCTGACACCTTCGGCCCACCGCGACACTTTTGCGCGCGAGCATCTCCCGCCCGGGGAGCAGTGGCCGCGACTTCTTCTCGACGCGCCCGGGCTGCGCCGTCCCGGGCGACTGAATTGCGGGGCGGAGCTGCTGGACGCGACGATCGAGCGGTACGGGGGCGGCCGTGCCGTCTTCCGCGACGGCACGACCGGCGCCGTCTGGACGTACGACGAGCTGCGCGGACAGGTGGACCGGATCGCGCATGTCCTGACGGATGACCTCGGTGTGGTGCCCGGCAACCGGGTGCTGCTGCGCGGGCCGACCACACCGTGGCTGGCTGCCTGCTGGCTGGCGGTGATGAAGGCGGGCGGGGTTGCCGTCACCGTTCTGGCCCAGCAGCGGTCGCAGGAGCTCGCCACGATGTGCGACATCGCGCGGGTGGGGCATGCGCTGTGCGATGTCCGCGCGGTCGATGCGCTGGTGAAGGCTGAGGTGCCGGGCCTGCGGATCACGGCGTACGGCGGGGACGCGCCGGACGATCTGCTGCAGCTGGCGGCCGGCAAGCCGGCCTCGTACTCCGCCGTGGAGACCGCGGCGGACGATGTGGCGCTGATCGCGTTCACGAGCGGGACGACGGGGCGGCCGAAGGGGTGCATGCACTTCCACCGGGATGTGCTGGCCGTCGCGGACACCTTCTCGGCGCAGGTCCTGCGGCCCACGCCGGACGACGTCTTCGCGGGGAGCCCGCCGCTCGGGTTCACGTTCGGGCTCGGCGGGTTGGTGATCTTCCCGATGCGTGCGGGTGCGTCGTCGCTGCTGCTGGAGCAGGCGGGTCCGCGGCAGTTGCTGCCCGCGATCGCCGAGCATCGGGTCTCGGTGCTGTTCACGGCGCCGACGGCCTATCGGCTGATGCTGGACGAGCTGGCCGGGCACGACGTTTCGTCGTTGCGGCGCTGTGTGTCGGCCGGGGAGAACCTGCCGGCGGCGACCTGGCGTGCGTGGCACGACCGGACGGGGTTGCGGATCATCAATGGCATCGGCGCCACGGAGTTGCTGCACATCTTCATCTCGGCCGCGGACGAGGACATCCGTCCGGGCACGACCGGGGTTCCGGTGCCCGGCTGGGAGGCGCGGGTCGTGGATGCGGCGACGGGCCTTCCGGTTCCGGACGGCGAGCCGGGCCTGCTGGCGGTGCGTGGGCCGGTGGGGTGCCGGTATCTGTCGGATCCGCGGCAGCGCGAGTATGTGCGGGACGGGTGGAACCTCACGGGCGACACCTATGTGCGTGAGCCGGACGGGTGGTTCCGGTATGTCGCCCGCGCCGATGACATGATCATCTCGGCGGGCTACAACGTCCCCGGGCCGGAGGTCGAGGACGCCCTGCTGGGTCACCCGGATGTGGTGGAGGCGGCGGTGGTGGGCCGTCCGGATGTGCTGCGTGGCCAGGTCGTGGCGGCATATGTCGTGCTGCGTGAGGGCGTGGAGCGCGGGGACGGTACGGCCGATGCGCTGCGCTCCTTCGTCACGGCACGTCTGGTGCCGTACAAATGCCCGCGAGTGATCGTCTTCCTGGATGCGCTGCCGCGGACGCCCACGGGCAAACTGCAGCGCTTCCGGCTGAGGGCCCTAGAGTGATCACGTGGTCGAGCAGCACACCCCCCGTTCCCTGATCATCACCCTGTACGGCGCGTACGGACGCGAGACCGCGGGTTCCCTCGCGGTGGCGGAGCTGATCCGTCTGCTGGGTGCGCTCGGCGTGGACGCACCGTCGGTGCGTTCCTCGGTCTCGCGGCTCAAGCGGCGTGGGCTGCTCGTCGCCGAGCGCACGGTGGGCGGCGCGGCCGGTTACGCGCTGTCGGGGGACGCCCGGCAGCTCCTCGACGACGGCGACGAGCGCATCTACGGTCATGCGGCGCCGAAGCTCTCCGACGGCTGGGTGCTCGCGGTGTTCTCCGTTCCGGAGGCCGAGAGGCACAAGCGGCATGTGCTCCGTTCCCGGCTCGCCGGCCTGGGGTTCGGCACGGCGGCGCCCGGTGTGTGGATCGCCCCTGCCCGCTTCCACGAGGAGACCCGTCACACGCTGCGCCGTCTGCAGCTCGACCCGTACGTGGATCTCTTCCGGGCGGAGCACCTGGGCTTCTCCGCGACGGCGGAGGCGGCGGCGCGCTGGTGGGATCTGTCGGCTGTGGCCAAGCGGCACGAGGACTTCCTGGATGTGCACGGGCCGGTACTGCGGTTGTGGGAGTCCCGCGGCGACACCCCGCCGGAGGAGGCGTACCGCGACTATCTGCTGGCGCTGGACTCGTGGCGGCGTCTGCCGTATGCCGACCCCGGCCTGCCGGAGGAGCTGTTGCCGGACGGCTGGCCCGGCGGTGGTTCGGCGGCGGTGTTCGCAGGGCTGCACAAGCGGCTGCGGGACGCGGGGGCGGAGTTCGTGTACGGGGGCGGGGCCTGAGCGCCGGGCGGGTCCGTCGCGGGCCGGGGGCGCGGATTCAGGTGGCTGCGCCCCCGGTGGCAACGACACCGGCGTCGCCGGTGCGTTCGGTGCCGCCGGTGCGTTCGGTGTCCCCGGTGCTTCGGGGCCGGGTGAGCGTGAGGCGGGGCTTGGGTGCGTCGGTGCGGCCGGTGGGGGGTTTGCGGCTGCCGGCTCCGTAGGGCAGTGGCCAGGGCGCGGCGGTGCCGGTGTATGTCTGGTCGGCGGCGGCGTGCAGCGTCCAGTGGGGGTCGTAGAGGTGGGGCCGGCCCAGGGCGCAGAGGTCGGCGCGGCCCGCGAGGAGCAGGGAGTTGACGTCGTCCCAGGAGGAGATGGCGCCGACGGCGATGACGGGGATGCGGAGGGCGTTGCGGATCCGGTCGGCGTAGGGGGTCTGGTAGGAGCGCCCGTACTCGGGGCGTTCGCCGGTCACGACCTGTCCGGTGGAGACGTCGATGGCGTCGGCGCCGTGTGCGGCGAAGGCCCGGGCGATCTCCACGGCGTCCTCGGCGGTGGTGCCGCCGGGCGCCCAGTCGGTGGCGGAGATCCGGACGGTCATCGGCCGGTCGTCGGGCCACACGGAGCGGACGGCGTCGAAGACTTCGAGCGGGTAGCGCATACGTGCCGCGAGGGAGCCGCCGTAGGCGTCGGTGCGCTGGTTGGTGAGCGGGGACAGGAAGCCGGAGAGCAGATAGCCGTGGGCGCAGTGGAGTTCGAGCAGGTCGAATCCGCTGTGTGCGGCGCGGTGCGCGGCGGCGGTGAACTGTTCGCGGATCGTGGTGAGTCCGGCTCGGTCGAGCTGGTGGGGGACCTGGTTGACGCCGGGCCGGTACGGGAGGGGTGAGGCGGCGACGAGTGGCCAGTTGCCGTCGGGGAGTGGGGCGTCCATGTCCTCCCACATGAGGCGGGTGGAGCCCTTGCGCCCGGAGTGGCCGAGTTGGACGCCGATGGCGGTCCCGGGTGAGCGGGTGTGGACGAAGTCGGTGATGCGGCGCCAGGAGGCGGCCTGTTCGTCGGTGTAGAGGCCGGTGCAGCCGGGGGTGATGCGGCCTTCGGCGCTGACGCAGACCATCTCGGTCATGACGAGGCCGGCTCCGCCGAGTGCCCGGGCGCCGAGGTGGACGAGGTGGAAGTCTCCGGGGACGCCGTCCTCGGCGGAGTACATGTCCATGGGTGAGACGACGACGCGATTGCGCAGGGTCAGCCCGCGCAGACTGAAGGGGGTGAACATCGGCGGGGTGTCCGGCGGGCAGCCGAAGTCCTTTTCGACGGATTCGGTGAAGGCGGGGTCGCGCAGCCGCAGGTTGTCGTGGGTGACGCGGCGGCTGCGGGTGAGGAGGTTGAACGCGAACTGGCGTGGTGGCTGGTCGAGACAGGTGTCGAGTTCCTCGAACCAGCGCAGGCTGGCGGCTGCCGCCCGCTGTGTCGATTCGACGACGGGCCGGCGCTCGGCTTCGTAGGCGGCGAGTGCGTCGGGGAGGGTGGGCTGTTCCTCGATGCAGGCGGCGAGGGCCAGTGCGTCCTCGACGGCGAGTTTGGTGCCGGAGCCGATGGAGAAGTGGGCGGTGTGGGCGGCGTCGCCGAGGAGCACGGTGTTGCCGTGCGACCAGTGGTCGTTGACGACGGTGCGGAATGCGGTCCAGGCGGAGTTGTTGCCGCGCAGCGGGCGGCCGCCGAGCGCATCGGCGAAGACCTTGGCGCAGCGCTCGGCGGATTGCTGTTCGTCGCATTCGTCGAGCCCTGCGGCCCTCCAGACCTCCTCGCGCATTTCGACGATGACGGTCGACGCGTCGGGTGAGTAGGGGTAGCCGTGGAGTTGCATCACTCCGTGTTCGGTCTCGGCGATCTCGAAGCGGAACGCGTCGAAGGCGAAGTCGGCGGCGAGCCAGATGTACCGGCAGCGGTGGGTGGTGATGCGGGGCGTGAAGACGTCGGCGTGGGCGTTGCGGGTGGTGCTGTGCACACCGTCGGCGGCGATGACGAGGTCGTGGGTGGCGGCGAGTTCGGCCGCCGGTGGGGCTTCGGTGCGCAGCCGCAACTGTACGCCGAGCGTGGCGCACCGGTCGTGGAGGATCTCCAGGAGCCGGCGCCTGCCGAGTGCGGCGAAGCCGTGTCCGCCCGAGGTGAGGGTGTGGCCGCGGTGGACGATGTCGATGTCGTCCCAGCGGACGAACTCGTCCTGGAGCGCCCGGTAGACGGCGGGGTCGGCGTGTTCGATGCCGCCGAGGGTCTCGTCGGACAGGACGACGCCGAAGCCGAAGGTGTCGTCCGGGCCGTTCCGCTCCCAGAGCGTGATCTCCCGGGCGGGGTCGAGCCGCTTGAGCAGCGCGGCCGCGTACAGGCCGCCGGGGCCGCCGCCGATGACGGCGACGCGCAGTGCGGGCCGGGCCGGGTCCATGGTCAGCGCCCTTGCCATTTCGGGGGTCGTTTCTCGGTGAAGGCGGCGTGGAACTCGGCGTAGTCCTCGCCGTTCATCAGCAGGGCCTGGGTCGCGGCGTCCAGTTCGACGGCGGCGGCGAGCGGCATGTCCAGCTCGGCGGTGAGCAGCGCCTTGGTCTGGGCGTGGGCGAGGGCGGGGCCGTCGGCGAGGCGTCGGGCGAGGGCCGCGGCCGTCTTGTCCGCCTCGCCCTCCGCGGTGAGCTCGCTGATCAGTCCGATCCGTTCGGCCTCGACGGCTCGGATCGGTTCGCCGAGCATGAGGAGCCGTGTCGCGTGGCCGAGGCCGACGACGCGCGGCAGCAGATAGGCAGCGCCCATGTCGCCGCCGGAGAGTCCGACCTTGGTGAAGAGGAAGGAGAAGCGGGCTGTCGGGTCGGCGATACGGAAGTCCGCGGCGAGGGCGAGGACGGCGCCCGCGCCGGCGGCGACGCCGTGCAGGGCGGCGATCACCGGGAAGGGGCATTCGCGCAGGGCTCGTACGACCTGTCCGGTCATCCGGTTGAAGTCGAGGAGCTGGGCGGTGTCCATGGAGAGGGTGGCGCCGATGATCTCGTCGACATCGCCGCCGGAGCAGAAGCCGCGCCCTTCGCCGCCGAGGACGAGGGCGCGCACGGACCGTTCCCGGGACAGTTCGGCCAGCAGGTCGCGCAGGTCGGCGTAGGCGCCGAAGGTGAGCGCGTTGAGTTTCTCGGGCCGGTCGAGGGTGACGGTGGCGACGCCGTCCTGCCTGGTCAGGCGGAGATGGCGCCATTGTTCGGTACGGGGCGCCGAGCTGGGAAAGGGGCTCATGGACGCGGCCTCCCTCGGGCTGGTGACCGGAGTCTGCCCCACGAAGCTATCACTTCTGCGTGACTCTCGTCACGAGAGCGCGATATGAACGAGGCGATATGCAGATGGGGAGCGGTCGGCGCGACGGATTGGTGGCGGGAGCACGGACGGTGCCGCGGCCACGGCGGAGCAGCCGGTCGGGCGGGTCTCATGCGCGGGGCGACGGGGCCGGAGCGGCCTGGGCGGACGGCGGGCGAGGGCCGGGCGGCCCGCCGGGGCGGGCCACCGGAGGGCGCTTCCGGAGGTGTGGGAGGGCCGGCCCGGGGGCGTCGGAGGATGCGCAGGATGGCTGCGTGGCGGCCGACGGACCGTCACACGGTCGCGGGTCGGCAAAGGTCGCGTATCAGGTGGGCCACAGGTCCCCGTCCGGACGGGCGGGGGGCTCTTGATCGCCTATTTCCGTTTCGTATGGTTGCCCCCGATACCAGAAAGCACGGAGCACCGCGAACGGAATCCGCCTTGCGCAACGCCCCCGCCACCGAGGCGGCCGCGACGATCACCGCCTGGCGGCTCGCGCTGCCCCACACCACAGAGGCCGTGCCCCTGGCGCGCGCCCTGATCCGCAGGGCGTTCGCCGAGCTCGAGGCACGGGCCGACAGCGACACGGCGGAGCTGCTCACGGCCGAGCTCGTCGCGAACGCGGTGGAGCACACCAGGGGCGACGAGCCGATCCAGCTGGTCGTGGAGCTCCTGCCGACGGGCTGCCAGGTCGAGGTGCACGATCACGACCCTGCACCGCCGGGGGACCTGACCCGCCCGCCGGCGGACTTCGTGCCCGACCCGTGGCAGGAGCACGGGCGCGGACTGCTGCTCATCCGCGCCCTGAGCTCGGCCTGTGGGCACCGCCCCACGTCTCACGGCAAGGCGGTCTGGTTCACGCTTCCTGCGGTTCCGGCTCCGGCTGCCGTTCCCGGGGTGCCTGCTCCGCGCTCGCCGGGGGCGCGGTCGTAGCGAGCCGCGAGTTACGTCGCCCGTACAGCGCGTACACGAGCGCACCGGCGACGAGGAACACCGCGAACTGGACCCATGTCGTCCAGCCCGTTCCCCACATCAGATACAGGCAGAAGAGCACGCCGAGGACGGGGCTGACCGGGAAGAGCGGCACCCGGAACGACGACGTGGTGTCCGGGTGGCGGCGGCGCAGCGCGATCACGGCGACGTTGACCACGGCCATGACGGCGAGGGTGCCGATGGTCGTCAGGTTCATCACGACGTCGAGGGGCACGACGGCCGCCGGGACGGCGAAGACGGCGGCGACGATCCAGGTGTTGGCGACCGGGGTGGAGGTGCGCGGGGAGACCTTCTGGAAGACCCGCGGGAACAGCCCGTCGCGTGACATCGACATCAGGATCCGGGTCTGTCCGTACATCACGGCGAGGACGACGGAGGCGATGGCGACGACGGCGCCGAAGGCGATGATCCCGCCGCCGACGGCCGAGCCGGTGACCTTGTCGACGATCAAGGAGAGGGCGGCCGGCTTGTCGGCGACGTCGTCGGCGGACATGGCACCGATGGCGGCGAGCGCGACGGTGCAGTAGAGCAGGGTGACGACACCGATGCAGATCATGATCGCGAGCGGGATGTTGCGGCGCGGGTTCTTGACCTCTTCGCCGGCCGTGGTGATCGCGTCGAAGCCGATGTAGGAGAAGAAGGCGAGCGAGGCACCGGAGGTGATGCCCATGAGCTCCTGCGGGGCGAACGGCGACAGGTTGCCCGAGCGGTACGCCGTGAACGCGACCGCGCAGAACAGGACCAGGACGGCCAGCTTGATCACGGCCATCGCCGCGGTGGCACGCGCGGACTCCCGGATACCGCGGACCAGCAGCGTCGCGGCGAGCAGCATCACGACGACGGCCGGGATGTTGACGATGCCGCCGTCGCCGGGCGGGCTGGAGAGCGCGGCGGGCAGCTGGTGTCCGGTGAGGCTGTCGAGCAGTTCGTTGAGGTACTGGCCCCAGCCGACGGAGACCGCGGAGACGGACACGCCGTATTCCAGCAGCAGGCACCAGCCGGTGAGGAAGGCGACGCGTTCGCCGAGGGTGGCGTAGGCGAAGGAGTACGAGGATCCGGACACCGGGATCGCGCTGCCCAGCTCGGCGAACGAGAAGGCGGTGAAGATGCAGGTGACCGCGGCGAGGGCGAAGGAGACGACGACCGCGGGGCCCGCCTCGGCGACGCTGTCGGACAGGCCGACGAAGATGCCGGTGCCGACGATCGCGCCGACGCCGAAGCAGACGAGCTGGAAGAGCCCCATGGTGCGCTTGAGGCCGTGCCCCTCGCGGTCGGCGCCGGATTCGGCGACTAGTTGGGCGGGGCTTTTGATGCGCATGGGGTGGTTCGCTTTCAGGGTGGTGCGGGGCGCTGCAAGGTTGGTGCAGCAGTGAGCGGGGGCGTCGCAGCAGAATGGGGTCCGGGCTTTGTGAGCCCGGACCCCACCGGTCTGGCGATCATCGGGGAGATGGTAACCCGAATGCCGCATGACCCCGCAAATTCCCGTATAGCTATCCGTTCGGCTGCGGGCTGCCCGCCAGTGTGGCGACCAGTACGGCCTTGATGGTGTGCATCCGGTTCTCCGCCTGGTCGAATACGACCGAGTACGGGGACTCGAACACCTCGTCGGTGACCTCGAGCTCGGTCAGGCCGTGGCTCGCGTGAATGCCCCGCCCGACCTCGGTGCCGAGGTCGTGGAACGCCGGCAGGCAGTGCAGGAACTTGATGTTCGCGTTGCCGGTGGCGCGCAGCACGTCCATGGTCACCGCATACGGGGCGAGGGCCTTGATCCGCTCGTCCCACACCTCCTTGGGCTCCCCCATGGAGACCCATACGTCGGTGGCGACGAAGTCGGCACCCCGGACGCCCTCGGCGATGTCCTCGGTGAGGGTGAGCGTGGCGCCGCTGGACTCGGCCAGCCGGTGCGCCTGGTCGACGACGTCCCCCGCGGGCCAGTAGGCCCTGGGGGCGACGATGCGTACGTCCATGCCGAGCAGTGCGCCGGTGACGAGGTAGGAGTTGCCCATGTTGAAGCGGGCATCGCCGAGATAGGCGAGGGCGATCCCGTCACCGTCGATGCTCTTGGCGCAGTGCTCGGTCATCGTGAACACGTCGGCGAGCATCTGGGTGGGGTGCCAGTCGTTCGTCAGACCGTTGAAGACCGGCACGCCGGCATGCGCGGCGAGTTCCTCGACGGTCTCCTGGCTGTCCCCGCGGAACTCGATTCCGTCGTACATCCGCCCGAGCACACGGGCGGTGTCCTTGACCGACTCCTTGTGACCCATCTGGGAGCCGGAGGGATCCAGACAGGTCGTCGACGCACCCTGGTCGGCGGCGGCGACCTCGAAGGCACAGCGCGTGCGCGTCGAGGTCTTCTCGAAGATCAGCGCAATGTTCTTGCCGCGCAGCCGCTGGACCTCCGTGCCTGCACGTTTGGCGGCCTTGAGCTCGGCGGCCAGCTCGACGAGGCCGAGGAACTCCTCGGCGGTGAAGTCGAGCTCCTTGAGGAAGTGGCGGCCTTCGAGTGGTGTCGCCATGGTGGCTGCTCCTGGGTCGCGAACACGAGGACCATGGAAGTCTATACGAACACCTGTATTGCTATACGGACCGGGGTACCGCATCCCGTTCGATGGGACAGCTCATGCAGCGCGGGCCGCCGCGCCCCCTGCCCAGCTCGCTGCCCGGGATCTCGATGACCTCGATGCCCTGTTTGCGCAGATGGGTGTTGGTCGTGACGTTGCGGTCGTAGGCCACGACCACCCCCGGCTCGACGGCGAGGACGTTGCAGCCGTCGTCCCACTGCTCGCGCTCCGCCGCGTGCACGTCCTGCTTCGCCGTGAGGACCCTGATGTCCTGAAGGCCGAGCGCGGCGGCGATGGCGCTGTGCATGTGCTCCGGCGGATGATCGCTGACGCGCAGGCCCACACCGTGCTCGCCCTCCGCCGGTTCGATCGTGTAGGAGCGCAGCATGCCCAGGCCCGCGTACTGGGTGAACGTGTCGTGGTCCACCATCGTCATCACCGTGTCGAGATGCATGAACGCCCGCCCCTTGGGCATGTCCAGCGCCACGATGGTCCGCGCGGACCCGGCCGCGAAGAGCCCGCGCGCCAGCATTTCCACGGCCTGCGGGGTCGTGCGCTCGCTCATCCCGATCAGCACGGCGCCATTGCCGATGACCAGGACGTCCCCGCCCTCGATGGTGGACGGGTAGTCGTCCTGCCCCTCCGACCAGTGGTGGAAGGTCCCTGCCTCCGGGCCGGTGAACAGTGGATGGTGCTTGTAGATGGCCTCGAAGTGCACGGTTTCCCGCCGGCGGGCGGGCCAGCGCATCGCATTGATGGAGACGCCGTCGTAGATCCAGGCGGAGGTGTCGCGGGTGAAGATGTGGTTGGGCAACGGGGGAAGCAGGAAGTCGTCCAGGTCCATCACATGGAACCGGACGGACGCGGGCTCGGAATGACCGGCCAGGAACTCGCGTTTGGTCATGCCGCCGACCAGGGCTTCGGCAAGATCGGCCGTGTCCATCGCGTCGAAGGCGGCGTGCAGATGGTCCGTCGCCAGCGGACCGTACTCCTTCTCGTCGAAGACCCGGTCCAGCACGAGCTTCCTGGCCACGGGGATCTCCAGCGACTCGCGCAGCAGATCGCCGAAGAGATGCACCTCGACACCGCGGTCGCGCAGGACGTCCGCGAAGCCGTCGTGCTCCTGGCGGGCGCGCCGGACCCACAGCAGGTCGTCGAAGAGCAGCGCGTCCTTGTTGGTGGGGGTGAGCCGCTTCAGTTCCAGATCAGGACGGTGCAGTATGACCCGGCGCAGCGGCCCGGTCTCGGAGTCGACATGAAATCCCATGGAAGAAACGTTCCCAGACGGGCCCTGTCCCCGCCCACCACGGCGCGTGATGCGGGCAGACGGAGCGGAACGGGAGCACCACCATTGCGGATGAAACGGGCACCGGCCGGGCATTGCCGCGCGGCGCCGCCCGGGGTGCGGCCGACCGCGCGGTGGGCTCGGCGGGCGCACCCGGCGGGACGGGCCGCGGGGTGTGCCTCGGCGCACCCCGGGGCCCGTGCGCCGTTGCGCGGGACCGGTCCGGGCATCGGCGGCCCGCCGGTCAGAGCCGGGGGTCGACCGGCTCCGACTCCAGCGCGAGTACGGCGAAGACCGCCTCGTGCACCCGCCACAGCGGCTCCCCTTCGGCCAGCCGGTCCAGCGCCTCCAGACCCAGCGCGTATTCACGCAGCGCCAACGACCGCTTGTGGCCGAGGAATCGGCTGCGCAGCCGGGTCAGGTTGTCCGGACGCGTGTACTCGGGGCCGTAGATGATGCGCAGGTACTCGCGCCCGCGCACCTTGATGCCGGGCTGGACGAGCCGGCCCTTGTCGTCCCGCACGAGGGCCTGCAGCGGCTTGACGACCATGCCCTCGCCGCCTGCGCCGGTCATCTCCAGCCACCAGTCGACTCCTGCGCGCACCGACTCCGTGTCGCCCGTGTCGACGACAAGGCGCCGGGTGCGCTGGAGAAGGCCCGAACCGGTGTCGGCGTCCGCCGCCACCAGCCGGTCCAGCCAGGCCAGCTGGGTGTCGTGCGGTACGGCGGCGTGGGAGCGCTGCTCGGTCGCGAGGATCTGGAACGGTGCGAAGCGAACCCCCTCCAGACCGTCGGTGGTCCAGCAGTACCGCCGGTACGCCTCGGTGAACGCGGCCGCGTCCGCGGCCCGTTCGCGCTGCCTCTCCAGCAGTCCGTCCACGTCGACCCCGCGCGCGACGGCCGCTTCGAGAGCGGCGGTGGCACCGGGGAACACGGCGCCGGATGCTGCGCCGACGGCCGCGTACTGCTTGCGCAGCAGCCCGGACGCCTTGAGCGACCAGGGCATCAGCTCGCCGTCCAGCAGCAGCCAGTCCGTCCCCAGTTCGTCCCACAGACCGGCTCCGCCGACTGCTGTCCGCAGCCGTTCCAGGATCTCCTCGGTGACCCGGGGGTCGTCGAAGAAGGGGCGGCCGGTGCGGGTGTGCAGGGAGCCGGTCACTCCCTCGGCGCCGAAGCGTGTGCGCGCCACGCCGGAGTCGCGGCAGACAAGTGCGACCGCCCTGGAGCCCATGTGCTTCTCCTCGCACACGACCTGCCGCACGCCGTCCGCCCGGTACTGCGCGAACGCCTCGGCCGGGTGCTCCAGATAGCCCTCTTCCTGCGAGGTCGCCGTGGGGGCCATCGTCGGCGGGAGGTAGGCGAGCAGCTGCGGGTCGACCGCGAAGCGGCTCATCACCTCGAGAGCCGCGGCCGCGTTCTCCTCGCGCACCGCGATACGGCCCATCCGGCGGGTCTCCACGATGCGGCGGCCGTGGACGTCGGCGAGGTCCAGGGGTCGCCCCTGGTGTCCGCCGGGTGCCTCGGTGACCAGTGGCTTGACGGGCTCGTACCACACCTTTTCCGCGGGAACATCGACGAGTTCGCGCTCCGGCCAGCGCAGCGCGGTCAACTTGCCGCCGAAGACGGCACCGGTGTCGAGGCAGATGGTGTTGTTGACCCAGGACGCAGTCGACACGGGTGTGTGGCCGTACACCACTGCGGCGCGGCCGCGGTAGTCCTCGGCCCAGGGATAGCGCACGGGCAGCCCGAACTCGTCGGTCTCCCCCGTGGTGTCGCCGTACAGCGCGTGCGAACGTACCCGCCCGGAGGTGCGGCCGTGGTACTTCTCGGGCAGGCCCGCGTGACAGACGACGAGTCTGCCTTCGTCGAGTACGTAGTGGCTCACGAGCCCCTCGATGAACTCCCTCACCTGCTCCCGGAACTGCGGATCCCGCTCGTCCTCGCGCTGCAGCTGCTCGATCGTCTCGGGGAGCCCGTGGGTCTCCTGCACCTTTCTTCCCCTGAGCCAGCGGCCCAGCTTGTTCTCGTGGTTTCCCGGCACGCACAGGGCATTGCCGGATGCCACCATGCTCATCACCCGGCGCAGCACACCGGGGGTGTCCGGCCCGCGGTCGACGAGGTCACCGACGAACACGGCAGTGCGGCCGTCGGGATGTGCCCCGTCCAGATAGCCGAGCTTGGTGAGCAGGCTGTCCAGCTCGGAACGGCAGCCGTGGATGTCGCCGATGATGTCGAACGGGCCCGTCAGGTGCCGCAGGTCGTTGTAGCGCTTCTCCAGGACGATGCGGGCTGCTTCGACCTCCTCGACACTGCGCAGGATGTGCACCTTGCGGAAGCCCTCGCGTTCCAGGCCGCGCAGTGAGCGGCGCAGCTCGCGGCGGTGCCGCTGGATGACGTGGCGCGGCATGTCGGCCCGTTCGGGACGGGCCGCATTGCGCTCGGCGCACACCTCCTCGGGCAGGTCGAGAACGATCGCGACCGGCAGGACGTCGTGCTCACGGGCGAGCTGGACGAGCCGGCGGCGGCTCTCCTGCTGGACGCTGGTGGCGTCGACGACGGTGAGCCGCCCGGCGGCGAGACGCTTGCCGATGATGTAGTGCAGCACGTCGAAGGCGTCGCTGCTCGCGCTCTGGTCGTTCTCGTCGTCGGCGACCAGTCCGCGGCAGAAGTCCGAGGAGATCACCTGGGTGGGCTTGAAGTGCCCCCGGGCGAAAGTGGACTTGCCGGAGCCGGTGGCGCCGACGAGCACCACGAGGGAGAGGTCGGGGACGGGCAGGGTGCGGGTGGTGGTCATGCCGCCTCCGCCTCCTTCACGGTCATGGTGAATACGGCCATCTGGGTCGGGGTGCCCACGTCGGGGTCGTCGTCGCCGACGCCCACGTACTCGACGCCGTACCCGTGGCGGCCGGCGACCCGGTCCGCCCACTCCCGGAACTCCTGGCGGGTCCACTCGAAGCGGTGGTCGCTGTGGCGGACGTGCCCGGCCGGCAGGGACTCCCAGCGGACGTTGTACTCGGAGTTCGGCGTGGTCACGATGACCGTGCAGGGACGGGCGGAGCCGAAGACGGCGTACTCCAGGGCGGGCAGGCGTGGCAGGTCGAGGTGTTCGATGACCTCGCTGAGCACGGCGGCGTCATAGCCCCCCAGCCGCTTGTCGGTGTACGTGAGCGAGCCCTGCAGCAGGGTGAGGCGGCCGGCCTGTCGCTCGCCCATGCGGTCCAGCTTCAGCCGGCGGGCGGCGATGGTCAGGGCGCGTACGGACACGTCGACACCCACGATGTCGGTGAAGCGCACGTCCTTGAGGAGGGCCTGTACCAACTGGCCCTGTCCGCAGCCCAGATCGAGCACGGACGACGCTCCTGCCGCGCGGAGCGCCGCCAGGATGGCCGTACGGCGCTGCTCGGCGAGCGGCACCGGCCGTTCTTCGGTGTCCGTGCTCTCGTCCACGGCGTTGTCGACGTCCTCGACCTCGAGGTCGTCGGTCTCGGCCAGCCGTACGAGCTCGAGGCGCTCCATCGCCTGCCGGGTCAGCCCCCATCGGCGTGACAGATAGCGGCTGGTGATCAGCTGCTGTTCGGGATGCCCGGCCAGCCAGCCCTCGCCCGCCCGCAGCAGTTTGTCGACCTCGTCGGGCGCGACCCAGTAGTGCTTGGCGTCGTCGAGGACCGGCAGCAGGACGTACAGCTGCCGCAGTGCGTCGGCGAGTCGCAGTTCTCCCTCCAGCACGAGGCGCACATACCGCGACTCCCCCCACTCGGGGAACTGCTCGTCCAGTGTGACGGGCTGTGCGTCGACCGTGGCCCAGCCGAGCGGCGCGAACAGTTTGCGCACGAGTTCGGCCCCGCCGCGGGCGGGCAGCGCGGGTACCTCGATCCGCAGCGGCAGCGAGCTCTCCGCACGCTCCGGTTTCGCCTGGCACACACCGCGCAACGCGCTCTTGAAGACGGTGCTCATGGCGACGGAGAGCAGTGAGGACGCCGCGTACGGACGGTCGTTGACGTACTGCGCCAGTGCGGAATCGGGGGCACCGCCGCGGCCCTTGCCGCGTCGCACGAGCGCCACCGGATCCACCTCCAGCAGCAGCGCGGCGGTGCAGCGCTCGGCAGTCGCCTCGGGGTAGAGGACATGTGCGGTGCCGTGGGAGGTGGAGAACGTCTGCGCCCTGTCGGGATGCTTGTGCAGCAGAAAGCCCAGATCGGTGGCGGGACGCTCGGGGGTGCCGGTCGTGCTGATCGTCATGAACACACGTCCGAGTATTGTCGGCGCGGCTCCCTGTGACCAGGTGTTTTCTCCGGTTGTCCGGACCGGCGGAACGGACGGGCCCGCATCGCCTCCGTCTGTGCGGCCGTGTCCCGGAGAACGAGCCGGGCGTATGCCGCCGTACCGGGGACGGGCGCCTTCCGGTGCCCGCTACGGCTCCCGCCCGGCGAGCGCCGCAAGCGCGGCGATGCGGTCGGGGCCGACGCGACAGCATCCGCCGACCAGCCGAGCCCCGGCCGCGTGCCAGTCGTGCGCCCGTGCCGGGTCGAAGGTGACTCCGCCGCGCCAGGCCCGCGCGGTGGCGTCCCACCGCTCGCCGCTGTTCGGATAGACGACGACCGGCTTGCCGGTCTCCCGGGCGGCAAGCTCCACGGCGTGGTCCGCGTCGGCCGGTTCGCAGCAGTTGACGCCGACGGCGATCACCTGGTCGTTGTCCGCCGCGAGCGCGAACGCCGCGGCCAGGTCCTGTCCGGCCCGTGTGCGCGTTCCCGTGATGGTGTAGGAGAGCCAGAGCGGCAGCCCGCTGTCCTGAGCGGCCCGCAGCAGCGCCACCGCTTCATCGGTGTCCGGCACCGTCTCGAGGGCGAGGGCGTCGGGGCGTGCGGCGGCGAGAGCCCGGATGCGGGGGCGGTGGAATGCCTCCAGTTCCTGCACCGTGAGCCCGTACCGGCCGCGGTACTCGCTGCCGTCGGCCAGCATCGCTCCGTACGGACCGACGGAGGCCGCGACCCACACCTCCCGGTCCTGGTCCTCGGCGGCCGCGCGGGCCAGCTCCACGCTGCGGGCCAGCAGGGCGGCGGCCCCTGCCGGGTCGACACCACGCCGGGCGAAGCCCTCGAAGGTCGCCTGGTAGCTGGAGGTGATGAGCACCTGCGCGCCGGCCCTCAGATACGCCGTATGGGCGGCCTCGATCTGCTCGGGACCATCGGCGAGCAGCCGTGCCGACCACAGGTCGTCGGACAGATCGCAGCCCTGTGCCTGCAACTGGTTGGAGAGGCCGCCGTCCAGGACGAGAGGTCCTTCGGCAAGGGCGGCTGCGAGAGTGCGCGCAGGTTTCACGGTCGGCTCCGGGGTGGGTCGCCGGCAGGGGCGTTCGGACGGCGGGACCGGACGGACCGGCTCGCCCGGGAGTGAGGGCCTCCGGGCATCCCAGGTCCCGCAGACCTCCCCGGGCCCCCTGGTGTCCCAGGTCTCCCAGGTCTCCGGCTCGACTCGATCGGCTGGGTTCGGTTCCCTTCCGTTCACCCGAGCTCAGTCCAGCTGGGACTGGACCTGGGCGGAGATGAGTTCCAGATGGCCGAGGTCGTCGAGGTCGAGGACCTGCAGATAGACACGGGACGAGCCGACGGCGGCATACCGGCCGAGCTTGTCGACGACCTCTGCGGGCGATCCCGCCAGGCCATTGGCCTTGAGCTCCGCGACTTCGCGCCCGATGGCGGCGGCACGTCGGGCGACCTCCGCGTCGTCCTTGCCGACGCAGACGACGAGAGCGTTGGAATAGACGAGGTCGTCGGCCCTGCGGCCCGCCTCGACGGCGGCGGCCCTCACCCGGCCGAACTGCCGTTCACTGTCCTCCACCGATGCGAAGGGAATGTTGAATTCGTCGGCGTAGCGGGCGGCCAGCCGCGGCGTACGCGTCGCCCCGTGGCCCCCGATCAGCACGGGAACCCGGCCCTGGGCGGGCTTGGGCAGTGCGGGCGAATCCTCCAGCTGGTAGTGCCGGCCCTCGTAGGTGAACGTCTTGCCGGTCTCCGTGGCCCACAGGCCCGTGACGATGGCGAGCTGCTCCTCCAGGCGGGCGAACTTCTCCTTCGGGAAGGGAATGCCGTACGCCTTGTGCTCCTCCTCGAACCAGCCCGCTCCGAGTCCGAGCTCGATCCGGCCACCCGACATCTGGTCGACCTGCGCGACCTGGATGGCGAGCACACCGGGCAGACGGAAGGTACCGGCCGTCATGAGTGTGCCGAGCCTGATCCGTTTGGTCTCGCGGGCGAGCCCGGCCAGGGTGATCCAGGCGTCGGTGGGGCCGGGGAGGCCGTCGGCCGAACCCATGGGCAGATAGTGGTCGGACCGGAAGAAGGCATCGAAGCCGAGTTCCTCGGTGGCCTTGGCAACGGTCAGCAGGGTGTCGTAGGAAGCCCCTTGCTGGGGCTCGGTGAAGATTCGAAGATCCATGCATCCATCCTGCACCGTCGCGGCTGTAGCGACCTCTCCCCGTCCGGCAGGCGCGATGCCGCGCGGACGGCCGAGCGGCGTGGGCCGGCGCCAGGACGGGTCACGGCTCGTGCTGTGCAGGATCCGGCAGGCCGCTGCGGGCATCGACTGCAGCCGCGACCCGCCCGAGCCCGTGCCGGCAGCGGTTGCGGCGTACTCACCCTTTCGGCCTCTTGCCGAGGCGGGGGGCCTTCCGGCCTCGGCCTGACGGCCGCGGCCGTGCGCCGGACCGGGCGGACGTCGCGTCCTGCCCGGCAGGCGGTCATGGCGGGCTCGTGGCCGAGTCCGGGTCCACGCGGCCGCGCTCGTGCTCGCGCAGGGAGAGTCTTCGTAGCATGGCGCGCACACGGTCGTTGGACTCGTCCGTGGCGTCGATGGCCTCGATGCACTGCCAGTAGAGACCCTCCTCGTCGGTGGCGCATGCGACACCGACGAGCGCCATGCCGACCTCGCCGAGAAGATTGCTCAGCAGGGTCAGGGCACGGCGGGGATCGAGGACTTCGGTGAGCTGCGACGCTCGGAGGCTGCCGATTCCGAGCAGTTGGGGATCGACGAACCCGCCGCCTCGCCCGCCCTCCTCACTGAGGCCCCGTGCCTCGCCGCGAAGCTCCTGGGGACCGCACAGAGCCAGCCGGGTTCCGATCGCCTGGGCGAGGGCCTGCGCCTGCCAGGCCTCCGCCACGACATCCAGCGCGTCCCGGCACTCCGCCATTGCGTGCCGGCCGGCTGCGATGAGCCGTTCCGCTTCCATGTACGCCGCCCCCGTTCGTACGACTTTCCGCTCACTGGGTCACTACCCAGAGTGAGGGCATCCCAGACGAATGGCCAGGGGATTTCGGAAATCTGTGGACAGGAAGCCGATTGAGGAAAGATCAGTCACTCCGCAGAGTGACGATCCCGTCATGCCGGGCCGTCGGACGGGCGTTCGGCGGCGGGGAAACGCAGTTCGTTCCGGTCGATCTTGTCGGAGAGCGCGGCCAGCACATCGACCCCGAGCACCTCGCAGAACTGGAGCAGATACGCGAGGACGTCCGCGACCTCGTCCGCGACCCGGTGGGCCTTGCGCGGGTCGTCCATCACCCGCGCGGACTCCTCGGGCGTCAACCACTGGAAGATCTCGACCAGTTCGGCCGCCTCGACCGTGAGCGCCACCGCGAGGTTCTTCGGGGTGTGGTACGGCTCCCAGTTACGGGCGGCCGCGAACTCGGCCAGCCTGCGCTGCAGTACTTTCACGTCCAGTTCTGTCACGGGACAGGTCTACCACCGTCACTCCCTCCAGCTCCTGTGCGAAGGCGGCGTCCCCGCTCACCGCGCCCACCAGCCGCAGATGCCCGTCGGCGCAGACCGACGCGGCCAGGGAGGCCAGTTCGCGCGTCTGACGCAGGTCGAGGCAGCGGTCGAAGCCGTCGGCGAGGACGGTGAGGGACTGCAGCGCCCCGGGGACCTCCGCCGCCTGGTCCACCGCCAGCACCCCCGGTCCGGTGAGCAGGACCAGGGCCATTGCCAGATAGCGCAGTTCACCGTCGCCCAGACGCCCGAGGGCGGTGGTGCGGCCGGCGGCCCGGCCGAGGTACGCGCGGAGCGTTCCGTCCGCGAGCTCGTCCACGCCGACTTCACGGACCGGGCCGGCACAGCCCGCCCCGGCCACCGACGTCAGCCGGGCGTACCGGCGGACGCATTCGTGCCGCGTGCGGTGGAGCACCGCCGCCAGGTTGTCGCAGCCGCGGAGCAGACGGTCCTGCCCCCGCGGTACCGGCGTGCGCATCCGTTGCGGCTGGGGGTCGCACGGAAACACGGACCGCAGGGCCACCACCACCTGCTCGGCCGCGGCAAGCACCTGCCGTTGTCCGTCCGTACTGCCGGCGACGCGCAACGGCAGCAGCGCCGTGCCCAGGCGGTCGTCGGGGAATGGGGCACGGGTGACCGTCGCGGCACCGGCGGTGTGCCAGGCGGCCTGGACGCAGGAGCGCTCCGGGTCGCGCAGTGCCGTGCTGAGCAGGGTCTGCCCGTCGCCCGTCAAACGCTCACCGACGATGCGCAGTTCCGGCTCGGCCTGTACGGCGAGATCGAGCTGTACGGGGCCGACCGGGCCCTCGACCCTGCATCCGATCCTGAACCCCCGCCTGCCCTGCCCGTCCCGCTCCGCCTGGTCCGGCACACAGCCCCCGGGGTCCGGGAACACCTGCGCGAGTTCGATGCCCGCGGCGAGCCGGGCCAGTGATTCGTAGGCCCGCAGGGCATGGGACTTGCCGCTGCCGCTCGGCCCCGCGAACAGAGTCACGGGGCCGAGGGAGAACGCGCCGCGACGATGGGACGCGAAGGCGGAGAGCCGCAGTTCGGTGACCGTCGGGCGGGTGCTGAGCGAGTCCATACGGGGGACGCTACGCACCGGTCAGGACGCCGAACCGTTCCGCCGTGGGGGGCTTCCTACGAACGAGGGACCGTGCAGCGCGCAAAGGACAAGGAACCCGAAGCACTCGCGGAAGCCGGGGAAGGCGGGAAAGGCGGGGAAGGCGGAAGGGACATGGGGGCCGGGGGGACATGGACCGAGGCACGCGGGGGCCGCCGGTCAGGCATGAGGGACGGCCGCTTCCGCGACGCCCTCGACCTCCGTGCCGTTCGGTGCGAGCAGGAAGACATTGCGGTCCACCCGGTGCATCCCGCTCCCCAGGCCGAAGACGACGCCGCTGCTGAAGTCCAGGATGCGTTTGGCCACGTCGGTGTCCGCGCCCGTGAGGTCCAGCAGCACGGGGATGTGCGCGATGAGGTACTCGGCGACCTCGCGCGCGTCGGCGAAGACCTGCACCCGCAGGACGACCATACGGCGCTGCTCGGATTCCACGACCGCGGCCGAAGCAGCGCCGTACTCCTGCGGGATCGTGCGGTGGTCCACTCGCGACGGCCACTCGTTGCGACCGCGCAGCGGGACGACCTGGGCCAGGCCCTCCCACTGCTCGTCGGTGACGTCGTACCTCTCGCACCTGCTCATGGGACCATCCTTGCGCCCTTCACCCGTTCGGCCCAACACCGACACGGGGCAGTGGGCGCCGGTTGCGCACATCCCGGTTCCGTACCCGGTGCCCCGGACCGGTCTCTGCCACCTGGCGCCCGCGCCACGGAGGCCCGACCGCCCTCCCCCGCGTCGTGACTGGCGGCGTGTCCTCACCTCCTCGAAAATCGGACCAGGACGGCTTTGATCTTCCGGAGGAGGATGCGTGCCAGCTCAGCCGGGTGAGCGCGATCAGCGGTCCATCGCCGAGACCGAGGAGCTGATCCGGGCGAAACTGGGCGAGACCCCGATCCACCATGTGCAGATGGCCATGGTGGGCAACATCCACCGCGCGGCTGCCGCGGTGCGCCAGCACGTGGAGAATTCCGTCCTGCGCGGCTCCGATCTGACGTGGACCGGCTTCGTCGTGCTGTGGGTGGTGTGGATCCGGGGCGAGCGGGAGACCCGGCTCGTCGCCGACGAGGCGGGCATCTCGAAGGGGACCCTCACAGGAGTCGCCCGCACTCTGGAGTCCCGGCGGCTGGTCAGACGCACCGAGCACCCCACCGACGGCAGGAGGGTCCTGCTGGCCCTCACGAGCGAGGGCGAGGCGCTGATGCAGAGCCTGTTCCCGGAGTTCAACGCCGAGGAGGCCTTTGTGGCCGGGCAGCTCAGCGACGAGGAGTGCCGGCAGGCCGCGGACGCGCTGCGACGCGTGGTGACGCAGATCGAGAAGCACGGCGAGGAACGGCGGCTGCAGCTCCTCGACGGGGCGCCACCGGTGCCGCGCCGCAGCGGCAGGCGTCCGAAGGACTGATCATGCGGGGCGGGCGCCGCAGGTGCGTTCCCCGGGCCCCCGGAGCCGCAGTTCGTGGCGGCGCAGCGGCCGGCGGCTCAGCCCTGGGCCCGCTCGGGCGGCGCGACCGGGCGGGTCCAGCGGTGCCACCAGTGGCGACGGCGGGGATGGACGGCGCGGCCGAGACGGCGGCCGAGCACCAGATAGCCGAGGACCGCGCCCGTCGTGTTCAGGATGACGTCATCGATGTCGAAGGCCCGGCCCGTCACCAGGGCTCCCTGCACCAGCTCGACGAGCACCATGACCACGGCCGTGGTCACGGCCACCCGCAGCAGGCCCCTGACCCGCGGCACCAGCACGGGCAGCAGCACACCGAACGGCACGCCCAGGAGCACGTTCCCGCCCAGCTGTTCGGCGATGTCCCGTGGCTCGGCGTGTGCCAGGTAGGACCCGATGGAGGCGCCCGGCCGGACGTTGCTGTGCGTCAGTTGCTCGGAGGCGGCGGACGGCTCCAGGGTGAGCCGGGCCAGAACCACGCTGAAGGCCACCGTCCCGGCGAGCGCGAGCAACATGGCCGCGACTCGGAGCACTGGTGTCATCGGTGGTCTGCGGACCGTCGTCGTGGTGCCCGCCGCTGCCGTGTCATCGCTCGTAGGCCGTGTCATCCCTGTCCCCCGACGAAGTCGATTGAGGTGGCCGTCGGGTACCCCCGCCCCGAGGTCCCATGCCTTCGCGGGGCCCGCGGCGGGCCGGCCGCGGTGACGGGACCCGGGCGGTCGGTTCACCGGGGGCGCCGTACGGGCAGAGCGGGCCGCAGCAGCGCGGCTGTCGACGGACGAGAGCGTGCGGACGCCCCGGGGAGCGGCGGGCGGGGTACGGTCCGCCGTCGGCAACCGGCTCGCCCGGCGAGCCGAACCGGGCCCGGAGCGGTCGCGGCGCCGGTCGGCCGATGCCACGATGGGCAAAGACGCGGAGAGCGGGCCCCATGACCACATCCGGCAGGCGGACGAAGGCGCCGGGCCTCTTCCCTGCGCACGATCGCGCGGTGATCGCCGCGGCTGCCATTTCGATGCTGCTCGTGCAGATGGACTGGTTCGCCCTCAATCTGACGCTGCCGGTGATCGCGCGGGACTTCGGCACACCGACGACCGATCTGCAATGGCTCGTCAGCGGATACATGCTGACCCTCGGTGCGCTGATGATCACCGGTGGGCGCTTGGCCGATGTGCACGGCAGACGCCGGGTTCTCGTATCGGGACTCGTGGGCTTCGCAGTCATGTCCGTGGTGTGCAGTGCAGCGCAGAACGTGCCCTGGCTCGTCGCCGGGAGGGCCGTGCAGGGAGCGACCGCCGCGCTGATCTTCCCGGTGGCCGTCGCGGTGGTCACCGCGTACTTCCGGGACGACCGCCAGGGCAGGGCCGTCGCGACGGTGCTCGCCTTCAGTGCCATCGGCACCGCACTGGGGCCGTTCGTCGGCGGCGCGTTCGCCGAGCACGTGAGCTGGCGGGCGGTCTTCCTGCTCAACGTGCCCTTCTGCATCGTCGCGGTGGTGCTGATGCTGCGCTGCGTGCCCGAGACCCGGGACGAGCAGGCGAGCCATCGGCTCGACCTTCCGGGCGTGTGCACCATCGCGGCCGGCCTCACCGCCATCATGCTCGCGGTGGACCAGGGGGCCTCGTGGGGCTGGACGTCCCCGGCCACTCTCGTGTGCCTGTTCGGCGGGCTCGCTCTGCTGGCCGTGTTCGTACGGATCGAACAGCACACGGCGGAGCCGCTCCTGGACCTCGCCCTGTTGCGCAACGCCCCGTTCGTCACGGTCACCGCCGCCGGCTCGGTGTCCAATGTCGTGTACTGCCTCGTCGCGGTGCTGTCCGCGCTGTACCTGCAGCAGGTACGCGGACTCTCGCCGCTGGAGTCGGGGCTGGTCTTCCTCTCCCTGTCCGGCGGTGCCGGGGCGGCGAGCTACTGGTCGGGGCGGCTGGCCACGCACTGGCGCCCCGAATCACTGATGGCAGGGGGAATGCTGCTGAGCGGACTCAGCCTCTACGCCCTGACCTGGGTGACCCCCCTCCCCCTGTACACGGCGGTCTTCGCGGTGGTCGGACTGGGTCTCGGCCTGGGGTGGGCCCTGACCAACGTGGCGACGCAGTCGTACGTCCCGGCTGCCCGGCTCGCCGCCGCCTCCGGGCTGGTCCTCACCTCGCTGGTGCTGCTCGGCGCGGTGGCCGTCGCCGTTGCCGCGACGGTTCTCGAGGCCGTGAGCGGCTCCGCCGCGCGGGCGGCCTCCGACGGGCCCGCCATCGAAGCCGTCCTCCGTGTGGCGGCCGCTCTCGCACTGGCCGGAGCGGCGGCACTCGCCGTGCTCGCCCGGCGCCACCTCGAGCTCCCCCGGGGCTGAGATCCGGCTGCCGTGGCGTGCTCGGCGCTCCGCGCGGGCACACCCTGGGACCGTCTGCTCGGAAGAGTCCGCTCAGGAGACCTCCGTGGGGTGGATCGCCCCCGCCGTCGCGGTCAGCGGTGCGCCGCTGCCGCCCCAGCGCAGCGCGACGATCTCGGCCGCGATGGACACGGCCACTTCCTCCGGGGTACGGGCGCCGAGGTCCAGGCCGACCGGCGAGCGCAGTCGCGCCAGTTCGGGGTCGCCCAGCCCGGCTTCCCGCAGCTGTTCGACACGTGCGTCGTGGGTGCGGCGGCTGCCCATCGCGCCGATGTACGCGGCCGGACGGCGAAGGGCCTCCTCCAGCAGCGGCACATCGAACTTGGGGTCGTGGGTGAGCACGCAGATCACCGTGCGGGAGTCCGTCTCGGTGGCGCTCAGATAGCGGTGCGGCCACTCGACCACGACCTCGACTCCCTGGGGGAAGCGCTTGGGCGTGGCGAATACCTGGCGGGCGTCGCACACGGTCACCCGGTAGCCGAGGAAGTCGCCGATGCGGGCCACTGCGGCGGCGTAGTCGATCGCGCCGAAGACGAGCATTCTCGGCGGCGGGGCGAACGACTGGAGGAACACGGTGACGGCGTCCTCGCGGCGTTCGCCATGCGGTCCGTAGTGCCGCAGCCCGGTCATGCCCTGCGCGAGTTCGCCACGCGCGTCGGCGGTGACGGCCACGTCGAGTCCGTGCGTGCCGAGCGTGCCCTCGGCGGTGTCGGGCCACACGGCGAGCGAGGCGCCTCGTGGCGCCGGACCGTCCGTCACCGTCGCCACGGCTACGGGCCGGTGGCCCGCGACCGAATCGGCTACGGCGCCGAAGGCAGGGTCCGAGTCCCGTGACACCCGCCGTATGAGCAGCGTGATCGATCCGCCGCAGGTCAGTCCCACCGCGAAGGCGTCCTCGTCGCTGAAGCCGAAGGTCTGGATCCGTGCTTCCCCGTCGTCGACGACCTCCTTGGCGAGTTCGAGGACCGCCCCCTCCACACATCCGCCGGAGACACTGCCCAGGACTTCGTCGTCCGGTCCGACGGCCATGGCCGCTCCGGGGCTGCGCGGCGCACTCCGGCTGACGGCGACGACCGTGGCCAGCCCGAAGGGTTCGCCCGCCGCGTACCACCGGCTCAGGGCCGGGATGATCTCACGCATGGTCCTCGTGGTGTGTGCCGCCCGCCGTCTCCGGGATACGGGTCATCAGCCCTCCCTGTGACGGGGCATGGTTCATCGGACGATTGGTGCGACACGGACAACTCTAGAACCGGGTCGACACCCCCGCGACCCCGCCGACCGGTCCGGGTGGGCGCCGCGGACCCGGTGCTCCGTGGCGGGCACGGGGCTCACTCGGGGGTGCTCCATGGGGTGCGTCGAGGAAATCCGGTCGGTGTGGGGCAGCGCTGCGGGCTGGACGGCGTGTGGCTGTTCTGCCGTGGGATGACGTGAGGTGGTTCTTCTTGGCGCCGCGTGGCGGCGGGGAGCGCACCGCGGCTTCCGACGGACAGCCCCTCGGCTGTGGCACGGGCCTGCATCCCGAAGGACGGGTCATTCCTCGATGGCGCCGCCCACGGCTCGCAGATGGTCCCGGAAGGTGAGCGACGGTGTCCTGCGGCGCTGGGCGAGGTAGGTGTCGAACCGGACCTGGCTGCGCAGCGGGGTGCCTTCCCGGATCCGTTCGGCCTGACGGTGCTCGGTGTCCCGGATGGTCTCCGCGAGCGTGAGCAGTTCCTGCGCGCGGGCCGCCGGCACGAAGAGCACACCGTCGTCGTCGCCCAGGACCAGGTCCTCCCGGCCCACGGTCCATGCGCCCACGGTGGCGGCGGCGATCGCGTCCTCCGGGCGGTCGTCGAGCCGCAGCGGTCCCGTGGGGATCGTTCCCAGGCTGAACAGGGGCAGCCCGATCTCGCGGATGTCGGCCGTGTCGCGATGCAGCCCCCAGATCACGACCCCCGCCAGCCCGGCGGCCTTGGCCTCCAGCACCACCAGGTCACCGACGCATGCCTCGTCGCCGCGTCCCCCGTTGTCGACCACCAGCACATCGCCGGGCGCCGCCTCTTCGAACGCCTCCAGGAAGACGTCGACACTGCCGACGTGGCGAGCGGGTGCGACCCGGCCGGCCAGTCGGGCCCCGGGCACCACGGGGCGCACGAGTGAGGGGGCGCAGCGCACCGGGACGTGTGCGCGGATGCACGCATCGGCCAGATGGGCCGTGGTCAGCGTCGCGAACCGTCGCCGAAGTTCTTGGTGATCCATGGCGCTTCTCTCCTCTTCGGGGTCCTGTCCTGCACCTGGGCACCGATGGCCGTCGGCCCCCGCGGGGACCGGGGTCCGGTGCCTTGGGTCACAGGCACACCACCGCCGCCAAGATGAAGGATGCGCTTGCGCACCAGCGGCCGTGGAAGACCTCGTGGCGCGAGTGCCTCGGTGCGCCGTGCCGCTCGAGCAGCCGGATGCCGAAGGTCCCTGCCGCCGGGTCGCCGCTGCCGCCCCGGAGTTCGTCGCGGTCCAGGTCGCAGAGGGCGAGTTCCGCGTCCCTGAATCCCGGTCCGGCCCCGTGGAGCTGGAACCATGCCTTGTAGACGGCTTCCTTGGCGCTGACGAGGACCCTGTCCACGTGGACCGCAGGCAACTCCCGGGAGAGATCACGGAGGTGCGCCTGCTCGTCGGCGGACGCGACGAACGGCAGCACGCCGTCCCTCAGGGGAACGTTCGGCTCGGCGTCGATGCCGAGTGAGGCGACGTCGGTGCTGCGGGCGAGCGCCGCAGCCCGGTACCCCCGGCAGTGCGTGATGCTTCCGACGAGTCCCGAGGGCCATCTGGGCGCTCCCGTTGCATAGGCGGGAACGGACTGCGGGCGTACTCCGAGCCGCATCATCGCCCGGCGTGCACAGGCACGGGCGGCGGCGAACTCACGCCGGCGCCCTGTCAACGCCGCCGAGATGAATGCCTCTTCCTCGGGGAAGAGGCCGGCGACATCGCCGGGGACGTCACCGATGTCCTCGACCGCCGCCACGCTCTGCGGCAGTAGGCCCTCGATCACCGTACGGAACCTCTTCTCTGGTCACCGCCGTCAGTTCCACCGGGCGGGGAGCTGCGGGCCCGTCAGGCGGGAACCGACCGGACGATGACGAGCGATCCGGCGAAGAACCGCTGCTCGCGCAGATGACCGAACCGCTTGTCCCGGACCCCGGTCTCCAGGTCGCGCCGAAGGTCCGCGGCGAATCGTCCGCGTACGGGCGTCGTCCACGAGGCCCGGTGCCGAACACGCCTGTCGTGCACGGGGATCGAGCAGGCGCTGGGGACAGGCGCAGTACGCCTCGCTGAAGCCCCCCGAGCACTCGGGCACAGGTACCGTCGTGTGACCGCCCGGACCTTCGGCGATGTCCGCGACCGACGGACACGGCGCGCCTCGGTGTCCAGGACCTCGGGTGCGCCCTCTTGGAGCCGGAAGTCGCGGACGAGGTCGGGGGCGCAGGTGAGGTCCACGACCGGGCCGCGCGCCGCCCTTCGCATCTCGCGCGGGCCGGCTGCGAGATCGCCCCGCTGATGCACGCTCGACGTGGTCATCGCCGCGTCGAACGAGTCGTCCCCGAACGGCAGATCCTCCGCGATGGCGTCGACCGCCCGGGACAGGTGGGCCGGACGTTGGGCCCTCGTCGACTCCGACGGTTCGACCCGCTGTCACCTCGAGGGCCACCGCCTCGTAGGAGCCGGTGCCCGCGCCGACGTCCACGACCGTGCGCGACGTTCCGAGCGCCGCCCCGATACGGGCCGCGATCCGCTCGTCGGGCAGGCGGTGGGCGAGGCAGCCCTCGCCCACAGAGCCGTGGTCGGCGTCCCCCTCGACATCCCCCGCGCTGCCGTCCAGCCTCCGCGCACCCATGATCCGAAAATAGCATCGGTCCGGGCATACGCGGCAGCATTGCCCGAAACCGGTCCCGGGGGCTCCCGCCGACTCCTGCCACGCTTCGAGGCGCAGGGCCGGCTGCCGGGCCGCGTCTGCGCGCCGGGCGATGGCGGCGGCAGGCGGCGGGTTCGGCAGTGGCACGGTCGTCGACGAGGCGTGCCGTGCCGGCCGTCGACCACGTGTACGAGGAGCACACATCCGCGAGTCGTGGCGGACCGGGGCCCACATGATCGTCGACAATCTCCGGACGGCCCAGAGGATGGAGCCGGCCTTGCCCCCCAGTCCTGTGGTGCCGGCCCTCGCGCTCGATGCAAGTGCACGACCGGCCACGGGAGTCGGGGAGGCCCGGAGTCGCGGAGGCCTCTTCCGCGCACTCGACCGCTACGGACTCACCGGCGCCCGATCCGCGCCCGGACGAAAGGGGTGATGAAGTGCCGGTTGTGTCCGCCCCCTACGAGATCAACGCTGACGATGTGTTCGTCGACCTCGAGCCGGTCTTCGGGGTACCGCTCCATCTCAAGTGCGAGGGGTTCAATCTCGCGGGCTCCGTCAAGCTCAAGGCTGCGCTGGAAATGGTGCTCGCCGCCGAGCGGGACGGCGTGCTCACGCCCGGATCCGTGATCGTCGAGTCGTCCTCGGGCAACCTCGGTGTCGCACTGAGCATGATTGCGGCGCACCGGGGATACGGCTTCCTCTGCATCACCGACTCCCGCTGCAATCGGGCGAGCCGCCGGCTGATGGAGTCGCTCGGCGCCGAGGTCCGGGTCCTCACCCGGGCCGACGACGACGGCGGTCTGCTGGGTGCGCGGCTCGACGTGGTGCGCCGGCTGTGCGAGGAGGACCCGCGGTACGTGTGGCTCAACCAGTACGCGAACCCGAACAACTGGCAGGCGCACTACCGCAGCACGGCGCCCTCCATCGCGGCGCAGTTCCCCGAGCTGGACGTCCTCTTCGTCGGGGCGGGCACGGGGGGCACGCTGATGGGCTGTGCCCGCTGGTTCCGGGAGCGGACCGGGTCCGTGACGGTCGTGGCCGTCGACAGCGTGGGGTCCGTGACCTTCGGCGGCCCGGCGCTGCCGCGGATGATCCCGGGCCTCGGAGCGGGGGTACGGCCCCCGCTGCTCGATGCGAGCCTGGTGGACGAGGTGGTGATGGTGCCCGAGCGGGACACCCTGCACTGCTGCCATGCCATGGCGCGGCATGGCTTTCTGTTCGGTGGGTCGACGGGGACGGTGGTCAGCGGCGCACTGCGCTGGCTGGCCGCCCGCCAGGACGCCGCCACGCTCACCGCCGTGGCGCTGGCCCCGGACCAGGGCGAGCGCTATCTCGACTCGGTGTACGACCCCCGGTGGGTGGAGCACCACTTCGGTCCGCCGCAGAGCTGGGACGAGCCGGTCGGGAGCACCGGGCGGGAACGGGAACTGGCGCGCGGCTCCTGAGCGTACGGGGCGGGAGTCCAGCGCGAGCCCGGACGGCGTCACGGCCCGCCGCACCGGGGTCCGCGACCCGTCGGTCATGCCTTCCCACGGGTCACGCCTTCCCGCCGTCCGCGAACCCGCCCCATCGACACCGGCCTGCACCGGCCTGCACCGGTCAGTAGACGTCACGGACGTACCGCTTCTCGGAGGCGAGTTGCTTCACATAGGCGGCCGCCGCCTCCGTGTCGAGGCCGCCGTGCGTGGCGGCGATGTCGCGCAGTGCCCGGTCCACGTCCTTGGCCATGCGTGAGGCGTCACCGCACACATAGAAGTGGGCCCCTTCCTGGAGCCACGTCCACAGCTGTGGCCCGTGCTCGCGCATCCGGTCCTGGACATAGACCTTGGCCCGCTGGTCGCGGGAGAAGGCGGTGTCGAGACGGCCGAGGGTTCCGTCTTCGAGGTATGCCGTCAGCTCGTCCTCGTAGTAGAAGTCGGTGGCCCTGTGCTGTTCGCCGAAGAAGAGCCAGTTGGGGCCGCGGTGGCCACGGGCACGGCGTTCGTCGAGGAAGCCGAGGAAGGGAGCCACCCCTGTTCCGGGGCCGACCATCACCATCGGGGTGTCCGGGTCGGCCGGGGGCCGGAAGTGCGGGGCGCGCTGCACCGAGACCGGCACGGGGGCGTCGGGTGCGGAGTCGGCCAGGAATGCGGAGCAGACGCCCTTGCGGAGCCGGCCGTGCAGACTCTCGTACCGCACGACGGATACCGTCAGGGACACCTGGTGGGGGTCGGCCAGCGGGCTGGACGATATCGAGTACAGCCGTGGCTGGAGACGCTTGAGGACCTCGGCCCACTCCTGCGGGGCGGCACGGACGGCGTGCTCGGCGACGACGTCGACGGCCTGCCGTCCCCAGGACCACCGGGCGAGCTCGCCCTTGTTGTCGGGGCGCATCAGCTTCTTCAGGTCGCGGTCGCCGGTACGGTCGGCGACGAAGGCCATGAGGGCCGGAGTGATCCTCGTGATGTCCAGGTGCCGGTACAGGGCCTCCCCCAGGGCGACCGTTCCCACCCCGCCGACCTCCACCGCGCCGTCCGTGTCGAGGCCGGTGACGGCCAGCCATTCCGCCACCAGGTCCGGACAGTTGACCGGAGTGACGCTGAGCGCGTCCCCTGCCTCGTAGTTGAGCGGTGTCCCGCTGTCATGCGTGTCGAAGGTGAACCGGCGGACCTCCTTGCCGGCTCCGGGGAGGCTGAGCAGCCGGTTGCCGACGAGACGGGCGGTGACGGGAGCGGGCCTGAGCCCGCCTGCCGCGGGCCGGGCGGGCGGAGACGGTGGCGTCGGGACGGCGGGCGGGCCGGCGGGGCCGGTGACGAGGGTGGCCAGGACCTGCTCGAGCCAGGCGTGGGCGGACTGTTCGTAGTCCGGTTCGCAGTCGGTGCGAGGGGCCAGTCGCACGGCCCCCAGCTCGTCGAGGCGTTCGTCCAGACGGCGGCCGTGGCCGCAGAAGTCGTCGTACGAGGAGTCACCGAGGGCGAGGACGGCATACCGCCGGCCGTCCAGGCGTGGGGTGTCGGGAGCGGCGAGGGCGTCCCAGAAGCCGGAGCCGTTGTCGGGCGCGTCGCCGTCGCCGAAGGTGCTGGTGATCAGCAGCAGGTCGGCGGCAGGCGGGAGGGCGTGCGGGTCGGTGTCGTCCATGCCGGCGAGCGCCGCACGGTGTCCGGCGGCGGTGAGCCGGCCCGCGGTGGCCGCGGCGAACTCCTCGGCGTTGCCCGTCTGCGACGCCCACAGGACGACCACATCGCGGCCGGGGCTCTCCACGGGGGCGCCGGTGTGCTGCGGGGCGCGTGAGTACATGCCGGCGAGGACTCCGTTGACCCATCGCGCGTGGGCGTCGGTGAACGGTGCGCCGGGCGGCAGTACGGGGATGCCGGGCGCGCCTGATTCCAGTCCGGCCAGGAACCCGACCAGATACTGGCGTTCGTGCTCGGCCAGCACGGGCGGCGGGACCGTCTCCAGCCCGAACACGCCCGCGGTCGGTGCCGGCGATGCGGCGGCGGCCGGGACCTCCGCCGGCGGCTGCCCGACGGGGACGTCGTCCGGTTCCCGCAGCATCGCCACGGGTGCGGCGACCTTCGTCAGGGACACCGCGCACACCTTGAACTCGGGCTGGAAGGAGACCGGGTCCACGGCATCGCTCGTCACCGCATTGATGCTCAGATACTCGCCGAACAGGTCGTTCCAGTGGAACGGCGCGAAGCAGCACCCGGGCCGCACCCGGTCCGTCACGACGGCCGGCAGCACGGCGCGTCCCCGCCGGGAGGCGATTTCCACCGGGTCGCCCTCCCCGATCCCGAGTCCGGCGGCGTCCTCGGGGTGGATCTCGACGAACGGCTCCGGGTTGAGCCTGTTGAGTTTGCGGACCTTGCCGGTCTTGGTGAGTGTGTGCCACTGGTGCTGCAGCCGGCCGGTGTTGAGCACATACGGGAAGTCGTCGTCCGGCATCTCGGCGGGTGGGATGTGCGGGCGCGCGAAGAACACCGCGCGGCCGCTCGGCGTCGGGAACACCGGGCCGCTCCCGTCCTCGCCCAGGTACCGGACCGGGTTGCGGTCCGGTCCGCCCGCGGTCGGCGCGGGCCACTGGACGGGGGTGGCACGGAGCCGTTCGTAGGTCACGCCCCGCAGGTCGTAGCCGGTCCTCGGGTTCGCAGCTCGTTTGATCTCTTCGAAGATCTCCTCCGCGCTGTCGTAGGAGAAGGCGTCCTCGTATCCCATCCCACGGGCCACGCCGGCGATGATCCGCCAGTCCGCGAGTGCCTCCCCCGGCGGGTCAACGGCCGGCCGGGCGAGGGTGAGGTTGCGTTCACTGTTGACCAGTACGCCCTCGCTCTCGGTCCACAGGGCGCCGGGCAGGACCACATCGGCATAGGCGTTGGTCTCCGTGTCGGCGAAGACGTCCTGGGTGATGACGAGTTCGGCTGCCTCCAGCCCTTCGATGACGGTCCTGCGGTTGGCGACCGACGCAACGGGGTTGGTGCAGATGATCCAGCAGGCCTTGATCCCGCCGTCCGCCATCCTGCGGAACATGTCGACGGTTCCCGTGCCGGAACCGTCGGCGCGTATCGTGCCGGGCTCGAGGCCCCACAGCTCCTCGACGAAGGCACGGTCCTCGTCCACGAGCACCGACCGCTGCCCCGGCAGTCCGGGGCCCATGTAGCCCATCTCCCGGCCGCCCATGGCGTTGGGCTGGCCGGTGAGGGAGAACGGACCGCTTCCCGGGCGGCATATCGCTCCGGTGGCCAGGTGCAGATTGATCAGGGCGTTGGTGTTCCAGGTGCCGTGGGTGGACTGGTTGAGCCCCATCGTCCAGCAGCTCATCCACTCCGCCGCCGAACCGATCCACTCCGCCGCCCGGCGGATGTCCTCTTCCGGGATGCCGGTGACACCCGCGACCTCGGCGGGCGGCCAGTCGGCGAGGAACTCGGGCATGGCCTCCCAGCCATCGGTGCGTTCCTCGATGAAGCCGTCGTCCGTGTGACCGTTCTCCACCAGGAGGTGGAGCAGCCCGTTGAGCAGGGCCAGATCGGTCCCCGGCCTGATCTGCAGGAACAGGTCCGCCTTCTCGGCGGTGGCGGTGCGGCGCGGGTCGACGACGATCAGCCGGGCACCCGCCTTCACCCGTTCCATGAGGCGGAGGAAGAGGATCGGGTGGCAGTCGGCCATGTTGGAGCCGATGACGAGGAAGACGTCCGCCTTTTCGAAGTCCTGGTACGAGCCGGGCGGCCCGTCCGCACCGAGCGACAGCTTGTAGCCGGTACCCGCACTCGCCATGCACAGCCGGGAGTTGGACTCGATCTGGTTGGTCCGTACGAAGCCCTTGGCGAGCTTGTTCGCCAAGTACTGCGCCTCCAGACTCATCTGCCCCGAGACATAGAAGGCGACGGCGTCGGGGCCGTGCTCGTCGACGATCGTACGCAGCCGTCGTGCCGTGGTCGCGATCGCCTCCTCGACGCCGGCAGGGACGGGCTCGGCTCCGCGCTCGGCACGTATCAGGGCGGTGGTCAGCCGACCCGGTGCGGCGAGCATGTCCGCAGTCGTCGCGCCCTTGGTGCACAGTCGGCCGAAGTTGGCGGGGTGAGTTCTGTCCCCGGCGGCCTTGGCCACCGTGCGGCGGCCGTCGGGGCCCGTGGCGATGTCGAGCACCATTCCGCACCCCACCCCGCAGTACGAGCAGACCGTCCGCACCTGTGTGGTCCCGGTCCGCGAGTCCTGAGCGACCACTGGCGTCCCCCTCTCGAACGGATCGTGCATCCCGACCGTACGAAATGACCGTTACGCCGCTGTCACGCCCGTCGATCATGAGGGGTTACGCCCGCCACACATCCGCGACGTCACCGCTGTGAGGGCCGCGACCGCCGCGGTCACCGGCCGGCCGATGAAACCGCAGCTCACACGGACCTCAAATCTCCCTCAAATGATCAACGACCGGCATCGCGGGAGTGGATCATGAATGTGGAGGAGATCTACAGGGCACGTTCCGAAGGCAACGGGGCGCACCGCCCGTACATCCTCCACGGCGCGGCACGCATGTGCCCTGCACCGCGGACCACGGACAGACAGCCGGCAGGACGACTGCACTGCGCCGTCCCGCGTCCGGACCCGGCTGCGAACACTGCCGCCGTGGACAGGGAGGCCGCTCCACAGGGGGAACCACGAGGGACGCCCCTACGCGGAATCCGGTGTTCGGATCCACTGACCGAGGCCGGCACATCACGGCCGGACCGCACACACCGGTCCGGGAACACAAGAGGGGTTTCTGAGGGTGCTCAACAACAAGATCGAAGGCCGGCTCGTGGACACCGAAGAGCGGCTCATGGATGTCGACCTCGACATCGCCGACGAGGTGCAGCCGGATCCGCTCGAGGACCTTGCGCGCCGACTCCTGGTGGAGATCGGCGAGGATCCGGACCGCGACGGGCTGCGGGGCACTCCCGCCCGCTACGCGCGTTGGTGGCGCGAGTTCACCGACTACGACCCGGGCACCATAGAAACGCTCTTCGAGACGACGTCCTCGGGGCAGATGGTGGTGGTCTCGGACATCAACGTGTGGTCGCTGTGCGAACACCACCTGCTGCCCTTCAACTGCTCGCTGACCATTGCCTACCGCTCGGCCAAGCAACTGCTCGGGCTGTCGAAGTTCGCCCGGATCGCCCATCAGCACGCCCACCGGCTGCAGGTCCAGGAGCGTCTGGTGTCGGGCATCGCGGAGGACGTCATGAGGATCACTGAAGCACCGGACGTCGCCGTCATCGGCCAGGGCGAGCACCTGTGCATGACCATGCGGGGGATCAGGACCAGCGCCAGGATGACCTCCACCGCGTTCCACGGGGTGTTCGCCGAGGACAGCACCACCCGGTCCGAGCTGCTCGCCCTGGTCCGCGGAGCCTGAGCCCCCGAGCGACGGCCCCGCCGCGGGATCCCCGGGCTCGGTGGGTCCCACGACACACGGCGGTGGCCGGCCGGACCGCCCGCACACCGTCGGCCGGGCGGGACCGACCTGGCGTCGTCGCGTCGGCCATGCCGGGTCGGGGCGGCCGTACGGAGCACCGTCCGGCCGCCGTCGCCGCGGCCGTCCGCCCCCCCCGGTGAGCAGACGTACCCTCGCGGTCCCGAGAGGCATCCGGCCAGGCACCCGGAACTGCTGCCGACGGTGGACGGACAGTGGGCAGAACCGAATTGGATAGGGTCGCCCCGCAGGCGAGGCGGTCGGCTGAGTGGCTCTCGGGACGCGCCGCCGACATGGGGAGGGCCCGCGGTGACCATCGTCTATCAGAAGAAGCGTTCAACTGCTGGCGCCCGAGGCGGAGCCGTCGGCGCACAAGTGGTCGCAGGCCCGCCCGCAGGGAGCGCGATCGTCCGCCTCGGGCGACTGGTTCGGCATCCCGTGTCCGTCACGCTGCTCGTCGCGGGTGTGCTGCATCTGCTCTGGTTCTGGTTCGTCGCCAACAGCGGCGGCGATGTCGCGGCCCAGGACGCGTGGGCGGCGTTCGCCGGCCGGCATCCGGGTTCCGCGTACACCTTCGCGTGGTACGGCGGGATGCACCCCATGTCGTACAGCGTCATCTCGCCGTATGTGATGGCGGCGATCGGCGTGCGGACGACGATGATGGTGGCCGGGACGCTCTCCGCGGGCCTGCTCGCGCTCGTTCTCACGCGCTGCGGTGCGGTGCGGCGGCCTCTGGTGCCGGCATTGTGGGGAGCCGTCGCTCTGACCTGCAATGTCGTGTCCGGCCGGGGCACGTTCGGTCTGGGGCTGCTGTTCGCGCTCGGCTCCGTGGTGCTGTTGTTCCGCCACGGAAGCGGCGACCTGGACGCCTCGCCCTCGCGGCGGGCGCGGCTGTTGCGGGGTGCGGCCGTGGCGCTGCTCTCGCTGCTCGCCACCGCCGCCAGTCCGGTGGCGGGGCTGTTCCTGGGGGTGGTCGGTGCCGCGCTCGTCCTGCAGAGGCGCTGGTCCGCGGCCTGCGCGGTGGCCCTGCCGCCGACAGCGGTGGTGGGGCTGACGGCGTTGCTGTTCCCGTTCGACGGGGTGCAGCCGCTGGCGCTCGCCACGGTGGTGCAGCCCTTCCTCTACGCGACAGCCGTGGCTCTCACCGCGCCACCTCAGTGGCGCACGGTGCGTGCCGGTGCGGTGATCTATGCCGTCGGGGTGGTCGTGACCTGGCTGGTCGCTTCACAGGTGGGCAGTAACGTCGAGCGACTGGCGCAGATCTTCGGCGGTACGGTGCTGTTTGCCGTGGCCGGACAGCGCCACGAGGGCAGCCGGGTGCAACGGCGGGTGCGGCTGGTGGTGGCTCTGCTGGCCTTCGCCGGGACGGTGGCCTGGATAGCCAACAAGACCGTCTCGGATGTGGACCTCACCACCCCCGACGCGGCGTGGGCACGCGGACTTGGTCCGTTGGTGCGGCAGTTGGAGCACAGGGACGCGGAGCTCGGCCGGGTCGAGGTGGTGCCACCGCGGAGCCATCGGGAGGCGTCGGCGCTGGTGCCGTATGTGAATCTCGCCCGCGGCTGGAACCGGCAGGCCGATGTGGAGCGCAACGGGTTGTTCTACGACGGCTCGCTGGACGCGGACAACTACCGTGCATGGTTGGATCGTTGGGCGGTGCGTTATGTGGTGCTGCCGAAGTCGGGCCGGGCGGACATCGGCTCGGTGGAGGAGACGGAACTCGTCTCCGGTGGGCTGCCCTATCTGACCGAGGTCTGGTCGGACGCCGACTGGAGGCTCTACCGGGTGAAGGATCCAGCGCCGCCGGCCGGGCCCTCCGCGTCCCTGGTGCGCGCCGACGAGAGCGAGTTGGTCGTCACCGTGAGGTCATCGGGAGCGGTGCCGCTGCGGGTTCCGTGGTCGCCCTGGCTCGCACTGGTCGACGCCGACGGACGGCGCGTCGAAGGGCGCTCCTCGGAGACCGGATGTCTGGCCGAGGCCGACGGCTGGACCCGGCTGACGGCGCCGCACCCCGGGGTGTACCGGATCTCCGCGCCGTACGGGCTGTCCCGGGGCACCCCCTGCGCGGACTGAGTCCTGACGGGTCCGGCGCCGCACCGTCGGGGCCGGACGGGTCCGGCCCGGACTGTGCGGCCTGCTCCCGGTCGGCCTCGGTCGCGCCCGGTCCGGGCAGCGCGGCGCAACCACGCAACCCGGTGGTTCCGCTCGCGGAGATGCCGGCGCCCATGCGGGTCGGCCCCGGACGCGACGCGGTTCCCGCCGAGCCCTGAGCCCGACGGGAGCCGTGTCGTGAGCGGTGCTGGGACTACTCCCCGCCGGGCGGCACCGGCGCCGGCTGGTCCGCGTGCGCAGGGGTGAGCAGTTGGGTCAGGTGGTGTGCCGAGACGTCCCAGGACCAGGATTCCTGAGCCCACCGACGGCCCGCGGCGCCCATCAGCGCCGCGCGCTCGGGGTCCAGCAGCAGCCGGGTCAGCGTGGCGGCGACCACCTCGGCGTCGGTGCCGTCCACGACCCGGCCCGTCCTGCCGTCGAGCACCGTGTCAGGGGCGCCGCCCGAGTCACCGACGACGACCGGCAGACCGCTCGCCGCAGCTTCGAGGAAGACGATGCCGAGGCCCTCCGCCTCCAGACCGGCCTTGCGTGTCCGGCACGGCATGGCGAAGACGTCCGCCGCCGCGTAGTACGGCGGGGTCTGATCGTGCCGTCGGCCGCCGATGAATCTGACCGCGTCGGCGCCGTGGCGCAGCGCCAGCTTGCGCAGCCGGGCCTCGTCGGGCCCCTGGCCGACCAACAGCAGTACGGCGTCGGGCACCTGTCGGCGGATCAGCGGCATGGCCTCGATCAGCTTGTCCTGGCCCTTGCGCGCGACCTGGCGGGCGACGCACAGGATGATGCGCTTGCCCTCCAGCCCCAGTTCGGCGCGCAGAGCCGCACCGGCTTCGGCGTCGGGCCGGTAGATCTGCGCGTCCACGGCGGGCACCAGACGGCTCAGTTCGGCGCGCGGCCCGAGGGCCGGTGCGATCCGGGCCCGTGTGTATTCGCCGAGGTAGGTGACGACATCCACGCCGTCGCCGATGCGACGCATCATCCTGCGTGCCCCGGGGACACGGGCCCACCAGATCTCGTGGCCGTGGGTGGTCGCCACGATGCGCCGTACGCCGGCTGCCCGAAGGGCGGGCGCCATCATGGCGAGCGGCGCCGCGGCCCCGAACCAGACCCGGTCGCAGCCGTGGGCCCTGGCGAGCTCGACGGCCCGGCGGGTGACCCGGGCGGTCGGCAGCAGCGTGCGGCTGGAGTCACGGACGACGGGGAACGGCAGTGTGGCGTCGTACGCGGTGTCGCCCGGTTCGCGCGAGGTGTAGACGACGACGTCGTCCCCGGGCACCCGCGTTGCCATGGCGTGGACGAACGTCTCTATGCCGCCCTGGCGGGGCGGAAAGTCGTTGGTGATGACAAGTGTGGAACCCATGACAGGGCAGATTCCTTCAGCCGCAGGTGATCGGACGAGTCGTGAAGAGGTAGTTCCGGAATTCGTCCGTGACACCAGCCACCGGACGCCAGTCCCCGCTGCGCCAGCGGTGCATGCGGTAGCCGAGCTCGGCCAGGCCGCTCACGAGCGTGGCCGGCCGCACATCGTACTTGGCGAGGTGCCGGTCCTCGATCTCCAGCAGCAGAGCAGGGCGGTGCCGCAGCAGGGTGTTGCGGGCGCCTTCCAGTACGGCTGCCTCGGCGCCCTCGACATCGGCCTTGATGAAGTCGACCCGGTCCAGGCCCATGTGGTGGCACAGGCCGTCAACGGTACGCACGGCCGTACGCACGGGCCGGGAGCGCGCGAACTCGGTGTTCGGGCCGGGCCCCGAAGCTCCCTCGGTGAGGTAGGCCCGCCCGTGTACGGGCAGCAGACGGCGCCGGGGCAGACTCATCGTGCTGTTCTGCGCCCGCGCGCCGAGGGCCATGCGGTGCACCGTGACGTTGTCGCATCCCAGGGCCGAGGCCGCCGTCCGCAGCCACTTGGCCGGGCCGGGCAGCGGTTCGACACTGTGCACAGCACCCTTCGGCCCACTCAGCGCGGACAGCGTCCAGGTGTAGAGACCGTACTCGGCCCCTATGTCGAGACAGACGGCGCCCGGCGGCACCAGCGGCCGCAGGCCGGCCACCTCCTCCTCGATGAACGGCCATCGCGGGGCGGCCCAGCGCAGCGCGCGGGCGAGTGAGGTCGCACGCAATCCCGCGGACGCGAAGCCCCCGGCCCGGACGGACGGCGATCCCGTGCGCTGTGTCAACGTGCCGCTCATGAGAGCCTTTCATGTTCGGAAGTGGTCGACCTCCTATCTGACCATCCGACACGGCCCGTTACAGTCACCTTCAGGACGAGATCCCTGCCACATTCCTCGGCTTCCGGATGTACATCACCAGCAGGGGGACACGACATGGGACCCCGCATCTCCGTCGCGAGCGAGGCGGATCGGCAGGGGTGCCATCGGAGGTGCGGCGTACCGCTCCGAGCTGGCTGACGGCATCGCCGCTTCCCATCCGGCACATCGTCAAGCACGGTCCGGGGGTGTCTCGCCCACCAGACCTCATGGCCCGTGGGCGGTCGCCACGGTGCGCCGTCTCCGCGCCGCAGGACCGCTGCCGTCAGCGAAGGGTCGCGGGGACCGGTTGCCGAGCGTCGTTCCCGGGCCGGCGGACCGCTCGGGCGACCTGGTCGGTGAGTCGGGAGCTCCCACACATCAGACGGACCGCCTGATCGTGGCCGGAACGGCCCACCGTGTGTCCACGACCCTGGTGAGGCCAGGGCCGTCGGGCCGGCGCTGCTCGTACGAACGGAATACGGCCCAGCAGACCAGCAGTGCCACTGCGAACACGGGCAGCCAGGCCAGCCTCGCCAGCACCCAGCCTTCGCTGTCGGGCACGGTGTGCAAGCCGGGCAGGGGCTCGCCGACGAGCAGCCCGAGTGCGGTGACAGCGATCATCGCGGTCTGGTGCCAGAGGAAGATCGTCATCGCGGAGAGGTTGGCCATCGCCACCGCAGCCCAGACGCCGGGGCGCCGCAGCGCTCGTCGCAGCGGGCCGATCAGCAGCAGGGCCGCGCCGCATTGGGTGAGACCGAAGGTGACGACCGTGAGGGTCGGCGGGTCGAGGTTGGAGATCTCCTGGCCGGGCACCCCGACCATGGAGGCGGGGTAGCCCCCCCAGAGGACGAGCCCGGCGGTGGTGGCTGCGCCACCGAGTAGCAGCACCCAGCCGGTGCTGCGGCTCTGCAGACCGCCCCGGGCCCAGGCCGCGCCGAGGCAGTAGGGGACGAGCCAGCCGGCCAGCACATTGAACGAGCTGAGCCATTCAGGTCCGTCCAGGCCGAACCGGATTACGTCGATATGGAGTACGACGGCGAGCGGCCACAGCGGATGCAGCTTCATCACCAGCGGAGTCGCCGCCGTCAGGACCGCGAAGACCAGCAGGAACCAGAGGGGGGACCACACCAGCTTGCACAGCGCTCGTACTGTCAGCCATTCGACCCCGGCCGCGAGCATCACGCCCGCTGCCACGATCCAGACCACCAGCACGGCGACGACTGGCCGGAACAGCCGCATCAACCGGGCGCCGAGCCATCGACCGTACGACTCGTTGCGGGTGCGGGCGGAGTCGTAGCTCAACGCGGCTACCTGCCCGCCCACCAGGAAAAAGACCGCGAGTGTCTGGAAAACCCAGGAAATCGGGGCGAGTTCGGACATGTTCTGGAGCGGACTGGCACCGCGCACCGTGCCGCTGTCGGCGACCAGGCCGGTCACCAGCCAATGACCCAGCACCACACCCAGGATGGCGACGGCACGCAGGGCGTCGACGGCACGGTCCCGGTTGGGAGGCGTCGCGGATTCGATCCGCCGGACGAGTTCACGCACGGCCAGCCTCCGCAACCTTCTCGGACCCAGCCCGTCCGGCAACGATCCGAGCGATGTTCTTCAGGGACACGGAATCGGCCTTCAGGTAGCCGTCGTGGTTGGAATGCCCGGCAGAGAACACCTTGGCTCCGAACTCGGGCGAGACCGGGTCGGTTCCGAACCCCACCGTTGTGAAGAGAAGTTCGAGCTTCACATGGGGCACGTCGGCGATCGGGTCCTCGTCGCCCCGTCCCGCCCAGACGGTGGCCCGGGTGTCGAGTTCCGCGGCTCGGTCGAAACCGACGCCGGGGCTGCCGAAGAGAACGATGTCCGAGACATCCACCCCGGAGGCTGCCCCGGCGCAGACCACGGAACCGTAGGAGTGGCATACGAGCGAAGTCCGAGCAGAGGACTTGAGTCTCTTCAACTCGGCCATGAATGCCCGTAGTTCGGGGACAGCGCTCTCGGCGCGTCCCGAAGTCACGGCGGCCAGGCTCACCATGGTGGGTGTTTCGTATCCGAGCCAGGCAACGACGGCAGAGCGGCTACCCAGCTCCCGCTGGAGCATGACGGAATCGCGTCGTAAGCGCCAGTACCTGTCGAGATTGTTGTCCACGCCCGGGACCATCACAACGATCCGCTCGGCCTGTGACAGGTCGCCGTACACCTCGACGGTGCGGCCGCCGTCACGGCCGTCGAACGAGAGGAACTGACGTTTCCGGTCAGCCATTCTGCTCAGCTCGGCGGCCCGCTTCCGGTCGCCGTGATCCGCAGCCATCCGCTCGGCGGCCCTGATGCCGTCGCGGTTGACGGCGTACCTGTCGGTGAGGGCCGCGGGGGTGGCGGCGCTCAGAGGGGCAAGCGTGGGCGGTACGGGCGCCGGCACAGCCACAGGGCGGGCCGCACCGGACACCGGCACCGCCACCGATACGGCGACCAAGGCCGCGAAGAAGGTCCGGTAAAGGCGGTCTCTGCGCGGGCGGGACGCCATGGCTGATGGTCCTTCCATATGTGATCTCTGTCGTGTTCCGGTGCCGAAACTACGGATCACGCCTCCTGATCTGCATCACTCCTGAGAAGGCACTTTCCGCGTAGCTCTGAGGTATGACGAGTAGGACTGTCCTGGTCAGCCGTCAGGGAGCCGTGTCACTGCGGGTTTCGGGCCACTGCGATTCCTCGGTGCCTATCGGTCATCGACTCGCTGCACCATGAGGGCGGTCGGGCGTTCGACCACTGTCTGAACTTCCGTGCGGCGCGACCGACGGCCTATCGTCCGACCTACCAGGCGCTCGGTGCGGGGGCACTGAGCAGGGGTCTGAACTGCACTGCGGATCCACGCCCCACGCTGCTGATCGACCGAGGGATGGACACTGCCGCTATGCACTCCGCGATGGTGATCGGCACAGGTCTGATGGGCACCTCGGTGGCACTGGCTCTCCGGGCGCATGACGTGACCGTGCACCTTCGGGATACTGACCCGCAGGCGTTACGGACGGCTGCATCGCTGGGAGCCGGGACATCGCAGGCGCCGACGGAGAACGTGGATCTGGCGATCGTGGCAGTGCCGCCGCCCCTGGTCGGCAGGGTACTGGCGGACGCGCAGGCAGAGGGTCTGGCGCGTCACTATACGGATGTTGCGAGCGTCAAAGCAGAGCCACAGCATGATGCCATCACCCTCGACTGCGACACATCCCGCTACATCGGGGGCCATCCAATGGCGGGCGCGTCACGCAGCGGCCCTCTTTCAGCCCGGGCCGATCTGTTCGAAGGGCGCATGTGGGTCCTCACACCGACGACGGACACGGACACGGACACCCTCAACATGGCTCTGGAATTGGTGGCCTCGTGCGGCGCCGTACCGGTCGTGATGCAGGCTGCCGCACACGACCGTGCGGTCGCGCTGGTTTCGCACGCCCCGCATGTCGTGGCCAGCCTGGTCGCCATGCGCCTGGAGAATGCCAAGGAACGAGAGGTGAGCCTCGCAGGGCCCGGCCTTCGGGACCTCACCCGGATCGCGGAAGCCGACCCGCAATTGTGGTTGGACATACTGAGCGCCAACGCTGGTGCTGTGGCTGACTTGCTGGAGGAACTGGGTTCCGACCTCGAGCGGATGGTCGAGGGGCTGCGTGCTGTCGCAGCGACGGATGAGGCCAAGCGCCACAACGGAGCCGAGATCGTCGGGGACATGCTGCGCCGAGGCAAGTCGGGTCGCGCCCGCATCTCCGGCAAACACGGGTCCCGACCCGAGCGGTTCGACGTGGTGAGCGTCATGATCGGGGATCAGCCGGGCGAGTTGGCGAAGCTCTTCGCGGATGCGGATCGCGCCGGGGTCAACATCGAGGACATCCGCATGGAGCACGCCACTGGCCAACTGGCCGGAGTGGTCCACCTCAGCGTCGCGCACGATGTGACGGCGCCCCTGAGAAAGTCTCTCCGGGCGCGAGGTTGGCGGGAGCGCTGAGGGAGGGAGAAGGCCTCCGTGCGCGCCCCGGTCGGCGCCGCGTGTGCCCGTCCTGGGCAGCCGGGCCGTGAAGGCCACGTCAACGGTTCGTGCTTCCGCACCGAAGAGGACAGGACGTGAATCCGTTGTTCATCACGAGCGGGGAAACAGCGCCGTACTGATCGACGACAGCCGTAGGCCGGTGAGAATCCTGCGCGGCACCTCGGCAGACGCACGCACGGACGTCATGTCGGCAGGCTTTCGCACGGCGACTCAGCGGTTCCAAGGCCGGTCAGTCTTCCGGCACGGTCGGAGCGGGCGTGCCGGGAAACACCGGTCGGCCCTGCGAGCATCGCGTCGCAGGGCCGACCGGTCCACTCCGGGGCAGCGCTAGTCAGCCACCCTGCGCTCCGAGGAGTGCGAAACCTCGCCCAGCTCCCGCGCGAACTCCCGCCACATCTCAGCGCACTGACGCGCTAGGTCCACCACCAGGTCGCCGCAGTGCGATGGCACCACGGCGGTCAGCGCGGACCACTCCCTGGTCCCGATGGCATTCTGCTGGAGCAGTCGCAGCAACTGCCGCCCCTCCTGCTTGTGCCTCAGCGAGGGGTCCCGCAGCAGCTTCTCCAGGACGGCGGCCGGTGCGGGCGGTGCCGTCGGCGCCTTTCGTGGGGCCTTCGGCCGGGCGGTCGAGGCCGGCCCGAGGTCACCGCTCGGGCCTGGCGCCTCGGTTGCGGCAGGAGGCTGTCCCGAGTCGAGTCGCTTACGGACGTCGCTGACCGTAGCCGGTGAGATGCCGGCACGCCGGGCCACCTCGCGCAGCGAGGCCATCGGGTTCTCGGCGATGAGCTCGGCGGCCCGACGCCTGCCCTCCGCGCTGCTCAGCGGACGGACCTTGCCGTCGAGTCCGACGCGAGCGGCCGGCTGCTGCGCGAAACCTGTCATCTCGCGCCGAATGTTCGCGACCGTCCGTGACCCGAGTCCCGCGGACCGCGCGATCGCCCGGTCCGACCTCTGGGGGTGGGAGCGGATGATCCGCTCCGCGGCCCTGCGCCGGTCGGCGTGCGACAGCGGAAGACCGTGCGCCACGTTCGCCTCGACGGCGCGCAGGAAAGCGTCCTCCGCGCTGCCGTCGAAGAACTCGACATCGATCGACTCCTGGCCCTTGAGCGTGGCAGCTGTCAGGCGGTGCATGCCGTCGATCACCCGCATGGTACGGCGATCGACCAGAATCGGGGGCAGCGGGGCATCGAGCTCCGCCAGCCTGGCCACGTGGTCGACGTCCTTCCCCCGCGAACGGGGGGAGTCCCCTGGAAGAAGTAATGCGATCGGTAGCGTCGCGACCTTTCGCGGGAACGTGCTGCCGGGCACGGCAGGGTCCGCCGGACCACCGGCTGTGTCGGTGTCCACGGAATCGGGTAGGTGGACGAGGAAATTGCTCACAGTGTTTCACCCCGTTGACTAGCTGTATGCACCTGCCCACTGAGGAGGTCACGGACCTCGACAGAGCACAGGCCGGATGTGCGGACCCCATCCCGCGTCTCCGTTCCATTCGATCCGGCGTCAGGGCAGTCGTTCGACGTGGTTACGCCCCCCGCACCACGTCGACGGCCCCGTTCACCGCCGCTCCCCCAATCGTCGAGAGGTCACCCCCTGACGTGCCGCATCACAGGCATTCCCCTCGTCGTTCTCGTGTTTCATCCTGTCGACGCGTCAGCCGGCCGGACCCCGATACGCGCGGCTACGCGCCCAGACCGATCCGCTGCTCCGGCACGCGGACGTCCCTGTCCGGGGTGCGGATGTTCTCGTCCAGTTCCTGCGCGAATTCCGTCCAGGTCTCTGCGTACTCGCGGGCGAGGTCGACGACGAGGTCCCTGCAGTGCGAAGGCACGACGGCGGCCAGCTTGGTCCACACCTGGTCGCCGAGCGCGTTCTGCTGAAAGAGGCGCAGCAGGTGACGGCCCTCCTCCTTGTGGCGCAGGGAGGGGTCGCGCAGCAGCTTTTCGATCAGCGCGACCGGGTCCGGCTGCACCAGCCGCACCTTCTGGTTGGCGCGCTGCCGAGGAATCTGCTCGGAGACGGTCGGTGGGATACCGTCGGGCGCCGGGGCGGCGACGACCGGTCGGCGCTCCGCGACCGGCAGTTCCCCGGAGAGCAGCCGCTTGCGGACGTCGCTCACCGTCGCCGGCGAGATCCCCGAGCGCCGCGCCACCTCGCGCAGCGAGGCCTCCGGGTTCTCGGCGATCAGCTCGGCGGCCCTCCGGCGCCCCTCGGCGCTGCTCAGCGGACGGACCTTGCCGTCCCGTCCGATCCTGACCATCAGTTGAGGGGCCGCGTGGGCCGAGGTCCGCCGGATGGTGGCGACCGACTTCGCGCCCAGGCCCGAGGCCCGGGCGATGGCTCGGTCCGACATCTGGGGGTGGGCCTCGAGGATCCGCGCGGCCGCGGCTCGGCGGTCCTCCTGCGACAGCGGGAGGCCGTGTGTCACATTCGCCTCGACCGCGCGAAGGAACGCCTCCTCGGGGGTCCCGTCGAAGAGCTCCGCGTCGATCGTCTCCCGCCCTTTGAGGCAGGCCGCCAGCAGACGGTGCATCCCGTCGATCACCCGCATGGTTCGGCGGTCCACAAGGATGGGGGGAAGCTGCTCGTCGAGCTCCGCAAGGCGGGCCACGTGGTCTGTGTTCTGCCCGTCCAGACGGGGCGACTCTCCGGGAATGAGCGACGCGACCGGGAGGGAAACGATGTCGCGGCCACGCATTTCTGCCGCCGCAGCGACTCGGCCATTATCACTGGTTGAACTAAATTGCAAATTATCCGCACTTGCCCGACTCATACTCGTCTCCCCCATCGGATGGATAGATCAATCCGGTTGCGCTGAACCCGTCTTGCCGGGGCCGGAAGGACCGCGCTCGCCGTGGGGGAAGCACGCCCGAGCGCCGCCGACGATCGGGAACTTGACACCCTCGAAGCCGGACAGCGGTTCAGGCAAGGCAAGCCTCCCCTGATCCCACACGTAACACCAGTAACTTCCGAACACCCATACCCATAGTCACCCTTGAGACACAGCAGTGTCGAGGCGTCCCCGAGATTTGGCCGATTGGCACTCGAGCGAGTTCGAACGGCCCTCAGCGGAGCCCCCGGCCGCTGGCCAGGCGTTGCCGGAAGGGGAACTCGCCATGAGGTCTGCGCTGCGCCCCGCGTACGTGTTCAACTGCCGCGTCGCGTCGGTTGAACACGGCTCGGCGCGTGCACGGGACGCTGCCGCGGCTGCGCGGCGCAGAGGGGGAGACGGAGGCGTCGCGTCGACCGGCTCCTCGGGGATCGGTACGGAAGGTGACCAGGCTCCGGGAAACGCGCAGCCCGTCCGATGTGGCCCAGTGGTCCCTACCTTGTCGAGCCGGATGAGCGAGCCGTTCGTGGAGTGCCCTCGAGGGTGTCGTTGACCGATTCGATCCTTTGGCGGGGCAGCAACGGCCGAGTTCAACGGGGATGCAGCCCACTCCCCCGGAGCCAGAAGTCCGGGACGGTCGGCGGGTCCACGTGCCGCTCGGCGTCGATCACGCGGCCAGGACCTGCCGTTTCGAGCATCGTCGGGGCGGCCACGGCCCAGGTCGCCGGTAGACCGGCCGGGGTGTGAACGAGGTGCGGCATCGGTCAACGGTGAAATCGGAAGTCGGAGCGACAGCGGCCGTAGCCGGCAGGCCGCTGCTCCACCGTCTCACGGGGGCGGGCTCAGTCGACGGGTCGAGTCACGATCCAAAGGTGCGTTGTCCGCGGGACAGCGGGCCGCAAAGCAGGGGCGTCGTCCGATTGAGCGGCAGTGCCGCCCTCGGAGGTTGGTGCAGGCCGGGTACCGGGGCAGGGCAGGGGAACATCGAGTGCAGTTGTGCCTGGGCGAAGCGCAACCGATTGGCCTCGCAGTGGCAGCCCGGCATGGCACGGGCCACAGCAGGGTGATCGGCTCGGCCTCGAAGCGACGGAGCCGGTCGTCCTCACCATCGCCGGGCATTCAGGCGGTTGTCGACAAGCGTGCGCAGTGCCGTCAAGAGGGTGTCCAACTCGGGGGTCACAACCCGAGGTTGGACACCCTCTCCACGTCTGAGTAGCCCCGCATTCGGAGCTACTCGTCTAGTTCTGCGCCGCCATGGCCTCGATCAGGCTCTTGGGCCGCATGTCGGTCCAGGAATTCTCGATGTAGTCGAGGCACTCCTGGCGTCCCGCCTTCCCGAACACCGAGTTCCATCCGTCGGGCACGTCGATGAAAACGGGCCACAGCGAGTGCTGGCCCTCATCGTTGACCAGGACCAGGTATTCGGCATCGGGATCCTCGAACGGATTCGTCACCACGCCGTCCTTTCTTGAGTACATGAGGTGGATAGCATCGTGGCGCGCGTTCGCCTGGGCGCTTCACCCGGCCTCGCCCCACCGTCGGTGGCCGTCCGGCGCGGTGCCCGGCCCCGTACGAAGCCACTATGGCCTCAGGCCGCGCCGTCGAGTCAACCGATGCGAGCCGCCCGCCTCAGCTGGCTGTTCAACTGATCCCCGCGCGCCGGTTGAACGATGGCGCGATGCCCATTCGTCCACAACAGGCCGACCTTGATCGGCTTACCGGCCGGTGTCATCGTGAGTAGCCGCCTCACCGCAGTAGTGGGCCGTTCCCCGTCGGCACCGGCCCAGTGGACCCCGATGGCGCAACTCACCTCCGGCCGCGGACAGTCCGCCCCGGACCATCCCTCGTTCGACTTCCAGGAGGCCGTCTTGCCCGCACCCACCGCCAGCGAGGGAGCGCCGTCATGCCGTTCGTGAGCGCCAACGGGATCCGGCTCTCCTACCAGCGATCGGGCCGGGGGGAACCGGTGCTCCTCATCATGGGCTCGGGCGCTGCCGGCCGCGTGTGGACCATGCACCAGTCACCGGCCCTGGAGCGGGCGGGTTACGAGACGATCGTCTTCGACAACCGAGGCATCGCGCCGTCAGACACACCGCCCGGCGACTACTCGCTCGCCGACCTGACCGCCGACACCCTGGGGCTGATCGAGGCGCTGGACATCGGGCCGTGCCGCATCGTCGGGACCTCGATGGGAGCCATGATCGCCCAAGAGCTCGCGCTCGCCCGGCCCGATCTGGTGCGCTGCGCCGTCCTCATGGCCACCAGGGCCCGCTCGGACGCCACCCGGCGGTTGCTGCAGGCGGCGGAGCGCGAGCTGAACGCCACCGGCGTCACCCTCCCACCCAAGTACCAGGCCGCGCGCACCGCGCTGGAGATGTTGTCCCCCACCACACTGAACGACGACGTCGCCGCCTCCGGGTGGCTCGAGGTCTTCGAACTGACCGCAGGTCACACCGTCCCCGGCCAGGACTCGGTCGACACTGTCGGCGACCGCCGCGAGGCGCTTCGCGGCCTCACGGTGCCGTGCCGCGCGATCGCATTCGGCGACGACCTCATCTGCCCGCCCCACCTGGTCGCCGAGGTGGCGGACGCCATCCCGGGCTGCGACTACGTGGAAATCCCCGGCTGCGGCCACCTCGGGAACCTGGAGAACCCTGACGCGGTCAACAAAGCGATCATCGAGTTCCTCAACAAGTACTGACAGCCCATCACAAGCGCGGAGTTGGTTCCAGCATGGCAAGGATCAAGGACTCGGCACCGGGCGGGACCAGGGCGCGGAGCGACGACGAGGCGGCCGACGGGCGCATCAGGAAGGGGACGATCCGGCGGATCGTGCCGTACGCCCTGAGCTATCCGTGGAGCATGGCCCTGCTGCTGCTGAGCACGGTGGTCGACGCGGTGGTCACCGCGGCCGGCCCGCTGGTGCTGAAGAAGGTCATCGACGACGGCATTCTGCCCGGGCGAACCGACACGGTGGTGTGGCTGTGCCTGGCCGTCGCCGGTCTGGCCCTGGTCGAGGCCGGCTCGATGTACGTGCAGGCACGATGCTCGGGACGGATCGGCGAGGGCGTCGTCTACGACCTGCGCAACAAGGTGTTCGCGCACATCCAGCAGCAGTCGCTGGCGTTCTTCACCCGCACCCAGACCGGGGCGCTGATCAGCCGGCTGAACACCGACGTGGTCGGGGCCCGTCAGGCGGTGACTGGCGTGCTGTCGCAGTCGCTGTCCATCGTGCTGTCGCTGGGGCTGGTTCTGGCGGCGATGCTCTACCTGTCCTGGCAGATCACCCTCGCCGCCCTGGTGATGATCCCGTTCTTCCTGCTGCCGGCGCGGCTCATCGGGCGCCGGCTGCAGCGTCTCACCCGGGAGCGGATGGAGCTGGACGGCGAGCTGAGCACGCTGATGAGCGAGCGGTTCAACGTCGCGGGCGCGGTGCTCGCGAAGCTGTACGGCCGCGCGGAGAACGAGTCGGGACTGTTCGCGCACAAGGCCGGCCGGGTACGGGACATCGCCGTCTCGGTGGTCGTGCACGGCCAGATCCTCGGCGTCCTCGGCGTCGTGCTCACCGCGATCACCACCGCCTTGGTCTACGGGCTGGGGGGTGTGCTGACCATCGACGGCTCACTCGCGCTCGGCACTCTGGTCGCCATGGTCGCTCTGCTGATGCGGCTCTACGGTCCGATCAACCAGTTGTCGAGCCTGCAGGCGAGCGCCATGACAGCACTGGTCAGCTTCGAACGAGTCTTCGAGATCCTGACTCTGCAGCCGAACGTCGCGCAGGGCCCCGATGCCCGGGACCTCGGCGGGCTGCGCTCCGACGGCGCGCCCGAAATCACCTTCGAGAAGGTCTCCTTCCGCTACCCGAGCGGCGACCAGGACACGCTGGCCTCGCTCGGGCACCCGGCTGCCCGCCGCTCCGAGCAGTCGGAGGAGGCATGGACCCTTCGGGAGCTGAGCTTCGAGGTCCCGGCCGGGAAGCTCACCGCCCTGGTCGGGCCGTCGGGGGCGGGAAAGACAACGATCACCCAGCTCGTGCCCCGGCTCTACGACCCCACCGAGGGCACCGTCCGCGTGGACGGCCACGACGTCAGGGATCTGACGCTGCAGTCGCTGCGCGACACGATCGGTGTGGTCACTCAGGACGCCCATCTGTTCCACGACACCCTGCGGGCCAACCTCGAGTACGCCCGGCCGGGGGCGAGCGAGCAGGAGCTGGTCGAGGCCTGCGAGGCGGCTCTGATCTGGGACACCGTCCGCTTGCTCCCGGAGGGCCTCGACACCGTGGTCGGCGACCGCGGCTACCGGCTGTCGGGCGGTGAGAAGCAACGGATCGCGCTGGCCCGGCTGTTGCTCAAGGCACCGCCGGTGGTGATCCTGGACGAAGCCACCGCCCACCTCGACTCGGAGGCGGAGGCGGCGATCCAGCGCGCGCTGAAGACCGCCCTGACCGGGCGCACCTCGCTGGTGATCGCCCACCGGCTCTCCACGATCCGCGAGGCCGACCAGATCCTGGTTGTGGAGGCCGGGTCGATCCGCGAGCGCGGCACACACGAGGAGCTGCTGGCCGCGGGCGGCCTGTACGCCGACCTCTACCACACCCAGTTCGCACAGCACGACCCGCTGGAGGAGGCGGTGCTCAGCCCGGAGCCGCGCTGACGTGGCTCTCCGGGGTACGACGAAGGTGCCGTCCACCGGTCCTGGACCGGTGGACGGCACCTTCGTCGTACCCGAGGGCGCTACCGCGCCCGGTCGGCCGGTCCGCAGACCTGGCCAACTGGGGGTGGTGCGCCAGTTGAACAGCCGGCGGTATCGGGCTAGTGGCCGCGGGCGAAGTCGTGCACGACCACCGCGACGGCGCCGACGGCGGGGTGCTGCTGCAGGACCGCCTCGATCTCACCGAGCTCCATCCGGACTCCCGCGATCTTGACCTGGCGGTCGACACGTCCGAGGTACTGCAGAGCCCCCTGTGGGAGGACCGTCACCGCGTCACCGGTCCGGTAGAGCCGCCCGGTCGGCGTCGAGCGGAACGGGTCGCGGCAGAACGCGTCCCGGGTCCGGTCGTGGTCGCCGACATAGCCGCGCCCCACGCAGACCCCACCGACGAACAACTCCCCGGTCTCACCGGGCTCGCAGGCGTGCCAGCCGTCATTCTCCTGACGCAGCACGTAGAGCTGGGAGTTGATGACCGGGGCGCCGATCGGCAGACGCAGCAGGTCGAGGTCGGCGGGGAGCACGGTGTGATGGGTGACGTCGTCGGAGCATTCGGTCGGGCCGTAGGCGTTGACCAAGCCGGCCTGGGGCATCTCTCGCAGCCAACGCCGGGCGACCTCGGTCGGCAGCTCCTCTCCGGTGGCGAGCATCCACCGCAGACCCTCCAGCCGGCCCGCGGTCGGGGCGGCGGCCAGGTCGTCCAGCAGCAGGCGGACCATGGTGGGCACCAACTCCACAACGGTGACCCGGTGTTCGTCGACGAGCCGGGCGAAGGCCACCGAGTCGTGGGCCGTTGCGTCGGCGACGACGGTGACCTGGCCACCGACGACCAGCGGGCAGAGCATCTGCCAGATCGAGATGTCGAACCCCAGCGGGGCGGTCTGCGCGACGACGTCGCGCTCGGTCAGCCCGAGGTCGACGATCTTGGCGTGGAGGTGGTTGAGCATGCCTTGGTGCTCCACCACCGCGCCCTTGGGCCTACCGGTGGAGCCGGACGTGAACAGTACGTACCGGGGCTGGTCGACGCGTTCCAGCCGGGCCGGGCCCTGCCAGGGTTCGCAGGAGGCGGCCTCGATGGTCCGGACCACGGGGATCCCGGCCTCCTCGGCGCCCTCGGCGAGCGAGGGCGAGACCGTCTCCGGGTCGGTGTTCAGCAGCAGGACGGCTCCGGCCTGGTCGATGACGTCCGCCACCCGCCGGGCCGGCCAGTTGCCGTCCGCCGGCAGGTAGAGCGCGCCGAGGAGTTCGGTGGCCAGGAAGGCGGCGACGACTGCGGTGCCGCGTTCGCCTCCGACCGCGACGACCGTGCCGGGGGTGACGCCCTCACGCTCCATCAAGGTGGCCAGGCGCCTTGCCTCCAGGGCCAGCTCGGCGTACCCGAGCCGGCGGTGGGCGTCCCTGACCGCCGGCCTGCCGGGGTCCCGGGCGAAGTGCTCCACCCTGGTGATGACGGCGTCGGCAAGGTCGACCGCATGGTCGCGGGTCACCGCCATCTCTCGAGCGCGCTGGAGCTCACCCGGGGAGATCGCAAGTTCCGGCAACTCGGCGGGGCCGAGCAGGCCATCCACGATCGTCATGAAATCCGCTCCTTGTGATCGGCACTAATAGCCGCTACTTACTGTTCAGGGAATAGTCGGATCTTGCAGGGCAAGATTCCCTACAGTACGGTAATCCATGCTAGGGCGATCAGGTACCGCTTTCATCGCCCGATGGAAGGCGATGCGGAATTTCGGTTGAGCGACGGCTGTTGAGGGCCGGTCAAATGGACGAAATACGTCTTGACGCAGACTGCCCGAATTCCGACCACTTCCACATCCATTACCGTCCTGCAGAGGGTGTCCGGCACCGTGCCCATCATCAGCTCCCCTCATGAATTCAATGTCGAGGACCTCTACATAGATCTGCGCAAGGTGAACGACACTCCGCTGTATCTGAAGTGCGAAGGTTTCAACTTAGCGGGATCCATCAAGCTGAAGGCGGCCACCGAAATGGTCGACGCCGCGGAGCACGACGGCCTGCTCCGTCCCGACTCGGTCCTGGTGGAGTCGTCGTCGGGCAACCTGGGCATCGCGCTCGCCATCATCGCGGCCGACCGTGGCTACCGTTTCGTGTGTGTGACCGACCCCCGGTGCAACTCCACCACCCAACGGCTGATGCGCTCACTGGGCGCGGAGGTCCGGGTGATCTCGAGGCAGGACGCCAACCTTGGCTACCTCCACAGCCGGATCGAGTACGTCCGCGAACTCTGCGCCTCCAGCGACCGCTACGTATGGCTCAACCAGTACGCCAACCCCAACAATTGGCGTGCGCACTACGAGAGCACGGCGCCGGCGATCGCCCGGAGCTTCCCGGACCTGGAGGTGCTGTTCGTCGGCGCGGGCACCACGGGCACTCTGATGGGCTGTGCGCGCTACTTCAAGGAGCGCCGTCTGCCCGTCACGATCGTGGCCGTCGACGCCGTCGGCTCGGTCACCTTCGGCGGTATGCCGGAGCGCCGGGTGGTCCCGGGCCTGGGCACCAGCACGCGCCCGGAACTGGTCGACGAGTCATGCATCGACGACGTCGTGCACGTCTCCGAGCCGGAGACCATCCGCGCATGCCACGCCATGGCAGCCCGGGGCTTCGTGCTCGGCGGGTCGACCGGCACGGTGGTGAGCGGTGCCACCCGCTGGCTGGGCGAGAAGTACCCGGGCGAGGATCCCGTGGCGGTCGCGATCTCCCCCGACCTCGGAGAGCGTTACCTCACCTCCATCTACGACGAGAGCTGGCTGCGCGAACACTTCGGCCAGACAGACCTGTTCACCGATCCTCAATGGAGCCAGCACCCATGACCCAGGCACCCTCCTTCTCCGTCATCTCCGGCGCGCAGGTCGTCGACGTCCTGCGCGGCCGCGAGAAGCAGGTGACCGCGATGGTCGAGAAGGCGTACCGCCTGCACGGCGAGGGCCTGACGGTGAACCCGGACTCGTACTTCCTGCGGTTCCCCGAGAACCCCTCCTCGCGCATCATCGCGCTGCCCGCCTCGGTCGGGGGCGAGGTTGACGTGCACGGCATCAAGTGGATCTCTTCGTTTCCCGAGAATGTCGCCGCCGGCATCCCCCGGGCATCCGCGGTGGTCGTCCTCAACGACACCACGACCGGTTACCCACTGGCCTGTCTGGAAAGCTCCGTCATCAGCGCCTCGCGCACGGCCGCCTCCGCGGCCCTCGCGGCGGTGACGATCGCCGACCGGCGTGGTGTGACGCCGCGTCGGGTCGGCTTCATCGGGGTCGGGCTGATCGCCCGCTACCTGCACACCTATCTGGTGGCCAACGGCCTGGACTTCGACGAGGTGGGCGTCTTCGACCTGTCCCGTGAACACGCAGTGGGCTTCGAGGAGTACCTGACCCGCTCCGAGGCCGGCCCGGTGACGATCCACGACAGTGCCGAGTCGCTGATCGCCGGGTCGGACCTGATCGTGCTGGCCACGGTGGCGGGCGAGCCGCACATCCTCGACCCGGGGCTGTTCTCCCACAACCCCTTGGTCCTGCATGTCTCACTGCGCGATCTCTCCCCCGAGATCATCCTGTCCTCCTACAACCTCGTCGACGACATCGACCACTGTCTGAAGGCCAGTACCTCGCCGCACCTGGCGGAGCAGCGGACCGGCAACCGGGACTTCGTCGACGGCACCCTCTACGACCTGCTGGATGGCCGGACCACACCCCCGGCCGACCGCCCCGTCGTGTTCTCCCCGTTCGGCCTGGGCGTGCTCGACCTGGCCGTGGCCAAGTACGTCTACGACGAAGTCAGTGCGGCCGGCACGCTGTTGACCGTACCCGGCTTCTTCCATGAGATGAGGCGCTACGGCTGAAACCCGGTTCCACTCCGGGGAAACACGAAGGGCCCGCCTGTCCGGCGGGCCCTTCGTGGTGCGGAGCACGGTCGTACTCAGAGCCCCGGGCGCGGCCGGGACCCGACGAAGCGGGCCAGCCGCTCGACGCCCTCGGCGATTCGGGAGTGCGTCAGATTGCTCACGGAGAGCCGCAGGCTGTGCTCGCCGCCACCCTGCGGGTAGAAGTACGACATGGGCGTCCAGATGACCCCGTACTCCTCCGCGGAGATCTCCAGTGCCGCGTTGTCCGCACGGAACGGCACGTCGACGGCCAGGAAGAAGCCTCCGCTCGGCTCGCTCCAGCGGATGCCGAGGTCCGCCCGCTCCGCTGCGGGGAAGCAACGCTCGAGCTCACGGAGGGTGACCCGCATCGCGTCCCCGTAGTACGCGGCCGTCCCCGTGTTGAGCTCCGAGGTCCGCCCGCCCGCGGCGAGCAGCATGCCGGCCACGACCGCCTGGCTGACCGGGGAGGTGTTCACCGTCACCATGCTCTTGATCCTGGTGAGTTCGTCCGCCAGCAGGCCTGTGGTCCCGTCGGCCCCGACGACGATCTGGTCGGCGACCACGAAGCCCACCCGGGCCCCCGGGAAGAGCGTCTTAGAGAGGGAGCCCAGATGAACGACGCGGCGCCCGCGGTCGAGCGACTTGAGAGTCGGCAGCTGCCGGCCCGGGCTCACCATCCGGTACGGACTGTCCTCCAGGATCAGAATGCCATGGCGGGCCGCCAGGTCGAGGAGTTCCAGGCGCTGCTCCAGCGGCATCGTCGTCCCGGACGGATTGGAGTGGTCCGGGACTGTGTAGAACGCCCGGGGGCGGCGCCCGCGTGCCTGCTCGGCGAGGATCGCCGCCTCCAGGTCGGCACAGCGGAATCCGTCGGGTGCCTCCTGGACCGCCGTCGGCGCGATGTCGAACAACCTGGCCGCTCCGGTGATGCCCACATAGCAGGGGCTCGAGACCAGCAGCACGTCCTCGGGCCCGGCGATGAGGGCCCGGACCGCGATGAGCATCGCCTCCTGGGCGCCGACCGTGACCACGACGGACTCCGCAGGCACCTCGATGCCCTCGTCCGCTCGCAGGGTCTCGGCAATCAGCTCGCGGATCTGGCCGGCCGTCGGGCCGTACTGGAAGAGCGTTGTACGGATCCCCTCGGGAGACGCCCCGCCCTCGGCCAGGTGGTCCAGGTAGCGGCGCAGATGGGTGAAGATCTGCTCGGTCTCGAAGAAGCCGGCGTACGGGCGGCCCGGCGCGAAGGAGATTGCCTCGGGGTAGCGCTGGGTGATCTCGTTCAGGAAGTTCATCGTGCCGAGCACCGGGTCCGAGACGCTGCTGTGCAGCTCGTCCCTGCGCAGGTCGCCGGCCGGCAGTTCCTGATCGCCGGGTCCGAGACGCTGCGGCCGGCTCCGGCGCGGCTGGGCCTCCTGGTGCATCCCGGGCGGCGTGTCCGCCGGCCCGGGGTCCGTCACCAGGTCCGGGCCGGCGTCCGCGACTGAGCCGGTGCCCGTGAGCGTCATCGCCTCCGTCAGTTCCGCGGCGAACAGACCCAGGACGTGCTCCACACCCTGTTCGCCGTTCACGGCCAGGCCGTGGAGGACCGGCCGTCCGATGAGCACGGCGTCGGCCCCGACGGCCAGGGCGGCCAGCACGTCCGCGCCGCGGCGCACCCCGCCGTCGAGGAGCAGCGGGCAGGCGCCGGCGACCGCCTGCGCGACCTCCGGCAGCACCTCCAGCGTCGACGGGGCTCCGTCCAGCTGCCGGCCCCCGTGGTTGGACACCACGATGCCGTCGGCCCCGGCGGCGAGCGCCCGCCGGGCGTCGGAGGCGGTGAGGATGCCCTTGACCAGCACCGGCAGAGAACTGACGGATCGCAGCCACTCGATCACCGACCAGTCGAGGAACGGGTCGAACTCGGTACGGGCGTGTCCGCTCGGAGAGGAGAAGTCCCCGCCGCCGAGATTGGCCGGAGCGACGCCGGCCGGCAGCCGGAAGTCGTTGCGCAGGTCGCGCAGCCTTCGGCCGAGGTGCGGGGCGTCCACGGTGAGCACCAGCGCCTCGAAGCCGGCCCGCTCGGCGCGCTCGACGAGTCGGCGCGTCGTGACGCGGTCGCGGAAACAGTACACCTGGAGCCAGAGCGGCCCGGTGGCAGCCGCGGCGATGTCCTCGAAGGTCCGGCTCGCGAAGGAGCTGACGACGAGAGGGACACCTGCCCGTGCGGCACCCCGGGCGGTGGCAACCTCGCCGTACTGGTGGGCCAGCGTGTGGTAGGCCATGGGCGCGACACCGAGCGGTGCCGACCAGGTCCGTCCCAGGATGTCGGCACCGATGGCGGGCATGCCTACGCCTGTCAGGACCCTGGGACGCAGCCGGACACGGTCGAACACCGCCAGGTTGGCCGCGAGCGTACGTTCCTCGCCCGCGCCTCCCTCGAGGAAGTCCCAGACAGCGGGCTCCAACCGCTCTCGCGCCAGGGCCGCGTAGTCGGCGGGCGTCAACGGCCTCGCGATGGTGGCACCGGTGTCGCTCATCAGGAGGTCAGCCGGTCACGCTCGACAGCCTCGTAGAGGGCTCGGATGTTGGCGCTGCCGAAGCCGCGGGAGCCCTCGCGCTGGATGAGTTCGAAGAACAGAGTGTTGCGCTCGTAGGGTGAGCGGCTGAACAGCTGCAGCAGGTGGCCCCATTCGTCCCGGTCGGCCAGCACCTGCGCCTTGCGCAGCTCGGCTATCTGCTCCGCCATCCCGTCGAATCGCTCGGCGAGCAGATCGTAGTAGGCGTCCGGGGTGTTGAGGAACTCCACCCCGCGTTCCCGGGCCTCGCCGACGGCGGGGACGATGTCGTCGACGAGAAAGGCGAGATGCTGCACACCAGGGCCGCCGTTGCGCTCCAGGAACGCGTCGAGCTGGCCCGGCTCCTTGCCGGGGTCCGGCGCGACGAGGGTGAAGGTGACGCGGCCGGAGGCGCTGCGCACCACAACGGAGTCCATCGCCTGTCCGCCGACGGCCACGTACTCCGAGGAATAGCGGGAGAACCCGAAGGCGTCCCGGTAGAAGTCGGCGTACTCCTCGAGGGTGTCGCCCGCGAGGCAGACCGCGACATGGTCGAGCAGGCGGATCCGCGACGGCTCCGTGGCGGGCACCACCGGGCTGGGAGTCCACCGGCGACCGTCGGCGAGCATGTCGCCGGGCCGGGCGGCTGCCGGGAGCAGAGTGTGCGCGACGCCGCCGAAGCCCGAGACCACGACGTTGCCGCGGACGGAGGCGAGCGGTGCTGCTCCGCCCGCCACCGCCCGTTCACCGGCCACCGCCGCGTCGTCGCAGGTCATGGCGATGTCGGCGATGCCGTCGCCATGGCTGTCCAGGAAGTTCCAGATGCCGCGGCCCGAAGTGACCACCAGCCGCACGTCACCCTGTCGCAGCAGCACGGAGCTCCGGTCGGTCTCCACCGAGTCCGCGACTCTGGTGAAGCCCAGGGCCGAGACGAAGTAGTTGACGGCGGAGACCTTGTTCAATACGAACAGTTCGACATACGCGATGTCCTGCACAGCCATGGTGCTACCTACCTCCTGAACGGCCGACGGCCGGTGATGTTTCGTGCGTGACGTGGCTTCATTGGTCCGGGCAGCGAGGACCGGGGGCGGGACCCCCGGGTCTCCGCACATGACGGATCCCGGGCGCCCCGCCCCGACGAGCCCTACCGACGCCGGGCGGCTACCAGCGCCATTCCTGCTGCTTGAAGAGGTGGCCGGCCTTGATGTTGCGGTCCTTGCACCAGGTGAGGAACTCCTCGATCTGCTTGATCTGGTAGGTGTCCTCGGTGTAGGTGGTGGCCATGACGTGGCCCAGCCAGTCCTCCTCGCCCATGGCGTAGACGTACGCCTCGTGGGCACCCAGCTCGGTCATGATGGCGGCGGCCTGCTCAGCGTTGGACCCGGAGAGCTTGCGCGAGTTGCTCATCTTCTTGGTGACCGGGATGGTCAGCAGTGCCTGGTAGAGCCAGGTCAGCGGTGCGCCGTCGCACTCCATGCCGAGGAAGGCGATGTCGGCGGTGCCCAGGTGGCCCTTGATGTAGCGGTAGAGCGCGGGCTCGATCCCCGAGGAGTCGGCACCGATGAAGATCTTCTTGCCGGCCAGCTCGGCCCAGTAGGTCGACTTGGCACGGATGTCCAGGTCGCAGTGCTCGCCGAGGAACGGAGTCGCGGTGATCTTACCGCCGGGGAACTCGACCTCGTCGAAGTCATCGACCTCGATCACGTTGAAGCCCTGGTTCCTGAGCATCAGTGCCATCGACGGGTCCGCGAGGTTGCCGCGCGAGGAGCGCGGGACCACGATCGCGCCGAGGCGGCCGCGCAGCTGGAGCAGCGTCTCCAGGACGATGTGGTCCTGGTGCCCGTGGGTGATCAGCACGAGGTCGATGTAGTCCGGCAGGTCGTCCAGCGTGTAGCGGTCGCCCGCGGTGCTGTCGGCGCTGATGAACGGGTCGGTGACGATGGCGGCCTCGGGCGTCTGCAGGACCAGACAGGCGTGCCCGAAGTAGCGAATGCGGCCGCCGCTGTCGATGTGGCGGTCCTCCGCCAGGCCCGGACGGTCCGTCAGCAGACCGGACAGCTGGGCGGCCTGGGCGTCGTCCAGCTCCAGCGCCTCGCGCAGGTGCGCGAGCGTGGCGCCGTGAACACGGGACCGGAACAGTTCGGTCAGACCGTCGTGGCGGAACGGGATGTCCAGCTCCAGGACGTCCGGCGAAGGCAGGCGCGGCGTGCTCAGGATGAACGGGCGCTCGATCCCGGTCTCCAAGGAGAGCTGCACCGACTGGCGCGAGTCGTCGTAGACCTTGCTCTTGTAGACCACCGGCTCCATGAAACGGATCTGCGCCTGGTTGTCGGTGTCGTAGGCGAGCTCGATGAGTCCGCCGAGCTCGGCGGGCATCTTCGGGTAGAGCGGGGTGAGGTCGAAGCCGGTCGCGTTCGCCCGCAGGATCTCCTGGCCCGCGGCGATGGCCTCGGCGAAGCGCAGCATGTCGGCCCGGTCGCGCTTGATGGCGGCGACCAGGTCGCGGACCTCGTCGGCGCGTGACTCGGGGATGTTGACGAAGTACCCGCCCCGAAGCTCCGGGTTGTTGCTGGCCGCGACATGCACCTGCGGGGACTGCAGGTAGGACTCCAGCAGAGGCAACTGCAGGAACGCGAGGTTCATTGCCGCCTGTACCGGTGCCACCGTGTACGGCCAGGCGAAGAACCTGTCCACCAGTGGCTCGATGATGGCCTTCGATCGCAGGAAAAGCCGCTCGTCGGACATCTGCACCTCTCTCTCCAGAAGAAATAAGAAGGAATTGAACAACCGACCGGGTAGCACTCCGGAATTACGTGCGCCCGGCCGGACCGCGATGGAAGGACGACCAGAGAGAATCAGCCAGGACCTGGGGCCCGGAAAGCCGACGAAACCGCATCCGCCTCGCCACACAAAGAGCACCGCGCACAGAGCGCTCTCCGGAAAGAATGGCCCGGGGCGCCGCTATGGATCAACACTCGGCGGCGGGGCACGGTCGTTGAACACGGGCGAGCGGGCGGCAGGACGCGTCGCGAAACCCGCGGAACGCCCGCCGCCCGCTGTGCAACTGCGTCGGCGCGGCGGTTGAACGGCCGTCGGCCGGCCGGTACACGAGAGTCCGTCAGACCGCGATCGCCGCGACGGCGGGCCGGGCCAGGTGCAGGTAGTCCGCGACCGACAGGGCGACGGACACGTCCAGTCGCCCGGCGTTGAAGTACATCTCGTCGTGGACCAGCAGGCCCTCGTCGACGAGCAGGTCCAGCTCGGCCGAGAAGGCGAACGGGGCGATGGAGCCGCTGACGGTGCCGGCGAGCTCCTCGGCGACCTCCCGGGCGGCGAAGGAGGCCTCCCGGCCGCCGTAGCGCAGCGCCAAGGCAGGCAGATCGACCCGGCGGTCACCGGGGACCACGGCGAGCACGTAGCGACGTGAGCGCTTGCCGGTCGCGACCCGGACCACGATGGACTTGGCGGCCTGATCCAGCGGATGCCGGCGCAGGCGGCTGGCGGCCTCGGTACGGCCCTCGGGTGCGTGGGCGATGGTCCGGTAGGACGCCTTGCCGGCCGAGAGGAGATCGATCAGGCGCTGGAAGACGTCGCGGTCCTCAGGCATCCGCGGCCTCCGCGGGCCGGGCGAGGCGGGTTCGCGTGCAGCATGGGCGGCGGTACACCGTATCTCCGTAGGACGATGGGCGCCGTCGGGAAGAGCCGACGGTCGTGGCGCATGCCCAGCGGGATCCGACCGTCTGCTCGGGCTTCCGCGCACGACTCGTGGGGTGCGCGGTGATGTCGACGAGCCGTCATCATAGGAAGGCAATGACGCCCATGGCATGCCGCACACCCTGAACACCCCTGTGCAGCGGCGATGGTTCAGACCTCAACGCCCCGGCGCCTCCGAGGCGAGCTCGTGCAGCGGCACGACGTTGAGAAAGGCGACATCGCCGATGCGCAGCGCACTCAGCCCCATCACCGTCAGCGACTGGTCGTCGTTCACCTTCACCGACGCCCCTTCGTCCGCCAGCAGGGCACTCAGCACCGCGACATCGGGCGTCCGCACGGACACCCGCGCCCGGACGTCGCGGGCGGCGAACGGGGCCGCACGTTGCACCGGGACCGGCTCGCCCCGCTCGATGACCACCAACTCGTCCGCCAGGTACTCCAGTTCGGCGGACAACTGACCGGTGACGAGCACCGTACGCCCCTCGGTGGCCAGCCGCTGAAACAGGGCACGCGCCCAGACCAGACCCTGCTGGTCCAGCCCGTTGAGGGGCTCGTCGAGCACCAGGACCGGCGGTTCGGCGAGCAGCGCGCAGGCAATGCCCAGCCGCTGCCTCATCCCCAGCGAGAAGGTGCCGACCCGGCGCTGTTCCGCCTCGGTCAGCCCGACCTCGTCCAGCACTTCGTCCACCCTGGCTCGCGGGATGCCGTGCCGCCGGGCCAGCCCGCCCAGGCACTCCCGCGCGGTGTTCCCGATGTGGGGGCAGTACACGCCGTGGGTGTCCAGCAGCGCGCCGACCTCGCGTGGGCCGGGCGCGTGGTCCCGGAATTCGCGGCCGCCGATCGCAGCGCTACCGGCAGTGGGACTGCTCAGGCCCAACAGCAACCGCAGCGTCGTGGTCTTGCCGGCGCCGGCCGGTCCGAGAAGCCCGGTGACGCGCCCGGCCCCGGCTGTGAAGCTGAGGCCGTTGACGGCCGTGACGTCGCCGTAGCGCTTCGTCAGTTCCCTGATCTCGATCATGATCACCATGGTGGATTAAACCGGGCCCGTACCGCATCGCGTCACCGGGTCCAGTCGCCGACAAATCTGTCAACCGCGGGATGACACCTGCGGCCTGATGCCGCACGAGCGGATCGGATAGTTCTCATCGGAAAACTGCCGTCCGAACAGAGATCAGCCACGGGCCCGTTGTCCGAGCCTTTCGCAGGGAGATCCAGCCCTGCAAGGATGACGAACACTTCTGCACTGTCCGCAGACAACCCCCTGAGGAGCCCCATGGGCAATACATCAGCGTGCCGTAAATACGTCGGCCCGGCGGCAGGAAAAGGAGTGCAAAAAGAAACCAGCGACTCGGACGGAAAGGAGGCGCAGGATGTCTGAACACCTTACCGGACCGACCACGGCCGCGGTCGGAACACCACCGCTCCACCCCATCGACGTCGACCGCGCCGAAAGGAAACTGGACAAACGGGTCCTGCGGACCCCGGTGGTGCGCTGCGAACCGCTGGACGCGATCGCGGGCACGCGCCTCTGGCTGAAGGCCGAGAACCTCCAGCGCGGCGGATCGTTCAAGGTTCGTGGCGCCCTGCTGGCCGTCGACGAACTGGCCGGCTCGGGGAGCCGGGGCGTGATAGCACAGAGCACAGGCAACCATGCGATCGCGGTCGCGATCGCCGCCCGTGAGCACAACCTGCCCGCCATCCTGGTCCTGCCCGCCGATGCTCCGCCCACCAAGATCGAGCGGATCCGGCACACCGGCGCCGAGGTGGTGACCTCCGGCACCCTGCTCGCCGAACGGATCGCCGTCGTCGAAGAGTTGCGGCAGCAGTACGGATACGACGTGGTCGACCCCTATCAGAACCCTCAAGTGGTCCTCGGTCAAGCGACCGCCACCGCGGAACTGATCGGCCAGGTCGCAGCCGAGGGCGTGCGGCTGGACGCCGTGGTCGTCCCGGTCGGTGGCGGCAGCGCCGTCGCCGGTGCCTGCCTGGCGGCCTCACGGCACGGGCAGGCCGTGGTCGGGGCCGAGCCCGAGGCCGTACCCGCCCTGACCGCCGCGCTGCGCGCCGGGCGTCCAGTGACAGTCCCTGTAGGGCACACCATCGCCGACGGTCTGCGCCCCGACCGGATCGGCGCGCTTCCCTTCGGTCTCGCCCGGCAGGAGGTGACCTCGGTGATCACCGTCCCTGAGGCCGCCATCGCCGACGCCCTCCGGGCCGCATTCCATCATGCTCGACTGGTCATCGAGCCTGCCGCGGCCACAGCGCTCGCCGCCGCTCTCGGCCACGCCGCCGAGTACGGCGGCGAGGTCGGGGTCCTGCTCAGCGGTGGCAACGTCGAGCCGAGCCTGGTCGCCTCGGTGCTCGCCGGGCAGAGCAGCCCGGTCTGACCGTTCACCGCATCCGGGGGCCGGCGGGGTGTGCGGCCCGGTCGGCGACGACCGGGCCGCACACCCCGCACGCCGTTCCGGCCTCAGTCCTCCCAGCCAAGCCAGGCCGCTACCTCGGCCCAGACCAGGCCGAGGTTCTCAGGCTTGGCGAGGTCGTAGTGGGTGCACGGCACACCCGCCTCGGACACCACGCCGGTCACATGAGCCGCCCACCGGTGGGCGGTCGGCTCCTCTTCCGTACGGCCGTTCTCGGCGACGACCAGCAAGGCGTCACCGTCGAACCGCCCGTGCTCATGGGTGCGCCGGATCCTGCGGCCGTTGTGCAACACCCGCGCGAAGGCCCGGTACTCCTCATCGGTGATCGTCCCCAGCACGCCTCCCGCCTCCAGCCGCACCAGGTCGGCCAGTTGGTCGATCTCGGCCTCCGGGTCGAGCTCCGCCTCCTGCGCCGCCAGGGCCGCCTCCGCCTCGCTGTCCCACGGGTACTGGTCGAGCAGGACCAGGGCCCCGACCTCCTCGCCTGCCGCCTGCAACTGGACGGCAATCTCATGGGCGAGCACGCCGCCGTACGACCAGCCCAGCAGGTGGTACGGGCCGCTCGGCTGTACCGAACGCATCTGCGTGATGTAGTCCGCGGCCATCTCGGTGATGGAGCCCGCGAGTTGCGTCGAGCCGTCCAGCCCCCGGGCCTGCAACCCGTACAGCGGCACGTCGACCGGGACGTACCGGACGAGCGGCATGTAGCACCAGCTCACGCCACCCGCAGGGTGCAGGCAGAAGAACGGCGGCCGGTCGCCCTGCTCCCGTATGGGCAGGAGCACGTCCAGTGCGTCGCGCACCGAGGACAGGCTCATCCGCTTCATCAGCTCGGCCACGGTCGGAGCCGCGAACAGGTCGCGGACCGCGATCGACACCCCTCGCTCCCGCAGCCGCTCCACCAGGCGGACCGCGAGCAGTGAGTGACCGCCGAGGGCGAAGAAGTCGTCGTCCACGCCCACGCTCTCCAGGCCGAGGACCTCCGCGAACGCGGCACCGACGTTCGCCTCGAACGAGGTGACCGAGTGGTGCGCCTCCTCACGGGCCTCGACCTCCGGTACCGGCAGGGCCTTGCGGTCCAGCTTGCTGTTCGGCATGAGCGGCAGCTTCTCGATCACCACCACCGCGGACGGCACCATGTAACCCGGCAGCCGGTCCTGCGCCACTGCGCGTACCGCCTGGCCGAGGTGGTCCAGCTCGTCCTCGGCGAGACCGCGGTTCGGCACCACGTACGCCACCAGCCGCTGGTCACCGGGATTGTCCTCGCGCACCAGCGCCACGGCCTGGGCGACCGAGGGATGCCCGGCGACCACCGCCTCGATCTCCCCCAGTTCGACCCGGAACCCACGCACCTTCACCTGGTCGTCCGAGCGCCCGACGTACTGCAGGTCACCGTCCGCGGTCCAGCGCACCACGTCGCCCGTCCGGTACATCCGCTCACCGACGCCGGCGAACGGGTCCGCCACGAAGCGCCCCGCCGTCAGCTCCGGGCGTCCCAGGTAACCGCGTGCCACACTCCGGCCCGCAATGTACAGCTCACCGGCCACTCCCACGGGCACCGGTGACAACAGGTCATCCAGCACATAGACCCTCGTGTTGCCGATCGGCCCGCCGATCGACGAGACGTCCGCCGCCTCCCCCGCCAGCTCCTTGCCGGTCGACCAGACCGTGGTCTCCGTCGGCCCGTAAAGGTTCGTCAGGGTCGGCGTCCTGGCCAGCAGCGTGCGCGCCAGATCGGCCGGCAGCGCCTCGGCGCCGATCATCGCCCGCACCCGGGCCCAGTCCACCGGGTCATCCGCGTCGGCCACCAGGCCGCGCCACAGGCTCGGCGTGGCGTGCACGATCGTCGCCCCGGTGTCCCGGATCAGCCCGCGTAGCGCCCAGGGGTCGAGCACCTGCTCCTGCGAGGCAAGCACGATCCGGGCGCCGTTGAGCAGCGGCAGATAGAACTCGAAACCCGCCATGTCGCAGCCGTGGGTGCTGACCGCCAGCAGCCGGTCCTCTGCGTCGAGCGCGAAGCGGTCCTGCATCGCCGAGAGGAAGTTGACGATCGCACGGTGCTCCACCAGAACCCCCTTGGGGCGCCCGGTGGACCCGGAGGTGTAGATCACCCACATCGGGTGCTCGGGCCGCAGCGCCACCGTGCGCTCGCCGTCCGCCAGCGGGCTGTCCGCCAGGGCCGCGAGCTCGGCCGCCACCTCGGCGGAGTCGAGCAGCACCAGCGGGACCTCGTCCGCCTCCGCTTCGGCCGCCCCGGCCAGCGGTCGGCCCTCGGGCTCCATCGGCCGCCGGCCCAGGCTCTCGCTGGTGAGCCGGCAGGCCGCCCCCGAGTCGGCGATCACGTAGGCGATCCGGTCCGCGGGGTAGGCCGGGTCGATCGGCAGGTAGCACGCCCCCGCCTTGATCACCCCGAGAAGTGCCACCACCAGGTCGACCGTGCGCTCGAAGACCGCCGCGACCACCGCCTCGGGGCCGATGCCCCGGCCCGCGAGCAGCCGTGCCAGCCGGTTCGCCCGGGCGTCCAGCTCGGCGTAGCTGAGTTCGACGTCCCCCTGCACCAGTGCGACCGCGTCCGGGGTCCGGGCGACCTGTGCCTCGAACAGCTCGACGACCGTCGCGTGCGGTACCGGGGCTTCGGTGGCGTTCCATTCGGTGAGGACACGGCGCCGCTCGTCCGCGCCGAGGACATCCACCGCACTGAGCCGGGCTCCCGGCTGCTCGGCGACCGTCTCCAGCAGCCGGACCAGCCGCTCGGCGATACGGGCGCCCGACTCGGGGTCGAACAGGTCCGCTGCCGCGATCACCGCGCCGTGCATGCCGGCGGGCGCGCCGTCCGTGTCGTGCACCTCGACCATGCTGACGTCCAGGTCGAACTTGGCGACGGCCGGGCCGCTCGACAGGACTGCGGCACCACCGTCGGAGGGCTCGATGCCGGACCGTTCCGGCGACCCGTCGACGGCGTTCTCCACCAGCAGCATCACCTGGAACAGCGGGTGGCGGGCCATCGAACGGGCCGGAGCCAGCTCCTCGACCAGCTTCTCGAACGGTACGTCCGGGTGCTCGAACGCACCCAGCCCGGACTCCCGGACCCGTCCGAGCACCTCACGGAACGTCGGGTCGCCGGACAGGTCGGTCCGCAGCACGAACGTGTTGACGAAGTACCCGACCAGGTCGTCCAGCGCCTCGTCGGACCGGCCCGCGATCGCCGACCCCACCGGCAGGTCCGTGCCGGCGCCGAGGCGGTTCAGCAGGACGGCCAGGGCACCGTGCAGGACCATGAACATGGTCACGCCCTCGGCCCGCGCCACCTCGGCCAGGCGTGCATGCACCTCGGCGGGGATCTCCAGTCGGGTGCGGTGGCCCCGGTGGCTCGCCGTCGCCGGACGCATCCGGTCGGTAGGCAGCTCCAGTTCCTCCGGCACCCCGGCCAGCGCCTCCCTCCAGTAGGCGACCTGGCGGCTGATCAGGCTGTCCGGGTCCTCCGCGTCGCCGAGCACCTCGCGCTGCCAGAGCGCGTAGTCCGCGTACTGGACCGGCAGCGGCTCCCATTCCGGTGCCCGGCCCTCGCGGCGCGCCGCATAGGCGGTGGCCAGGTCCCGTGCCAGCGGGTCCCACGACCAGCCGTCACCGGCGATGTGGTGCACGACGACCACCAGTACGCACGCGTCCGGACCGGTCCGGAACAGCGAGGCCCGGATCGGGATCTCGGCCGCCAGGTCGAAGCAGTACTGCTCGGCTTCGGCCATGGCCCCGGCCAGCTCCGCCGGGTCGACATCGGCCGAGTGCAGCACCCAGTCCACGTCCGCAATGTCGAGGATCCGCTGGTACGGCTCGCCGCCTTCCGCGCCGAACACGGTGCGCAGGACCTCGTGGCGGCCGATGACGTCCCGGAAGGCCGCGCTCAGTGCCTGTGTGTCCACGTCGCCGTCCATGCGGGTGGAGACGGGGATGTTGTAGGTGCTGCTGGGCCCGTCCATCCGGTTGATGATCCACAGCCGACGCTGCCCGTAGGAGAGGGGGAGGTGGTGGGGGCGGGGCATCGGGGTGAGGGCGGCGCGGGCGGTGTCGGCGCCCGCGAGTCGGGCCGCGAGTCCGGCGACGGTCGGCGCCTCGAACACGGTACGGATCTCGGTCTCGACACCCAGCACGGTCCGGATCCGGCTCACCAGCCGCACCGCCAGCAACGAGTGCCCGCCCAGCTCGAAGAAGTCGTCGTCCACGCCCACGCCCTCAACACCGAGAACATCGGCGAACGCCAGAGCCAGCAGCTCCTCCCGCAGATTCACCGCACGACGCCCACTCCCGGCCGACGACGCACCGTACTCCGGCACGGGCAGCGCCTTGCGATCCAGCTTCCCGTTCCCGGTCAGCGGCAGACCCTCCAAAACCACCACCGCCGCCGGAACCATGTGCTCAGGCAGACGACGCCCCACGAACTCCCGCACCACCGCCGGCAGACCGACCACATCGGCATCCTCATCGGCAGCAACCACATAAGCCACCAGACGCACATCACCCGGCACATCCTCACGAGCCACCACCACAGCCCCGTCGACCAGCGGATGCCCGCCGACCACAGCCTGGACCTCACCCGGCTCGATCCGGAACCCACGGACCTTCACCTGCTCATCCGCACGACCCACGAACACCACCCGGCCATCACCGGACCAACGCACCCGGTCACCCGTCCGGTACAACCGCACACCCGGCTCGAACGGATTCGCCACAAACCGCTCCGCCGTCAAAGCGGGACGCTGCACATACCCACGCGCCAACTGCACACCCGCCACATACAACTCACCCACAACACCCACCGGAACCGGCCGCAAAGCGCTGTCGAGAACATAGAAACGCGTGTTCGCCACAGGCGCACCCACAGCAACCACACCATCCACGTCCAGACGCGTGGTCGCCACACCGATCGTCGTCTCCGTCGGACCGTAATGGTTGAACACCTCACAACCACCCGCCTGCCCGACCAACTCCCGCACCAACTCCGACGAAGCAGCCTCACCACCCAGGACCAACGACCGCGCCGGCAGCACACCCCCGACCCC